>CAYWCN010000083.1:0-13388 GCA_964456775.1 uncultured Anaerolinea sp.
TGCGCGAGATCGTACGTCAACTCATCGGCATCGGCGGCGGTCGCTCGCTGGGATTCGGTCCCAATCGCGTGCGGTCCCTGCCCGATGGGATCGGACAAGTGCTGGATACATATCTGCGCGAGAAAGATGGCATGAAAACCGACTTGGATGAAAAGAAATCCAATGGCAACGGCGGTCACACCATTGAGGAAGAGGTGAGCGCAATGCAAGCATCACCCAAAATGAAGATCGGCGACCTGTGCCCCGAATGCGGCGAAGCCGCCGTGGTGAATGAAGAGGGATGCAGGAAGTGTTATGCGTGTGGGTTTAGTGAGTGTTAGTGCAAAAGGAGACAGTCACTTTTGAGGTGACTGTCTCCTGACTTTTTCTTTTGCTGAAAGGAGGTGAGGTTCTTGAATATTGAGGAAATACTAAATTGGCTACGAAGCATTGACTTCAGTCCAATGACAGGGTTTGCCGCTTTGACCGTACTGGCGTTAGCAGTAATGGTCATTAGTGTAAAACTCAAAAAGATTAGATAACAACCGCATAAGCGCCCGTACAGGGCGCTTGCGGTTTTAATTGATTGTATCACTGTCAGGAGATAAATTATAAAGAATGACTTCATAACAAATTTACTTCTTCGAATTCCTTATAAATGGTCGGATAAAGTTTTGCTGCTTTTTTCCATGACCGTATTCCTCCAGAGATGTCCCTATAAAATTGATAGAAATATCGTCCAATCGCCATTGCTGTTGTCTGCCATTTATCTTTTTCCTCTTTGTTTTTACCGTCGTAACTTTTCAAAATTTCTTCGAACCCTGCTTTGCGCTTGTTTTCACCTTCATAATCCTTATGATTTATTTTTCTAAATTCTCTTGGGTAAACTTCCATTCCGAAGTACATTACTTGATGAAAAAGAGCAGTGTTTGACATAGGCCATCGCTCTTCAAGGCAACCTCTTGTAATAATGGCATGACAGGTCCCGCAGATTCTAAGTACGTTCTTATGTCCATCTGGTCCACCTTCAGACCGTTCCACGCAATGATGATTCTCAAAATAAGATTTCTTTTGAAGACAAACAGGACAGTAGTTATTTGTCAATCGTGTTACTTTTGTGCTATGTTGCATTGTTACAGGCTTGTCAAAATATAGACCCCGCAGTTTTACCCCTTTTGTTGCAATTTTCCATTTTTTCAAGAGCCAATCGTTTACCTTCTCTGACAAATCCCAAAAATACATTTTCCCATCATAAACAGGGTAGTGGTTAGAATCGTAATTGGTATAAAAAACGCCCAATTTTTGGGTGTAGCTAAACCTAAATGTCAAAGTTAGGCTCTCGTCTATTGTGTAATTTGATATGTAGGCTTTTTTATTCATGGCTTGACTCGTGTGGAATGTTTGGCAGGAAAAGTGATTTATTATAATTTCGATTTGTCCACCCAATGTCAACTTTGCAATTTATTTTCCTCATCCTCCGCCCAATTCCGTGGGTTGGATTCGATGTAATCTCGAATGGCGTTCAATTCCTTGTCGTTGCGGATAATTCGATCGTAGTAATTCCGTTGCCAGATGCCTGTTTCGTTGAGTTCGTCCCGAATCCGTTTGGTAACGGATGATTTGAATCCCGCCACGAAGGATGATAATGATTTTGGTTTCAAACGTAGGGGCGGACGGCCGTCCGCCCCTACAACGTCACGACCTGCCCCTGCGGGATGACCTCTGTCTATGGTAAACCGTGAATCATCTTCTACGATCCAAACAATTCCATGAGCGTGGTTTGGCATCACCACAAATTCATCTTCGAATAACTTGATCTCCTTGCGAATGTTCACCGACGCGAACCATTCCTCCCGCACGATTTCCCCGCGACGGTTCAATCTCATTACACCGTTTACGATTTCACCGAATAACATTTCCCGTTTGTAGGCAACGATGGTTATGAAATACGCGCCTGCGAGGGTGTAATCGTATCCTTTCAAGCGTATGGATACACGGTGGTGTTTTTGAGGGTCGTATTTCATAGGATTTTTCCTTTCTTGTACGTAGGGGCGATGTAGGGGCGAAGGGCCCTTCGCCCCTACGGTTTGCGTGAAAACCTCCACCACAACACCCCGCCGACCAAAATAATTCCCAAAACCAAACCAATACCCAATTCAGAACCGCCCGTGGATTCTTCAACAGGGATAACTTCCGTCGCCGCGATTGCGGTTGGCGGCAATGATGTCACCGATGGGCTCGGCGTCACCGTAACCGTCGCTGGTGCGGGTGTGGATGTCGCCGTCGCGGGCGGCGTGACGCGCAACAGCAATTTTTGATTCGGGATGATGACCGATGCCGCGCCGAGTCCGTTCCAGTTCATCAAGTCTGCGAGAGGCACGTCGTATAAGTTCGCAATCCCCGAAAGTGTTTCTCCGCTTTGCACGATGTGATAATAATTTCCGCTCGCGTCAGGCGTGAGTTTTTGGATCGCGCTCAACGTGGGACTTGGCGTCACATTACCTGGCGAGATCACAAGTTTTTGCTCGATCTGCAGGGGCCAGTCCGCTTGAAGACCGTTCAACTGCAAAATCCGATCCACTGAAACGTGATACGCCTCGCCGATGGTAAACAGTGATTGATACGGCTGAACCACGTGGACGATCTTCCCATCTGTGTCGGGAGTCTGCGTCACCACCATTCCGCGCGGAGTCGGTGTGGCGAATCCCGCCGTGTTTTTGTTTGGGATGAACAATCGTTGCCCCGATTGCAACGGCGTGTCGCGTGTGATGTTATTCCATGTTTCCAAATCTCGGATAGTGATTTGATAAGCGATTGCGATAGACCAGAACGACTGTCCTGACTGCACAACATGGAAGATTTTTCCATCCTTATCCGGTGTTGCAATTTGGACGGGCACGATCAACCCGGAGCCTGAACTGGTTCCCGCTCCCGCAACCGAAGTGTAACTTCCACATTCCTGCCCCGAAACATACGCGGCTTGCAAAATGTAATACGTCTTTCCATTGACTGTCGCAACCCCCGCGCCAACGTGACAATACTCAGGCGTGACGGCTGGTCGCATGTGGTCGGGGTCTGCCCACACCGCCATGATCTCGTCAATGCCCATGCCGCCGTTCCAACTCACGGCAAAGTTTTCAGTTGCCCATACGGTCCCGCCGTTGCCGTATCCCGCCGCCGCGATTCGTCCGCGCACATCGCCAATGTGCCACGACATATTGTTCGCCGCCATGATCTGCGCCGTGGATTGAGCGACCGCGTCAATGATCGGGTCTTCGATCAGCGGCGGCAGTCCGTATGAAACACGGAGAGTGTTCATGGCGAGGATCAAATCAAACGCGCTGACCTGAGTCGCTGGCGCGTGATTTCCGTCCGCTTGAACGGGTTGTGGGGGAATCGCTGCCCCCACCCCTAACGCGATGAGCGCAAGCGATGCAATGAGTCTTTGATAACGCATGTGATAATTATAATTCCTTGTGCAGGCGCTATCTCATACTCGCCTAATACGATAAACATCGTCTGATTTGTATAACAGAACTCTTACAACAAAAAGTCAAACCTTGCTTTACAATCAGAAAAGATAAATATTGTGTTGAGATGGACACGCGTGTGATCCATGATCAACATAAAGGAGCGAATCATCATGAGAGTGCAGAATAAAGTGATTGTGGTAACTGGCGCGGGGAGCGGTATGGGACGCGAGATCGTGTTGAATCTGCTTGCTAAAGGCGCGAGCGTGGCGGCAGTGGACATCAACGAGGCGACCTTGCAAGAAACTGCGAGCCTTGTCGGCGATAAAAAGGAGCGGCTTGCAACATTTGTGTTGAACATCGCGGACAAAGCGGCCGTCGAGGCGCTCCCCGCAAAAGTGATCGCCCGCTTCGGTGTGGTGGACGGCATCATCAACAACGCGGGTATCATCCAGCCTTTCGTCCGCTTGAACGATCTGAAGTTCGACGCCATTGAACGTGTGTTGAATGTAAATCTGTATGGCGTGTTGTATATGACCAAAGCATTTCTTCCTCATCTGTTACAGCGGCCAGTCGCGCATGTGGCGAACGTTTCCAGCATGGGAGGGTTCCTCCCCGTACCTGGGCAAACCGTCTACGGCGCGAGCAAGGCGGCGGTCAAACTCATGACCGAGGGCTTGTACGCTGAACTCCTGAACAGCAATGTCAAAGTGACGCTGGTCTACCCCGGCGCGATCGCCACCAACATTACCACCAACTCGGGCGTTTCGATCTCTGCCCCCACAGACGCGAAATCTTCTTCGGTCAAAGCGTTGCCCGCCGACAAAGCCGCCGAGATCATCGTCTCTGCCATCGAGCAGGATCGTTACAGCGTGCTCGTCGGTTCCGACGCCAAGTTCATGGATTTCATCTATCGCTTGAGCCCCAGGCGCGCGGCTGAATTCATCTACAAACAAATGAAATCTCTGCTGCCTGCCTAACGATTTGATTTACATAACGAGAAGTTGATAACCCCCAATCCACCCATTGGGGGTTGTTTTTTATCCTTCTAACCTTATAATGGATGAGCGTCTCAGCCTCAAGAACGAATTCGATGCTCGCTTGAATCCCATTCCACAAAATGTTGAAGGATATCCCATGAAAATCTTTGTCTTGGTCTTTGGTGGTCTTGGAGTCGTACTGTTGGGGATTGCCGGGCTCGTTTTCTTTCGCGAGCAGAGTTTCCTTTCCTCGGCAGAGAAGGCGACGGGAAAAGTTGTGGACTACAACCTCTCCAGCAGTGACGATGGCGGGAGTACCTATTGTCCCGTCATCGAATTCACCACGCAAGCCGGTGAGCCGGTCAAGTTTTTTGCAAATGTCTGCTCATCGCCTCCAGCCTATGAAATTGGCGAAGACGTGGAGGTCTTCTATGATCCTCAGGACATCAAGCGCGTGCAGATGAGCAGTTTCTGGGCGCAGTACACCGGCGTTCTGGTCTTGAGCTGCATCGGTTTGCCTCTCTTGTTGCTCGGCGTTTGGGGATTATTCGCCGGCAGGCCGAAGGCGAAAGCTTGAGTGTAGAAAGAATCCATTGCCTAAACTCATCCCCGCGACGGAACGCCTCCTCCGCGCCCGCAAGCTGATTCAGCAGGCGCGAGATTTACCCGTCCCTTCGACCGGGCTCGGCAAATCCGATTTCTCCTACATCGCCGAAGTCAAAGACTTGTTTCGTCAAGCAAAAGATATGGTGAAGTTCATCCCTCAAACTGCCGGAGTCTCGGTAGAGATGAAAGAAGAAGTGAAAAGGATTTATGAAGAGATCGAACAGGCGACGCGCGACATCTTGTATTGAACTCAGACCCGGCGTACAATAGATACGCATCCTCAATTTCAATGATTGAAAAGCGAGGCAACATGGCAGATAAAAAACTCACCAAACTACTCGAAGAATTGCACACCACTCTCGACGCCACCGAAGCCGTGGACGAAAAAGGACGCGAACTCCTGCGCGCGCTCAGCGAAGACATCAATGAACTTCTCGAACGCTCCGGGGATGCCGACGCTGACGACTCGGTTCTCGGGCGGATGCAGGAAACGATGACCTACTTCGAGCGCACGCATCCTGAGATGGCTTCAGCATTATCCAATTTGTTGACCACGCTCAGTAACGCCGGAATATGACCTGAGATTCAAGCCGATACCCCAAAAAGCGGACGAGAATTCCTCGTCCGCTTTTTGATTGAATAGTGTACAATTGTTCTACTTTCAAAAAGGAAATCAATGGACGCAATTACGATAGCGCGCCTCAAACGAATATTCACATCTCATATCGGCGTCGTCAGAAGGTCGAAAAAAGAAGTCGTCGCAGTAGACGACGTCTCGTTTGAGATTCAAGAGGGAGAACTGTTCGGCTTGCTCGGACCGAACGGCGCGGGCAAGACCACCACCGTCAAGATGTTGACCACGCTTCTCATCCCGACGAGTGGGTCTGCCTCCGTTAAGGGATTCGATGTCGTCGCGCAAGCAAACGAAGTCCGCAAGCGGATCGGGTTCATCTTCGGCGGCGAGCGCGGATTGTATTGGCGTCTTTCGGGAATTGACAACCTCCGCTATTTCGCAAGTTTATATAACGTGGATTATGAAGTTACCAAAAAACGGATTCCCTATCTGCTCGACCTCGTCGGCTTGAACGGACGCGGCGACGAAAAAGTGCAAGGGTATTCGCGCGGCATGAAACAGCGTCTGCATGTGGCACGCACATTGCTTCACGACCCCGATGTTTTATTCCTCGATGAACCGACGCTCGGTCTCGACCCCGTTGGCGCGCGCGACTTCCGCGCGGTGATTCTGAATCTGCAATCCGAAAAGAAAACAATTTTACTGACCACTCACTATATGTTCGAAGCCGACGCGTTATGCGACCGCATCGCGGTGATCAATCATGGGAACATCATCGCCCTCGATACCCCCGGCGGACTCAAATCTCACGTCCGCGATTTGAACGTGGTAGAGGTGGAGACGTTCGGAATCCCTGATGCGATGGTGGAAAAGATTCGCGCGCTGCCATTCGCCGACGCGCTGTCTGTCGAAGAGGCGGGACAAAAGCAGATGCTGCTGATCCAGACGTCCCGTGGGGCAGAGGCGGTGCCCGATGTCATGTCTGCGCTCGAAGGGTTGAAAGTCGGCAGGGTCGTTGTCCGCGAGCCGACGCTCGAAGATGCGTATGTGCGATTGGTCGGAGGCGCATCGTGAGCATCAAGTTGTTTGCGAAGTATTGGCGCACGATGTTGATCGTGGCGGAAATGAACATGCGCCAGATGATGACGGATGGGTTTGTGTTGTTCACGGTTCTCTTTCAGCCGATCCTTATCGCGCTGCTTGGTTTGTGGATGTTGCAAGACAAAGGCGCAGACGCGGCGATGTATGTTGTGGTCGGCAGTGGCTTGACCGGGTTATGGTCGAGCCTGTTGTTCATTTCAGGCAACAGCATTAACTTCGAGCGTTGGACGGGGACACTTGAGTCGCTGGTTGCGATTCCCACTCCGTTCGAAGTGATCGTGATTGGAAAAAATCTTGCCAACGTCGCGCAATCTCTGCTCTCGATGGTGTTGGGATATTTCGTTGCGGCATGGGCTTTCGGTTACTCATTAGAAATTCAACAACCGATACTCTTTGCGGTCACCGTTTTGTTGTCCGTGTTGGCGTTCGTCAGTTTCGGGCTCATCATCGCGCCGATCTTCGTGATGAACCCCGGTGTGCGCGCCTGGCAAAACGCGATGGAATTTCCCGTGTATGTCTTTTGCGGATTTCTCTTCCCGATCGCGCTTCTGCCCGGTTGGACGAATCCCGTCTCGTATTTGCTTCCGCCATATTGGGCGGCAGTTGCGCTTCACGGCACTTCGACGGCTGGCGCGCCGCTCAATGAGACTCTCTTCGCCTGGGGCATGATGCTCCTCTTTTCCGTGATTGATTTGTTCATCGCTTCGCGTTTATTCAAAGTGATGCTCTACAAAGCCCGCGCCGATGCAACTCTCGGAATGGAGTGATGCAACCTGTCGCGCTGAGCGGAGAGACAGTGTTCGACTGTCTCGCAGACGAAGCGCAGTTGATTCAAAACTTGAAATAATATGAAAACTCTCACCAACAACCTCCGTCTCTTCTGGCAAGGCGCGATTCTTTCATACGTGGCTCTCTTTCATTGGATGCGTCCGATCCAATACACCGCCTCGAAAATTCTCATGCCTCTGGCGCAGATGTTTTTCTTCGTCTATCTTGGGACGTATGCTACAGGTTCGGATAACGCTTCGTTTTATATCATCGGCAACGCGCTTCAGATCACAGCCGTCAGCGGAATCTTTGGCATGACGATGAGCATCGGCGGCGACCGCGACGCGGGAACGCTCGGTTACATCTTCGGCACACCCGCCAATCGACTTTTCGTTTTCATGGGTCGCGCCTTCATGAACATTTTGGATGGCGCGCTCGGCGTGTTCATCGCCTTCGTGTGGGGAGTTCTTCTCATGGGGCTGGACCTCTCACATGCGAATTTGCCCGGGCTTGTCCTGACGATCTTCGTGACCACGATCAGCACCTGCGGACTGGGTCTTCTGCTTGGCTGTCTCGCACTCATCACTGTCAACGTGATGTTTATCAATAACTTCGTCTACTTTTTGTTGCTCCTGTTTTCTGGAGCGAATATCCCGCTGGCTCAACTCCCTGTTTGGATGCAAGCCATTTCATCCGCGTTGCCGCTCACGCGCGGAATCCTTGCGGCACGCGAATTTGTTGCCGGAGCGAGCCTCGTGGAAGTTGCGCCTTTGCTGTGGGGCGAACTGGCTGTCGGTTTTGTCTATTTCCTCGTGGGGTATTTCCTGTTCACTGCTTTTGAAGCCATCGCCAAACGGCGCGGAACGTTGGAAGTATTTTAGCAGTATCGTCCCGCAGGTTTCTTCGAGAATCTGCTGATTTTCAACCATGCCTGCGGGACGTTCTTGTTCAAACAAAACATCGACCTCTTCATTTGAAGAGGTCGATGTTTTTACGGAGTTGGCGTTATTGGCGTTTCGGTGGGTATTATCGTAGCAGTGGCAGTTGGTCCAGAACCGGTTGTTGCTGTGCCTGTTACCGCGCTGCCGCCAACGATAATTTGCACATACACCTCATCGCCGAAGAACTGTCCGCCGGCGGTTTGCATGCGCCAGTTGCCGCGTAACGTCCCTGTTTTTGTTGGCGCGATCATGGCGACCGAAATATCCAATGTTGTATTGGGGGCGACTGCTGACGGGAGGATAAAAGTCACGCCGCTCATCTGTTCTCCGCCCGTGAACGCGAATTTGAATCCCGCATCCCACGCGCATGTGCCGGAGTTCAACACCTTCCATGTTTTAGTGAAATTCTGACCGGGCGTCATTGCAGTGTTATCGGGAATTGATACATCGTTCGCAAACGTCATCCGATAACAAGTATTCCCGCCGCCGCTTGTTGTCGCTGTGGCGAGTGGGAACGTCCCTCCCGTGCTGGTGACGAACGGCTCGAACGTAGCCGACGCGGTCAAAGTGGGGTAGGGAGTCTCCGAGGGCGCGGCAAGCGCGGTCTGGGTGAGAGCCGCTGAAAACGTCTCGATGGCGAGCGCTTGAATTTCATCCACGGTGAGCGTGTTTGTCGGTGTCGCTGTCGTCTCTCTGCCTCCGCACGATGCGATCAACAACGCGCATAATCCTAATATGATCAATTGTTTTTTCATAGTTCTCCTTTCAACGAGCCGCAATTTTACATGGTTATGCCCGTTGGTTAACGGACGATTGCCCTACGAAGTTCCTATTCTCATCATGCTATAATCTGTCGCGATGATTTACTTGGATTATTCTGCAACAACGCCTGTGGATTCTCGTGTGGTGGACGCGATGACTCCCTTCTTCAACGTTTCTTTCGGGAACCCTTCGTCTGTTCACCGCTTCGGACAGATTGCCGAAGCCGCGATCGATTCGTCGCGCGAGTCTGTTGCGCGCGTGTTGAATTGCAAGCCCGATGAGATTATTTTCACCTCCTGCGGCTCCGAATCGGACAACCTTGCGATTCGCGGCGCGGCATACGCGACGCGCGAAAAGACCGGCGCAAAATGGATTCTCGCCTCGCGCGCCGAACATCCCGCAGTGACGAAAACGCTTGAGCATCTTGGAAAATATGACGGCTTCCTCATCGAATGGCTGGATGTAGATGAGCGCGGCATGGTCACGCCAGAGACTATTGCCAAAGCAATTTGTGGAGACACTGCAATCGTCTCTGTGATGTATGCAAACAATGAAATTGGCACGATCAACCCAATTAAAGAAATTGCCGAAATATGCCGCGCAAATAATATTCTGTTCCACACTGACGCGGTGCAAGCCGCCGCGTATCTGCCAGTGGACGTGAACGAGCTCGGCGTAGACATGATGTCGCTTGGCGCGCACAAATTTTACGGACCGAAAGGCGTCGGCGCGTTATACGTCCGCAAAGGGACTCCGCTCGTTCCGCATCTTACCGGTGGGGGGCAGGAGTTCAACCTCCGCGCAGGGACTCAGAACGTGCCGTACATCGTCGGCTTTGCGGAATCTTTGCGGTTGACTCACGAAGAGCGCGAACAACGTGTGACGCACGTCAAGCCATTGCGTGACAAAATTATCGGCACAGTTCTCGAATCGGTTCCTGATTCTCGACTCACTGGTGATATGGCGATGCGTTTGCCTCATCACGCAAGTTTCGCCTTCAAAGATGTGGATGGAAACTTATTGCTCACGCTTCTCGACGCGGCGGGCTTTGCCTGCTCCTCTGGCTCCGCGTGCAAAACCGGCAACCCTGAGCCGAGTGAAGTGATGAACGCAATTGGCTTGTCGCGCGAGTGGGGGTTGGGGTCGCTGCGAGTGACTCTTGGGAAAGATACATTGCCTGAACATATCGAGTCGTTTTTGAATACTTTGCCTAATTTGGTTGAAAAAGCAAGACGATTGAGATGATCTCATGTTTTTTCCTGTGCACTTGTTTATGTCCAGCCTATGAATAATGCTACTGTCTATTTTTTAACCAGAAACGCGTCCGTATGCAAAGCAGTCTTTCGAAAATATGCTACTGCCCAACCTAGTAAATATATATTTAATCCAAATGGAAAGATGGCAATCAGCAAATTTACCAAACTGATTAAGTCGCTGGACACCGTTTGTGTTTGAATTAATATTGCCAGAATAAACGCGACAAAGCGAAATAGAGGCGGCGCAAAAATCCAAACCGAGAGTATTCTTGTCGATAGATGTTTCTGTGGTTGAGATAAATAGACGAGCAGAGGAATAAGTATCATTGCGGAGGAAATGTGTGAATGCCAAGCCACTGCTCCGGTGGCGGCAAATGTGCCCAAGATGGCTATGACATATAGCGACGAGGTCGGTTTTACTGAGCGCCTCCAAATAAAGAGTATTCCTAGTGTGGTAATCGCCATGCCTGTCAGCGCAATTGTCCGACCGGTAACAGCCCCAAGGTATGGGCTCAAATTTACGCTGATCATCCGCCAGTTCATCATTACATCGGGTCCTGTAGCGGGTAAGTTGTCAGTATATCCAAGCCATAAATGAAAGATGGCAACAAAACCATTTGTTTCCGCCATTAAGAATGAAGCACCGATTATTGCTAAAGATGAAACTCCGAGACCCATTAGTATTTTTGTTGCGCGTTGGATGAGCAAAGCGATACCGATAAGAATCAGATATTGAGGTTTAATCAGCAACCCTCCCAGCCAAAGTCCTGCGCGGAAAGGTTTTCCCGTCATGGCGGCTCTCGTGTACTCGCCAACGCAAATTGTTAGCCATGTATTTACTTGCCCATAGTAGAAATTTAAGAAGACGGGTAATGAGAGTAGAAGCATTAGCAACAACCGCCATGACAGGCGTTCATTTGTCGTATGTTTTGAAAAAAACTGCAGGTAGTATATAAAGATTGCTAGATTAAGAATAGACCATACCCAATACCCTAAATATGGACCGAGAAACGATAGAACTTGGAACGGCAGGATGAAAACCGGCAAATACGGGGTTGGAACGGTTGCAAACTCTCCATCATTTGCATATCTGGAAGGAAATATTTTCCTTTGAAGTTCTTCAAGATTTTTCAAGTCGTACACGCCAGCGTATCCTTGTTCATTTGCCGTTTTAGCGGCGCTCCAGAATGAACAATAATCAATGGCAAGTTGACCACACATGTTTTGCGATAGTATATCTAATTCGAACTGTGCAATATAGAAAACTGCCAAGGAAATTAAAAGGAGATTCTGTAACCCCTCGCGGGTAAATGATGTAAATGGAATGCCAGATTTGCGATTCATGTAATCACCTTGTTCTGAGGCGTAAAGACTTCGTTCAATTCTACTTGAACATCACATTTTTTGTTCGAATGATGAAACTACAATAGACAAGAAACAGCGCCATCATCTTTGAAAATTTGCATTAGAATCTGGGACGGTGAAATTCATGACTAAAGTCGTCGTCGCCATGTCTGGAGGAGTGGACTCCTCCGTTGCCGCCGCCTTGCTCAAAGAGCAGGGCTATGAGGTCATCGGCATGATGCTCCGTTTGTGGAGCGAACCCGGCAAGGAAGAGTCAAATCGCTGTTGCACTCCTGATTCGATGGCGCAGGCACGGCGAGTAGCGGCGATACTCGATATTCCGTTTTATGTGATTGATGCGAAAGATGTCTTCCGCGAAACAGTCGTGGAATATTTTCTCGAAGGGTACGCGCGCGGCGAGACTCCGAATCCATGCTTGGTCTGCAACCGCAAGATCCGCTGGACGTTTTTGCTCGATCACGCGCTCGCGTTAGGCGCGGACTTTATGGCAACGGGGCATTATGCCCGTGTGCGAAATGAAAATGGAAAAGTAGAGTTGCTACGCGCGGTTGACCGTAATAAAGATCAATCTTATGTTCTGCATGTTCTCGATCAGGAAAAGTTGAAGCACGCGTTGTTTCCTGTCGGTGAATACACCAAGCCTGAGATTCGACAGATCGCCGAGAGACACGGCTTACCAACCGCCTCGCGAAAAGATTCCCAAGATTTATGTTTTCTCGCGGGCGAAGATTATCGCAACTTCCTGCAACGCAACGCGGCGGAGATGTTGAAGCCGGGGGAAATTGTCACACGCGATGGGGAGGCAATTGGCTCGCACAACGGACTTGCGAATTACACCATCGGTCAACGCAAGGGATTAGGAGTTGCATCGCCCGTTCCGCTTTACGTCATTACGAAGGACGCTGTACGCAATACGTTGATCGTTGGCACACAAGAACAACTCGGCTCGAAAGAGTTGATCGCGCGTGATGTCAATTGGACTTCGGGCGAAATACCGCGTGAGCCGTTCCGCGCGGAGGTGAAGATTCGCTACACCGCGAAAGAGGCTGAGGCGTGGGTCAAGCCAAATGGGGAGGAGCAGGCACAAGTCACGTTTGACGCGCCGCAACGTGACATCACAGCGGGTCAGGCGGCGGTCTTCTATCAAAATGATGTAGTTGTCGGCGGCGGGATTATCCTCTAAATTCCTGCGCGTAGCCAAATCAGTTGATTGAGTATTGAGTCAAGGATTTGAAATCTTTCAAAACGATTCCCGTAACGCGACTTCCGTCCTGAGCGGAGTGAGGAGCGCTCGTTGCGACGAACGTAGTCGAAGGACACTCCGCTCAGCGAGGAAGGTTTTGTTGCTGGCTTAATTTTGAAAAGCGCTATATGTCCCTCGTGCTCAAACACAACACATCAGAAGCCATCGCATTCTTGCCAATCAAAGTAAAATAAACAAATCAAATTCAAGAGGAGCCTTGCCATGTCGTATCGTGTCGAATCGTTGATGTCTGCCCGATTGTTCGTTGTGCCGCAATATGCCGACAAAAAGATTTTCTTTTTGAGCAATTCATCTGGGCATTTGAGTTTGTATGCGATGAAGT
>CAYWCN010000084.1:0-13172 GCA_964456775.1 uncultured Anaerolinea sp.
AATCGGCGGGATGGACGACCAATTCGCTCCGCGCGCTGATCGGGAATCCGGACTCATCCTGCACCGTCACTTCCAGCGTGACCCTCTGCGCTTCTTCCGACTCAGGGACGGCTGGCATCGCAATGGACAGTTTTCCCTGCGGGTCGGTCTTGCCCTTCTCGTCGTCAGCCGTTTGCAGATCGGTCTGCGGCATGGACGTGGAATACCAATTCGTGTTGATCAACCCGGTTTGATAACCGGGCAGGTCGAAATACGAAGGCTGGGTATACATTGACCACGTGGCGTCAACTCCCCCGGCGGGCGCGCCGAAGAAATATTGCGCGTCCACCGTCGCAGAGGTTGAGTCGCCGAGTTTGATCGCATCCGTTGGGAAGTCCACGCTCAGGTTGATCTCCGGCTTGCGATATTCCGCCACTTGAAAGCTGAAATAAAAACTTAAAGCCGAATTCTGAATTGTGTAATATCCGGGCGGCGCATCCTCTGCCAATTGAATCTCGCCGTTGAACGTGCCGTATGGCGAAAGGCTCGCATTGATCGTGGAAATTTCTGTGCCAGCCCCATCCGTCACAGTCAGCGGAATTTCGTTGAGCGGCGGCAACTCATACCGCCCGTTGAATTCCTGCCGCGCCACACCGCGGAAATAGACTGTATGCCCCGGGCGATAGATCGGGCGGTCGGTGTAAATATAAATTTGAGTGTGCGGCGGTTCCACGATTTGTGAATACCCGAAATTCCACGCGTTGAACCCGGAGTTCCAATTGCTGACCGCCAGCCCGAAAGTTTCCTCGCCCGGCGCGCCGACGACCGCATACAAGGAATCTTTATATGGATTGATCGCGCCCTGCCACAATCCGTTTGAATCGGTTGTGCCGGAACCGAGCGCGTTGCCTGCGCTGTCGTAAATGACCACCGGCGCGTTCTTCACTGGGGTTTGCGAGGATAAGTCCACTGCCCACACCAGCGCTTCTTTCGCGCTATGTTTCAGCGTGATGTTCACGTGACTCGACACGACAAAATTAATTTGCGTATCTGTTCGGATCTGCGGCGAGTTGATCTCCACATAATACACGCCGGGCGGCAGTAGAGTATCCTCCGCTGTGAGATCGATGCCCACCGGTTGATATGTGTTGCGAGGCAGTTCGAATGTTTGCGAATACGTGGCGGAATTTTGAGGCTGGTAATTGCGCAAGGCGTCGTAGGAACTTTGCAGTGTGAAAAAATCCTGGAAGGTCAACGGCGCGATGTCTACTTGCGCGGTTTGGATGTTGATCGCGCCCGCGTGCAAGACCGGCGCATCCGGTCTCACGAACGCGGAGTTATAGTAAGGTTGAAAGGTCAGCGAGGCGGGCAAAGGCGGCGTGGTGAAATTCAACGCGAACGGGTCGCCCAGCGTCTGCCCCCACTGATCTTTGATCGAACCCGCGAGCGTGATGGTGTAATCCGTCTCAGGCTGGAAGTCCCCATACACCGACATCATCGGTCCATCGCCGTAATCGTACACGCCCGCTTGAAGATTTTTCACCGGTGGCGCGACCGTGATCGACTTGACGTAATCGCCCTCCACAGGCGGCGCGCTGAATCGAAATTCGACATACGTTTGATACGGGCTTGCCCCCGCCACTTCAAAATCGGGATACGTGTTCAACGCCGCGCCAAACTCTTTGCCAAGCG
Organism: uncultured Anaerolinea sp.; assembly: GCA_964456775.1. Lineage (GTDB taxonomy): Bacteria > Chloroflexota > Anaerolineae > Anaerolineales > Villigracilaceae > Defluviilinea. The sequence continues at coordinate 1,672 of CAYWCN010000084.1, forward strand.
TTACGCCGCCGCGCGATTTCGCATCCGCAGATACTTTCAAGAGATAGCCCACGTTGCGCGCCAAAACTTTTTCAGGCGTGAAGACCAATTCGGTGCTGTCATCGTTCCATGCAAAAGTTCCATTCACGGGCCCGTTGATTCCACTCAATAGAAAATTCGATTGCACGCTTTCCGCATCCATCGGCTGGTTGAAGGTCAACGTGATCTTTGCATCGGGCCCGATGAATTTATCGGCGGGCGGATCCAACGTGACGACGCGCGGATTCGCGGTGACAAATTTCCACGCGTTCTGCCCGCTTCCATCCACGGGGACGCCTGATACAGTTTTTAGACTCGGATTCAAACTGACAGTGTATTCCGTCCCGCCGGACATGGCGGGCTCCGGATAGAAAATGTACGTGCTGGTATTGATCCATTCGCCACGGCCCGAAACAGTGGGTTGAACGGTGAATGCAGAGAGTTGATTGGAAGTATCCCCCAGCGGAACAACCGGCTGGTTGAATGAAGCGACGATCGCTGAATCGACATTCGCATCGGTTGCGCCGGCTTTGGGGAGCATGTTCGTTGCGCGCAGAAAGTCGGCGACGGTGAACGAGAGTTCAATCGGCTCCGTGATCCCAAATCCTGTAGCGGACTGGATGGACGCGCCGATGGTTATTTTTAGTTTTGAGTTGGGGGCATACGGTTGCGCTGGCGTATAGAAAAGCGTTGACGAATCTTTCCACACGTACGCGCCGGCGGGGAGTCCGCTAAAGGCAGGCTCCACTGTGGACGGATTCATCGGCTGGTTGAAGTAGAACGTGATGGGAGCAAGATGCCCGATGACGCTATCGAGCGGCGGGTCCGTTTCGATGACGGCGGGCGGCGCGGTCTGTTGTTGCGATGTCAGCGTGGGAGGGATGGCGGTCGGCGTGGCTTGCCGGGAGGGGACAGAGCATGAAGCGAGGATCAGGCTGAGGAGGGTGAGCCAGTTGAACGTGAGTTGGAGGCGGGTTTTCGTCTGCATAAGCCCTCGAATGATAAAACGAATCCAAGGTCATTATACACGTCTTATTCTCGTCATTGCGAGGAAGCAATGACGGACGCGCTGAATCAAAAAGGACACGGAAACATCCGTGTCCTTTCGGTTTTTTTTACTGAGACAGTTTGCTCAGCGCGATCTCGACCGCTTCGGCGATCTCTTGATATTGAGGGATGTAGCCCGGCTGACCCACTTTTTCTCCGTTCACGAAAACGCCCGGCGTTCCCTGCACGCCAATATCCAGACCATGCTGGTAATCGGCTTGGATCTCATCTTTATATTTGTTGTCGTCGAAGCAATCGTTGAACTGGTTCGTGTCCAGCCCGATGCTTTCTGCCATTGCTTTCAGCCGAACATTGCTCAGGTTCCCCTGGTTCTCGCCGTTCCAGTTGGTGTAGATGATGGCGTGCATATCCCAGAATTTATCCTGTTCGTTGGCGCACATGACGGCATTGGCGGCTTGGTCCGATTCGCCGCCGCGTGTGGCGCCATCACCATCAATGAAGGGAAAATTATGGAAGACGTATTTCACTTTTCCGGGTTTGATGAGATGTTCGATGATCAAAGGCTCGATGCTTTCGGTGAAGTTCCGGCAGGCGGGGCACTGGAAATCCTCGTAGATGTCTATTGTGACGGGGGCATCCGGGTCGCCCAAAGTGACGCCAACGGGGTTGGGCAGGTCGGCGGCGGGCGTGATCGGGATGATCTCTCCCGCAGATTGAAGTTGGGGCGCAACTACCACGAAGACTAAAAATGCCGCGCCAAGCACGATCAATAGAATGGTGATCAATCGCTTGCGCGACTCGGTTCTCTGAATTTGCTCGCGCCGCATCTGGCGCTTGCTTTTCTTATCGACGTTCATGTATTCTCCTTGAAGAAGTATATTTTCGCGCAGATTTTCCCATGCCCGCTGGGTTTTGTCTAGGAAAAGTTTAGGGAACGCTTATTTCCCGCTTGTGATCTTGAATTCGCAGGCGTGATGTCCCTCTGCCTTGCAGGCGGTCTCGTCTACATCGTACGCGCCGCCGGTTCCCCAAAAGAGACTCTCGCGGATGAGCCCTTGCGTGACGTAGCAAATGGGCGCGGACTCGCTCTGTCCGCTGGCGGTGGGAGAGGCATGGTCAACGAGAAGCAGGTCGAGGTCGAGGGTGTGAATCGTGATGTCGCCGGGAGCGGCAGAAAGGAATTTGACGAGCAGGTCGAGGGTCGGTTTGCGGCGCGTGTTCAGCGGGAGCCGTTTGACGACTGCCGCTTGCGCGCGTCCGCCCAAGCCGGCATCTTCGAGAAGGTGATGCCACATCCGCTGACCGACGCGCAGTAACACGCCGCGCGCGCCGCGTCCGAAGTAGGCGCGCATCGCGGCTTGCAGGGTGGCATATGCCTTCGCCGATTCGAGCGCGTCCATTTTTAAGAACGTATCCGGCTTCGACCATTCGGCGGGAAGTTTCGACAAGCCCAGCATCGCCGTGAATTGATCGGCGCCGAGTTCGCGGCTGATGGTTTCGGCAAGCCGCCGCGTGATGCGGTTGGAAAATCTTATCTCACTCACGCGCTTCTCCGACCTCGAAGCGGCAATACGGATCGCCCTTGGCGCAGCAATGCGTTTCGACGATCTCGAACTCTTTGCCCGTTGCCCATTGCACGGCTTCGCTGATGGAACCGGTATACAAATGACAGATGGGCATTTCGCTGTGCCGCCCCTGGCAGATGGCGCACGTGGATTCGTGATACGCAATGCGCGCGCCGCTATCGTCTACCCACGCTTCCACTTGCGGGTTGCTTTTCTTCAGCGCGTTCGCCATGCTGTTCAAAATGAATTTGATCTTTTGTTTTTCAGGCAGTAATTTCAACGCCACACCGGCGAGTCCCAACAATGCGGCTTGTTCGCGCACCGCGTATTGAAACGAGGCTTTGCCGATGCGCTTCAACATGCCGCGTCCGCCGCGCCCGTAGAATTCTTCGATGGCGGCGTTGAGTTTCGCATACTGCGACGATTGGATCGAAGGTTCGAGGTTGTTCGGAGGAAAATTGCCGACGTATCGTTCCAGTCCGCTGGCGCGTAACACGGCGTTCAAGCCGTTCTCACCCATCACCTCCTGCGCGGAGGTGAGCGCCTGCCGAACCAGCGCGTTGACGATCATGGTGTCAGTTCGTTCCGCCATTGTGCCTCCTCTATCAATGAGTTGTGTCACTCTGAGGGAGCGCAGCGACCGAAGAGTCTTGCGCAACCTGTCAGGAGATGCTTCGCTCCGCTCAGCATGACATACCGTGTAGATGTTGATAGTTATCTTTTGTAATTGTGTAAATCGAACACATACACCGGGTATTGTTCGCCGGTGCGCCGAAAGCCAAGCCTTTGATATAAATTCAACGATGAATGATTGTCGCTTTGCGTGTTCACGCTGAGTTTGCCAAAGCCCTGGTTGACGAGTCGCGTGAGCAGGTCGCTCGTTAGATGATAGGCAACGCCGCGTCCCTGCGCGGACGGGTGGATCGCCAATCGCGCGAGATGCGCCCGCCCTCCGTTGCCGGTTGTGATCTGATAGCCGACAACGCCGCGTTCATCTTCCGCCACCGATGCGAACAACGCTTGCGAAAACGCCGCGCGCAAAGTGGCTTGCGGATTTTGCCACAGCGGATCGAACGCGGCGGAGTCGATCTCTTCGACGGCAAGCAGATCGGCCTCTTCCATCTTGCGGATGCGAATCCCCGCCGCTTCTTTCCGGACCCACGGCTGGTACTGCCATTCGAGCATGACTATATTTTGGCGGTTTTCGAATCCGCTGGCGGCGAGCGTCTGCTGGAACCACGGCTGCATAGCGATGGCGGCAACTTTCTCTCCGCCCGCGTTTGCGATCTCTTCATGAGCGGCATGCCAGAGTACATTCCACGCGCTCTCTGAATTCCAATGCCCGGAAAAAACGAATAATCGAATCCAAAACATGTTCGCCGCTTCCGGCGGACAGGCAAGCGCGGCGGTGATGTGACTACCCTCGTCCAGCGCCCAATAAAATGGACTCCCCAGCCATTCGAGCGGCTGACGCCAGTCGAGGTGACGGTGCATACGCGTCTCGAAGAATAACAAGTTCGATAATTGTTGATGGTCGGCGAGGCTGGCGGGTCGGACGAGAGTGGTGAGCATGTTGCAAAGGCAAATCTATTTAAGCCACAGAGTTTGCTGAGTGTTTTGAGAAAAAAACTCTTTTTCTCTGTGTTCTCTGCGGCAAAGTTTTTCGGGTTAGCGGATCAACCCGATGCGCATGAGGAATTTCATAATGCGTTGAGTGAGCGTGGGCTTTTCCACCAGGCGAAGCGAATCGTAAATGTCCATGCCGGTCGAGTCGACGCGCCCGAATTTGAGGTGGATGTTGGCGGAGGCTTTGCGCACGATGGAGTGCATATCGCCTTCGCCCGCTTGTTCAAAGAGGGACGCGGCGCGGTCGTATTCGGCGAGGGCTTCCCTCCATTGTTTCATCCCTTCCAGCGAGGCGGCGCGGTTGCTAACGGAGATGCCCTGCCGTTTGAGGTCGCCGGCGTTGGCGAAAATTTCTTCGGTGCCTTCGGTGGCTTTCAGCGCGTCGCTTGCCTTGCCTCCCTGCAGGAACGCCACGCTTTGATTGTTTTTCATCTCCGCCGCGTTGAGCGGATCGTTGGCTTGTTCATACGCTCGCGCGGCTTGGGCGAACAATTTTGCCGCGGCGAGAAAAGCCCCCTTCTCGTATTCTTTCTTTCCTTGTTCCGCCAGCGCGGATGCGGTTGAATCGTTCACGGTGGATTAGAGGGTGATGTCGAGGATGTCTTCGGCGACCGAGCGCAATTTATCGCGCGACATGGCGCTGAGTTTCATGGCGAGTTCGAGATACGGGCGGTTGACCGGCAAGGAGATGAACTGGCGCACATCTTCCGGCAGTTCGAGCAGGTTTTGGATCGCCTCTTCGTTCATCAACCATTGACCGATGGGCCCGCTGCGGTCGAAGAAGGTTTCGATGCGTCCGTGCAAGGCTTGGAGCAGGACTTCCAATTCGGGGAGCGGGATGGCGCGTTCGCCCAGTTCGTAGGCTTTGATCCGTCCGCTGGAGATGCCGGTTTCCTGCGAGAGATTGCGGATGGAGACGGACGCGTTGTTGCGTTCCTGCCGAAGGAGGGCGCCGATCTTCCGCTGGCGGACAGCCATAAGTTTGGAAAGATCGAATTTTTCGTAGGCGGGAGAATCGTCGGAGCGGACTTCCTTGCCCCAGAAGTGGTCAATGGGCAGATCTAAAAAGTAGACAAGCGCTTCGAGTTCGGGCAAAGAAGGAGCCTTGCGTCCGTCTTCGTAAGAGCGGAACACGCCGTTCTTCACGCCGATGGCTTCCGCGCATTCCGAGGGCTTGCGGCGCGCGGCGAGACGCGCATCGCGGATGAGCACGCCGAGTTTCTTTGTGCGTATCGTGATCTGGGTTTTGCTATCCATGGCTCCTCAGTGACAGAGCGTCCCGCGGGTGTTCACGAAAACGAATCTTTTTTGTTGAACCCGCGGGACGATTTACATCCTTCCATAATTATAGCAGAGAGTGAGCGTTGTTTCGTTTCGGGATGCGGCTATCGCATTTGGATTTTTTATCCGCTAATCTCCGCCAATCAGCGCGAATTCTTCTAGAAAGATTAGCGTGAATTCGTGAAGATTAGCGGATTCCCCAATAAAAAAGCCACAGAGAATACAGAGACTTTGAGATTTTACTCTATGGTCTCAGTGTTCTCTGCGGCTTAAAATTTTCACCTATGGAGTTCGTCGCGCTTTAGTTTCGCAGGTTCCGTCCGATGGGAGTAGGCATGAAGATCTCGCCGCCGAGTTTGAAGCCAGCCGTTTCGAGTTGCGGTGAGAAGAGCGGACGAATGCCAGTAGGTTTGAGTTCGCCGAGGATCTTGTTGTTCTCGCCGACGCCTGTTTGCTCGAACTTGAACACATCGGTCAGCACGACCGTATCGCCTTCCATGCCGACCACTTCGGTGATGGCGGTCACTTTGCGCGAGCCGTCTTTCAAGCGCGTTTGTTGAATGATGAGGTCCACCGCGGATGAGATCTGTTGGCGCACCACTTTCAGCGGCAAGTCCATGCCAGCCATAAGCACGAGCGTTTCGATGCGCGAGATCGCGTCGCGCGGCGAGTTGGCGTGGACGGTGGTCAGCGAGCCATCGTGACCGGTGTTCATGGCTTGCAGCATATCCAACGCTTCGCCCGCGCGCACTTCGCCCACCACGATGCGGTCCGGTCTCATACGGAGCGAGTTGCGGACGAGGTCGCGGATGGTCACCGCGCCTTTGCCGTCGGTATTGGATGTTTTCGTTTCCATCCTCATCACGTGATCCTGTTGCAGCTGCAGTTCTGCCGCGTCTTCGATGGTGATGATGCGTTCCTCTTCCGGGATATAACCCGACAGCACGTTGAGGAGCGTGGTCTTGCCGGAGCCTGTCCCGCCGGAGATGACGATGTTGAGTCGCGCCATCACGCAAGCGCGGATGAATTCCGCCATGTTCGGCGTCAGCGAACCGTATTCGATCAACTGCTGAACCGAGAGTTTATCTTTGGTGAATTTGCGGATGGTGATGGATGGTCCATCAATGGCGACGGGCGGAACAACCGCGTTGACGCGCGAACCGTCGGGCAGGCGGGCGTCTACGGTAGGGCTGTCTGAATCCACGCGGCGGCCCAGCGGCAGGACGATGCGGTCAATGATCCGCAGGACATGCGCGTCGTCGTCGAAGGTGACCGGGCTTTTCGTCAGCTTGCCCTTCTTTTCCACGTATATTTTTTTCGGTCCGTTCACCATCACTTCGGTCACGTCCGGATCATCGATCAAGGTTTGGATGGGACCCAGACCGGTTAATTCATCGAGGATCTCATCGAAGATCTGCTTGCGCAAATCCTGCGGCAGGTTCACTTTGGTTTGAACGTAGATTTCATCGAGCTGCGCTTTGATAAAGTCCGTGCGGTTGCCGAGTTGTAATTCCTCGCCTTCCATCGAACGGTTGACGTTCTCAACCAAATAGCGTTTGAATTTGAGCAGGTCGGAGGAGGTGAGCCGGGTAAAGTTGGCTGCGAGCGGAGTTGCCATCAGGAGTTCTCCCCATGTAGATTGGATTCGGGCATAACCCAGACGATGCTGGCGCGCTGCACAGCCATGAACGGCGCTTCGTATAAGACGCTTCCATCGGTATTAAACACGGTCACTTCGGTTAACGCCAGGAATCTTTCCGCGCGGTCGAGTTCATCCTTCACCCGTTCATCGCGGCGGATGTACAACCGTCCGCGCATCCGGTGCGTGTTGGTTTGGATCATCGCGTATATGGCGACTTTCGAAACCACCTCAGTATAGATCTTGCCTTTTTCATCGTATTCGATTGACATTGCGCCTCTTTCATAAAATCAAACAGCGACAGCCTGTGGGGCTTGTCGCTGTACGTGGTCTGCCCGCATTCCGAGTGTAGTCGAAATATGGGGCAAATTGCCTTGCACTTGCTTTAGGAGTCTTTACAGAACCTTAAGGAGGTCATTCCTCGATGGGCGGCATGAGATATCCCAGCCCGGAACGCGTCACGATGTGCTTCGGGCTGTGCGCATCATCTTCGAGTTTTTGCCTCAGCCGGGCTATGCTCACCCAGAGGATTTCCTTATCGGTGCGGTATTCCGGTCCCCACACGCTGGTCAGCAGTTCCTCGGAGGTCATGATCTTGCCCACGTGATGGGCGAACTGGAGCAGGAGGCGATATTCAGTGGCGGAAAGAGAAACGGGCGTTTCGCCGCGCCAGACCTCCGCGCGGGCGAAGTCAATTTTCAGGTTATCGTGCGTGAAGAAACGGGACTGCCCGGCTTCACTGGGAGGCTGCGCCCGGCGCAAAACGGCTCGAACGCGCGCCAGCAATTCGGTGGCGGAGAACGGTTTGATCAGATAATCGTCCGCGCCCAGGTCGAGTCCGCGCACGCGGTCCTGCTCGTCGCCTTTTGCTGTGAGGATGATAATTGGAACGCTGGAAAATTCGCGGATGCGCTGGGTTGCCCCAAAGCCGTCTAATTTCGGCATCATCACATCCATCAAAACGAGATCGATCGGCTGGTCTGAAAAAACGCTGACCGCCTGCATGCCATCCTGCGCGGTGACCACTTCGTATCCCTCCGTCCGCAGGTTTGCTTCCAGCAGGCGCAAATAGCGGGGTTCATCGTCCACGATCATAATGCGCTTTGCCATGCCAAGACCTCCTGTCAGTTCGATGGGTTAATGGGCAATTCAATAAAAAACGCGGTGCCCTCGCCGAGTGTCGATTCTGCCCAAATCTTACCACGATGTGCCTGAATTATCTGCTTGCAAATGTAAAGTCCGAGCCCGGAACCGGTGACGCTTTTCTCGCTCTTGACCCGGTAAAAACGCTCGAAGATGAGCGGCAGGGATTCGGGCGCGATGCCGGGACCTCCGTCTTTGAAAACGACCAGAACCGAATCGCCTTGCGAAGAGAGAGAAACCGCGATCGGCGCGCCGGGCGCGTATTTGATCGCATTCGTAAACAGGTTCTCGAACACCTGCGCGATGCGCACTCCGTCGCCGTGAATGGAAGGCGTGGATTTTGTTTCGATGTCCACTTCGAGGTTCTTGAAGTGCGAGCGGATACGCATGACCACATCGCGCAAGATGGCATCCAGCCGCAAGGGTTGAAAACGGAGCGTGAGAGTCTTGCTTTGCAGGCGCGCCGATTCGAGCACGTTCTCGATCAAGAGCGAGAGGCGGTCTGCCTCCTCGTCAATGATGGCGAGGAATTCATCGCGGGTGGGTTCGTCCCATTCGGTGTCTTTGCGGAGCAGGCTGGTGCTATAACCTTTGATGAAACCGAGCGGCGTGCGGAGTTCGTGCGAGATGGTGCTGACGAAATCCTCCTGCAATTGCATCTGCCGCTTCAATTCGTCCAACTCTGAATCAACCGTCCTCCACTTGACGCGCTCGAACAGGACGAAGAGCAGGTTGGTGACGATCTGCGCGATGCGGATGTGTTCGTTCTCATAGACCGGTCCGCCGAAGCGCACAAAAACCAACACGCCTCTTGTGGCAGAATGATCGCCGCCCATCGGCAAGCCCAACATATACGCCCTTTGCAACCGGTCTGCCTCGGGCGTGCCGGGCTGAGGGTCTTGCGACAAAACCATGCCTCTGGCAAAGACCTGATTTGCAAAGGTCTCACCCCAGGCGGCGTCGGCTTCGGCGTAGCGGGCGCGTCCGATGGCGCGCGCATACACAATTTCGAGCGAGGCGGTGCGTTCATCCTGCAGGTAGACCGCCACATTGTCGAACACAAATTGCTTGCGCAGAACCGTCAGGAATTTTTCGATGGCTTCGCGCGAATCGTCCGTCTGCGCCGCGAGTTGGGTCAACTCATATAAGTATTCGAGAGCTTGACTGTCCATGGATCACTTTTCGTCGGTCGCCGAGAGCAGTGGGAATTTGAACGAAGAGCCGCGTCCTTCGAGAGATTGCACTTCGATCATCGAGCCGTGCGCTTCGATGATCTCGCGCACCAGCGAAAGCCCCAGCCCGGTTCCGCCGTAGCGGCGCGTGGAGGAACCGTCCAATTGATGGAACGGTTCAAAAATATCTTTCTGGCGTTCGGCGGGGATGCCGATCCCCGTATCGGTGACGGTGATCACGACCAGATTCTCGCCCTCGCGTTTGAGGTTGACGATCACGCGTCCACCCGACGGGGTGAACTTGATCCCGTTATCGATCAAGTGATTCAACACCCAGGCGATCTTCTGCGGGTCGGCTTGCACCGACGGCACATCCTCGTCAGCCATCACGTGCAGCGTCACCCCGCGCTTCTGCGCCTTCTCCGCCGACGATTTCACGACGAGGCTGGCGATACGGCGGAGGTCCACCGCTTCCTGTTTCAGGCTCATCTCTCCGCGCGATGCGAGCGACACCATAATGAGGTCTTCGATCAGCGATTCGAGATTATTCGTGGATTGTTGAGTGACATGCAGCGCGTGCTTCTGTTCGTCGGTGATCTTCCCCAGCGATTCGGTGATCAGCAATTCGAGATAGCCTTTCACGTGCGTGAGCGGCGTGCGCAGTTCATGTGAGATGTTCGAGATGAAATTCGCCTTTAACTGGCTGAGTTCGGATACGCGTTCGAGCGCCATTTGCAGTTCGGCAGTGCGTTCCTCCACGCGGCGTTCGAGCGTGCGGTTGGCGGCTTGCAGAGCGGATCGCAATTGGATGATCTGTTCGGTCACAGCCTGGTCGAGCGCGGTGTGTTCGATCAACTTCAAATTGACGAGCGCGTCGCCCAGCATGATGTGATTCCCCTTCGCCATTTCCTCTTGTTGAAGGTTCAACGCTTTTTGCAGGTCTTCAGATGTGATGAGCCCCTTTTGAATCAGATATTCCCCCATGCGAGGCACAAGCATTTCAGGTGTGAGGCGAGGTTGGTCTGGCATGATAAGTTCCATGTTTCAAGTGTCAAGTTCCAGGTTTTAAAACATGAAACGTGGAACTTGAAACCTGATACCTAAAACGAAGTGTAAACCCATTCTCCATTGACCATTGTAGCCGAGGATTCTAGCGCGAGCAATTCATTTGGATTGCAAGTGAACGGGTCGTGTTCGAGAACGATCAAGTCTGCGAGGAAGCCGGGCGCGAGTTTGCCGAGGCGGTCTTCCATGTACGCGGCGTAGGCGGCTCCGCTGGCGTAGCCGGCAAACGCCTCAGGCATGGATAATTTTTGTTCCGGGTACCAGCCGTCGGCGGAGGGAGAACCGTCGGCGCGACGGCGGGTGACGGCGGCGCGCAATCCCCAAAACGGATTCGGCGATTCGACCGGCGCGTCGGACCCCAGCGCGAGCGTCGCGCCAAAGTCGAGCTGGGTTTTCCAAGCGTAGGCTAACCTCGCCCGCTCGCCCCAAAATTGATCCGCCATCGTCATGTCGGACGTGGCGTGGATGGGCTGCATGGATGCGACCACGTTAAGTTGCGCGAGGCGTGGCGCGTCGTCGGGATGGATCACCTGCACGTGTTCGATACGATGACGAAGCGCGGGCAAATGATTTTCTTTTTCATAGTTGCGGAGTTGCTCGTAGGCGTTGAGAACTTCGTGATTGGCGCGGTCGCCGATGGCGTGGACTGTCATGCCGAGTCCCACTTGCGCGGCTTTGCGCCCATGTTCGAAGAGTTCCTCGCCATCCATGTTGAGGATGCCGCGATTATTTTCCTCGCCGATGTAGGGCTGGAACATCGCCGCCGTGTGCGGACCGAGCGCGCCGTCCATGAAGGCTTTGATGTTGCCGATGCGCAACATGTCGTCGCCAAATCCGCCGCGCAGACCGATGGCGTGAATTTCATCAATCAACTCAACGGGCAGGTTTTTCAACACGCGCAGTTTTAATTTCTTTTGCGCGTGAAGGGCTTGCAATGCCATGAACGATTCGCGGCGGTCAAAATCGTGGACGCCGGTGAGTCCC
>CAYWCN010000085.1:0-13082 GCA_964456775.1 uncultured Anaerolinea sp.
CGTCCACCGAACTCGACATCGTCGCATACACGCGGACTTTCATCGAGCGTTGTTCCAGCGCGTCCATCGCGTTCATCGCTTCGAGGAACGTATCCACGCCGTCACCGAGATGTCCTTTGTATTTTTGGATCGAAGGCAACGCGTCGAGGATACTTTTTACCTCAGCATCGAATTGACTTGAGGATGCAAAGACGCTTTCAGCGTTCCACGTTTGATTCTTTTTTACTTTCGCGCGGGGCAGGGGGGTAGGCATGAGATTGTCTCCTTCGGAGTGGATTTATGAAATTCTTTTTGAGACGGAGGCGCGTCTGTGATTACGGGTTTTTCATGAACCGTCTCTCGTAAAGATATTGTTGAGAATTATATTCCTTTTCGTTATCGCGCTCGTAACTCCCGCAGTACTTTTCGTTCATCAGCCGCAACGCCCAGTTTGTGGAACGAGGCGCACAAGGAGCGAACATCTCTTTCGAGAAAGGCCTTTGCATTTGGATTCGCGCTCAATTCCATCACCTGCGGAAAATCAATGACGAACGCTTTTTCTTGATGCCAGAGAATGTTGAACGCGGAATAATCGCCATGTACCCGACCCGCAGAGACGATCCGCTTCAAGTTTTGGATGGATTGCCTGAATGCTTCCTCCGCCTCAGCCTTATCCAACCTGAGATCGGATACGCGCGGAGCAGGCGCGCCGTTCTCATCGCCGATGAACTCCATAACGAGCGCCAGCCCGTTGACCGCGATCTCGCGCGGCACACGGACGCCATGCTCGCGTAGATATTTCATCTGGGCGAATTCCTCCTGCACCCATAACCCCTGACGCGCGTCGAGTCCCCTGTGGCTGTGATGGTCAATGGCTTTCTTGAGCCTTGTATCGCCGATGAACCTTCCCTGCCGATACGCCGCGTCGTTCTTGAAGGACCGCACGCGGATATCAGTGTATATTTTTACAGCCACCAGTCCTTTTGAATTTCTGCCTAAAAAGACGGACGCCTCTTTGCCTGTTTTGATCCCGCAGATCACCTCATCGAGGCAATCCATCTGATGGAGTTCGTTCAAGTCCGAATTTTGGAACGGCGCATCAATATCTGCCTGGCTGACGGTCAGGACCATCTGCGTGACGGATTGCCTGTCGGTCAATTTCCTTTTCTTGCTTTTTATCTTTGCATAACTCTCTTCTTCAAGATATTCCTCATCGAACTCGTTCAAAGCGAATTTCATTGATTGGTTTCCTTATTAGGTCATCCTGCTGTGAACGCAGGGTTGTCAGTCCCTGCGTTGAGGCGAATCAAAAACCGCAGGGTGAGCGGTCACGCCTGCGGTTGGATGGTTCAAAGGAAACCAGCGAATTCGTGGTTATGTGCCAGCGACAGGAGGCGCGCTCAAATGGATAACGGTGAGAAGGGTAATATTTTTCATCATGGGTCGTGCCTCCTTTCGTGAATTTGTACGATCTTGTCCGTATTGTATGGGGTGAGGGGTTGTGTGTCAAGTACTCAACAACTCAACCTGCGCATCGCAGACAGCGTTTCAACAAAAATGCCCCGACTTTGCAATCGGGGCATTCTGGTTTTTGAACAAGAATTTTGAAGCCGTCACTCGATTTTCGGTGACGTAAAGTATTTGCCGAGGAAATCCTTCACCAGCATCCAGCCGGTCCAACAGCCGTCAATCTGTTCGCCGAGTTTGACCTCGATCCATACCGAGCCGTCGGCGAAGCGTTGTACCTTGCTAGTGTTGACGTACCAGTAGGTGTTCGGCATGGCGGAGGAAAGGATCTTCGTCCCGCCGGGCGCGTTGCGGATGTACAACCCGTCTTTGTACGTGATCTTCACCAGCTTGAAGAAGTCCGCGCTGGGAGGTTGGGTGGGGGAGGGTGGCGGAGCCTGTGGAGGATAATTCGGCGGGGGTGTGCCAGCGCCGACAGGCAGGTAGATCACCTGTCCCGCGTAGATGAGACTCGGATTCGTGATCTGCGGATTCACCGCCAGCAACGCGGCTACGCTTGCCCCGGTCTTTTGGGAGATAATGCCGATGGTGTCGCCCCATTGCACGGTGTAGGTGCCGCCATACGTCGGTTGTGAAACGGGCGGCTGGGAATATCCAGTGGGGATGTAGAGCGTCTGTCCCGCGTAGAGCCACCATCCCAGCCCGGGGTTGGCGGCGCGGATGGCGTCCACGGTGGTGTCGCACATCAGCGCAATGCCGCCGAGCGTGTCGCCCCATTGGACGGTGACGTAGGCGGGACATTGCGCCCACGCCCGCGCGCCGCCCGCTGAAACGAAGGACGCGATCAGGAGCATGAAAACCAGCGCGATTTGAACGATTTTCTTGGTCATTGCCTCTTCTCCTTGGTTAACTCAAACGCGGGGTAAGTCAACTTGGACGATTCCCGCGCGGCGATATGTTCAAGAATACACCAAAAGAATCTTTTTTTCAACCGAGGGATGGAGATTTTTTCTGACTCTTTTCTCCCCTGCTGGGCGATCTGTGTTTCGACTTATAACTTTATTCCAACTTCAAATTCCCATTCTTGTCGAACGGAAAATACGGATTGTATGCTACCTCCCACAGAAACCCATCGGGGTCGGCAAAGTAAGAACTGTACCCGCCCCAAAACACTTTCTGCGGTTCTTTGACGATCTTCACGCCTTTTGATCTCAAGTCCGCAATGATCTCATCCACTTCCGATTCGCTTTTTGCGTTGTACGCCAGCGTGAACCCCGAGAAACCGCTCCCTTTTGCGGACGTCAACGCGTCCTCTGCCAACTTCTCGCGCGGATAAATCGCAAACACAACGCCTCCCGCCTGAAAGAAAGCGACATCGTCACTGCTCGCGCTGGCTGGCTTCCAACCGAGAGCTTCCTCATAAAATTTTTTCGACTTCTCGAAATCCCTCACGCCCAAAGTGACAAGATGTAAACGTTGTTTCATGATCCTGACTCCTCTATGCTGGATTATCCCACGGCGCGACACCGCATCTCATGGCTGAGTATGGCATTTCCAACCGCGATAATTATTATCGCCAATTATCGAGCTTTAGCGAATAACCCAGCTTCTGCAATCGCTCATAGTGGACTGTATTTCCTGTGATCAGTGTCAAATCGTGTTCAATCGCAATTGCCGCGATCATCGGGTCTGCCCTGCCAATGGGTTGACCTGTATTTTCCAGGTCGGCAAACATTCGCCCTGCGAGGATCGAACAAGATTCGTCGAAGGAGATAATTTCAATTCCCCGCAAGCCGCCCAGAAATTTTTTCAAAGCGTCGGCGCGCCCGACTTTGTGTAAGCCTTTGACAATTTCCATCACGGTAATCACCGAGATTGTGAATTGTCCGAAACCCTCTTTGTATTTAATGGCTTTCGCCACAACGCCCGCATTCTTAGCTTTCAAGATTTCCGAAAGGATGTCTGTATCAAGCAGCGCCTTGTTCATTTCCCCTCATGGATACGAAGCGGAGTCGTTTCGCGCGTTTGCATCGCATAGGTCAACACTTCATCCATGAGTTCAGTGTCATCGGCGAACATGCCAAGCAAAGGATCGACTTTTGCCAATTGATCGAGATAAGCGCGTAAAGCATCGAGCAAAATATCGGATTCCGATTTTTGCTTTTTCTTGGCGACTCTTTTGAGCGCTTGATAAGCCCTTTTGGGCAGGGATACTCGAAATGAGATATTTTCAGACATGGCGACCTTCTTTCGCGGATGCAAAAATGATTATACTTTAATTATCCCGCGTCCCACGGCGCGACGCCGCGCCTGCCCTCGCCTCTCAACGACCTTTGAATTGCCTCGCCCAACCCCGGCAGGATCTCCCCTGTTGCCGCGAGCAGACCGAAGCACCCCGCGATCATCATATCCCCGAACGGGACAGCGAAATATGGTCGCAGACTCCCCTTCTCCCTGTGGGAGAGGGCAGGGGTGAGGGAGAACATGCTCCGCCTCGGTCCCGTCACCACGACATCAAACTCATCCCTCCCAAACTCAAACATCTCATCGGTGTACATCAACGCGCCGTGCCCCATGTCGTTGAAGACATCTTCGTGTTTCAACGAGCCATCCGCTAACTTGCGGATCAACGACTCCAATTTTGACAAATCAATCTCGCCGGTGTGATGTTCGAAGACTCCCTCGATTCCCTTTTCACCCAGACGAAACACCAGCGTGTGGAAGTTGCCCACATTGCAAATGATTTTCTTTTTACGCACAGCCACGTGCGAATCGAAGTTTGCGCCCAACACCGCCGCGGGAGCCGTATCCATCACCACCAGCGGACATGGCAACTCTCCCGCCGAATCGACAACCGATCGCAAGCGCGTCATTATTTTTGGAACATCGTGTGATAAATAAGCAAACGCAGAAAGTGAATTCTTTGCTTTGATTCTTTCATCCAAATAATCAAACCGAAACTGCCGATCCGAAACCCCCGCAGGTGCATTGCCATGATCGAACACCGCCACCGCGATTGCCGACAAGTCATCCAACGAAACGCCATAATCCTTGAACGTCTTGGAGATCAACTCAAAATCAAAGTCCTTCAACTCAAGACTTTCGACCTTTGACCTTAGACCTTCAACTTCATCGTCGGAGACGATGCGAATCCCCAACGCCTCCACCTTCCTCAACTCATCGTTGATCGTCGTCGCCGCGGATGCGGTCATGTACACGGGAATCCCTGCGCGCGCGTATTCCTCGATCGCCCATGCCGAAGGTCCGCCGCCCATTTGATGTCCGGTGAGCAGGATGGGGGTCCGCGAAAGAAGCGACTGCTTGAGGCGGCGATGAACCATCATGGTTGGCGAAGGCAACACGAGTTTGAATCCGTTCTCGAGGTCGAGATTCGAATCGTAGAGGAAAATATCCTGCGTGCCTGTGCCGATGTCTACTGTAAGAATTTTCATAGGTAGCCGTAGTAACGACTTAAGTCGTTACTACACATCGATCCCCAACCACACCCGAATGAAATAACCGATGATGAACGAGAACAACGCCACGCCGAGACTCAACCCCGCCATTTCCAAAAACCGCGCGCGGAAGGATTCGTCTTTCGCCACCGAAATATAGTAATTGAACGCGGCGATAATGATCACGGCGGTGATCAATGCCCATGCCAGGTCGAAGAAATAATTTTCGAATAACAGATACGGCAGGATGAGCAGAAAGACCGTGCAGATATATGCAAAGCCCGTATAGAGCGCGGCGCGGACCGGATTCTTGGTCGTGTTCTCCGAACGCGTGGAGAGATATTCGCTCGCCGCCATAGACATCGCCGCCGCGATACCCGTGATCAAACCCGAAAGGGCGATCAACTTCACGTCTTGCAAAGCAAGCGTCAGACCGGCGAGAGCGCCGGTCAGTTCCACGAGCGCGTCGCTGAGGCCCAGGACGGTCGAGCCGGCGTATTCGAGCCGCTCCTCCCTCAACATTGTGATCAATTGTTCCTCGTGTTCATCCTCTTCATGTTGGATGCGTGCCGCGTCTGGGATGATCGTCGCGATGGATGCGTAATTCTTTTGGGCTTTCTCCTCGCCGCGTTCCATCAGTTTGACGCCGAAGGTGTACCCGAACACGCGGCTGATGAGGTAATACCACCAGACTTTCAGCCATTGCGGTTTCACATCGCTGCCGCTATGTTGTTTCCATTCGTTATAGTGACGCAATTCATCCTGCGAAATTTTTTCCAAAAGCTTTGCGTTTTCGGGCGAATTGATCCGTTTCGCAAGCCTGCTGTAGATGTGATATTCGGTGATCTCGGCGCGTTGAAAATCCAAAATTTTTTGTTGCACGTCTGTTGAAAATTGCATGATTATCTCCTCGAGGTTGCAGTTATATTCTAAGCCATTTAAGTCGGATTGTCTTTCGTTGCCTGTGTGACGTGTTGGAATCGTTCTGTGATGAAATGTAACCTTTCATGGATGAATTGCTCTTGAAATTTAGAGAATGCCTTGTATTGTGTTGACGACATTTTCGGGAATTAAAAATCAAACCACAAGGAGAATCCAATGAAGTCTTTCAGATCGAACCCGTTTTTGCTCTTCATCTTTGTCCTCAGTTTGATGGCGTATGCCTGCCAGGGGACTGCCTTCGCGGAGCCTACGGCTACTTCTACTAGCACGCCTAACCCCACAGCGACTGTAACATTCACTCCAACCGCCACCCTGACCAACACGCCTCGCCCTACCCGCACTCCCAATTTGGCGGCAACCCAACAAGCGGAAGATATCTTCGCCGAAGCGAAGGAATATGTGGAACAAGGTTATCTCTCCAGCGCGGATGGAACTTTTAAAGAATACGATGATTTTCACAAGGAATGGGCGCAGCTTGGATGGTACAAACGCTGGCACTTTGACGAACACGCGCACAACTTTTTCTTAAGCGCGCACCTAAAATGGTCGAGCGCATATCGAAGCGCCGACATCTCAGGCTGCGGATTTGTGTTTGCCGCACAAGAGAACGGCGATCACTACGCGGTTTTTCTGGATCGTACGCAAGTTCTGATGTTATTTGCCGACCTTTCCGCCGGATATTCCAAGCGGGTAAGCCCCACTAGCGGCTCTGGACGCGTAAAGTTTGGCAACCCCGCCGACCAGCCTGTGGAAGCGAATTTTACGCTGATCGTCAACGATACGAGCGCTATGTGCTGGTTGATGATGAGATGATCGGCAAATATACCCTCGCAAAAAGCAAGGACTTGGATGGCGTTCTGGGGCTTACCCTCCTCTCCGGCACGAACAAGGATTTCGGCACTCGCTGTGAAATGACAAATATCCACGCATTCTTTCCGGACAACTAACCCATTCGAAAAATTCCCGCCTCCTCGCACTCAGAAGGAGGCGGGAATTTTCATGACAACATAACATTCCTGCCGGCAGGTTTCCCTGTGCAAACGAGGGATGCGGCGGTATCATTTCCACATGTCCAATCCCGCGCTCGCGGAAGTTCTCGCAAGTTACGTCCCAAAACTGATTCAAAAACGAGTCATTGCCGATCCTGTTCCCATCGACTCGCCGCTGACGGAGGAGTTTCAGGCGGCGGTTTTGTTCGCCGATATTTCGGGCTTCACCCTGCTCACCGAGCGCCTTGCCGAACGCGGACCCTCTGGCGTGGAAGCCCTCGCCCGCATCCTCAACGAATACTTCGGTCAATTGATAGACATCATCCACGACTACGGCGGGGACGTGGTGAAGTTCGCCGGCGACGCGGTCATCGCGGTGTGGACGATCGCTTCAGACGACGGGACAGCTGGTCCAGTTTCCCGAGCCGATCAGTGGCAGTGGACGATGCGCGCCGCGGAATGCGCGCTCAAAGTCCGCGAGAAGCTCACTAACTACAAAGCCGAAGACCAGAACCTTTACCTCAAACTTGCGGTCAGCATGGGCAACATCACCTCCGCGCATGTGGGCGGCGTGTTCAACCGCTGGGAATTTCTGCTCACCGGCAACCCGCTGGTGGAAGTGGGGATCGCCAACAACCTCGCCAAAGCCGGTGAGATCCTCGTCACACCCTCCGCGTGGAAGTTGATCCGCAACGACAGCCTCGCCGAACCCATCGAATTTGAATTAAAGGAAACCATCGCACAGGGCGGGCGTTTGAACGGTTTGAACAAGCCCTCCTCCATTTTCAAAACGCCTGAAACCCCTGCCATTCCCGGCGGTGCGGAAAATTCACTGCGTCCCTACATCCCCGGCGCGATCATCAACCGTCTCACGGCCGGTCAAACCGCATGGATCGCCGAACTGCGGCGCGTGACCGTGTTGTTCATCAACCTCCCCGATCTCGATCAAAATACGAAACTGGAACTATCGCAACTAATTGCGAAGTTGCTCCAACGTTCGGTATATCGTTATGAGGGAAGCATCAACAAGATCAACGTGGACGACAAAGGTATCACGTTGGTCGCCGCGTTGGGCTTGCCCCCATTTTCGCATGAGGATGACCCGGCGCGCGGAGTGTTAGCCGCGCTCACGATCCGCCGCGAACTCAAAGCGTTGAACGTTCGCAGTTACATCGGCGTAGCCACCGGGCGCATCTTCTGCGGGTCAGTGGGAAACGAGGCGCGGCGCGAATACACCACCATCGGCGACGCGGTCAATCTTTCAGCGCGTTTGATGGCGGCGGCCGGTTTGCAGGATGAACTCGCGGGGAAATATGGCGTACCCATCTTATGTGACCGCGCCACCTACGACAGCGCCAAAGACGCCGTCGAATTTCAACCGCTTGCGCCTCAACAGGTCAAAGGTCGGAATGAACCGGTCGAGGCGTTCCATCCGCTCGAAGGGAAGAAAAGCGTCATCCGCCCGAAAGCGGAATTGATCGGGCGTCAGGATGAAAAGATCATGCTGGGGGACGCCTTGCAGGAATTGTCGCGCGGCTTGCCGCACCAGACCATCATTTTTTCCGGCGACGCGGGCATCGGCAAATCGCGTTTGTTCGAGGATTTGATCCGCCAGGCAGAGACGTTGCGCGTGAAGACCTTTCGCGGCGAAGGCGATACCATCGAAAAGAACAGCCCGTATCACGCGTGGCGCACGATGTTCCATACTATTCTTGGGTTAGAGGAGATCATCGCCAAACAGGAATTGAACGAGGAAGATCGTCTTGCGATTCGCTCGCGGATCGAGGCGAGGCTGAACGAGGTGGAACCGGAACTGGCGCGTTATGCGCCGCTGCTGGATGTGCTTCTTCCGATCCAGATCGCGGACAATGAATTGACCTCTGCCATGGCGGGCGAGATCCGCGCGGGCAACACGCGCGAGGTGTTGGCGCGGTTGCTCAGTCACGCCGCAAACGATACGCCGCTCTTGATCGTGATGGAAGATTTGCATTGGTTCGATTCGGCTTCGTGGGCGTTACTGGCGGATGTGCAACAAAAGGTGAGACCTCTCCTGCTCGCGCTCAACACGCGCCCCTTGCCTGAGCCAACGCCGCAGACCTTCAAACAGATTTTGGAAATGCCGCAGACCCGGCTCATCCGCCTTGAAGCCATGTCGCTGGATGATGTTGAGTCGCTGGTGTGTCAGCGGCTGGGAGTGAGATCGATTCCCTCCGCGATCGGGAGATTGATCCGCGAAAAATCGGAGGGGAATCCCTTCTTTGCGGAGGAACTTGCCCACGCGCTGCGCGATTCCGGGCTGGTGATCGTGGAGGGCGATGAAGCAAGGGTCAACGCGCGGTTCACGAACTTCGACGATCTCACCCTGCCCGACACGCTTCAAGCCGCCATTACGAATCGCATTGACAGCCTCGATCCCTCACAGCAATTGACTCTGAAAGTTGCCAGCGTCATCGGGCGCATTTTCACTTTCCGCGTGTTGCAGGCGATCTATCCCATTGATTCAGACAAGCCCGCCCTGCCCAACTACATGGAATCGCTGACGCGCTTGAGTCTCACCCTGGTCGAATCAGAAGCCCCCGACCTTGCTTATATTTTCAAACACGCCATCACGCAGGATGTGGCATATAACTTGATGTTGTTCTCACAGCGCCGCCAGTTGCACCAATCGGTGGCGGAGTGGATCGAGAAAAGCAACGAGAGCAACATCGAATCGTATTTCCCGCTGCTTGCCTATCACTGGTCGCAAGCCGCCGAATTGCCCGATGCTTCGCAGAATCAACATGCCATCGTCAAAGCGGTGGACTATCTCGAAAAGGCGGGCGATCAGGCGATGCAGAATTACGCCAACCGCGAGGCGATCCAATTCTTCAAGCAGGCTCTCGATTGGGTGGATAAACTGCCCAAGCCTGAGAACAAGCTTGCTTCGCTCGACCGCCAAGTGCGCCGCGCCCGCTGGCATAGCAAGATCGGACTTGCGTATTATGGTTTGGGATTATTGCCCGATTGCAACGGGCATGTCCGTGAAGCCTTGCGCGTGCTGGGTCATCACTTGCCCACATCCGCAGCCATGTTCGGGCTGGGACTCGTCCCTCCGCTCGTAAGGCAGGCGTTTCATTGGTTCGTCCCCTCGCGCATCGGCTCCGCGCGCGGCAGGGATAAAGAGTTCGCGCTGGAGATCGCGCGGCTGTATGAAATACTCGGCAGGATGTATTTTTATTCCAATGAAACGTTGCCGATCATGTATAGCATTCTGCACTTTTTGAACTACGCCGAAAAAGTGGGGACTTCTCCCGAACTCGCCAACGCGTATTCCGGTATGGCAGTCCTCTGCGGGTTTGCTCAATTGCACAACCTCGCGGAGCGATATGTGGAACGTTCCCTTGCGGTTGCAAAAGAGGTGAACCAGCCCTCCAACTTGATCACGGTCAACGTGGTGACAAGCGTTTACCATATCGCCGTCGGCAAGTGGGATGACATCCGCGCCAAAGCGCAGAAAGCCCGCGAACTTTGCGAGCAACTTGGCGACTACCGTCAGTGGGGCGACGCGCTTTCTGTGTTAGGCGAGAGCGCGTTTCTCTCCGGTCATGTTGCCGAAGGGCTCGCCATTCAAAAGACACTGCTCGATGACGCGCGCCGCAGGAACAGTCCATTGCAAACCGTGTGGGGGTTGGCGGGTGTAGCGTGGAACAACATCCGCCTGGGGAATGAAGCGGATTCCGTCCCCATGCTGGAAGAAGCGCTCCAGATCCTGGATGAGATTCCAAACCGCGCTTCTTCCATCAACACAAATGCGCAACTCGCTTTGGCATATCTGCGGCTCGGAGAAAAAGAGAAAGCCGTTCGTTATGCCGACAAGGTGTTGGAATTGACCGAGGGCATGTCTCCGACGGTCTACGCGTTGCTCATGGGATTTTCCGCCACCGCGGAAGTCTGCTTCACCCTCTGGGACTCGGCGCTTCGCTCCTCGGGTCGGCTTGATCCGGCGCCTTTGAAAGTTTCCGCCGGGAAGGCGCTTGCCTTATTGCTCGCGTACAAAAAAGTGTTTCCGATAGGTCAAGCCTATCTCGCCTATTATCAGGGCTGGCATGAATCGCTGGAGGGGAAAACTCAACAAGCGATGAAGACCTGGCGGCAAGGACTCGAAGCCGCGCAGAAATTTGACGTGCTGTACGAAGAGGGATTGCTCCGACTCAAACTCGCCGGTTCGAACGAAGACCGAGCGGCGCACACCCAGCGCGCGATCCAGATCTTCGAGACCATGGGCGCGGAACGCGAGTTGGCATTCGCGTTGAAGATGAAGAAGACGTTGAGCTGAACCAAGCAATGATCGCAACGCCTACCGACAGCGCATATCGGCGATACGTTCTCCACTACTACAATCGTTTTGCCAACGTATATGATTTCGGTGAGTTCATGCGTTACCGAACGCGCCGCAAAGCGTTCGAGTTGAGCGGCTGGACGCCCGGTGACCGCGTGCTAGACCTCTGCACCGGCACCGGCGGACTTGCCCTCACATTTGCCGCGCGCGGAGCAAAAGTGATCGGCGTAGACCTTGCGCGAGGCATGTTGAAACGCGCCTCTGCCAAAGCGAATGGCGCGACGGCAAACTGGCTTGAAATGGACGCGACCCGGCTTGGTTTCCCGAACGAAGCGTTCGATGTGTCTCTTTTATCGCTCGCGCTTCATCACATGCCCGAAGCCGTGCAGTTGAACGTGTTGAGTGAGTTGCGCCGTGTTACGCACCGCCGCATTGTCATCATCGAACCCGAAGTGCCGGTCAAGCCGAGTTGGTTCCCCGCGTGGGCATTCGTCGCCTCGATCATTGACGAATCGGAATACATGCAAGAGTGGGTGAAACAAGATTTTCTCGGCACATGTAAAAAGGCGGGCTTACAAGTCGAGTCGGTTGAAACCTCGCGGTTTTGGATTCATCGCTTCATTCTTTGTTCCCCACAATAAGAACTTCCGTCCTGAGCGGAGTGAGGAGCGTTCGTTGCGACGAACGCAGTCGAAGGACGCTTCGCTCACATCGTCCCGATGTCCTTCGGGAGGATGACATATCTGGCTTGTTCGCCCCGCAGTTCAACTGCGGGGCGAACGCACTCTTAAGGCACGATCACCGCGCGCACATCGCTTGTGAAATTTTCCAAGTCATCGAGTCGCTGATTGATTCTTTGCGCCTCCAACGGAATCACTTGCGAGACCACGCGCGACGTATCCAAAATCCCTCGCCGCGCCCACTCGACGAGCAGAGGTAACTCGCTCAGCAGATGATCGTTCGAGCCAATGATCTCGGCTTCTTTGCCGAGCACCTGCGCGTACGTATTGATCGAGATCGGTTGTTGGTTCAGTCCCACCATCACGGCGCGTCCCAAATTGCCAAGGCAATCAATCGCCTGCTCCATCGTCTTCCGCAAACCGATCATCTCCACCGCAACATTCACGCCCCTGCCCCTCGTCAACTTGCGGATTTCCTCCACCGCGTCCACGCGGCTTGCGTCAACGGGGATCGCGTCATATTCGGATGCGAGTTCGAGTTTGTCGCGCTGGATGTCCACCGCGTAGACTTCGACCGCTCCCATCGCTTTTGCCAACTGGATGGCGGACAGACCGAGTCCTCCCACACCGAAAACTGCCGCAGTTTCCCCAGCCTTGATCCTGCTTTTGGTTAACGCGTGCAGGGCGGTGGCTGAGGCGCACATCAACGTCGCGCCTGCCTCGAAAGGAATCTCGTCGGGCAAATGAATCGCGTTCCGCGCGGGGACGGCGATGAACTCCGCATAGCCGCCGTCCACGTGATGACCGAGCATCTTCACCGAGTCGCAGAATTGCTCGTTGCCCGTACTGCAAGAATAACAATCGCCGCACGTGATGTTGTAATGCAAACAGACGCGCTCGCCAACTTTGACGTTTGTCACTTGTGAGCCAGTCTTTTCTACAACGCCTGCCACTTCATGTCCCAATGTGATCGGCATGAATCCCATGGCAGAACGCCCCGCGCGGTAATGCGCGTCGGAGTGACAGATCCCCGCCGCGCGGATGCGCACGAGGACTTCGTTCGCGCCAAACTCTGGAATCGGAATCTCTTGCAACTCCAGCGGCTGTTCAATTTGAGCCAAACGGACGGCTTTCATTCAGTCACCTCTTGCTTTGCATGGCTTGCTTGTGAACGTTCCACCCACCACAAGCCAAAGCGATAGCCGATCCATGCGTAGGTTGTGCCGCCGACCACATCCATGATGTAATGCTG
>CAYWCN010000086.1:0-12901 GCA_964456775.1 uncultured Anaerolinea sp.
AACAGATTTCCTCTGCCGATTCTTACCTCTTTCTTAAAACTGTCGGGTCGCTAGGAATGTTTCAGTTGGAAACACTATAAATACTCAATTCAAGATTGATATCACGGGATATGACACTGGCGTCGGTTCGGCGAGCGATGTATCCGACGCGGATTTTACAGTTTTACAGCCAACACCTACGCCAACCTTCACGCGAACACCGACGGCGACAAGCCTCCCATCACTAACCCCAACGGCGACGTTATCTTCTGGCTTCCCATCCTCGAGCGTATTGGATACGTTCAACCGCGCGAATGGAGCGCCTGGAGTAAATTGGAGCGGTTCCACCTCGGGCTACAGCATTGTCTCGAATCGTCTCGACGTGGGGAACGGCGCGCCGCTCTTGTGGAATGCGACTTCCTTTGGAACCGATCAGGAAGTCTTCGTTACCCTAACCAACATTGACCCGTCCGGGTTCTATCAGGATTTGATCCTGAAATCGCAAAGCGCAACCAGTTGGGAAAGCGGCGCGATCGACGTTTCGTATGATGCGGCAGGGAAGCGTGTGATCGTATGGACGTTTTCCAATGCTCAGGGATGGGTACAACGCGGCGCGGATATTCCCGTCACGTTCGTGAACGGCGACCAGTTCGGGGTCCGCGCGCGATCGAACGGAACGGTTGAGATCTATCGCAACGGCGTATTGATCACCACGCGCGATGTCAGCAGCTGGACATACTCTGCCAACGGCGGCTACATCGGCGTCTGGTATCAGAGCGCCGCCAATGCCGTCCTCGATGATTTCGGAGGAGGCTCGCTTTCATCTGTACCAACGGCAACGCCGACATTTTCCATTTCCGATTGAACAGAACGGTTGAGGTTTATGCAACGGAGTGTTGATCGCCACGCGTGATGTCAGCGGTTGGACGTATTCTGCCAGCGGCGGCTACATCGGTGTTTGGTATCAGAGCGCCTCCAATGCTGTGTTGGATGACTTCGGCGGAGGATCTGTCGCTCCATAAAAATCACATTAAATGGTCATAGAACAGGCAGTCATCAGGCGCTGCCTGTTTTTATTTATCAATGATTCCTTCTTCAATGCTTGTATGTTATAACTATTTCCATGAATTCCAAGCCAGATGTTCTTATCATTGGCGGGGGAGTGATTGGCGTATGCTCAGCCTACTTCCTTGCGCAAAAGGGCGCGCAAGTTTCACTCATCGAAAAAGATGAGATCGCTTCAGGTTGTTCATACGGCAACGGCGGGCTGATCGTGCCAAGTCATTCTGTGCCATTGGCATCGCCAGGCGCGTTGGGGAACGGCTTGCGCTGGCTGCTCGATTCGGAGAGTCCGTTTTACATCACGCCGCGTTTGGACCCCAATCTCTTTCGTTGGCTGATGCGATTTACTCTTGCGAGCCGCGAAAAGCAGATGTTGAAATCGTTGCCGATCTTGCGTGACTTGCTATTCGCCAGCCGCGCGCTTTACGAAGAACTCGTAAAGAACGCGGGCTTTGATTTTGGTTTTGAAGGTAAAGGCTCACTGCTGGTATGTTTGTCAAATCAAGCGTTGGAAAAAGAGCGACGCGAAACGCATCTCCTCGAACAATTCAAAATTCCCGTCAGCGTGGTGAATCGCGAAGAAGCGCTCGAGATCGAACCGGCATTGTCGCCGAAGATCGCGGGCGGCGTGTATTATCCGCGCGATGGGCGCATTGACCCGCATCGCTTCGTCGTTGGGTTGGCGGAAAAGGCAAAAGGATTGGGCGCCCAGATAGACCCGAAGACAGAAGCGATCGGTTTTGAATCCGAAAGCGGAAGAATCGCAAAAGTCTACACCACACGCGGCGAGCTTCATCCTAAACAGATTATCCTTGCAAGCGGTTCATGGTCGCCGGGCGTGGCGCGCGCGTTGAAATTGCAGATCCCGATTCAACCTGCAAAGGGGTACAGTGTGACATTGGAAAATCCGATGGTGCCGCTGCGCCTGCCTCTGCTGTTTTCGGAGGCGCGTGTGGTGATCAACCCATTAGGACATGCGCTTCGAATCGCCGGGACGCTTGAACTCGCCGGCATGGACTTTTCTCTCAACGTGAAGCGGATGCACGCCATGCAAAAGTCGTCTGCTGAATATTTGCCCGGCTTGGCAGAAGCGAAGGTGATAGAGGTCTGGCGCGGGCTTCGTCCATGCACCCCGGATGGATTACCCATACTCTCGCGTGCGCAAGGATTCGACAACTTGTTCATCGCGGCAGGCCATGCCATGCTCGGCATGTCGCTTGGACCCATAACAGGGAAATTGGTTTCGCAACTGGTATTGGGGGCAGAAACCGAATTGGATATTGCTCCGCTCGCCGCAAGTCGGTTCTGATTCAGGGGAAAGTGGTTATTGAAATGCGGGGGCAAGCAGAGATTCTTCACCTTTCATGATTGTTAGGCGACTCACGAATGGGTGAATAGTACTCGGGTATTGCCAGTACTTTTGTTTTGCAATTTCTTACAGAAATGTTTGTAACTTTTCCCTTGTTCTTGTTTCGCAAAGAGATGGAAGGAAGTAACCTTTGCTTAACTATGGCTTGGGCTGACCCAATCCATGTTGTTTTATATAACACGAAAAGGAAACGGAGACACTATGTTATCGAAAACTATCAAGACGCTTGTCGTATTAGCTTGTTTGCTGGCTCTTACCGTACCATCGAGCGCGCAATCTGCGCCCAGTAATGCGGGGATACCGCCTTTCCCGGGTGCGCCGCTTTGCCCTACACATAACGACATAAAGTGGCACGGTTTGTGGGATCCAGAGCGAGGCTGTCACTACGACCATACCCATAATGACGACCCGGCTTTAGCCGATTCTATATTTGGTCCTGCTGGCGCGGCGTGGGGTCAGAATATTTCCTATCCGTGGATGACTGCGAATGAGAATAGCGGCATGGGACACGGCGGATATAAATATTATGTGAATATTAACCCAAAGCCTGCTTGTTCGTTTGAAGGATATGAATATCTTGGGGTAAATTCGTTGAACTGCGTCTCGGCTTTTCGAATACAGTATCACGATGCAGGTGGGAATGCCCACATGACCAAACGTTTCCATAGTTACTACATGGAAGTGCAGATCAAACGCGGAAATACTGTCGGCTATATCAAGACCGGCGGCTGGGCTGACTTTGGCTGTTTGCACAGCTCGTATAAGAAGTCTTTCCTGCCTTTGCCGGGCATTGATCCTGTGCAAGCCAACGGTCAGACGCAATGTGGACCAGGCGGGCAAGGACTTGATCCTGATCCCTACCGGGCGTTTGGTGATACGTGGGCAGAAGTGCAAGGACAAACCAGCGGAGATAACTGGTCGATCTGGACCTCGCATAACCGCTACGGCTATAACCGGCTTGGTTTCTTTTTCTTCCGCACCATGGACAACTGGGGAAGCATTGATCCGGCAAGCCCGTATACAGAACACTTCCTGTGTGCTGACGGGTCGTGCAAATACAATAACTCTGAACATCATGTGTTCAATGTATTCATGATGATCCCCTCCTCGTTGGATACTGATCGTGATGGTATCGTGAACTATAAAGGCTATACTGACAGGCAGGGCAATATTGTGCAAGGATGTACCGCTCCCGGTTTCGATTGTGTACCGTTGGAGATCGTCAATGCGCCTGTTGGCAACGCGATCTGGAGTCGAAATCTGAGCGGTATTCGTACTGACGGCGACCCTCCGCATGAGAGCGATATCTATTTCAATGGTAAGCCGAGCGGATGGATTAAGTTTATGCCCATGGGAGATTCCATGCCTACGAACACGCCTGATCCTATGGGAACGATGATGCCTTCAAGCACGCCGGTTCCCTCAACCACACTCGACCCCTCGACGCCTTTTGTTTCCACAGATATTAATACGACAAGTATGAGCGTCGGCGGAACCGCCTTGGCTAGCGTCCACTTGAATAATGTTCCTGTTGAAGGATATCAGAGCGCCGAGTTCATTTGTTCTCACACTATGGGATTGGTTGAAACAGGCAACATTGTTCCCGCCAATCTCTTTGGAGCAGATGCGGCAGTTGCGATCCATGATCCACAAAACGGGACATTCATTGTTGCTATAGCCGGCACGAGTGGCAACAAGGCAACAGCAGGCGGCGTGGCGTTTACTTTTGATATCAAAGGTTTACAAGAAGGACAATCTCCGATTCAATGTTCGGCGCGTGTTTCCAAAGGAGATCACATGCCCTTACAGCTTTCATCGATGGGCAGTAGCGTTACGGTTCTAGGACATGATTCCTCGCCTACGCCCATGGGATCTCCAACCTCAGGCGATCACGATCATCAGGAACCAACCTCTACAAGCATGGCTCCTTCTCCTGCATCATCAACTCCGCTGCCGCCCACAGACGGCTCACTGACCGGGCAGATCATCGCCAGCAAGTCTGTGACTGTAAGCCTGCTGGACGCGAATAGTGTGGTCGTGCAGTCTGTCGTTACCAACCCGGATGGATCGTTCATCCTGACCGCGACTGCTGGTAACTATACGATCACTGCCTCCGCCAGCGGATTCCTCGGTCACCAGGGATCGGTAAGTCTCACTGCTGGGAATACGATTGTAAAGCCCGCGATTACCCTCTGGGCTGGCGATATTGACGGCAACAACGTGATCGATCAGTTCGATGCGTTGACGATCGGCATGGGCTACACCTCTTCCACTCCGGTTGAAGCGGACCTGAACAACGACGGCATCATAGACTTCCTCGATCTGGAACTTCTAGCCGAGAATTATCGAAAAACAGGCCCGTCGGTCTGGCAGTAATTTGCGTCGTCAATAAGTAAGCGAACAGGGCGCACAAGGAATTGTGCGCCCTGTTAAATGGAGTATCTATGAAACGAATAATGGTTGCCTATTCCCTTGCAATTCTTGTGGCGGTTAGTCTTGTACTCAACGTGCACGCGCAAGCCCTCGAATCGATATGGCTGACTGCTAACACGACAGCCTATAAAACCGGAGAGACCGTCCGCGTGACGCTCAATGCGTCGTCTGCAACTCCCATTCAGGGATTTACATTCCAGATCCGCTATGATCCTTCCTGTCTCGAACCGGTTAACGCTTCTAGCCCCATTTCAGGGATGAATGGTCTGCCATTGCCCCAACTCACAGGTTTAGTGGACGGTTCCTATGCAAGCACAGCGCCGCAAGCCGTGAATGGAATCTTGGCTGAAGTCAAGTTCACCGCGCTAAAAGGATGCGAAACCAATATCACGCTGGAGAGCGCCGCGCTTGCCATCCGTAATGCGGCAGGGTTTGCCGCTCCGCTTGCAAACGTCTTGGTGGGCGAACGTAATATTGCTCTTTCTGTTGGTTCGGAAGTTGTCGCGGCGGAACCTGCGCAACCGGAATCAGGCTCAGTTCTTTCTCTCACTCCACCGGAGAATGTAAATTCAGGTATCCCCACATGGTGGTTTATTGGAGCGGCGCTTGCTGTTCTAGCCGGGTTATTGTTGTTAGGCGCGTACAAATTGTTCCTGCTTGGATTTGCCCGTAACACGAAAACTTCAAGGACGAAGTCGGCTCCTGCGACGCGGAGGGCGATGTTGCGCATCCAGCATGGACCGCAAGCCGGGAAGAGTTTCGCCCTGAACAAATTTCCCATCTTGATCGGACGCGACCCGCAAAATGATATTTGTATCACCGGCCCCAGCGTCATCAACCAACATGCCCAGATCTTTGCTCAGCAGAACGGCTACTATCTTCGCGACCTGGGCGGCGAGACATACATCAATGGACATCAAGTAAGACAAAGCGCGGTTGTTCTCCATCCGGGCGACGTAGTCCGCTTGGGGAAAACTGCAGTGATGGTGTTTGGATAAACTGCCAGCGCCTAACATGTACGAATAAAAAAGGACAGTCGCGAGACTGTCCTTTTCAATACCACTATAACCCTGCGGCTTGTTTCAATGCCGCGGCTTTGTCTGTGCGCTCCCACGGGAACTCGATGTCGTCCCGTCCGAAGTGACCGTATGCGGCGGTCTTGCGGTAGATCGGTTTGCGCAAACCCAAATCGCGGATGATCGCGCCGGGGCGGAGGTCAAAATGCTCGTCCACGAGGGAGGCGATCTTTTCATCCGCGATCTTCGCGGTGCCGAAGGTTTCGACGTTTACCGAAAGCGGACGCGCGACTCCAATCGCGTAAGCAACTTGCACTTCGACTCGATCCGCGAGTCCTGCGGCGACGATGTTCTTCGCCACGTAGCGAGCCGCATACGCCGCGGAGCGATCCACTTTTGTGGGATCTTTTCCGCTGAACGCGCCGCCGCCGTGACGTCCCATGCCGCCGTAGGTATCCACGATGATCTTGCGACCGGTCACGCCGGCATCGCCCATCGGCCCGCCGACGACGAATCGCCCGGTTGGATTTACAAACACTTTGATCTTGTTATCCACCATGTCGGCGGGAAGCGCGGGCATGATGATCTGATCGGTGACGATCTCGGTGATCTCATTTTGCGAAACATCCGGCGCGTGTTGCGTGGAGATGAGGACCGTATCCACGCGGACGGGCTTGCCTTTGGAATATTCGATCGTGACCTGACTCTTCGCATCGGGTCTCAGCCAGGGGATGCTCCCATCTCTGCGCAGTTCGCTCTGCCGGCGCACCAACTTGTGCGCGAGGAAGATCGGCAATGGCATGAGGGTCGGCGTTTCGTTGCACGCAAACCCGAACATCATCCCTTGGTCGCCCGCGCCGACGGCTTCCACTTCCGCTTCGGTCATCTCGCCGACTTTGGCTTCAAGGGCTTTGTCCACGCCCATGGCGATGTCGCCAGATTGTTTGGCGATGGCGACTTGCACGCCGCAGGTGTTGCCGTCGAATCCTTTTTCGCTCGAGTCGTAGCCGATGTCATTCACCACACTGCGGACGAGCGCGTCGTAGTTGAAGTTTGCGTTCGTGGTGATCTCGCCCAACAGCATGACGAAGCCGGTCTTGGTGGCGGTTTCGCACGCGACGCGCGAGCGCGGATCCTGCTCAAGACAGGCGTCCAGCACCGCGTCCGAGATTTGATCGCACATCTTGTCGGGGTGTCCCTCCGTCACTGATTCAGACGAGAACATCAGTTTGGAGGAGGTCATAAAAGTGTTGCTCATTGTGTTCGTACTCCTTTAAAAAAATTTGCCCTTTCAGACGAGCAGAAAGGGCAAATCTATTTTTGATTTGTAGCCCTCTCATCTCCCAGAACATCCGTCTGTAGGAATTGGCACCTTTTCAACGGTAGTCTAATGAGAACATTGTTGATAGGTTGTCGAGGCATCAGCGGGCCGTTCCCTCCGCCTCTCTGGATAAGAGCGCCTTGTGGGGCTTTTGAATTGTGTCGGCAGTGTACCATATTTCTCCCGTCATTGCGAGCCGCGAAGCGGCGAAGCAATGACGGAGGTTACTCATCTGCCGCGCATCGAAACCCAATGCGCGGAGACGATTCACCGAGATACGATTCGGATCCCGGCGTGACATTCAAATTGGATCCCGTCACCGACAAACGCCTCGACAGGCGGATGTTGATCTCCGCGTCGGCAAAGCTTCCGCCGCGTACCACGCGATTCAGGCTCGGACTTGACGTTGGTCCCAGCGGGTTTTCCGATGGCGAGATCAGATAATAATTGTAATTGAAAATGTCGTTGGTCCATTCTGCCACGTTGCCTGCCATATCCAACACGCCGAACGGACTGGCTCCCAGCGAGTAACTTCCCACACGCGATGTGTCTCGGACGAGCATATTGAAATTGGCGAATCGCCAATCGGGTTCATCTTCACCCCACGGAAATGTCCGCATATCGTCGCCGCGCGCGGCGCGTTCCCATTCGGCTTCGGTCGGCAATCGTCTCTGCGCCCATTCGCAATATCTTTTTGCCTGTCCCCACGTCACGAAGATCACGGGATAGTCTTTGAATTCAGTTTCATTGAAATATTTCGCCATCCTTGCCGTGCCGAGGTCTTGTGGAGGTTCGCAAACGCCAGCGCTCACGCACAACGCATACATCGCATTCGTCACTTCGAGTTGATCCATCCAGTACGCATGGAGCGTGACCTCATGCGCGGGAAATTCATCCGGCGAAGCGCGGACATCATACCCGCCCATGTGAAGGATGCCGGCTGGGATATAGACTTGCGGCATTCCATCCATGGATGAGGTGCGGAAAGTCTCCGCTTCAAGTGTGGACGTGGGGCTGGGCGCAGTCACCTCAGCCGTTGCCGCAGGGACAGAGGTGGACGTCGGCGCGGCGGTAGGGGAGGGAGGTAAGGTCGGCGCAACGGTGGGAGCAGGGGTTGCAGACGAACATGCAGTGATGAAAGCGAAGAGAATTAAGAGAATTTTTTTCATTGACAATTTCGTAACGCGAAATTCATTTCGCGCCTAATCCTTCATGCAGGGGTTGTTTTTTCAGATTCACTTACGAAATACGCAGTACGCAACACGAATTCACGGCGTCGCCCCGACAAAATTCAAGGCATACAACGCGTCCTCATAACCGGGATGAACGGATAACGCCTTGCGCCATGATTCAATGGCGTCATTTAACTTTCCAGCGCGATACTGCGCCCAGCCATGCCAAAGCCACGTCTCTTCGGACATTTCCGTTCGTTGCAATGCGTAGTCAGTGAGCGCGAGCAGATCATCGTTGCGGTTCGCGTGGAAGTTCGCAAGGAATGGACCGAATTGATAGCGAAACATCCGCTGGGGCAAACCGATCTCGCGCGCTTTGTCGTAGGCGGCGTTGGCTTCATCGTATCGCTCAAAGTAGACGAGGTTGCTTCCCACGTTGAACCACGCGAACGCGTCGTTTGGGTTGGCGGCTGTCGCGGCTTGGGCAATGTCGAGCGCACGCTGGCGATTCAGGTCGGCGTCCCAGTTTGAACCGAGGATCGTCTTGATCTCCGCTTCCTGCTCGGGAAGATACACGATCATGTACAAATAGTTGAACGGCTTCCATTCTGATTCGAGTTGGTCGTACGAAATTTTCTTGTCGGGTCCGCGATAGGTATCTTGCGCGGTGAAAGTTTTGGCGGAGTCATCGTAGCCCGTGAGCAAGAGATAATGCGCCGCCCAGAGATCGTCGTCGGGCCAGCCGGTGTCTTCGGGATTCAACGAAGTGGTGGCTTCGACGATCACCGGATATTGCGTGGCGAGCAGACGTTTGAGCGTGTCGAGGTCGCCGCCGACGCGATGCTCGATGCGGAGCCAGCCCGCGTAATTGCGCACCCAGAACGCCATCTCTTCGGGGTTGACGTTGCGATCGCCGTTGATCGGTTTGATCACACTCGAAATATCTTTCTGGTTTCCGCTCCAGCCGAAGACGTGAAGCATCATCGAAAGCGCGGCGGGACCGCAGTTGTTCGCGGTCTGTTTTTCATACGGAGGCGAGTTGATGAACGCCTGCGCAGGCGGTGGAGCCAGCGTCGCCGTTGGAGGAATGACCGTAGTGACGACTTCAGTCGTCTGCGTTGGTTGAATGATGATGGTCGGTGTAATAGATTTTGTCGGTTGCGGAATCGCTGTCGGCACATTGCCCACCGGGTGAAGAACATTTCTCACATACGTCCGCGCGACTTCGAACCGCCATGAGATGCGGTCGTTGATCGCGGGGATTTGATAAAGCAGGATGGCGAGCAGAATTAACCCCGCGACGCTCAATGCGATATTTCTTTTTGTCATGCGAAAAAGTGTACCAGAGGCGGATGAGTCTCAAATAAACGTCATTGCGAGGAGCGCTCTTGCTTGCCTGCCCCGATGTTATTCGGGGTCGCGACGAAGCAATCTCCTACAACGTGTTGGAGATTGCTTCGTCAGCCCCGAGCCTCAAACGGCGAGTGGCTTCCTCGCAATGACGTAATACTACTTATGCCCTAACAACTCAACCGCCGCCTTCACCGAGGGATCGGTCTCGAAGGTGATCGTATCCCATGGGGCGTAGGCTTGCACATCCGGCACGATGCCGGTTTCTTCAAAGTTGGTATTGGACGTGGCAGAGTAGAACGTTTCAGAGGCGATCCACAATTGTGAGTTGTCGTCGAAGTCGTAGCCGTGCAAAACTTCCACGTTGCCCAAACTCGTTTCGCCGACGACCTTTGCCCTCCCTTGGTCTTTGAGCGCGGCGGTGAAGATCTCGCCGTAACTGACCGTGTCTTTGCTGACGATGATCACGAGCGGAACGGTCTGCGAATTATTGATGGAGGTGCCATCCACATCGAGCGGACGCGACGAGTCGCGGCTGACGAATTTTCCAAGATGCCCGTCGGTGAACCATTCGAAGATCGGGTCCACTACCGAACTGCTTCCGCCGCCGTTCAAGCGGAGGTCAATGATCAAGCCGTCGAGATCGCCGAAATCTTTCAACGCTTGCTCGATCTGCGGCGGCAGGGTTTCGTCATAGAACGAAGGGATGAAAATGTATCCGATCTTGGACCCGTCCGAAGTCGGCACGAGGCGTTGGACGATGTTCAGGTTGCCCTTGATCGGAGCGCGGTAGATCAACAGATCGCGCGGCGCTTCGTCTAACGTCTGTACGGTGAGTCTCACCACCGAACACTGCGGACCGCGCACATGGCTCGCCGCGTTTTCATCCACCTTCAGCGGAACGCCGTCTACCGCGATGATCTTATCGTGCGGCTGGAGTCCCGCGTGCCGCGCCGGTGAATCGGGGAAGGTGGAGATCACGCTGAAGGTCTGTCGCTCCACATCGGGCAAGGTATAGATGCCCACGCCCACGTAATCATTGTCGCCGCGCAACTCGGCTTCGGAGGCTTCGGCGTCGAGCGGCGAAAGATAGAACGAATGCTCGTCGCCCAACTCGACGATCATGTTATTCACTTCCACATAAAATTGTTCGGTGGATAAGCCCGCTTCGATCATGCCTCGATAACGCGCTGTGATCTCCTTCCAATCTTTGCCGTTGAAATCGGGATACACATACACATCGTCTATGATGCCGGTCATGCGGTCGAAGATCTGCAACTGCATATCTTTCGAAATTTCAGTGACCGGCTGAAGCGTCGGCGTCGGCTCCACCTGTTGCGGCGAGACAGTCGCTGGAGGAATTGAAACGCACTCAGGCGGGACGTACGCCGGGGCGAGCGAATCAGCAGTCACAGCGGTCGGTTCGAGCGGCGCCGGCATAGCAGTCAACGGCGGCGGAGTTGCCGGCGCGGGGTTCAGCATCTGAGTCACGAAATTGCACGAGAGCAGTGAGAAAACTAAAAAGCCGTATGCAATTCGTCTTGCCCACAGGGCAGTGTTACTTGTTTTCATTGATTCACCTTTTATGTTTTACCGTCCCGCAGGTTGTTTGGATGCGCAATCAATCCTCAAGTCAACCTGCGGCACGTTTGTCTATTCCTTTATGCGTTCGAACAATTCATCTAGCGGTCTGAGTTCAGAGACGGGCACAGCCAGATTTTTCGTACGCGTTGTTTCATATTGAAACACGCGCGCGCCCTCCGGCACAGGCTTGGCTTTGCGGTTGAACTCCTCGCGCGTCAGAAAACCCGCGAGCAAGATCTCCATGCCATAGACCCAAATGTTACCCCAATCCAACGCGCCGATGAGGTGCAAATTGTTTTGCTGGGAGCAACGGATGCCCACCCTCGCCTTCGTCTGCTCTTTGATGCGGATGTGCGCCAGCGCGAACAATTCGTTGTGGATCTCGACTCGCCTGCGCGGCGGGATCGCCACGTCAATCAGACGAGTCTCTCGACCTTCATCCTGCCCGCCCAACTCGAGCGTGATCGCCTCCTCCGCCTCCGATTTGACGACCAACGCGCCGAGCGGAGTCCACGCGGCGGGACGCGCCCACGCATCAGGCATCACGTGAACCAAATAATGCGGCTGTCCCGCGCCGACGGCTTTCTTCAAATCCTCTTGCGACGCGGCGATGAGACCGGATAAAAATGCGAAGAGGTACATGTCGCTGTCCAAATGTCCCTCCGCCGCGTTTTGGTCGGAGGGGACAAGCGCGGGCGCGTTCAAGATCACCTGCGGGTTGCGCTTCATCTCTGAAATTTGATCGCGATGCGAAATGAAAAAAGATTGGATGTCGCATCTCCGCCCGCCAAGCGACACGTCATACCGGTCAGGGTTCGTGAACGGAGCCGCGCCTTTCACATCGAAAGGAATCTTTTGCTCTGAAAGATGACGTCGAAACGCCAACTCCACCGCCACGCCCGCGACAGTTCGTCGCAACTTGTCATACGGCGAGGCGCCCATGCGATTGTATGTATGTGTCAACGACCTCAGCGCGTAGGCAATCCCACCTTCAGTGAGGTCACGAGTGTATGGGAGGTGGAGGAGGTTGGAGGGGGTGAGCATTGAATTTATATATTAAGGTGATAGATTAAATCGTTGAAGATTACTGATTATTCCATCTACTCCTAAATTGTTACTATAGCAAACAAAGACCCCATATATCTTTGGGTTTTTCTCTCTCAACAGTTTTGTAGTGCGTTCAATTAGATTGCAACGGTTATGAGGCCCAAACCGTCTAAAGGATTCTAAATACAATAATATTGCTGTCGTCTCATCGTATGAGATATTTAGTTTGGCTTCCAGTCTTTGAAGCGCCAGTTTGATGATCTTTTCGTTTTCCTCTTCGCTTTCAACAAACTCGCCTTCAGTTATGATCTCACGACCATGTCGTTTTACTGTTCCAGTAAGATGTGCAAAACCATTTCGGGATAAGGCTTGCCGAAGCATAGTGGTTTCATTGTTTTGAGTGCTTGTCACCTCAACCTTAATCAGTTGAGTGTCTTTTCTTGGATACTTGATTTCAAATAATGCATCATAATTCTGTTCGTCGGGTTTAGTATTAGTAACATACTTAACAAAGTAGGACTTACGCAGTTGAAAGAGAGTGAGTAAACTGAGGGAATGAACCCTCCGA
>CAYWCN010000087.1:0-12861 GCA_964456775.1 uncultured Anaerolinea sp.
GGAAGAAGACCGCCGCATTTGAAATTTGGGAATGGTGGCAGGACGCGCACGCGAAATGGCACGATGAATTTGGCGAGGGACACGATCATCCGCCGTTGACGGTTTTTGTTTCAGTGGGCGATGGGAACATCATTTCAGGAATCCACAAAGGATTTAAAGACCTCGTTCAACTCGGATGGATGCCGCGTGTGCCGCGTATTATCGGCGTGCAGGCGGAAGGCTCTGCCGCGATCTCGAACGCGTTCCATGCGAACACGGAAACGATCCAACCCGTCTCTGCGAAGACGATTGCCGATTCGATCTCTGTGGACTTGCCGCGCGATGGCGTGAGAGCTGTCCGCGCGGTGAAGGAAACCGGCGGCACATACGTTAATGTATCGGATAAAGAGATTCTCGAAGCCATTGCCGAACTCGGAAGTGTCGGCGTGTTCGCCGAACCGGCTGGGGCGGCGGCGTATGCTGGAATGGTAAAGGCATCAGCCTCCCGCGTGGTCAGAAGCGAAGATCCCATCCTGGTGTTAAATACCGGCAGCGGACTCAAAGACATCCGCGCCGCGATGAACGCCGTGAGTCCCGCGCCGGTCATCGAACCGACGCTCGAAGCGGTGAAAAAATTGTTATAAGAAGAAATCTCAATGAAAATTACGTATTCGATTATTGCTCCGATATTCAACGAGAAAGAAAATTTACCCGAACTCCATCGGCGCGTGAGCGAGGTGATGGGGCGGACTCGCAAGCCGTGGGAACTTGTGCTTGTAGACGACGGCTCGTCCGACGGGTCGAGCGACATCATCCGCGCGCTGGCGAAAAAAGATAAACGCGTGCGCCCGGTCATCTTCGCGCGGAATTTTGGTCATCAAGTGGCGGTGACCGCCGGTCTGGATTATTCGCGCGGCGACGCCGTTGTGATCATTGACGCCGATTTGCAAGATCCGCCTGAATTGATCCTTGAGATGGCGAAGAAATGGCAGGAGGGT
The DNA here is from genome assembly GCA_964456775.1 of uncultured Anaerolinea sp. Classification (GTDB taxonomy): domain Bacteria; phylum Chloroflexota; class Anaerolineae; order Anaerolineales; family Villigracilaceae; genus Defluviilinea. The sequence continues at coordinate 978 of CAYWCN010000087.1, forward strand.
TACGAAGTTGTCTTTGCCGTGCGCGCCGAACGCGAGGGCGAATCGTGGTTCAAGTTGTGGACGGCTTCGCTGTTCTATCGCCTGATCTATCGCATCACCGATGTGAAGATCCCGCTCGATACCGGCGATTTCCGTTTGATGGATCGCAAAGTGGTGGATGTGATGAACAAGATGCGCGAGCGGCATCGCTTTTTGCGAGGCATGAGCGCGTGGGTTGGATTCAAACAGATCGGCGTGGAATATAAACGCGCCGCGCGCACCGCAGGCGAGACGAAATATCCCTTCCGCAAGATGCTCCGCCTTGCCATCAACGCCGTGACGAGCTTCTCGTATTTCCCATTGCAAGTGGCAACCGTCTTTGGATTTTTCTCTGCGGGCATTGCCATCCTTGCCATGCCGGTTGTTATTTATCTTCGCGCAAGCGGTTCGCAGGCATTTTTTGGTCAGGCTTCCACATTGCTTGCCGTGTTGTTTTTGGGCGGCGTTCAATTAATTTCGCTCGGCATCCTCGGCGAATACATTGGGCGGTTATACGATGAAGCCAAAGGCAGACCGCTGTACATCGTAAGAGAAGCGCCGGACGACCAATGAATAAAATACGCAGTACGTAGCACGCAGTAAAACTCGTACTGCGTATTTCGTATTGCGTATCATAAACCCCATGACCTTCCTCAAAGATAAAGACTTTATTCGCGCCGCGTTGGCGCTCGCCGTGCCGGTTGCGTTCCAGCAACTGATCACCGCCGGGCTGAATATGATCGACGTGTTGATGGTCGGGCAATTGGGCGAAACATCGGTTGCCGCGCTGGGGCTGGCGAATCAGATCTTCTTCCTGCTTGTCCTGTTCGTCTTCGGCGTGACGAGCGGCATGTCCATTTTTACCGCGCAGTTTTGGGGGAAAGGCGACACGGAGAGCATCCGCAAAGTGTTGGGGATTTGTCTCACCGTCGCAGCTTCGGTCGCGGCGATGTTTTCTCTGGCGGCGGTGTTCATCCCCGAAACGCTGATGTCGTTTTACACCAAAGATTCTGAAGTGATCAAACTCGGCAGTGATTACCTCCACATTGTGGGGTTGAGTTACGTGTTGATGGCGATCTCGTTCTCGTACATTTCGATCTTGCGGAGCATCACGCAAGTCACATTGACCGTCATTGTCTCCGTGCTGGCATTAACGATAAAAACCGCCATCGGATACACACTGATCTTCGGGCATTTTGGTCTGCCCGCTCTGGGCGTGCGCGGCGCGGCTATCGGCACAGCCACGGGCTGGGCGTTTGAATGTGTGTTGTTGTTATTTCTTGTGTATGCGAGAAAAACCCCGCTCGCCGCCAATCCGCTTACTTTCTTTCACTTTGACCGCGCTTTTCTGTTCAACGTGTTGCGCACGTCCATGCCTGCCGCGCTCAACGAAGTCATCTGGTCGTTCGGCATCACGCTCTACAACGCGGTCTACGCGCGCATCGGCACCGACGCCATTGCGGCAATCAACATCAACGCCACCATCGAAGAACTCATGTTTGTTTTATTCATCGGCTTGGGCAACGCTTGTTCGGTGATGGTTGGCAACAAGATCGGCGAAAAAGATAAAGAGACCGCTTTCGAATACAGCCGCCGATTTATCATCGTGACCGTGGCGTTTTCAGCGATGGGCGGCGTGATTGTCTTCTTTTCACGCGGCTTGATCGCAGGGTTATATCAAGTCTCCGATTCCGCCATATTCGATCTGATGAACATCATGGCGGTCTACGCGTTCTCGTCGTGGCTCCGCGCCTACAATTTCATGCTATTCATCGGCGCGTTACGCGCAGGCGGCGACACGCGCTACGCCATGTTCACCGAATTATTTTCGATCTGGCTCATCGGCGTGCCCGCCGCGCTCATCGGCGGATTTGTCCTGCATCTCCCCGTCTACTATGTGTACGCGCTCGTGCTGTTGGAAGAACTCGTCAAAGCGATCGTCGTCACGCGGCGTTATCTCTCGCGCAAGTGGATTCACGACCTCGTCAACGTCACTGGGGACTGACGCCCGCTTCGCTCGACGGGTGGACCTGATTCCTAACCCTCATGCTTTTGCCACACTGACAATGAAAGGCGCGGCGTCACTATCGAGATTTCGTTTTCAGTCCTCTGCGGCAAGAGAGGATGGTCTCTGAAAACGTCCCGCCACCCACAGCCCCAAAGCGATCAATCCTGCCAGTGTGAATGCCACAAGATATTCAATGATCGGAATGCGGATGATCTCGTTAAGCCCCGACCAATCTGCCCGATAGATGAGGATCGCCGCGCCCGCGTATCCCAATCCGATCAGCCAGCGCGTGAGACGTGATAAATTAACTCCGTGCATTTGCGTGACCACGAACATCGCGGCAAAACCAAACGCGAACATCCGCCAAATATCCCCGCCTTGATAAATTGCCACCATCGTCCCATGGAAGAACACGCTTGCTTCCTGAAGAAGCGTCCACCATTTGTTGATGTGGATGCGCGTGAGGAATAAACTTCCCTGCAACATCAGCATGAACATATAGAAGAATCCGACGAGATGTCCGGGCGTGCTGACCATTGGGTGAAACCAGAACGTGTACACGACCGCCCACGAAAACAGGTAACCGTGATATTTACGCGCGAATGAGGTCACGCGCTCGCCGAACGGAACCTTCGCGCCAAAGAACATGCCGCGCCGTTTGTTTTCCATCAATAAGATGGCGCATAGCATCAAAATCACCGAACCCTGCGAAGAAAACGATGACATATCTTGCGCGATGCCGTCATACCAAATGTGCGTTTGGATCAAATGCAGGACGATGAAGACCGCGTTCATGCCCAGCGCCCAAAGGTTCACGGGGTTCAGACCCGTTGCATATTTTTTCACGTTCGTTTGGGCGTAGTAAATAAGTCTCCACCAAATGATTTGATGGATGGCGTACAAGCCCCAATACGAGATCTGTCCCAGCAGGGTGGGCTCAAGCAACTGCCAATCGTAGATACGCGACTCACCAGGGGGAATCAGCACAAAGCGGTCAAGAAGCGGGTTTGCCAGCCAGATCACAAATGTAAAGATCGCAGCGAAGGCGAGTCCGCCCCAGATGGCGATTTTTGCGGAACGTGGTTGGTTAATGGAATTGTCCATGAAGATTTCGGGTTACCTCGTGCGCTATTGTACCTGCTTCTTTCAAAATCCGTTTGATTTTGGAGAGGTCTGGAATCGAAGACAAAACCTGATTCATGTCATTCTCCCGAAGGACACACCGTACTTGCGCTCGGTGCAAGTGTCGGGACGATGTGAGCGAAGCGAAGAATCTCTGAGACCTAATGACATTCGATCTGCCGTGCCCGCCTCAGTATACTAATGACATAGAATTAATTGTATCTTTTCTTTTGGATACACCCTCCATCTTTCCACATCCATTTACGACTATAATCACGGCATGAAGCGCGCAATTTGCATCGCTGCTCTTTTTCTTTTTGGTTGCGCTTCCCCCACACCCGCGCTTGTTTCAGGAGAGAATCATATGCCCGCTGTCCGTTACCTAGCCCTCGGCGATTCGTACACCATCGGCGAAAGCGTGGACGAGGCTGATCGTTGGCCCAACCAACTCGCAGGTCAGATCGAAGCGTTTGGCGAGCCGACCGAGGAGGGGCTGGTCGAAGTCACCATCATCGCCCGCACAGGCTGGACGACCGACGAACTTTGGGATGGAATCCAAGCGCAGACGACCAATCCGCCGTATGATCTGGTCTCTCTACTGATCGGCGTCAACAACCAATATCGCGGATTGGATATTGAAGAGTATCGCAAAAGTTTTGTTTTCCTTTTGAGCAAAGCGATCGAATACGCAGGCGGCGACGCGAACCGCGTCATCGTGTTGTCCATCCCCGATTGGGGAGTGACGCCGTTTGCAGGAAGCCGCGACAGCAAGCAGATCGCGGTGGAGATCGACCAGTTCAACGCGGTCAATCGTGAAGAAACGAAAAAAGCTGGCGCGCATTACATTGACATCACGCCCATCTCGCGCGATGCGGTGAACGATCCATCGTTGATCGCTGGCGATGGCTTGCATCCATCAGGCAAAATGTATACCGAATGGGCGGAACTTGCGTTGCCTGTGGTATTAGAAATTCTAGATGAAGAAATCCAGAAGTAAAAAGGAGACTCCCATGCCCGAGATCAACTACGACAAACTGCAAGACTATCTAACCTCCCTCGTCCCGCCGCGCGATGCGGAAATGCAAAAGATGGAAGAATACGCCGAGAAAAATAAATTTCCCGCCCTCGGCGCGGCGTGCGGATATTACTGCTATCAACTCGCGCGCATGATTCGTGCGACGTCCGTGTTTGAGCTTGGCTCAGGCTACGGATATTCCACTGCGTGGTTTGCGAAAGCCGTGCGCGAAAATGGAGGCGGCGTTGTCCATCACACCGTCTGGGATGACAAACTCTCCGCGATGGCGCAGGATCACCTCTCCAAACTCGGCTACGCTGACATGGTCAAATTTCACAATGCCGAAGCGGTTGAGACGTTGCGAAAAACATCAGGTCCATTCGATATCATCTTCAACGACATTGACAAGGAAGGCTACCCCGATTCACTCCCCGTCATCAAAGAGAAACTCCGCTCAGGCGGACTGCTCATCATTGACAACATGATCTGGCACGGACAGATCCTCGACTCGAACGACCACGACGCGACCACCGAAGCCATCCGCCGCTTCACCCGCGACGTGACGACTGACTCCGATTGGATCGTTTCCCTCACCCCCGTCCGCGACGGGATGATCGTGGCGTATAAAAAGTAAATACTGCATACTGCGTATTGCGTATCTCGTAACTCGTATCTTGTAACTCCCATCCATCCCACTCCCCAAGGACTCATCATGCCCTACAACTTCGATTCCATTCCGAACCGCCGCGACTCTAACATAAAAAATAAATGGACGTGGTATCCCAACGACGTGCTTCCCATGTGGGTGGCAGATATGGACTTCCCCGCACCGAAGCCGATTTTGAAAGAGCTCCGCAAAGTTGTGGATCATGGCGTGCTTGGATACGAACTCCCATCCCCAGCTCTAAAAGAGACCGTTGCAAAGCGCATGGATGACCTCTATCGCTGGAAAGTACGCCTCGATTCCGTTGTGGCGGTCACCGGTATCGTCAGCGGATTCACCGTGGCGGCGCGCGCGTTTGGCTCAAAGAAAAAAGGCTTGCTTGTACAAACGCCTGTCTATAACGAATTTCATGAAGTGAAGAACAATGTAGGCATCTCACAGGTCAACGCGCCTCTTGTTGAGCGGGTGGAAGGAAATATCCTCAGTTACGAAATAGACTGGGACATTTTCACAAAACAAGTAAAGAAAGCAGGGATGTTCCTGCTCTGTAATCCGCACAACCCACTGGGGATCAACTTCTCGCGCAAAGACCTGCTCCAAATGGCGAAGATTTGCGTTGAGAATAATGTCCTGATCGTTTCCGATGAGATTCATTCCGAATTGTTGCTGGATGATCATACATTTACCCCAATGGCGAAGTTGTCTTCCGAGATCGCCCAGCATACCATCACATTGATCGCGCCCTCGAAAACATTCAACGTGCCGGGTTTGTTTTGCGGCTTTGCGATCATCCCCAACAAGGAGATACGGCATCGTTATGAAAAAGAAGTCGAACACTTGCGGCTGCATGTGAGCAGTCTGGGCTTGCACGCTGCGAGGATCGCGTTCTCCGGTCAATGCGATGGCTGGCTGAAGGAATTGCGCCGCTATCTCACAGGCAACCGCGACTTCCTTGTGGAGTACGTTACAAAATACATGCCCGGTGTGCGGACGACCATTCCCGAAGCCACCTATTTGGGCTGGCTCGATTTTACGCAGACCAGGATCAAAGGCTCGGCGTATGATTTCTTTTTGAAGGAAGCAAAAGTTGCATTGAGCGCTGGGAAAATTTTCGGGGCGGAAAGCAAAGGCTATATCCGCATCAACTTCGGCACTTCGCGTAAGCTTCTCAAACAAGGGCTTGATCGAATGCGCAAGGCGTTGAAATAAAAAACCAAAACCCGTCATTGCGAGGAGGGCTTTGCCCGACGAAGCAATCCCCAACACAATGGGGGAGATTGCTTCGTCGCCTTCGGCGCCTCGCAATGACGGTGGAGAAATAAAAAAGGACGGATGGGGAGTGCCCATCCGTCAATAATGATACGAACCGGTAAGGAGTGGGGGAATTGCCTCTTTCTTTTTCGTTCGGAGAACGTTTGGAATAAAAGCCAAAGGCTTTCACCAAGTTAGGGCATCCCAGTCCTACCTTCTATTGAGTTGTCAGGCGGAGTCTCTATGGCTACCTCCTTTCACTTAACCGCATCATACTCCTCAATAATTTGTTTTGCATTAAAAATAACATACGCTTCTATTAAAATTTGAATCTTGAAACAGATGTACGTAATTAATTTCACCATCGCGTAGATGGTTATTTTTTCTTTATCCTGCCTAATAGTTTTGCGATCACTACGCCCGCGGGCGCAGCGAGAACAAAAGCCAGAATCCCTGAAAGGATCAAGCCAATTCCAGCGATCACTCCGATCCACAGGAACGCATAGCCTACTGGGTCTTCTTTTACAACTTCGCCGCTTGCATCCTTGCACTGAAGCACGTAAGCGGTGGAAGGTTGCCTGTTTCCATTTTCATCGGTTGTGGTTGTCGCGTACGAATATACATCGGGAGTGGTATTCTCTGGACAAATGAATCGTCCCGTCTGTTGGATCGCAAGATCGCTGAAAGATGTGAATCCGCCAACCATCATCGAAACGGGCAGGATGCACATGCTGATGACCCCAAACGCAATGACCCACACAAGACAACCCGAAAGCGCGCCTGCTGATGTTTGTTTCATTTTGGTCTCCTTATGCTCGACGAGTATAATTCATTTGCAAAACGATTTTTCTCAGGAGTGACTAAATGACTACCATTGATCTGACCGTTGACAAATCCCGCCGCGCGCGCGCCATCCAACGCGCGAAGGAAAAAAATATCGTCATCCCCACATACGCGCAGATGAAAGACCCGTCGAAGATTCCCGCGAACGTGAAGGATGAATTGAAAAGCATCGGACTCTGGGATATTCATCCTCGCAACCTCTTTCGGATCAACTGGCACAATCAACCCACCGCTTCAGGCGGGACGTTTGGCGGAGTCAATTTTCTTGAGCTTCCCTCCACGCTGACGGGAGTCCCTGCCCGCATCATCGCCATCGTGGGGAAGTGGTTCCCGACGGGAGCGCACAAGGTCGGGGCGGCGTTCAGCTGTCTGGTGCCGAGACTGGTCACAGGTCAGTTTGACCCGACGACTCAAAAAGCGGTCTGGCCCTCCACAGGGAATTACTGTCGCGGCGGCGCGTATGACTCCGCGCTGTTGGGGTGTGAGTCCATTGCGATATTGCCCGAAGGGATGTCGAAGGAGCGATTCGAATGGCTCGCGAAGGTCGCAGGTGAGACGATCAAAACCCCCGGGTCCGAATCGAACGTCAAAGAGATTTTCGATAAATGCTGGGAGTTGAAAAAGTCTGGGCAGGATTTGATGATCTTCAATCAATTCGAAGAGTTCGGCAATTACCTGTGGCACTTTGAAGTGACGGGGCACGCGATGGAAGAGGTGTTCAAGCAAGTGGCTGGCGAGCACGGACGTTATCGCGGCATGGCATCTGCGACGGGTTCGGCAGGGACGATTGCGAGCGGCGATTATATGAAAAAATTGTTCCCCGATTCAAAGATCGTCGCGAGCGAGGCGTTGCAATGTCCCACGCTTCTCGAAAATGGATTCGGCGCGCATCGCATCGAAGGCATCGGCGACAAGCATGTGCCGTGGGTTCATAATGTGAAAAATACCGACGTGGTCACCGCGATTGACGATAACGCCGTCGTCAATCTCGCGCGTCTGTTCAACGAAGAATCGGGACGGCAATATCTCGTCGAACAAGGCGTGCCAGAATCTCTAGTCTCCAATCTTGATTTGCTTGGCTTCTCAGGAATCTCAAATGTTTTATCGTGCATCAAGACTGCCAAGTATTACGAAATGGACGAGAACGATGTGATGATCACCATCCTCACCGACTCGATGGAACTGTATCGCTCGCGTTTGCATGAAATGCACCAGGAACTCGGCGAATACACCGAGCGTTCAGCCGCCGCAGATTTTGCCCGCTATCTGCAAGGCGAATCCACCGATAACATGCTCGAACTCCGCTACCCCGACCGCCGCCGCGTACATAACTTGAAATACTACACATGGATCGAGCAACAGGGTCGCACGTATGATGAAATTCAAAAACAATGGTACGAGCCGACTTATTGGACCGATGTACAAACGCAAGCCGATGAAATTGACGAGTTGATCGTCGAATTTAATAACGAAGTGGGGCTTAATTAGAACTTGGGTGTTGTAAAGCGGCAGATGGAGGTATGCCTTTATCTGCCGCTTTTTATTCGGAGGCTGTGGTCATGTTGGAATATACCCCTTACGTTCTGCCGTTTATCTTTTCCACAGTTATGTTGTTCGCGTTGGGGATATATTCTTTCCGCCGTCGGAAAAAGGTGGAAATTGCCGGGTTATTTGCTCTACAAAACGTAGCCATGGGCATCTGGACGTTATGCTATGCTCTCGAGCTTTCAAGCGCTACATTGGAAGGCAAAATCTTGTGGGCAAAGATGAAGTACTTCGGGGCGACGACGGGACCCGTGTTATGGCTGGTTTTTTCTCTCTATTACACCAATCACCGGCATTGGCTAACTACGCCAATGAAAATGCTGCTAGGGTTCTTCATCTTTTCCACACTGGGCGTGGTATTTACGAACGACCTTCATCATTGGTACTGGACGAAGATATTTCTCCTGCCGGGTTTTCCTGAAACTCAATCGGAACATGGATTTTATTTTTGGGTGTACGCGGTGGGAGCATACGCCCTGATTCTGGCGAGCGTGGTCATTTATACGATTTACTATCGGACAGTGCCGGTCTATTTCCGCAGGCAGTCTATCCTGCTTGTGCTGGGAACGTTCCTGCCATTAGGTATTCGTATTCTGGAGGATTTCGTCGGTTGGGACCCTTTCCCGAAAGTAGATAACATTATTTTATTTTTATTGGTCTCGGCTGTGCTGTACGCCGTCGCTTTGTTCCGATTAAGCGCCTTGGAGATCGTGCCGATTGCTCATAGCCAGGTGGTGCAAAATATCAATTCTGGCATCATTGTGCTGGATGTGTTGGGACGGGTTGTGGAGTTGAATCCATTCGTGATGAAACTACTTGGTCCTGAAAGCGGCGCATTGATTGGGAGATCGCTGGACGAGTTGTTGATCAATAAGCCTAAGATCCAATATTCTCCGCAGATGACCGAACAAATGGAAGAGGAAATATCGTTTGTCAGAAACGAGCGTTCCGAATATTTTATTGTGCAGGCGTCACCTATTCGTGACGAACGTAAAAATATGATTGGACATGTGATCAGCCTGGTGGATATAACCGAGCGGAAGTATGCCGAGATGGAATTGGAACGCCTTGCGCGCACCGATATGCTGACCGGCGTGACGAATCGCCGTTACTTCTTTGAGCAGGCAGAGATCCAGTTTGAGTCGGCGAAACGCTACAACCGTCCCTTGGCAGTGCTGATGTTGGATATAGATCACTTCAAAAGCATCAACGACCGTTACGGTCATCTGGCTGGCGATCTGGTTTTGCAGACCGTCGCGCGAGAATGTCGGAATCAGATTCGCAAAATGGATATTTTTGCGCGCTATGGCGGCGAAGAATTTATTTGTTTGCTTCCCGAGCAAACTGAAGAAGGCGCGGCTGAAGTAGTCGAGAGAATGCGTCGTATGTTGGAGCAGGTTGAAGTGCGGTATGAAGCGCAGCAGTTGCTCGTCACGGCTAGTTTTGGGCTGGCAGTCGCGCAAAAAGAAGTCGGGTTGACGCTTGAGCAATTAATAGACCGCGCGGATCAGGCTTTGTATCAATCTAAAAAGAATGGACGCAATCGCGTCACGATCTGGAAGCCCGCTTAGCGGACTTCTGCCATGCTGATGCCTTTATAATTGACCTGATGTTTCGTCCAACGGATTTGATCCTTGTTTGCATAATGCCAACTCCTCGCGATCTCGAAATCGCCCGCCTCCTCGGCTGGTATCGCATTCCGCTCCGCACCGCGCCGAAAGTTGTGGCGGTGGATTACCTCGCCTTTTATCAACCTTCAACCTTCGGCGATCACAGTGGACAGATCGAATTCATCGCGCAAGTGAAGGGACACGAACTCACCACGCGCGGCGAACTTATCAAAGACGAAGCGGATCATCCGCGCGCGAAAGAGGAATATTTCAAAATTCAACTCGGCGGACTCGAGAAATTGAAAGAGCCCATCCACTCCGACAAATGGAAGCGTCTCACCTTCCTCTACACAACGGGCGAATATTTGCTCAACGCGAAACTGCTCAACGATCTCGTCGTCCAAAGCGAAGAGCGCGACCTGTTGTGGAAGAGTCTGCGTGAACGCGCCGAGAACGATCAACTTTACAAAGTTGATCTCCCCGAAGCGGACATCCCGCCCGATGTGTTGCTCGCGTTGTTGGGCATTCAGGAAGCGCAGGAATCTTATGGCGACATTGATTAAGAACGGGACTCTCGTCACCGCCGAAAAAACTTTTCAAGCTGATATATTGATTCAGGATGAAAAGATTCACCGCGTCGCTCCGGGACTTGAAGTTGATTCGGCTGTGACAGTTGACGCGTCGGGCAAGCTGATCCTCCCCGGCGGCGTAGACCCGCACGTCCACCTCGACCTGCCCATGTTCGACACCGTCTCCTCCGACGACCACTACACGGGACACAAAGCCGCGGCATTTGGCGGAACGACAACTGCAATGGATTTTGTCGTACTTGAAGACAAAGGTTTTCAATATTCGATAGACTTGTGGATGAAGAAGGCTGAAAAAGCCGCCATTGACTACTCCTTCCACATGAACCTCACGCAGTTCAACGAACGAATCGCCAAACAGATTCCATCCCTGCGCGAGATGGGGATCCAAACCCTCAAAGTCTTCACCGCCTACAACGGACGCCTGCGCCTCGACGATGGCAGTATCTTCAAAGCCTTGCAAATTGCCAGAGATAACGGAATGCTCGTCATGGCTCACTGCGAAAACGGTGACGTGATCGAAACACTGGTCAATGAGGCGCTGATGACTGGTCACTTGACTCCCGAATGGCACGCGCTGACTCGTCCCGCGTGGGGCGCGGTGGAAGCGACCTTCCGCATGGCGACGATGGCTCAACAAGCGGATACGCGAGTCTACATCGTCCACATGAACGCAGGCGGCGAAGTGGACATGTTGAAGTATGCCCGCGAACGCGGAGTCAAAGTGATGGGCGAGACCTGTCCGCAATATCTATTTTTCACCGTAGATAATTTGTGTCAATCCGACGGCGCGAAATGGATCTGCTCACCGCCCATGCGAACGAAAGAAGATAATGCGCGTCTATGGGAGGGTTTGACCGAGGGCATCCTCCAAACCGTCGGCACAGATCATTGTCCCTTCTTCTTTGATGGAACCAAATCAATTTTGTATGAGGGCAAAGAAGTTGCCATCCCCGGCAAAGAGTTAGGTAAAGACGACTTCACAAAAATCCCGAACGGACTACCGGGGATTCAAGATCGAATGCCGGTGTTGTGGACAACAGGCGTCCGCGCCGGGAAAATCACCGCGAATCAATTCGTTGCGTACATGTCTACGAACCCCGCAAAAATTTTCGGCTTATATCCGCGCAAAGGAGCGTTACTTGAAGGCTCAGATGCGGACATTGTGATCTGGGACCCCGAAAAGAAAGTGAAATACGGCGTCGCCATGTCGCATCAACG
>CAYWCN010000088.1:0-12783 GCA_964456775.1 uncultured Anaerolinea sp.
GAGGGGAATTGCTGTTCGCCGTCCGGCGCGTAGACGAGATACTTGCCGCCATAAACTTCAAGATACGTATCGCGGTCATCGCTCACTTTGGTTGAGGCATATGCGGAAGACCATCCGCCGCCGCCCTGATCGCGCTTTTCCAAAAATGGATCGCCCCACGTGTTCGTCCAATAAGCGACGGCGAAAACCATCACACCGGTTTCTTTGACGCCGTCATGATCCACATCGTGCAAAGTCCCATTCGGTTCCTCAGGGAGCGAAAGGCTGTACGTGAACGGCGAGGTATAAAAATCGGATGTGATCGTGGCGATCACTTGCGATTCGACCGGGATAATGAAATTGCGGTCGCGCGTGACAAATCCGCCCTGATCTTCCAAAATGACGATGGGCTGGGCGACGCCTTCAGTGAAAAATGGATTGGTATACGTGACAGTGCCGTTGACGATCTTGGTCCCGCCTTCGTCTTGCGCAGGTTCTTTGGTTGCGACCGGTGTGGGCGTTGCCGTAGCTTTCGTGCCGCACGCCAAAAGCACCATGCTCAGCGTGAGCGTGATCACAAAACCTCGAAACAATCTTGATCTCATAACATCTCCTTTAGAATCAGCGAAATCAGCGTTCATCTGCGTCCCCAAAAAACTCTCGACGTAACACAGATAAAGTCTATTATACTGCCGAAGATTTATAACTCACGGAAATAAAAACAGGGCTGTCTCACGACAACCCTGTTCAGTTCGCAAAACTTACGTCGGCAAGCCGACTGTCTTACGAGACGGGTACCACGTTGGCGGCTTGCAGACCCTTGGGACCATCCTCAACGGAGAATTCCACTTTCTGCTCGGCTTCCAACTTGCGGTAGCCATCGGACTGGATGGCGCTGAAATGAACAAACACATCTTCGCCATTGTCACGGCCGATAAAGCCGTAGCCCTTGGTGGCATTGAACCACTTGACCGTACCAACAAATCGTTCTGACATCGTACAACATCTCCTACTGAGAAAATTTTATGCCCAGCCGCCTATCGCTTTCATGGCGAACCGGACACGTGCGCAAGATTATCACGCCTGATTTTCCATGTCAAGACTCGGATTCAATCGCTTTCGGAGGACAGCAAACCGCGACGCAAGATGAAACCACGGAGGCGACCAACGCGTCTCAAATTGGGCATTGCGGATGACTTTCCGCATCTCCTCCGGACCTTCAAACTGCTCCAGCCTCAGCAGGCTTCTCCCCAACTCGAACACCGCGTGCGCGTCCGACCCGACCGTACCGGCGACATTGTGCTCCTCCGCAAACTGTTTCGCCGCGCGATTGAATCGCGGATACACACAACGCGAGTTGTAAACCTCAATCGCATCCACATGAGGCAAAATCTCAAGCAGATCCTCCTCCGCCCAGCCGCCCTCGCGGAACTCATCAAACGGATGCGACACGCTGATGAACGCGCCCTGCTCCTTCAGCCGGCGAATCGTCTCTTGCGGAGTCAACCCTGCGGGAATCTCCTCGGTCACGAACGCCGCAAGGATTTCCCCCCGCGTGGTCAGAATCTCCTCCCCCACGATGACCAGTTCCGGGTCCAGTTTTTGAGCCGCCCGCGCGCCCATGACCGTGTTGTGATCGGTGATAACCACGCGGTCGATCCCTTTTCGGCGGCACGCCTCCACCAACGCGCGCGGCCGCGTCAGCGAATCCTTCGAGGCGATGGTGTGACAGTGAAATTCAACGCGTAACATATCACTCATTTTACCGTGCCGGGTCAGTGGCACAATGAGAGGTTTTGTTATAAAATTCAATGAAATGGGCGACACTCCGTTCTATAAACGACCGTGGTTTTATATTGCCGTATGGCTGTTAATCCTTTTGGTTGCCTATTTATGGGTTATTTTCAAAATTGGGGACATACGCGCCAATGAATTGCGAATCTTCCTCGACCTCTTCTGCGCCTTTCCTATCCTGCTCATGTTGTGGATGGCATTCTTCTCGCAATTCATTTTGCCCGTACACAAGTTTTCAGACCGCCAGAAAATTTTCGACCGTTTGATCGCGCGCCTATTTGGCAGTCGCGGACCGGCGATATTCATCAAGAATGGCATTGAAGAAGCAGAGCCCGGCGAAAAAGACAGGAAAGGACCGGGTGTTTTGTGGCTGGATTCTGCCAGCGGCGCAGTAACGCGCACAGCCACGAAAATCAAACAGACATTAGGACCCGGCGTCCATTTCACTGAGGCGAAGGAAACCATCGAGAAGACCGTTGACTTGCACACACAAACTCATTCAGTCGGTCCATGGGAAGGGGATAAACCCTTCGATCCGCAAGACGACAATGTGTTAGATGAGGTCTACAAACAGATTCAAGATCGGCGAAAACAAGTCAGCGCGGTGACGCGTGACGGCATCGAAGTCGTTCCGACCATCAATGTGGTTTTCCGTGTGGATACGGGGTTCCCGAAAAAAGGACAGACCGGGTCCCTCTTTGGGTATCGAACCGGCGTCACGCCGAAGGATAAGAAAGATGAAAAAGAGGATCAGCTAGCCATTTACAGGGCAATATTAGGCGAGGGCATCAATCCATCCTATAAATCTGAAAATGCGCGCTACCGCATGGCGTGGAATCAACTTCCCGCCGCGCTCGCTGTGGATGTGTGGCGCGATTACGCATCCAAATTCAAACTCGATGAGTTTTTCACTCCGAGTCAGCGAGTCCCGCCCGAAAAACCCCCGGTGATCGAACCCACTGAGGAAGAAATAGACCCGCTTACTCAGGCAATTCAAGTTGGACCCAGCCGCAACGCATTTCAAATTTCGATTGCAAGAATCTTGCGAGCGATCAACGTACGGATGGCGCGTATCACGGCAAATATAGAAAGAAAGCCCTCTCCTCCGTCTTCCGGTGATGAATCACAGCCGTACACCCCTCCTCCCCCTCCGAAAAAGGAAGATCGTGAGCCGAAGACCGCCTTGGAAGTGATCAACGAAATGGTCAAAGCGAGACTCACACAGGAATTTGTGGATCATCTGGATCAGATCGGACAGCGATTCGAAAACCACCCTCCAGATTTTAGCGACGAGTACAAATTGCTCAAACAGCGCGGATTGAAGGTGATCAGCGTAAGCATCAGCAACCTGCGATTGAACCCGGAGATCAATAACGAACTGCTCGAAAAATGGCAGGCGAATTGGCTGTCACACGCCAAAGCGGAGAAAGATCAAGTAGAACGCCGTAAGAGCGTTTATGAAACAGCCAGCCAGGAACGGGCGGTTCAACAATATGCCGAGTGGTTGAGCGAAGCGATCGTGCGCGCCAACCCCAAGCGCGGCGAGGTGAAAGAGGCATTGAAGTCTCTGCTGATGCGAACACGCGCGATCATCGTTCGCAACGATAAACTGCGGCGGCAGATGAGCGCCGAACTGCAGGTGATGGAAGAGATCCTCCGCTGGATCGAGGTCAACGGGCAATGAGCATCCCAACGACACCGGAGTCTGCATTGCAAAAGGAATGGCGTCTCTTCAAAGAGGGATTTGCCCGCCTGATAAACGCCTACCTGAACATGATGTTCGACCTCTCACCGAAAGCCTCGCGCGGACGCTTTTGGGCATTCTTGATCCTTTTCTTTCTAACCATCTTCATGCTCAGCCTTATCAATTATCCGCTAAATCTTTGGATGGGTCGAGTTCAAGATATTTTTCTGTATACTTTCAATTCAGCCTACCGGGCAGCGTATACCGCTGGCGACCCGGTCTCCAATTTAATTCTCTTCGCCGTACAGGTATTCTTAGATCCTAGAAATCTGCGGTTTTTTCCATTACTCCTCGCGCCTTACTTCATCTCTTTGCAATCGGCGGCAATTTACCTGGCAGACATTTTCAACCCGGAGAAAGTGCCCGTGTACGTCGCCAGAAAACATATCTTGGAAGTAGCTCTTGGCGGAAGCGATGAAACCATCCGAATCTCGAAGGGAGAGATTGCCGAGGAATTCGAAAAATCCGCTAATTATTTGATCGGCGGACCCGGCAAGGTGATCGTCGATCTGGACTCGGTGGCTCTGTTCGAGAAGCCGGATGGCACACCTCATGTGATCGGTCCTACGGGCAGGGAACCCGGCGGCAAGGCATCCATCGAAGGGTTCGAGCGATTCAGGGAAGCGATAGACCTGCGTGACCACTTCATCGAACTGCGCGATCTGGATGAGAAAGCAAGCTCCATTTCCAGCCGAAGCAAGGACGGCGTGCCAATCTCGGCAACCGATGTGCGGTTTATGTTTAGCGTTGACCGCGATCAAGAATCGAAAGATGCGCCGTATTCGTTCAGCAGACAGGCTGTCGAAAATCTCGTGTATAGAGCCATATCAAAAGTCACGCCGGAACGAGAAGATCCCTCCAGCTATGTCTTTCTATGGAGACAGAACATGATCAGCCTCATCCGGGGCGAGCTGGCAAAATTCATGAGCAAGCATGATCTGAATAAATATCTTGCCAGTATCGGGTTGCCCGAAGAGGACAGGACCGCGCGGCGAGAGACCATGCTGACAGACGAAGCGCGCAGTCTGCTTCCATCGGATATGCAAGCGCCTGATAAGAAGGATATGCCGAAGAAGCCCGAATTTATTCCAAGACCACAAATCAAGACCGATCTGTTCAGCGAATTTGCGGAAAGCTTCAACAAAAATTCACGCGACCGCGGTGTAAAACTGCATTGGATCGGCATAGGCACGTGGGAAAGCCCGATCAACAAGGTATTCGGTAAACACATCGAGGCGTGGAAGATCAGTTGGGAAAGCGCAAAACTAGACGGCGATGAACCTTTAAAGAAATTCGGTATTGATACAGCCTTGCAAAAAATGGTGGAACTCATCCAGGAGATACCAATTGAGTCGTATCAACTGGCAAGAGCGGAAACTTCAAATTCCAAAGCCATCAAAAACAAGATGTTCGTTAGCTATCGAAACCAACTTGTCCAAGCCAAGGATCTATGGGAAAGCAAAGGCGAGTTGGTGCCTGTTGACGTGGAAGATGCGATCAAAATTCTTTTCGATGTTTTTGGGCATCCAATTGGAGGGGAACACGCATCAGATCAGGACCCAGAGCCGCCAGACGATGGCGGCGTCAACGACGGACAAAATGAACCGTCCATCGCCCCCGGCTTTACCTATGAATATTTGATCGGCATGGTCGGCGGAGACGGCGCAGAGGCAAATCGTTTGATCGAACATGAAAGGGGACAATTCCCAAACGAAACTCAGGACAGGTTGATCGCCCGGGCAATCGATCGTTTAATTAAAGACAGGATGTAAACCCTTACTATGGACGACATTTACAGATCCTCCGATGTCAACCGCGCGATGCGGGCGAATCTGCCCATCGTCGCGCTTGAGTCGACGGTGATCACGCATGGGTTGCCGAAGCCGCAAAATTTGGAACTGGCGCAAAACATGGAACGCGCTGTCCGCGACGAGGGAGCCACGCCGGCAACGATCGCTTTTCTGGACGGCTATCTCCACATCGGCTTGAGCGGCGCGGAATTGGAAAGGCTGGCAAACGAGAAAGACCCCTACAAAGTGGGTCCGCGCGATTTTGCTACTGTGATCACCGAAGAAGCGTGCGGAGGCACCACAGTCGCGGGGACGATGCTCGCATGCAAACACGCTGGGATCAAGGTCTTTGCCACCGGCGGAATCGGCGGCGTGCACCGCGAATCATCTTTCGACATTTCGGCTGATCTGCAGGCGTTGGCGACCATCCCCATGATCGTTGTCTGCGCTGGCGCAAAAGCGATTTTGGATTTGCCCGCGACTCTCGAATACCTCGAAACGATGAATGTACCGGTCGTCGGCTATGGTACGGATGACTTCCCCGCATTCTTCTCGCGCGAAAGCGGACTCGACGTCAGTGTGAAGATCGAGACTCCCGAAGACCTCGTCGAGTTTGCGCGCGAACATTGGAAGACCGGCCTGCAGAGCGCGGTCTTGGTGGCGAACCCGCTCCCCGCTGGCGAGGCAATTCCCAAGTCCGAGATGGAACCGTTGATCGAGAAGGCATCCAAAGAGGCGCAGGAAAAAGGAATCCACGGGAAGGAAGTCACGCCGTTTCTCCTTCAGCGCATCAATGAGTTGACGAAGGGGAAATCGATGAAAGCAAATTTGGCGTTACTACTGAATAACGCGAGGCTGGCGGCGCACATCGCGCGCGCGTGGCGCACAAGCGAACGACGGAAAGTGGCGTGACCGCAACCTTGACAAAATAGAACAAGTGTTCTAAACTCGACCCAATTGTCACCCATTCGACAAAGGAGGTCGAGATGACTACATATCGAAGAAATTCAGGGGATGGACTGCGCGCCTTGTTCCGCGATATCACGCACGGACGGCGCTTCAACCGCGGCGCGGCTTGGGGGATGATCATCCTCGTGGCTTTGCTCGCTTTCGAGGTTTCCAACTTCAACGCCACACGCTTCGCCCTGCGGGATATTCTGGGCGACCTTTCGTTCGGCGGTTTGCAGTGGGCGACCATTCTCGCGATTGCCTTCTGCGGCATTGACTTTGCCGGCATCGCCCGCGTCTTCACGCCCGAACAGGGAGCCGACGAACCGAAGGAAGTGTATTATCTCTTCGGCGCGTGGCTGTTGGCGGCTGGCTTCAATGCCATCCTCACGTGGTGGGGCGTGTCGATCGCCATCGTCAATCACACCAGCGCGTCCGGCGGAGCGGTGATCAGCAACGAGACCATGACGAAAGTCGTGCCGATCTTCGTCGCCGCGATGATCCTGCTCATCCGCGTGTTGATCATCGGTTCGTTCTCGCTGGCAGGAGACCGCATGTTCACCACAGCCGAGCGTTCTGCCTCAGAACGAAATTACGCGCGACCCGCTCAACAGCAGACGTATCGCCCGGCGAATCAGGGACAACCGATTCTTCGTCCCGCGTCGAGTTTGAACCGCCCAGTGCAGACCACGCAGAATCAATCGTATCGCCCCGCGCCCAAGCCCGCGCAACAAGCATCCTTCATGCGGGCTGAGCCGACGTATCATTCGGTCAACGAGCCTTCCAACGACCGCAATTACAACGCCTAACCCTTCGCCCTCGCTCGAGGCGAGGCAATGACAACTGAATAATCCGAACTCATTTCGAGCTCGGGTCCCTACTCGAAATTAAAGGAACCCACTTATGCCCCGCGCTCGCTCACAACCATACGACGACCGGCAAACAGCCGCGGCAGATCACGATGCAGGCGGCTGTTTGTCTTTTTATGTCTTGCCGCCTCTCGCGGTGATCCTGATCGCGTGCCTGCTTGCCGCGCTTGCGTCGAACATGCCGATTCAAACCTCCGCTTCGCCCATCGTTCAACCTGTTTCAATCGCGGCGACCGCTTCCATCCCCTCCAGCGGACTCTCCCCCATCTTCACGCGGGAAGTCCAATACTGGGGTGACAACATCGTCCGCTGGGCAAACGCTTCTTCTCTGGACCCCAACCTGGTCGCCACCGTGATGCAGATCGAATCGTGCGGCGACCCGAACGCGCTCTCGCGCTCCGGCGCAATGGGACTCTTCCAAGTGATGCCGTTCCACTTCCACTACGGCGAAAACGGATTCGACACCGAAACCAACGCCCTGCGCGGACTCGAATATCTCGCGCGGTCGCTTCAGACCGCCAACGGTGATCCGCGCCTTGCGCTGGCTGGATACAACGGCGGCATCGGCGTGATCAATCGCGGCGAATGGACGTGGCATGCCGAAACGCAGAGATACGTCCGCTATGGCGCGCCAATTTACACCGACGCGCGAAGCGGGTTTTCATCCAGCGTATCTCTCGATGAGTGGTATCAAAATTATGGAGCGGGGTTATGCCGCCAAGCCGCGCAACGTTTGGGAATTAACCCGTAGGGGCAGGGTCCCTGCCCGTGGGCGAGACGACCTCGCCCCTACAGAATCACCGGCAACCAAATTGCAAACGCGGTGCCTTGTCCCTCTTTTGAATTGACCTCGATCCTGCCCCCGTGACGTTCGACGATCCAATTGGCGATGGAAAGACCCAAGCCGAAACCGGTAGACCTGCCGCGCGTGCGCGATTTTTCGGCGCGGTAAAAACGCTCGAAGATGTGAGGCAAGTCCTCCGCTGGGATACCAGGTCCCGTGTCGCGGCAAATGATGCGAGCCTGATCCTTTATTTTTTCGAGGCTGATGAAGACCTCGCCCCCGCTCGGCGTATATTGAATCGCATTTGCCACCAGATTGATGAAGACCTGCTTGAGGCGGTCGCGGTCGCCTCTGATGATGACTTGGTCAATTTCGTTGAGGTGCAAACGGACTTTGTTGCCAGCCAGCACAGACATCTCTTGAAAAACTTCGGTAACGAGCAAATCCAGTTCCACAGGTTTTTCGACGAGCGCGAGTTTGCCCGACTCCGCCTGCGCGAGCAAAAGCAAACCGCCCACGAGGCGCGAGAGGCGTCCCGCTTCTTGATCTATGCTCGTCAGCGATTCCTCGTCGAGATTGTTCATGCGGCGCATGAGATCCGCGTTACCTTTGATGACCGTGAGCGGCGTGCGGAGTTCGTGACTCACATCGGCAAGCAGGCGTTGTTGCGAGGTGAACAAAACTTCCAGGCGTTCGAGCGTCTGGTTGAATGAATCCACCAGATCTCCAATTTCATCGGCGGGACCATCGTAGGGGATGCGACGCGAGAGGTCGTCGGCGCGGTTGATCTGCTCCGCGGTTTCAGAGATGATCTTCAACGGCTTGAGAGTTTGCCCAAGCGTGAGCCAGGCGGCATTCCCTGAAATAAGAACTGCAACCGCCAAAATGATCCCAAGCGTTTTTGCTAACCCAATACGGGCCGAATCCACCACGTTGAGGTTCGCCGCTACCTGAAGCGTTGCAATGCGATGGTTATTCCGCACAAGAGGAACGCTTACAACGCGCAATCGCTGACTGCCTGCTTGAATATCGCGATAGATCGGCTCGTCGAGAAGAAATCCATTGGGGTCAAAGGGTTTGTCGGCAAAGCCTTCAATGGTACGCAGACCGGTTTGCAGTTTGTTATCCACTCCCCAGATCTGCACGTACACATCCGAACTCAATTCGATGGCGGTCAAGTCCGCTTTCACCTCGTCAATCGGATTCACAGTTATGCCGCTTGTGATGACGTCCACCGCGTTGGCAAGCGTATTATCTATCTGATTCACGAGGATGGCTTTAAAAACCAAAATGACTGCCCCCGCAAAGACCAGCAAAATTCCGCCTGTGAGAATTGCATACAACACGGTCAGGCGGAAGCGGAGAGACATTTCGATACTTTGATTTACGATTTTGGATTTACGATTTCAGATTGACGATTGATGTTTTGCAAACTTGCTCATTTGCTTACTTGCCTATTTGCTCATTTGCATCACGGATTTTCGCGCAGAACGTACCCCACCCCGCGCACGGTATGGATGAGACGAACTTCCCCGTCGCTTTCCAATTTCTGTCGCAAGTAGCGGATGTACACTTCCAGCACATTGCTCTCGCCGCCGAAGTCATAGCCCCACACGCGGTCGAAGATCACTTCGCGCGTCAACACTTGTTTCGGATGACGCAGGAACAACTCAAGTAATTCGTATTCCTTCGCCGTCAACGAGATCGTGCGATTTCCACGCGAGGCTTGGCGCGTGCCGGTGTCAAGCGAAAGATCGGCAAACTTCAACACAGGGATGCGCTCCGGCTGAGTTCGGCGTAACAACGCGCGCACACGCGCCAGCAATTCATCCAAATTGAACGGCTTGATCATGTAATCATCCGCGCCCGCATCCAAACCTTGAATGCGATCCTGCACGGTGTCTTTCGCGGTCAACATCAAAATGGGGATCGAACCGCCCGTGCGCAAACGATGGCACACTTCCAGCCCGTCCATGCCGGGCAGCATCCAATCCAAAATCACAAGATCGGGCGTGTGGTCGCGCGCAAGGATCAGCCCCATGCGCCCATCGGTCGCCGAGTCCACCGTATAGCCTTCATACGCGAGTCCGCGTTGAAGCAATTTGAGAATTTGCTGGTCGTCTTCGATGATCAGAATCCGCTCATTCATGACGATACTCCTGACCAAACTATACCATAATTTGAGTTGCGGATTCAATCCACGCTTCGCCCTCGACAAGGCAATTTGATTCGCCAGCGGGAACTTCCTCAACGCCTCCGCATTTCGCTTCCAAGCCATTGACAACGCAACCTCGACGCGTATAATCGTGCCAACAAGACAGCGTGAAGGCAAGTACTCATCGAACCGTTCAGAGAGCCATCGGTCAGTGCGAGATGGTCGGGGCAGATGACGAAATCCACTTCACCACGTCGTTCTCGCAGGGATTTTTTGTAGTGACGACTTCAGTCGTCCTGCAATAGATCGTAAGAGAATCGGTCTCCGCCCGTTATCGCGGATCCAAGACCCCCACCCTCCTCCCCCAAATTCGAAATTTGAATTTGGGCTGGCATAAAAACTCCCCTTCGAATTTGGGGGAGGCGCCAACGGCGAGGGGGGGAGGTAAAAGCAGGTGGCACCACGAAACGCCCCTTCGTCCTGCACATGGACCGGGGCGTATTTTTTTACCTGCACATTGGAGGTGCAACATGTTAGACCTGAATTTGATCCGCGAAAAACCAGAGATTGTCCGCACGGCGTTGAAGAACCGCCAAATGGATTCTTCGTCCATCGAGGAGATTCTTCAACTCGATGAAAAACGCCGCGCCTTGCTCACTGAAGTGGAGCAGTTGAAGGCTGAGCGCAACACCGTCTCGAAAGAGATCGGCAAAATGAAAGACGCGTCGGAACGCGAGAAGAAAATCGTTGCGATGCGCGAGGTTGGCGACAAAATCGCCGCGCTCGACAAGGAGGTGGCAGAGGTCGAAGGTGAGTTAACGCGGCTAACGAGCGCCCTGCCCAACGTCCCGGATGAACGGACGCCGATAGGCGCATCCGAAGAGGAAAACGTAGTCCTGCGTACGGTGGGTCAACTTCCCGAATTTGATTTCGAGCCGAAAGCGCATTGGGATTTGGGTCCCGCCTTGGGCGTCATTGACTTTGAACGCGGCACGAAGATCACGGGTTCGCGCTTTTATGTGTTGAGCGGCGCGGGCGCGCGATTGCAACGCGCGTTGATCGCGTTCATGCTCGATCTGCATATTCGACAAGGCTACACCGAAAAATATTTGCCGTTCATGGTGAAGACCGAAACTGTGTTCGGCGCGGGTCAACTTCCGAAGTTCGCCGATAATTTATACAAAGACCATGAGGAAGAGTTGTATTTTGTGCCCACCGCCGAAGTGCCGCTGACCGGTATGCACATGGATGAGATTCTCGATGAAGCGCACTTGCCATTGCTCTACACGGGATACACGCCATGCTTCCGCCGTGAAAAGATGAGCGCGGGACGCGATGTGCGCGGTATCAAACGCGGACATCAATTCGATAAAGTGGAAATGTACATGTACGCCAAACCCGAAGAGTCAGATGCCCTGCTCGAAAAGATGCGCGAGGACGCCGAAGCGACTTGCGCCGCGTTGGGACTCACCTATCGAGTCAAACAACTCTGCACGGGCGATCTCGGATTCGGTTCAGCGATCACGTACGACATCGAAGTCTGGGCGGCGGGATGCAACGAGTGGTTGGAAGTGTCATCGGTCTCGAATGTCCGCGACTTTCAGGCGCGGCGCGCGAATATAAAGTATCGTCCGGCCGATGGCGGCAAGGCGCGCTTGCTCCACACGTTGAACGGATCAGGACTCGGTCTGCCGCGCACGATGATCGCCGTGATGGAAAACAACCAACAAGCCGACGGTTCGATCCGTGTCCCCGAAGTTCTGCGCCCGTGGATGGGCGGCGTGGATGTGATCAAATAATTTTGTAGGGGCGGGGTCACCCCGCCCCTACTGGAATGAATATGTTTCCTCCCGAATTCCTCTCCAACCTTCAACTCGCGTGGATCGTCGTCGTTGACACGCTCACGCTCTTCGTACTGCTGGTCGGCTTGATCGGCTTGATCATTCCGATCTTCCCGGGCATTACCGTGATGTGGCTCGCCGCACTGGTGTACGCGCTCCTGCAAAGCGCGGCAGAACGCATGACGTTTTGGGATTGGGTCTTGTTCGCCGTCATCACCCTCCTGATGATCGCAGGCAACATCGTGGACAACATTATCATCGCCCGCAAAATGCGCGACAAGTTCGTGCCGTGGAGTTCGATTCTGCTGGCGTTCGCGATAAGTTTGATCGCAAGCTTGTTCCTCACCCCCATCGTGGGGCTGGCAAGCGCGCCGCTCGCGTTATTCGGCTTGGAATATTACAGACTGCGCGACAAAACTGCCGCCATCGAATCGACCAAAGCCTACATGGTCGGCTGGGGCTGGTCGTTCGCCGCGCGCTTCGGGATCGGAGTTTTGATTCTCATCTCGTGGATGTTGTGGGCTTGGGTATAATCAACCATAGAAAAGGAGATTTATCATGCCCCCCATTGTTAGTGAATTGCTTGGTCTCGTTGGTTTCCTCCTTCGCGTTCTTGGGTTTCTTCTCTTTGGCTATGCCACTGGAAGATTCGTGTTGGATCAATTCAAGAACGTCGGATGGCAAGTGCAGGTGGCGTTGGCGCTCGGCTTTTTCGGCTTGGCGGCGGCGTTCACGAACTATGCCACGCCCGGCGCTTCAGGCGCGTTTGCGCTCGGAGGCGCGGTCGCTTTCTTGATGGCAAACATGCCGAAAAAGAACAACGACGAAGAATCAGACAAGAAAAAGTAAGCGACAGGCTCCCGATCGGGAGCCTGAATT
>CAYWCN010000089.1:0-12089 GCA_964456775.1 uncultured Anaerolinea sp.
TGAGCGGGGATGCAAAGATTCTCGCCTCTGTTTCCGACGGGAGGATTGTCGCCGCACAACAGGGACATCTGCTCGCTACATCGTTTCACCCTGAATTGACGAACGACACGCGCTTCCATAAATATTTTTTGACGTTGGTTGATTGAAAATCTTTTAACCACGAAGGCTTGCATTGAGCTTGTCGAAATGACACGACGGTCACTAAGGTTGGTTGAGTGATGATTGTGGCTCTTTGTTTTGGATCTTGGCGAAAGACGGTCTAGTGAAAAGGCGTCATGTTGCGCCGCACAATTAAACCTTTGTGCTCTTTGTGTACTTTGTGGTAAAAATTGAATATGTCCATCCGCCCGCTTGCTTTGTTGGACCTTCCGCAACTGTATCGCTTCCGCGATGAGGCGATAGGGTTGGATACGGCGCGTACTTTGACTCGGGGGAATCCGCTTGGCGCGGTGCGATTGCTCGCGTACATGAATCCCGCGCGTCACGTCTACGGCGCGATCGCAAACGGCGAACATGACTCGGTGGTGGGGGGCATTATCCAATCACAAGAAGATACGTTTGCAAAGTTGCTGTATCTTGCGCCGTTGTCGAATCTAACTCACCCTGAATTGCCTGCATTAATTGAGAATCTATCCGCCCAAGCAGGGACGTGGGGCGCATTCCACGTACTTGCAGAAGTTGACGAGGTTGGCGATGCGTTCGTGCCGCTTCGCAAATCGGGATTCTCCGTCTACGCGTGGCAAAGGATGTGGGATGTTTCTGGAGTATTGGAAGATCGGTCTGAGCGGAGCGGAGCGCAGTCGAAGACCGAAGCATGGATGCGTGTGCGATCCTTAAATCTTCCATCTGTGCAGAGTCTCTATCATCAAATTGTCCCGCCATTAATCCAACCCGTCGAGCCACAGCCGAAGACTCCGCTTGGGTGGATGAGCAACGATGGAGCGAAATGTCACGTCAGTGTGGCGCATGGCGCGCATGGGATTGTCCTATCGCCGTTGATCCACCCCGAAGCGACAGACGTGAGCGCCAAACTTGCCTCGTTGATCAGCCATCTGCCCGACAGGCGATCTCGACCCGTTTATGTGTGTGTTCGTTCGTATCAGGCGTGGCTCGAACCCGTGCTGGCAGACTTGGGCGCGAAATCGGGTCCGCGCCAGGCGGTGATGGTGAAACACCTCGCGCGGCTGGTGAAGGAAGGCTTGCCCGCATCCGCTGTGCCGAAGGGAGTGAGCGTTCAGCCTTCGCGGGTGAGTCGGGTTGAGGGGAAGAAGTAAACAAAACGATTTGGAGAAATTATGCCTGTTGAGAAGCGAATTTATAGAGTACGATCTTATTCACGAATTATGACGTTTTTGGCGGTCCTATTGTTTGGTTTTGCGTCTGTTGCATCGTACTTTGACGGTGAACAATCTGTATCAGTGTCTTGTTTTGTGCCGCTTTGGTTAATGTCTCTATTAGCATTCATTTCTTCTTTATACAAGATTGAGGTGACGGAAACTGAAATAAGCGTAACTAATTTTTTGCGAAACAAGACACTTCATTGGGGTGATATTGCTAATATGACTCCCAAAAATGATGGTTATGGGTTCTACTTGAGCAATCAGGGCGTAGATACAAAACTCTTAATCAGCAATCAAATCGTTGGATTTTTAGAAATCATTGAGTGGATTAAATACAAACGTCCTGATTTATTGAAACGTGAAATTCCCTCAACGTTTCATCAAGTATTGTTGACTTTTATGGTCATAGGGATTTTTGGCTTGGGAACGACCTTGTTCAGCATTTATACACTTATTGATAATGTCGAAGACTTTTGGAGCAAAATCTTTTTTCTTGCCATTGGATTGATTTCTCTTGGGTCATTGTTATTTATTCCCAGAGAAATTGCTTTGGAAGGTAAAAATCTTGTAGTTCATTATTTTGGCAGAGATCGAGTTATCCATGTTGATGATGTGTCTGGCATTTCGATGGAACGCAGGATGTCTAATAATGTTTCGGTGTATCCTATTCAAGTTCGATTGAAAGACGGCAAGAAGTTAACATTTGGTAATGTTAGAGAAGGTAGCCAGGCGCTGATGACTGCGCTTGAGCAATGGCTGCACACCAACAGATCTGCAGATTAGGAAGATCGGTATTTCTACAATCACATTCCAACGCGGGGATTTCCGTATTCCTCGTATAATAGCCAACGGAACAGGAAACTTCCCCACCCCAAAATCCGTTAACCTCCCTGAGCCAATCTCCAGTCTCCAGTCTCCAGTCTCTAGTCTCCACCAACCCAATTCTCCCAATTCTCTACGCCTCACAACTTGAAACATGAAACGTGACACCTGAAACTCAAACCATGACCCAACTAAAAATCACCGACGACCTCGACGCCCTGCTCGACGTGCTACCCACGAACATCCGTCACTCTGTGGAAGAGGCGAACAACAGCGACCTGCTCCTCGAAATCATCCTCGACCTCGGACGCGTTCCCTCCGCGCGCTTTGTTGAAAATGAAGTCGTGCTTTCGGGCGCGGAACTGACCCGCGCCGAACTCGACCACGTGGTCGAACGCATCGGCACTTTCGACGCGGACAACCGCGCAGGCATCGAGCGGACTCTCCATCGCATCTCCGCCATCCGCAACCGACGCGGCGCAGTGGTGGGACTCACTCTCCGAGTGGGTCGCGCCGTCTACGGCACAGTGGACATCATTCAAGACATCATCGAGACGGGCAAGTCTGTGCTTATCCTCGGGCGACCAGGCGTTGGCAAAACAACATTGCTTCGTGAGTCCGCGCGTATTCTCGCGGAAAATAAACGCGTCATCATCGTGGACACGTCCAACGAGATCGGCGGCGACGGCGATGTGCCTCATCCCGCCGTTGGCAAGGCGCGGCGGATGCAAGTCAAAGTGCCGACGCACCAGCACGAGGTCATGATCGAAGCGGTCGAGAATCACAATCCCGAAGTCATCGTCATTGACGAGATCGGGCGCGAACTCGAAGCCCTCGCGGCGCGCACCATCGCCGAACGCGGCGTGCAACTCATCGGCACGGCGCATGGTCAAACGCTCGACAACCTCCTCCTCAACCCAACCCTCAGCGATCTCGTCGGCGGCATCGAAGCGGTCACGCTGTCAGACGAGGAAGCGCGTCGAAGGGGCACCCAGAAAACGGTCCTCGAAAGACGCGCTCCGCCCACGTTCGACGTCCTCATCGAGATCCAGCATCGCGATCGTTTTGCGGTCCACACCGACATCATGTCTTCTGTGGATTCGCTGTTGCGCGACGCGCCCCTGCCTCCCGAAGTGCGGATGCGCGACGCCGAGGGAAAAATCCAGATCGAGAAATCCGCGCCGCCTGCAAAACCGAAAGCGGATGTGAAAACGCCTCGTCGCGGACTTCGGTCTGCTTCAACAGCGGAGGCTTTACCCTCGCCTCAAGCGACTCCGCCCATCGGAGCCGCGTTGCAAACTGTGCGCGTGTATGCGTATGGCGTCGCGAAGAACCGACTGCAACAAGCCGCCAAGCGACTCGGCGTGCCAGCCATCGTCGTGCGTGACGTGAGCGAAGCCGACGCGCTCGTCACCCTGCGGACGTATTATCGCAACCGCCAGCAGACCGTGATGGAAGCCGAGCAACGCGGTATGCCGATCTATGTTCTGCGCGCCAACACCGTCGCGCAAGTGGAGCAGTTCCTCAGCGACCTCTACAACCTGAGCGCCGCGCCCACCCGCGACAACATGGAAGACATCCGCCACGAAACACAACAAGCCATCTCCGCCGTCCTCAACGGCGAACGCTGGGTAGACCTGCCTCCAGGTCCGTCGCTTGTAAGACGCCTCCAACACGAAATGGCGCGCAGTGCCGAGTTGGTGAGTCACTCGTATGGTAAAGAACCGCGCAGGCATGTGAGGATTTTTCGGGAATAAAAACCTCAAATGATATAATCGCTTTTGAGTAAGGAGAGATACAAATGAGCACGATGCCCACCACTCAATTTATGGGACGTTTCATCGTCACTGACCCTGAGATCGCGCACGGTAAGCCAACCTTTCGCGGCACTCGGGTTCTGGTTGCTGATGTGTTGGAGCAGGTCGCCAGCGGAATGGCTTGGGAAACCATCATTGAGGAATGGAACGACAGCATTACCAAGGAAGCCATTCAAGAGGCAATCCAACTAGCCAGTCAGGCTTTCATCAAACACGCGGATGAGTTTGTTCTGGAACCACTCGCCGCATGAATATCCTGGACGAAAACATTTCAAAAAGCCAACGCCAACTTCTCGAAAGTTGGCGTATTTCTATTAAACAGGTGGGGGTCAATGCTGGGCGTAGCGGCATGAAAGATAACGAGATCATCCCTTTCCTGCAAGGCTTGAGACGTCCAACATTCTTCACACGTGACGATGGCTTTTTCAAACCAACGCTATGTCATACTCGTTATTCTCTGATCTATCTTGATGTGGAGAAATCAGAAGCCGCTATCTTCACTCGCCGTCTGCTCAAACACCCCGAATTCAACACACAAGCCAAGCGTATGGGAAACGTCGTTCGAATTGCACACACAGGACTGGCTTGTTGGCGACTTCATGTGCGTAATGAAATCCATTTCAAGTGGGGATAAAATAAACCCATGTTCATCACTCTCGAAGGCCCCGAAGGCTCAGGCAAGACATCGCACATCCCGTATCTCGTGGAATACCTCCGCGAGAAGGGACATGTCGTGTTCCCCACGCGCGAGCCAGGCGGCACGTCCATTGGCGAGCAGATTCGGGAAGTGATCCACGATCTGAAAAACGTGGAGATGCATCCGCGCGCCGAGACTCTCCTCTACCAAGCCGCGCGCGCCCAGATCGTGGAGCAGGTTATCAAGCCGCGTCTCGCCGACGGGGAAATTGTCATCTCCGACCGTTACTACGATTCGACGATTGCCTATCAAGGCTACGGGCATCAACAGGACTTGGAGCAAGTCCGCGGGTTGGTGAAATACGCGACGGGAGGGCTTGTCCCTGATTTGACTGTCCTACTCGATGTGGATGTGGAGGAAGGACTCAGGCGAAAGAAGAAGGATGACGAGTGGAATCGCATGGACGCATATACCGTCGAATTCCATCAACGCGTCCGCGCGGGGTATTTGGAGATGGTGAAAGCGGAGCCAAGTCGCTGGGCGGTGGTGGACGCGGGGCAGAAGTGGGAGTCCGTGCAGGAGGGGTTGAGGAAGGTGATCGTGGGGAGGTTGAAGGTCGCGGGTTGAAATCCACGAAGCATTTTGTCTTGCTGTATAATGTTTTCCATGACGGACAATATCAAGCAGATCGTCAACAAGTGTAAGGAAGTCCTTGCCAGGCAATATGGCAAGCGGCTTAGGGGAGTGATTCTCTATGGCTCAATGGCGCGTGGGGAAGCAACCGATGGTAGCGATATTGATTTGCTTGTATTGTTAGACCCCCCGCTAGATTATTTTGCCGAGTTACGAAAACTTGTTGATGTTCTATACCCGATTCAACTTGAATCTGAGCAATTAATTTCTGCCAAGCCCGTTTCCTTCAATGATTTTGAGATCGGCAGTCTCTCGTTATATCGAAATGCGCGGCGCGAAGGAGTGGCGGCGTAATATCCGAATAACCTGGTGGGATTGTGTCTAAATAACCATACAAGGAATGTCATTCTGAGCGGAGCGAAGAATCTCTACTGCAACTTTAGAGACCCTTCGCTATCGCTCAGGGTGACACATTGAAGTATTTCTATGCCCACTCTTCACTTATTCTCCACGTCAGGCGACCGCGACATTCGCTGGGTGATCGACGCGTGCAAGCCTCATTTGCAAGACAAAGACGATCCGACAGTTGCGTTCATGCCGCTGGCATCGTTGAACGTGAATCGCTGGCTGGATTACACTGTCCGCTCATTTGAAAAACTTGCGCGCGTTGAGTTGATTGACACAGATCGGATGGAACTGCCGAAGATGGAATCCATCCTCCGCAAGGCGCATGTGGTTTACATTTCTGGCGGAAACACGTTTTTGTTGAATCATCGTTTGCACATCAGCGGATTGATGCCGTATCTTCGCAAGAAAGTGCAAGCGGGTTTGCCTGTTGTCGGATTCAGCGCGGGGATGATCGTGTGCGGACCGAACATCCTCACCGCCAACGATATGAACTCGGTGGAAACGAGTCGCTTCGACGGGCTGGCTGTTTCGCCGTTCAACTTTTATCCGCACTACGAAGATGATATAAACCAAGATGACTGGCTTTCGGAGTATCATTCATTTCACGATAACCCCGTGATTATGCTCAGCGACGGCGCGTATGTGAAAGTGGATGGGAAGAAGACGACTCTCGTCCGCGGCGGGGCGTGGGTGCTGAGAAAAGACGAAGAGAAGATAAAAGTTGACGAGGGCGAATCAATCGTCCCGTAGAAAGAGGCGAGCATGAGCGACGAGCAGTTCCTGCCCGGCAGTACATCCGAATTGATATCTTTCATCGAGCGCGAGTGGAAGTCCCTCATGGAGGTGGTGGAAAGACTCGAAAAGGCAAATAAGCTGACCACGCCGGACGCGGGCGGGTGGAGTCCCAAAGATAATCTGGCGCATCTGACCGAGTGGATGAACATCCTGATGGGCTATCACATGGATAAACATCCGGCGCACGAGGTGATGCGGGTGGAGCCTGAGGTGGTGCGAGGCTGGGACATGGACGTGATCAATCCCGTCCTTTTTGAAAGGAACCGTAACCGTTCGACCCATGACGTGTTGGATGAACTACGGCGCGTGTATGCGGAGTTGGTGAAGAAGTTGGACGCCCTGCCGTTCGAAGAGTTGATGAAGCCTCGCCGCGCGGACGACCCTGAGAAGCGGCCGCTGTTGTTGTGGGTGCTGGGCGATTCGGCAGAACATTTTGCGGAACATCGCGCGACGATTGAGAAGATGTTGTAGTTTTGCAGTTGGTGCTATACTGTTGAAAATCTTGCACAGGAGGAGTTAGCCATGAGTCTCGATGGTTTTACGATCGTGTTGGGTGTGCTCGGCGCGTATTTTGCGATTCTCTTAGTTCTCTCAGTGAGCGTGGAAACACTGCTCGAGCCGTTCACGTGGTTCCGCGGGTTGCGCAAGCAAGCCAGCCCCGATGATGTGTTGAAATCGGTGCAGGAGTGGCTGCCGGAAGGCTCTGATGATGCCAAGAAGGTGATCGCGATCCAAACCTTTACATCACAGGCCAAGACGAATTTGCAAGAGTTGGATAAGACCGTAGACGCGTTGCGCGATGATGCCGTGAAGGCGCTCAAAGAAATGGGGCTGGAGGCTCAGGTTGACACGGTGCAAAAAGACATCGCGTTGAAACTCGCCACTCTGCGGCTGAAACATGCCAGCACTGAAAAAAGCCGCATTACTTGGCTGCGGGTGCTTTCCGCGATAATCGGCATTATCATTGCCTATCTCATGCAGATCAACACGTTCCAACTCCTCGGTGTGCTTTTCCCGAATGATGTGATCGCCAGCCTGGACACAACGATCGGTCACATCGGCGGGGTCGTTGCTACGGGTCTTGCCGCGAGCGCGGGCAGTTCGTTCTGGCACGATATGTTGGGGCGCGTGCGCAACATCAAGAATCTTTCCGAGCAGGCTGGGAATGCCATCAGCGAAATCGGAAGCGGGGGCGGTGGTGGAAGCAACAGCGGAACTCCCGCGGTCGGATAGAATCCTCAACAAACAAAATGACTGTCACTTTCAAAGTGACAGTCATTTTTATTTGCTGGATGGCACCAGCGCCGCGATTTTCCTTATTCATCATTATCGCCCGCGCCGAGATCGGGGACAGCCTTCTCGATCTCTTCGGGACTTTGACCTGATTCAAGCCTGTCAACCACTTCGTCAAATTCGGCGGGCAGGTCTTCGCCCATTTCCTTTCCCATCTTTCGCATCATGCGCCCCATCGCTTTGGGGTCGTCTTCGAGCCCCTCGAATCCGCTGAAATCGTCCGCCATCGAGTCCATGCGGCTGTCGTCAGATTTCGCAATGCGGACTTTCGTCATGCGGCGGCGCACATCCTTGCTGTTGCAGTGAACGCAGGTCACCGGCTTCTTGCCGTATTCGGCAAACGACATGAACACGTCGAAGCGCTGGTTGCAGTTGTTGCAGATAAAGTCGTAGGTGGGCATGCCGCTATTTTAAACGGAATCAGCCGAAACCGTGAGGTATACCTTTCAAGGCGGAAAATCTGAACGCGAATGGCGCGAAAAAGCGAATAACGCGAATCCTTTTTTGATTTTCACGGAATTCGTCCGATTTGCGTAATTCGCGTTAAATCTCGAATCAATATCTGAGATTCATCAAGCGGTATTAACTCTGAACTTTCGTCAAAGAAGCGTCTGGTAAAATTCTTCCATGTCCGAATTCAACCTTCATAATCCCCAGCCGCTCCTCATTGTGATCTCAGGTCCTTCGGGCGCGGGGAAAGACACGGTCATGCAGCGTATGCAGGAGCGCGGACTGCCGTTCCACTTCGTGGTCACTGCCACCACGCGCTCCAAACGCACCGGCGAATTGCACGGGCGCGACTATCTGTTCGTGACGAGCGATGAGTTCGCGCGGATGATCACTGAAGACGAGTTGTTCGAACATGCCATTGTCTATGGCGATTACAAAGGCATCCCGAAGGATCAGGTGCGCGAGGCGCTCGCCAGCGGAAAGGACGTCATCATGCGCCTTGATGTGCAAGGCGCGGAAACGATCCGCAAGATGGTGCCCGAAGCGTTGATGATCTTCATCACCACGCAGAGCGAGGAGGAATTGGTGCATCGCCTCGAAACGCGCAAGACCGAGACCGCCGATTCGCTTGCCATCCGCATTGCCACCGCTCGCAAGGAACTCAACCGCGTGGAGGCGTTCGATTACGTGATTGTCAACCGCGATTTTCAACTGGATAAAACGGTGGATACCATCCGCGCGATCATTGATGCGGAACATCACCGCGTGAAACCCCGAAAGGTGACTTTGTGAACGACGATTCGATCCAACCCGCGCCTCAACCCGCTCCCCAAATGGTTCGCGTTAACCTGCCTCAGTCCGCGCCGTATGTGACCTATTCGATCCTGGGCGTCACGATATTTGTTTTCGTGTTGCAGTTAGCGAGCAGGGCATTTCTGGAATTCGACCTGCCTGTTGGGTTGTTCGCAAAATCCAATGATTTGATCCGTCAAGGTCAATACTGGCGTTTGCTCACACCCGCGCTCGTGCATGGAGGCATTGCGCACATCGGCTTCAATATGTATGCCTTGCTCATCTTCGGCATCGGACTGGAACGCGCTTTCGGTCATTGGCGGTTTCTTCTGCTTTATACTCTCGGCGCGTTCGGAGGCAATGTGATGTCATTCCTGTTCACCGATGCATCCTCGGTCGGCGCATCCACCGCCATCTTCGGTTTGATCGGCGCGGAGTTGGTGTTCCTGCTCCAGAATCGGAAATTATTCGCACATCAATTCCAAAGCGCGATCGGCAACGTGATCTTTATTATCGCTGTGAATCTATTTATGGGGCTTGCCCCCAGCATTGACAATTGGGGTCACATCGGCGGACTTGTCGGCGGGTTGATGTTCGCCTCCTTCGCCGGTCCGCTGTGGGAGGTGGAGGGGATTCCGCCCATGTTGCAATTGGTAGACCAACGCGAATCGCGCAGTGTGTTCACCGGCGCGGTGGTAACCGGGGTCATCTTCATTGCGCTGGCGGTATGGGGGATGGTGAGGTAAGTTGTAGTTGGGGGATGTAATCAGAACCCTAGAAAACTTCTAGCGAAACTGCGGATCAATTTTGCGATCTCCAGTGCTTCCTTCGCATCGCTTGGAGTTGGTCCCTCACCGGGGTAACGTGTTCGCACAGCATAATCAGTAAGCGCGTTTAGAAGTTTGGGGTCAATTTCGAGGAATATTCCAGAGTTTGAACAAAGATCGTTCAGCACGAGGAGATCGTGCGTCATGGGGAATCCCTTTTTCTTTGAAACGAGCAGGGCTTTCATGTATTTCTCGGCGCATTGTTGAGCATGAAAACAGGAGCCGGCAGCGAGCGGTTTCTTTCGTCTCAAAGCGGAACGCGCCAGCGCAAAATCTTCCTCCGCTTTTTCCACCCACGCGCGCGGACTATTTATTTCGCTCATACAATATTTTGCCCCGCGTCAGAATTTCCCGCAGAAAAAAATCGCCCGATTCCAACGCCGTTTCGATTTCTTTTGGAGTCTTGACTAGAATATCCACTGGAAATGGACGGGGTAATAACAAGCGCGACACTTTCCAACTACGTTCACTTTGCGACGCGCGCGTATTCAGCACGACCAGCAAGTCCACGTCGCTGTGGCGATTGGGTTTTCCGTACGCGTATGAACCGAATAAAACGATCTTTTCGGGATTTAGTTCTTTGACAATTTTCTGGATGGCAGGACGCAACGACTTACCAACAGATACCTTCAATCCCGCCGGTATTGTTTGTGGATGGCGCAAACGCGAAATGGTAACAGTTGAATTTGAGGATGCCATGTTGACGATTGTATATCAAATGAGATGAATGAGCAACAAATTTTTCACGGCTTGATCTCAAACACCGCGCCCGCGGACGTGCCTTGCACTTCGGGGAAGAATGCTTGCCAGGCGTGGGCGGGTAGCACGCGGTATTCGCCTGCTTGCAGTGGCGTGAGCGTGTACGTCAACACGTAGGTTCCGGCGGGGAGATAATCGGCGGTGAAGAGGATGCGGTCGTCGCGGATCTGCGGAGGGTTGAACAGCCACCAGCCCCAGCCGTTTGCGAACGGGTCTTTGTCGTCGAATTGGACTTGGACATCGGTCGAGTCAATCGCTTGCTGGCTGGTTTTGAGATTCTGATCGAGCACTTCCGTCCCGGCGGGGATGAAGTCTTCGACCATCACGTAGTACGCGTCGTGGGGAAGAGTCAGCGTCAGTTGCGCGGTAAATGGCTGGTTAGAGTCAGCCCGAACCGTGGAAAGAGGCGAGCAGTCTTTCGACTTCGCTCGCGCTTCGCCCAAGACACAGTAGACGCGGTCAATTTGCATCCCCTTATCCAAAGGTTGGACGTCTTCCACCGGGCGGTTGAGTTCGAGAGTCGCGTTGTAGTAGAGCCTGCCGAGACCGTCCTCGCGGTGGATGGTGAGGAGATTCGGCGAGCTGGGCGAGAGGAATTCAAGCGGAACGGTCGCGGTGACCGGCGTGACTTGAATGCCGGCAATGTCTCCGTTCGTGAGCGGACTGCCGTTGAGTTTCGCGTCGTATGCGAAATCGGCGCGCACCTCGCCCATGCCAACCATCGCCGCGTCGAGCGCGAGGATCGCCCAGGCGTTGTCGTGACCGAGGTTCCACAATTTGTTCGCGTTGCGATGCGCGGCAAGATAACGCGCCGCGTTCGGCAAGATCGGATTCGCCGCGTCGAGTTGCGAGAGCGCGTACACCACGGCAGACGTTGTGTAGATGGTCGAATCGCGCCTGAAGAAATCTGCCTCGCTCGATTCCCAATGCGCGCTCGATGAACTGAGGATGGCGGACGATTCAAGATTCGAGATGAGATCGCGGACGCGAGAATCGGTCGAACTGGATTTGCTGATGGCGAACGCGAGCCACGCCTTGCCCGCCGGGCTCATGCGGTCGCGCGCGTCGTACAGTTGACCGAGGATGGTCTCGTTGAATGTATTTGCCTGAGCCAGCACAAATTGAATGAACGCGAACTCATCGAGAGTGTCCGCGTCTGCATTCGATGGGTTGGATGGATTCAGATTTCGCAGATAGGTGCCCGCGCGTTGTAGAGCCTCTTCGTTCATGGTCGCACCCGCC
Source organism: uncultured Anaerolinea sp. (assembly GCA_964456775.1). Taxonomy (GTDB): domain Bacteria; phylum Chloroflexota; class Anaerolineae; order Anaerolineales; family Villigracilaceae; genus Defluviilinea. Next base: position 11,816 of record CAYWCN010000089.1, read on the forward strand.
TCGCGCGCGCGCAACAAACCGAAGAATACATACGCCGAGATGTAAGGGTTGCTATTGCCGAACTTGCCCCACCAACTCCAGCCGCCGTTCCCGTTTTGTAAAAAGAAGATGCGATTCACGCTCGGATCGAGATTCGCATCCACGCGCTCCACAAGTTTTGGCTCGTTCAAGCCCGCGCTGTTCAACGCGCGATAGACTTCGATATTCGGCAGGAGGAACGAGACGATTTCCTCCGCGCTGTTTTGATCGGGCTTCGGCATCGCCTCCAACGCGG
>CAYWCN010000090.1:0-12085 GCA_964456775.1 uncultured Anaerolinea sp.
CCGCTCGATATGGAACGCTTCTATCAAGGCTATCGCACGCGGCTTGAAAATAAATTGCGGCATAAAAATTCGCAGATCGCGCGCGCAGAACGACTCATGCTCACGCTTCCGCCCGACCAGAAGCCCGCATTCGAGGCGCTGCTTCAACAGTCTATGCGCGACCGCGATGAGATCCAAACCGAACTATACGATATTTATAAAACGCTCGAAAGCTTGAAACAATAATCTCAACACATGCGGCGGGCGCAAACCCGCCGCAAATTTTTTTTGGAGCATGGGATGCAACCAACACTTTCTTTTCTTGAAAATCTTGCCCGCGAGGCGGGCGCGATCTTACGCGAGGGATATGACAAACAGCATGAGGTCAGTTACAAAGGCGTGATCGATCTGGTCACCGAGGTGGATCATCAATCGGAGGAGTTCTTGTTGGGCAAGGTGCGGTCGGAGTTTCCGAACCATCACATTGTCGCGGAGGAGAGCGGCGTGATTCAGGGCGATCAGGAACACGCCTGGTACATTGATCCGCTGGATGGGACGGTGAATTACGCGCATCACGTGCCGATCTTTTCTGTTTCGATCGCCTATGCCTCTTCCGGGACGTTGAAACTGGGCGCGGTGTACGATCCGTTGCGCGACGAGATGTTTTCCGCCGAACGCGGGCAGGGCGCGTACTTGAACGGCAAGCGATTACAAGCTTCATCCACGACCGAATTGCAGAAGAGTCTGTTGGTGACCGGCTTCGCGTACGATACGTGGAGTACCGCGCATGACAACTTCTCGAACTTTGTGCATTTCTCGAAACTCACACGCGGCGTCCGCCGGCTTGGTTCTGCCGCATTAGACCTGACCTATGTTGGCGCGGGCCGCTTCGACGGATTTTGGGAACTTTCGCTCAAACCTTGGGACTTGGCGGCAGGGGGGCTGATTTGCGAAGAAGCCGGCGCGCGGGTGACGAACATCCGCGGCGAGGCGGATTTTCTTTCCCCGCCGCAATCCATTCTTGCAACGGCGCCTGGAATCCACGCGCAAATGCTGGATGAGTTGTCGAAAACCTGAGTCGGTCAATTTCTTTTTGTAACAAAACACGGATGAAATCTCCCCCAAAATTCAGTACAATAAGGTTGAGGTTTGTCACAACAAATGACAAAGTCATCCATCCCGATCAGTAAGACAAAGATCATTGTCCCGACCCGCCGCCGGGAACTGTTGTCGCGTCACCGCTTGCTGGAGAAGATCAAAACGTTTCTCGACAATAAACTGGTCCTGCTTTCCGCAACGGCGGGATATGGCAAGACTTCGCTGTTGATCGATCTGGCGAATCAAACGGACATGCCGGTCTGCTGGCTGGCGCTCGATCAACTGGACCGTGATCCGCAGAGGTTCATGGCGTACCTGATCGCGTCGCTTGCCGAGCGTTTCCCGGGGGTGGGGGAATCTTCCCTGAATCTGTTGAACAACCTGAAAAGTATCGAGACCGATGCCGAGCCTCTGCTGGTCGCGTTGACGAATGAACTCTACGACCGCATCGAAGAGGAATATCTCCTCATCGTTGACGATTATCACCTCCTCGATGAATCGCCGGTCATCTCCTCGTTGATCAATCGCTTCCTCCAACTCGTAGACGAGAACTGTCACCTCATCATTTCCTCCCGCACCCTCCCCGACTTGGAGGATGTTACGGTGATGGTCGCTCGCGAGCAAGTGGCGGGGTTGAATCACATGGAGCTGGCTTTCCAGCCGCGCGAATTGCAGGCTTTATATGCGCAGAATCATCACAAACACTTGTCGGATGAGAGAGCCAACGAACTGATCGCCAAAACAGGCGGCTGGATCACGGGCATGGTGCTTTCTGAATCTGCGGGGATGCAGGTCGCCAACGTAGATACCTATTCCTACTTGGGGCGTCAGGTGCTCGATCAACAACCGCAACACATCCGCGAATTTCTTTTGCGAACTTCCCTGCCTGAAGAGTTCAACGCGGAATTTTGCGAGATCGTGCTCGGGCCGTTCTACGCGAATCCGCCTAGCTGGCTTGAACTGATGGGGACGATCCTCGAAAAGAATTTATTCGCCCTTCCGTTAGAAGATGGCCGCTGGCTTCGCTATCATCCCCTCTTTCGGGAGTTTCTGCAATCGCGTCTGAAAAAAGAACGCCCGCAGGAAATCCAACCGATGCTCGAACGGATGGTGAAGGCATACGAGACAGTCGGTGAATGGGAGAAGGCGTATTTCACCTGCAAACAATTGAACGATACCGACGCGTTGGCGGGTCTGGTGGAACGCGCCGGCACCCCGATGTTGCAGACCGCGCTTGTGACGCTCGAAGGATGGGTCAACGCGCTCCCGCCCGGAACGCTTCGCTCGCGCCCCGGCCTGATCTCCCTGCGTGGGGCGATCTCAAGGATGAAAGGAAATCTGCCAGAGGCGAATGCACTGTTGGATAGTGCAATTGAAGCGCTGAAACGAGATGGAAGTCCATCCGAGCTTGCCCTTGCGCTGGTACGCCGTGCCAATACTCTTCGTGCTTTAGGTAAATATTCAGATTCGATTAGAGATGCGAGCGATGTTCTGCAAATGGTAGATTCTGATGAGTCGCTTCAGCCCCTATATGCAGAGGCACTACGAATCAAAGGATTAAATTCATACCGTTTGGGGGAATCACGCAACGCGGTTGAGTATCTTGAAAGATCTCTGTCTATCTTTAGGGAATTGAATGAAACGGGAAGTATCTCTCTATTGCTAGCCGAAACAGCTATGGTCCATGCGGCGATTGGTAATGCAGATATTGCCAAAAGCTTGTATCAGGAATCGCTGACCAGATTACGATTAGAGAAAAATTCATATATTCAAGCCGACACTTTGAATAATCTTGGAGTTCTTTATCTTCAGCTTGGCGAATACGAACTTGCTGCCGGAACTTTTGAGGAAGGGCTTGAAAGTGCGAGGATTAGCCGTAACCATCGTACTGAAGCACTGATTCTAGCTGGACTAGGCGACTTGTACAGTGAAGTTGAGGAGTTTGAATCTGCCTCACAAGCGTACGAGCAAGCGGAAGTGGCTGCAAGTGACGATTCTGGCTACTTCATTTCTAATTATCTAATTTTGGCTCAAGCAAATTTGGCCCTATTGCAGGAAGATGCAAAGTCTGCTCATGATTTCTTGAAACAGTTTCAGAAAAAAATCAAGATAAATCCATCCATTTATGAGCGTGGCCTATGGTCCATGCTAGAGGGTAGGTACCAACTTCAACTTGGGGAATATAAGAAAGCTGTAGATCTTCTGAATGAAGGGAAATCCTGCTTTCTACAAGATGGTAGAGACTCAGAATGTCAATGGAGCAGGATATGGCTAGTCGCAACTTATGGGCAAGCAGGTATGTATGAACAGGCTCACCTTGAATTTAATGACCTTTTGAATTCCCAAGACAAGTATAGTCATGCTCTGACTATTTCGGTGTATCAAGCGACTGCATGGCTTTTGCCGTTGCAAAGTGATTCTGAAATGGGCAGGATACTCAGAGCTTTGCTAGAGAAATCGAGACAGTTAGGCGAAAGTATGCCCAGTCATCGTAGATCTTTACGCAGGTTGGCTCAATCTATCCAAATGCCGTCTGCCAACTTAAAGATTCGCGCTTTTGGTCGAGCTGAAGTTGTTGTAAACGGACGCGCGGTTAATGTGTCTGATTGGCGTACGCAGTCAGTTCGCGAATTGTTCTATTATTTTTTGTATATGCAGGAACCTATGACCAAGGAGCAGATTGCAAACACGCTGTGGACTGATATCGACGATCCGCAAGCCATAAAGACTCGCTTCAAGCATGCAATCTATTGGCTCAGACGCGCAGTGGGGAGAAATGCAATCACATTCGAAGGCGATTATTATAGATTTAATCGTGAACTCGATTATGAATATGATGTAGAAGGGTTTGAATCCTACCTCAAACATGCTCAACAGTCCCAAGATGTGATCGAACGGATAGGGTTTTATAGAAAAGCAACGGAACTTGTAGATGGTGTGTATCTTTCTGAACTGGATGCAGACTGGGTGTTGTTGGAGCGTGAGAGGTTAGGAAGAATTTACCGTTCTGCCTTAGATGAACTTGCACATTTATATCTTGATACAAATCAACTACAAGATTGCCTAAGAATTTGTGAACTAGCGTTTAATCAAGATAGATTCAATGAATTGATCCATCAAATTGAGATGCGAGCATACGCTACTTTGGGTGACCGCGCTACTGTTGCACGACGCCATCAGGAATATCGACTTTTGCTGGCAAGCGAACTTGGGTTGGAACCATCCGAGGAAACCGAGACTATTTATAGGGAATTGAATACCTAACATTTGTCTAGTCTGATTCTGTAGCCTGTTTTGTAGCCTAGGTTCAAGTAAGATGGGGAAAATTATGAACAAGAGGTTTCCCATGAATACTAAATTAATTCTGCACTCCCCTTCCGATGGTAGCCTGGGCGGACGTCGCTCTCCTTCCGATGGCAGTTTGGGCGGACGCCGCTCACCTTCTGATGGCAGCCTAGGCGGACGATAGTTCCCAACCCTACTAACAACAACAGGAGACTACCATGGCAATCCTCACCTTTGACGCCTACACTACGCCTGCTATGAGTTATCGCCAAACCAAAGCCGAACGAACCGGTCTTCAACGTCTGTTTGCCGCGGCAGTTGTCAGTGGTCAGTTTCGCGAGACCCTTATCCGAAAACCGGAAGAAGCCTTGGCAAAAGGCTATCTGGGTCAAGCCTTTACCCTGACCGACCGCGAAACAACCGTGATCAAATCTATTCGCGCCGAGAATTTGGCTGATTTTGCCCAAAAAGTCCATCAGGCATTGCAAGCGAGCTAGACCCCCGAAACGCGCAGAAGCGTCAGGAACCCGTTCTGATCGCAGTTGCATTGGATGACGCGGCGGAGCTGGGGGCGTAGTGGCTAAGGGATTCACTATGCCCCGCGTCCGTCGTGTTTCGTTTAAACATGGATAATCAATTTAGCCTACTTCCGGGGACGATTTCACCGCTTGGAGAGATCCTCCAAACTTTTGCCGATTTAACGATACTGCTTGATCGCGATGGATCGGTTTTGGAATATAAGTTTGAGAACCAAAACACGCAAGATCGCTTTCCAAGCCTTTTGCATAACCGCCGAATTCAAGAAATTCTTTCTGCAAAAACAGCGTGCGGTCTGGAGCATTGGCTGTCGCGTGCAAAAGAAAGCGGGGAAACAGTACCGTTTGAATTTTCCGTTTTTTCCCCTGAAGAACGATGGTTTGACTCGCGGATCGCCCCGCTTTCCGAATCGCAATTCCTGCTTGTGGCTCGCGACATCACAAAGAACAAACGCACAGAAGATAAACTGGAACAACAGTCGCGGCGACTTGCCGCCCTCCGTTCGATAGACCTGGCTATCGCTTCCGGGCTGGACCTCAAACTGCTTCTCTCCATGCTGATCGACCAACTCGCAGACCTATTGCGCGTGGACGCCGCCTCCGTCTTGCTGCTCAACCCGGAAACCAACGTGCTCACATTTTCCTCCGGTACAGGTTTCCAGACAAACACTCTGCAAGAGACGCGCTTGAAGCTGGGGGAAGGGTTCGCAGGTAAAGTAGCCATGGAACGAAAGCCAATTGGTATCCCCGATCTTCGCGTCCATGGGCAGGGATTTACGCGCCTGCCTCAGTTAACAGACGAGCGATTCGTTGCTTATTACGGTCTACCGCTGTTGGCAAAAGGCAAAACGTTGGGCGTACTTGAAATTTTCAACCGCACGCCTCTTCGATTTGATGCCGACTGGGTTGAATTCATGAATGCCGTCTCTGGGCAGGCGGCGATCGCCATTGATAACGCTCTCCTGTTCAAGGATCTGCAACGCTCCAACGTGCAGTTGAGCATTGCCTATGATGCGACCATTGAAGGATGGTCCAAGACGCTGGGCTTGCGCGATAAAGAAGCGGATGGGCACACCCGCCGAGTGACAGACATGACCATCCTGCTTGCGCTCTCGATGGATGTGGTAAAAGATTCGATCATCCATATTCGGCGCGGCGCGATCCTGCATGATATTGGCAAGGTCGCCATCCCGGATGAAATACTCTTCAAGCCGGGTCCGCTGACCGATGACGAATGGCGGATCATGCAACAGCATCCCTCGATTGCCGTTAACTTGCTTTCGCCGATCAGTTATCTTGCGCCAGCCCTTGAAATACCGCGCTGGCATCACGAGCGATGGGATGGGAGTGGATACCCCGATCACTTGCGAGGCGAACAGATCCCATTTGCGGCGCGAATGTTCGCGGTGGCAGATGTGTACGATATTCTGACCTCCGACCGCCCGTACCGGTCCGCGTGGTCGAAAGCAGACGCGATTCGCTTTATCGAAGAGCAATCCGGCAAATATTTCGACCCGCGCGTGGTGCTTGAATTTATGAAGCTGGTGAATTCGAACGCGATGGCGCCCGCGCATGGAGAGCTTCACTTGACCCCTCGTTGAATCTGAATTAAAATCCCCGCCTGCCAAATGCCCTCGTAGCTCAGTGGATTAGAGCGCTTGCTTGCGGAGCAATAGGTCGCGTGTTCGAGTCGCGCCGAGGGCGCCATGATGATGAGGAGCGGTTATCCGCTCCTTTTTATTTGTAACATGAAAGTAGGAAGAGTATGTCAACCACAAAACCACAAATTCTCTTAACCAACGATGATGGGATTCGCTCGCCCGGCTTGTGGGCGGCTGCCTCTTCTCTTTCGGACGTTGGGTTTGTCACTGTGACCGCGCCGCGCGACCAGTGCACCGGCATGGGACGCAGTCTGCCCAACACATCCGATGGGATCATTCGCGAGGAGCGCGTGCAGGTCAACGGTCAGGAATGGAGCGTGTTCGCGGTGGGCGGGAGTCCCGCGCAGGCGGTCCTCCACGGAATTTATGATGTAATGAAACGCAAGCCCGACCTGGTCGTTTCGGGGATCAATTACGGCGAGAACGTCGCTTCAGGCGTGACGATCTCCGGCACGATAGGCGCGGCGCTTGAAGCCGCGTCGCTGGGAATCCCCTCGCTGGCGATCTCTTTGGAGACCGATTCAAAATATCATCTTTCGTACTCCACCGATGTGGAATTCCCGATTGCCGCGCAGTTTGCCGGGATGTTTGCTCGCATGTTGCTGGAGAAGAAATTTCCGTTCGATGTTGACCTGCTCAAGGTTGAAGTGCCCTCCGATGCCAAGTCAAATACCCCGTGGCAGTTGACGCGGATTTCCCGTCAACGGTATTACGAGCCGAAGCCTGCCGAGCGCAAATCATGGGACGAACCCGGTACTATTGGCTATCGTGAGGCTGGGGTCTTTGATCACGAGCCGGAGGATTCGGATGTGTATGTTCTGCGAAAGAAGCGGATGGTTTCCGTCTCGCCCATGAGTTTCGATCTGAGTTCCCGCGTGGACCTCGCCGAACTCGATACGTTGATGCGGAAGTAGTTTTAAACACGAAGGCACGAAGTACACAAAGAGTTTTATGTCTTTGCGTTCTTCGCGCCCTTGGCGGTGAAAAGGTTTTTAGTTGAAGTGCGGAGTGAACCGCGCCACCAATTTCTCTTTCGGCATAAAGCCAGTGATGCGTTCCTTGATCTCGCCGTTCTTCATGAACAACAAGGTGGGGATGCCCATCACGCCGAATTGCATCACAAGGTTGGGATTCTCATCCGCGTCAATTTTTACCACTTTGACCTTGCCGTCCCATTCGCCAGCCAATTGCTTGACTACAGGGTCGAGAATTTTGCACGGCTGGCACCAGACCGCGCTGAAATCCACCAGCACGGGTTCGCTCGAATTCAAAACTTCACTTTGAAAATTTGCTTCATCTACATGTAACAAGTCAGCCATCTTAGCCTCCAGGTTGTGGACGCACTGAATTTCAGTTGTCTTACGTTGGGGAAATTAACCGCTCAGCACGCTAAGGGCGCGAAGATTCAATCGTTTTTTCTTGACGATCTTTGCAAACTTAGCGGTAAAACAAGATTTTCCGTTGACGCTCACTTTCCACCGTGTTAGAATGCCCTTCGCTCGTTTCGCGGGCGCGTAGCTCAATGGCAGAGCAGCGGCCTTTTAAGCCGTTTGTTGAGGGTTCGATCCCCTCCGCGCTCATACAACTCTCTGTTTTGTTGAGTGTCCCCACAGGGGGGATGATATTCAATCCCCTCCGCGCTCATCAAATCCTCCAACCGCTGGAGGATTTTTTATTTGACGACATATTTTAAACTTCAATCTCGAACACCCGTGCTATAATCGCAACTATCCCACTGATAACTGATCACTGGTCACTGAAATGTCTTTCACCCACCTCCACGTTCACACCGAATATTCCCTGCTCGACGGTTTCTCGAACATCAAGAAACTCGTCAAGCGCGTGAAGGAGTTGGAGATGCCTGCGGTGGCGATCACCGATCACGGCACGATGTTCGGGGTAATGGATTTCTACAAAGCCGCGACGAGCGAGGGAATCAAGCCGATCATCGGCGTGGAAGCGTACATGGCGGCGCGGACGATGCAAGACCGCGACTCAAAACTCGATAGAACCTCCTCTCACTTGTTATTGCTCGCTGAAAATGAAACAGGCTACAAAAACCTGCTCAAGATTTCCTCCGCCGCGCAACTCGACGGCTTCTATTATTATCCGCGCATTGACCATGACCTGTTAGCGAAACACTCCGAGGGAATCATCGCCACATCGGGGTGCATGTCAGCGGAGATTCCGCGCTTGCTGTTGGATGGGAATCACGATGAAGCCATCAAGCGGATGAATTGGTATTACGACGTCTTCGGGCGCGATAACTTTTTCATCGAACTGCAACAGCACAACATCAAAGAGATCGCCGACTTAAACAAAAAACTGCTCGAGATGGGAATGAAGTATTCGGCGAACTACATCGCGACGAACGACGTGCATTACATCAATCAGGATGATGCCCGCTTGCAGGATATTATGCTGGCGATCCAAACCCAGTCGCTTCTTTCGGACCCCGAGCGGATGCGCATGTCGGACGACTCGTATTACCTCCGCACGCCCGCGGAGATGAGTCGACTCTTCGCCGAAGTGCCTGAAGCGTTGAACAACACGCTCCTCATTGCCGAACGCTGTAACGTGGACTTGTCGTTCAAGGGCTATCACCTGCCTGAGTTTCCCGTCCCTGATGGATTCACGGTGGCAAGTTATCTCCGTCACCTCTGCGAGGAAGGGGCTAGGAAAAGGTATGGAGACTCGGCGACCAGCCAAAAGGTCCGCGAGAGAATCGAGTATGAGTTGGGCGTCGTCAACAAAATGGGATTCGATGCCTACTTCCTCATCGTCTGGGACTTGTGTCGTCACGCGCGTGAAAATGGGATTTGGTACAACGCGCGCGGATCCGCCGCAGGTTCGATCGTCGCGTACGTGTTGGAGATCACGGTCGTTGACCCACTTCAACATGACCTGCTGTTCGAGCGTTTCTTGAACCCTGGGCGTATCTCGATGCCCGATATTGACTTGGATTTTCGCGACGACCGCCGCGCCGAGATGCTCGAATATACGTCGCGCAAATATGGGAGCGATAAGGTCGCGCAGATTATTACTTTCGGCACAATGGGAACGAAAGCCGCCCTGCGCGATGTGGCGCGTGTGATGGACATCCCATTGCCTGAAGTGGATCGCGTGGCAAAACTTGTGCCGTTCGTTTCTGGTCGCAACACAACAATGGAAGACGCGCTGGCGATCCCCGATTTCAAAAAGATCTATAACGAACAGCCGCATCTGCGTGAATTGATTGATACTGCCGCCCGCATGGAAGGGACGGTTCGCAACGCGGGCACTCACGCGGCGGGCGTGGTCATCTCTGACAAGCCGATGATCGAATATCTGCCGTTGCATCGTCCGACCTCTGGCTCGGAGGAGACGCCGATCAAAACGGTGACGCAGTTCGAAATGGGCATCCTCGATTCGCTCGGCATGTTGAAAGTGGACTTCCTCGGGCTCATCACGTTGAGCGTCATGGCGAAAGCGTGCGACCTGATCGAGAAACGTCACGGCGTAAAGTTGGACTTGAACAACATTCCGCTTGATGATCCGAAATCGTTCGAGATCATGGGCGCGGGTCAGACCGCTGGCTTGTTCCAGGTGGAAGGCGGCGGCATGACGCGCTGGATCGTCCAGATGAAGCCGAAGACGCTGGATAACATCATCGCCATGGTCGCGTTGTATCGCCCAGGACCGATGGCGTTCATCCCCGATTACATCGCGCGTATGCACGGTGAAGCAGATGTGGAATATCGTCACCCTGCGTTACAACCGATCTTCCAAGACACATTCGGAATTCCCGTTTATCAAGAACAACTCATGCGTGCCGCCGTCGAACTCGCGGGATACACGCCCTCTGAATCGGATGAGTTGCGCAAAGCGATCTCGAAGAAGATTAAACAAGACATTGATAAACATCGCAACAAATTTGTCACGGGCGCGGTGAAGCAGGGAATGGAACAAAGCGTTGCCGAATCCATTTACAGCGATTGGGAAGAGTTCGCGCGTTATGGATTCAACAAGAGCCATGCCGCAGATTACGGCGTCATCGCTGTGCAGACCGCCTACCTCAAAGCCAATTATCCAACCGAATACATGACCGCGTTGCTTTCGGCGTCTGCGGGACAAACGGAAAAAGTCGCGTTCTATATTTCCGACGCGAAGAGCATGGGCGTGCCTGTTCTGCCGATCGACATCAACGCTTCAGGCTGGGATTTTCAAATTGAAGATTCTACTGCTCTCGGCGGCGTCCTCGCCGCCGAGGACGGCGGCTTGAGCCAGAAACCCAGCATCCGCTTCGGGCTTGGCGCGGTAAAAAATGTGGGGCAAGGCGCGGTCGAATTAATTCTCAAAGAACGCGACCAAAACGGGACGTTCAAAGACCTCAACGAATTTGCGCGCCGTGTTGATCTGCGCGCCGTTGGAAAGCGCGCGCTTGAATGTCTCATCAAAGTTGGTTCGATGGACGCGTTCGGCAATCGCGCCGCGTTGCTCGCTTCGCTTGATCGGATCGTTTCGATCAGCAACGCGCACTTCCGCGCGGCAGACGCGGGACAGATGAGTCTCTTCGGCACAACGACGGGCGTCGTCGAAGAGATCACATTGCCCGAAGTCAATAATGTTGATAAACGCGAAATGCTTAACTGGGAGCGCGAGCTCATTGGCTTGTATATTTCCGATCACCCGCTCACGCCGTATCAAAAAACGTTCGCGCAGATCGTCAGTTATTTTTCGGGTCAACTCGGTGAAGCCTCGCACGAAGAAAAAGTCCGCGTGGCGGGTCTTATCACCAACGTCCGCCCGTACATGACCAAGACCAACAAGCCGATGGGTTTCGTCACGCTCGAAGATATTCAGGGCAACATCGAACTCGTCCTCTTCCCGCGCACGTGGGAGAAAACGCGCGAACAACTCACCGTCGGTCAGATCGTGATCGTCGAAGGCAAAGTGGATTCAAATTCGACTCCGCCAAAAATTTTAGTGGATGCGGTGCGGACAGAGATCAAGATTCTCGAATCATTGGATAGTGGAACTCCGCCTCTTTCCCAGCCGAAGCCTGCCTCGCCATCGCAAGCGACTCCACAACCCAAGCCGACTCCTGTTACACCGCTCAACATCAAGTCCACGCAACCGAAGCCGATGGCGCAACAACAAAAGCCCTTCGATAAAACTCAGGGCAAGCAGACTCCGCCTCCAGTGATGGTTCCGCAAGTGGCTGAATCCACGCCTGCGTATGCCGTGGGGCGGGATGTCATCCCGCCAAGTAACGTAAAGCGGGATAACATCCCGCCCCACGATGATGATGGAATGCCTCCGCCTCCCGATAACTTCCCCGATGGCTGGGATAATGAATGGCAACCCTCGTTTGAAGAGGTCGCCATCGCGTCCAAGCCTGAGCCGAAGTTCAAGAAGAGCGATGAAGTCACACCGCCGCGTGAATTGGTTTCCCCCCTTTCAAGGGGGACGGAAGGGGGGTCGGTGACTGCTCAGGCTGAGATCAATGATGAGACGCGCGAACAGGATGACGCGGCGCGCGAAGCG
>CAYWCN010000091.1:0-12075 GCA_964456775.1 uncultured Anaerolinea sp.
GAATCGAAGAATTGAAATCCATGGAAAACGGCGCGTGGGTGAAAGCCGTAGACCCAACGCCCGAGGAAATTCAACAACTCGTGCAATGGGGCGTGGACCCGGACTACATCAACAATTCGCTCGACCTGGACGAAATGCCGCGCATGGAACGCGACGACGATTACACGTTCATCTTGATCCGCATCCCGCATCGCCAGCCCGAAAGCGATATTCCGTACACCACGATCCCGCTCGGCATTTTTATCAAAGGCAACATGATCGTCACCATTTGCCGTTACGAAAAAGAAATGTTCCAGGTGTTGGCGAACAGAAAATATCGCCTGCTCAAAACGGGCAAACGCTATCGCTTCGCGCTGTACATCTTTTTGGAGACCGCCACGCGCTACCTCACGCATTTGCGCGAGATCAACCGTATGACCGAAACCATCGAAGACCAACTGCAAAAATCCACGCGCAACCGCGAAGTGCTTGAACTGCTCAAATATCAAAAGAGCCTCACGTATTTTGCGACCGCGCTTCGCTCCAACGAAGTGATGATGGAGCGCGTCCAACGCACGCAGATCTTCAACTACTACGAGGAAGACCAGGATTTGCTCGAAGATGTTCTCACTGAAAATCAGCAAGCCATTCAAATGACGAGCATCAACGCCGAGATCCTCTCCAGCATGATGGACGCGTTCGCCTCGATCATCTCGAACAATCTCAACGGCGTGATGAAAGCCCTCGCCGCGCTCACGATCATCGTCAGTTTGCCCGGCACGGTGGCGGGCTTCTTCGGCATGAACGTCATGCTGCCCCTCTCCGACGGCGAGCCGACCGCCTTCCTCATCGTCTTCGGCATCGCGCTCGCGTTAACCGCAGTCGCCACATTTATTTTTTACAAACGCGATTGGTTTTAACATGCGCGTCGAATTGTTGTACGATGCCAAAGCAACATTGGGCGAAGGTCCCGTGTGGGATGCGCGCTCGCAAACTTTATATTGGGTAGACATCCTCAACAAACGCATCTATGCCAATGCGGATGTGATCGCTGAATTGGATGACTTCGTCGGATGTCTGACTCTTCGCCAGCGCGGCGGACTCGTCCTTGCGAAACGCCTCTCTTTCTGGACGTTCGATCTGGTCGCCGCTTCGTCAACTTTTCTCGCCGCCCCAGCAGACGAGCCTGCGAGCAATCGCTTCAACGACGGCAAATGCGACCCGCGCGGACGTTTCCTCGCTGGCACAATGAATCTCAACGAGAAAGACCCAACGGGTTCGTTGTATTCCTTCGACGGAAAATCCATCACAAAATTATTGTCGGACGTCACCATCTCTAACGGCATGACGTGGAGCGCGGACGGCAAAATTTTTTATTACATTGATACTCCCACCCGCGAAGTGAAAGCCTTCGACTACGATGTAGACTCAGGCGCGATTGCCAATCCGCGCATCGCGGTGACCATCCCCGCATCCCTCGGCTGGCCCGACGGCATGACCTCCGACACGGACGGTAACTTGTGGATCGCCATGTGGGGCGGCGCGCAGGTCACAAAGTGGAATCCGCACACGGGTCAACTGCTGGAACAAATCCCTGTGCCTGTGATTCAACCGTCATCGTGCGCCTTTGGCGGAAAGAATATGAACGAACTCTTCATCACCTCCGCTCGTAAAGGTTTGGATGATGCCGCGTTGACGAAGTATCCGCTTTCGGGCGGCGTTTTTCGCGTGGAGACGAATGTAGAGGGTATGCCAATGTTCGAGTTCGCAGGGTAAAATTCAAGGGTTAGTTTGCGAAATTAATTTGCCACAGAGAAAAGGAGATTTTTCTCAAAGGTCTCTGTGATCTCTGTGGCTAAGAAAAGGTTTTCTAGGCAACACCTCATGCCCAAACGAATCGAATACATAGACATCGCGCGCGGCATCGGCATTTTGCTGGTGGTGCTGGCGCATAACGATTTCGGATTCATCTCGCAATACGGCTATCAGGTGATCTATTCCTTTCACATGCCGTTGTTCTTTTTGCTTTCGGGGTATTTCATCAAAACAAACATTTCGTTCTTCGAGTTTTTCAAAAAACGGTTCCATTCCCTGCTCAAGCCGTTCCTGTTTACGCTTTTCATCATTTATTTCACATCCGTGTCGTTTGAAAAGATGGCGTTCGAGACCGCCCTGCGGCGCATCGTCAAATCGTTGTATGGGACGGGCGTGTACATTGACTGGGTGCAGTTGTGGTTTTTGCCGAATATGTTCGTGGCGAGTCTGTACGCATTCCTCTTTATCGTGGTCGTCGGCAAACTCAACAACCGCTGGCTGAGACTGGGGATTTTGTCCGCGACGTTGGCGTTCTCGCTTCCGTTTCTCAAAACGTTCTATCCGTTTTCGGTTTCATTGCTCGGAAAAGAGTACGAACTCTTCGGCTTGCCGTTCAGTCTCGACCTCATTTTTCTCAGCGGCTTCTTTTACGTCCTCGGAAGCGAATTGAGACAATTGACCGCCGAGAAAACGTTCGACAATTATTTTTTGCTGATCGGAACGGGAGTCGCGCTCTTTGCGATGAATTACTTCATCGAATCGCCGATTGATTTCAACACTCGCACGTATCACTCTTTCTTCATCAACACCATCGAAGCCGTCGTTGGGATCCTGTTCGCGATGGCGTTGTCGCGCCAGATCGAGTTGCACACGGACAAATTGGCGCGGCTCATAAAATATTTCGGGCGGATTTCGCTCATCATCCTCATCTTCCATGTCCCGATTCAAGATTTCTGGGGGCAAAAAGTTTTGGCGGTCACGGATAATCTTCCGCTTTCGATCTGGATCGGATTTATCATGGGCGTGGGCGGTTCGGTGTTGATCCACGAGTTATTTATCAGGAGGAACCCCGTCGCTTCGTGGTGGTTTGGGAGGGAGGCAGATTTGCCAGTTAAAAAAGAAGAGGACTTGTCACCCTGAGGGAGTGTTCGTCCGCGACCGAAGGGTCTCTGCTGTCGGAGTAGAGATGCTTCGCTACGCTCAGCATGACATGTCCAAATAAAAATCCCTCCGTGATGGAGGGATTTGATTTTACTTATCAACTGAGTCCGAAACCGCCGCTCTTCGTTCCTGTTCATCTTGCACCACGCGGATTCCGTTCGCCACCTGGTTTGAAATTCGCTCGAGTTCCGCTTGCAATTGCGTGAGGCTTCGCATCACGTAATCGTCCGCGTCGCCGCGTGTGTTTTCGGCGTCTGTCCGCGCTTGGGCAAGGATCTGTTCCCCGCGGCGCTGTGACTCTTGCACGACCACTTCCTTCGAGGAAAGTTGGTCCGCTTTTTGGCGGGCGAGTTCGAGGGTGCGGTTCGCCTCCTCTTGCGCCTGCGCCAGCACACGGTCGCGTTGACCGAGTAACTGTTGCGCCTTCTTCACTTCTTCAGGAATGGCGATGCGCATCTGGTCAATGATGTCCAACATGCGGTCTTCATCCACCATCACATTGCGCGTCAGCGGGATGGATTTGCTCTCGTTGAAGAGTTCTTCGAGTCGATCAATTAGTTGCAGGATGTCCATACGCGGCTCCTCCGTGTTTGAGCCGTCACGCGGCTACCGCAATATACTCGGCAAAACTATGCGATTGGGGTACGCGCATCTTGTCTTCGATCATTCCCTGCACGTGCATCTCAATGGCTTCGTGCATGTTGCGAGCGGTCTCTTCGCGGGTTTTGCCAGTGGCTACACAGCCTGGAAGATCGGGCGAATACGCGGAAAAATTTTTACCTGCTTTTTCAATAACGATGAGGAAGCGATACATTCTTTACTCCTCTTTATTTTTTGTCTTTTTCAGTTGAGCCTGTTTCAAAATGCTATTCCAAGTTCCAGGCGCAAGATCGTGGCTTGGATGTCCTGCAACGGTCACACGCCCTGCTTTTTGTGGATGTTTGAATTGGCGGTGACTTCCTTTTGTGGCTACCAGATACCAACCATCTTCTTCAATCAATCTGATCGCCTCTCGGACTTTCATTTGGCAATTCTAGCACAGATTAATCTCGCTACAAACCATCCCGCAGGTTGACCGCTCGCCAAACCGATTTCATGAGCAAGCCTGCGGGACGCTTCTTAATCCCTCAACGAGTTAGGGATGGGATGCTGATCATCTAGGCTGGCGACTTTTTCCTTGAACGCCTTTTCCACGAACGGAGGCACCATGCTCGAAACGTCGCCGTGAAGCATGGCGATCTCGCGGACAGTCGTTGACGATAGAAACGTGTGTTCCTCCGCTGTGATGAGCGCGACAATTTCAATGTCAGGCGCGAGGCGGTGATTCGCCAGCGCCATGCGGAACTCAAACTCAAAGTCCGAGAAGACGCGCAGCCCGCGCACGATCACCTGCGCTTCGATCTTACGCGCAAACTCGACGGTCAGTCCGCTGTAGCCTGTGACCTTGATTTTCGAATTATCTTTGAATGCCTCGTTTACCAAACCAATGCGTTCTTCTGGCGAAAACATCAAAGACTTGGACGGCTTGTCGTAGACCGCCATCACCACTTCATCGAAGAGACGCGCGGCGCGTTCGGCAATGTCAATGTGACCGAGGTGGATGGGGTCGAACGTTCCAGGGAATAAGGCTCGAACCATGAATTCTCCATTTTATTGTAGGGGCGGGGTCTCCCCGCCCTTTTATTGAATCATCAACACGGGGCGAGAGGACCTCGCCCCTACAAAATTTACGAAACATCACCTTTACCCTCACCCCAAAATCTCCCAAGCGATTCAGCGAGGAGTTTGTGCTCGGGCTGACTCAAATCCGCATCTTTCTCGAAGACGGCTTGTGCCTGCGCCCGTGCCTTCTCGATCAATTTGACATCGGTGATGCTCGCCATGCGGAGGCTGTTGGCAAAGCCTGCTTGACGCGTGCCAAGAAATTCGCCCGGACCGCGTATCTGCAAATCTTTTTCGGCGAGCACGAATCCGTCATTGGATTCAGCCATGATCTGCAATCGTTCATTTTCGGTCGCGTCTTCGCGGGTGGGGATGAGCAGACAATACGATTGATCCGCGCCGCGCCCGACGCGCCCGCGCAGTTGATGGAGTTGCGCTAAACCGAATCTATCCGCGCCTTCGATGAGCATGACGGTTGCATTCGGCACATCCACGCCGACTTCGACGACGGTTGTTGAAACAAGGATGTTGTATTCCTTGTCGCGGAATTTCAACATCGTCTCATCTTTTTCGCTGGGACGCATCTTGCCGTGCAACAAACCAAGTTTCAGATCGGGGAAGACTTCTTTCGAGAGAGTCTCGTAATCGTCCACGGCGGCGCGGGCTTCGATCTTTTCGCTTTCTTCGATGAGCGGATAAATGATGAACGCCTGCTTGCCGTCCTTGATCTGACCGCGCAACAACGTGAAGGCTCGCTCGCGTTCCTGCGGACGTAGCACAAATGTGTTGATGGGGATTCGTCCTGCGGGCATCTCGTCCATGATGGAGAGGTCGAGGTCGCCGTAGAGAGTCAACGCAAGCGAGCGCGGGATCGGCGTGGCGGTCATCACCAACAGATGTGGATTCGTCCCTTTACTGCGCAACTCGGCGCGTTGTTCGACGCCGAAGCGATGTTGCTCGTCAATGACGGCGAGTTGCAAGTCTTTGAATTGGACGGGTCCTTCGATGACGGCATGCGTGCCGATGACAATTTTTATCGAGCCGTCTGCCAGCCCCGCGCGGATTTCTTCTTTCTCTGATTCAGGCGTATCGCCGACAAGCAATCGAATCTCTTCGGGCTTCAAAATATCTTTCAGAAGATTCGTGAAGTTGCGATAATGTTGTTCCGCAAGGATCGAAGTGGGAGCCATGATCGCGGCTTGCGCGTTGTTCGATGAAATAATTCCAGCGGCTATCGCGGCGACGACTGTTTTTCCAGAACCGACATCGCCTTGCAAGAGTCGATTCATGGGCTTGCCCGAGTCGAGGTCGGCGCGGAGGTCGGCGATGGCGCGCTCTTGAGCAGACGTCAGAGTGAAGGGAAGGCTTGTCTTTAGCGAATCCAGCCACACGTCCGAGACAGAGAAGCGGCGCGCATCCACAGATTGCCAGTCGCGGCGTTGTCGCAGAACTCCCATTTGCAGATAAAAAATTTCGTCGAAGGCGAGTCGTTCGCGCGCGGCTTTGAGTTTATCCTGCGACGATGGAAAGTGAACTTGCAACAGCGCCTCGCCGAGCGGCATGACCCGCGCCGCGTTGCGAACGCTTTCGGGAATCGAATCGACCACCGCGGGCGCAAAATATTCGACGACCTGCTTCATCACATTGCGCAGCCATTTTTGCGTGATGCGTTCGGCAAGCGGATAGATCGGTACGATGCGATTCGTGTGCAGGTTTTCAGCCTCCACCGATTCCCAATCGGGGCTGTTCATCACGAGGCGACCGAGATATTGATCCACCTTGCCCGAAACAGAAATTGCATCGCCAGATTTGAATCGATTCGCAAGCCACGGCTGATTGAAATACGAGAGTCGCAACGCGCCCGTGCCATCGCCGATGACGACCTCAACGATCGAAGCCTTGCCGCCGCGAACGGGGCGCGAATGCACACTTTGAATCGTGCCGATCACCGTCACTTGTTCGCCGTAAAATAATTCCTTGATGGGTTTGAGTTGCGAGTAATCGTCGTAACGGCGCGGGTAGTAATACAACATGTCGCCGAGCGTGACCATGCCGAGCTTGGCGAACGTCTCCGCATTTTTCGGACCGACGCCTTGAAGCACGGTCAACTTTGCATCGAGCGCGGCGGGCGTGGCGGATGTGCGCGCACCCGCAACCGATTCGGATCGCGGTTGCGCAGGCGGACGCGGACGTTGTTCATGCCGCTGTTGATGTTGCGGATGCGATTCTCTTTTCGGTTCGGACTCAGGTTTGGGCTGGTTCTGATTCTGAGGCGGACGCGGCGTCTGCTGAGGCTTTTGTTGCGCTTCGGGATACGCGTCCCCGATGCGCTTCCACAACCCCTTCAACGCGTCGGCGCGTGACTGGGGGCTGAGCCCGTCATACGAGCGGAGTCTCTGCACGACGGCTTGGATGACCTCTTCGCTGATGTTATCCGCGCGGGCTTCGCCTTCCCAGTAGTTGAGCATCTCCGCCAGCCCGCCGATGATGGCGGTATTGGCATATCCGTTTTCGTGTTCAAGGCGGAAGAATTTACGTAGTTTCTCCAATGAGGTTTGCATGAGAGGTATTTTATCATGGGGGAGGAATCAAGAACTCGGAGGTCTCCAAGACCTCCGAGTTCACACATTTCGACTTAAGACAAAGCAGAGTGCATTATAAATTTTTCAGATATTCCCGCACTTTATCCAAAAACTCACGCGCCTGATCAATCCACCCTTTTACTTCTTCGTCCTCAAACTCAGTGCGGATCGCATAATCTCCCACCGTGCGGCTGTTGAACGCGGCAACCAGCCAGTGGTAATACTTTTGTTCAAATATGCCTGTCTTAATAAAGTGCTCGGAAAACGCCTTGTGAACCCCAACGTGCTTTTTGAATACAAGTTCCTTTTCGGCAAGTAGCGCCTCGGCAGTGTAGAACATGGCGTAGTAGGCGCGTCCAACCGCGAAATCACGATAGCCATCGCGCAACAAACTTTCTGCCGCGCCGATGGCGCTCTCTGCCTTTTCCAAAAGGAATTGAGTGTTTTCTTTCACACCGCGACACCCTCAGCATGGATATTGAGTAGGAGCGGCAATTTATCCATTTGCCATTCGCGCTCGCGTGCAAAAATGACGCTAACCGTAGTTCCATAATCCAAGGATAGATTGCCGATCATTTCGCTGGTGCGATTCAATTCCGCGCCATATTTCTCAAAATCAGATAGCACGATGAGAATGTCAATATCCGAATCGGGGTCGTAATCGCCGCGCGCATAGGAACCGAATAGATAGGCTTCCTTGAACTGCTCGCCGTACATCTGCTTAAGCGCAGACTTCAACTTCTCCAACAAGGTTCTGATTTCCTTTGGCATGTCTTTATCTTACCTGATTTTTTGCCCTATTACATTCCAATTTTTTGCTTTGCCATTTGATACAATCACCACCAGAAACCAGTCTCCAATCTCCAGTCTCGAGGAACTTATGAAACCAACCTTCAAATGGGACGATCCCTTTTTACTCAACGACCAACTGACCGACGAAGAGCGGATGATTCGCGATACGGCGCGCAAGTATTGCCAGGATAAGTTACAGCCGCGCGTTTTGGAAGCGAACCGCAAGGAAATCTTCCACCGCGAGATCATGGATGAAATGGGACAGTTGGGATTCCTGGGATCAACCATCCCTGAAGAATATGGCGGCGCGGGGCTGAACCACGTCGCGTACGGATTGATCGCCCGCGAAGTCGAGCGCGTGGACAGTGGCTACCGTTCCGCGATGTCGGTGCAGAGCTCGCTGGTGATGTATCCGATTTTCACGTATGGGACTGATGAGCAAAAGAAAAAATATCTCCTCAATTTAGCAAGCGGAAAGTGGATCGGTTGTTTTGGTCTTACCGAGCCGAATCACGGAAGCGACCCCGCCAGCATGGAGACCCGCGCCAAAAAAGCGGACGGCGGCTACATTTTGCAAGGCAACAAGATGTGGATCACCAACTCGCCCATTGCGGATGTGTTCGTGGTGTGGGCAAAATTGGATGGCGAGATTCGCGGCTTCATTTTGGAAAAAGGGATGAAAGGACTCTCCGCGCCGAAGATCGAGGGAAAATTCAGCCTGCGCGCCAGTTCGACGGGTGAGATTGTGATGAACGAAGTGTTCGTGCCTGAGGAAAATATTTTCCCGAACGTGAAAGGCTTGGGCGGTCCGTTTGGGTGTTTGAACAAGGCGCGGTATGGCATTGCGTGGGGCGCGTTGGGCGCGGCGGAATTCTGCTGGCACGCGGCACGGCAATATACGCTGGATCGTCCGCAGTTTGGGCGTCCGCTGGCGGCAAATCAGATCATTCAATTGAAGTTGGCGAACATGATGACCGAGATCACGCTGGGATTACAAGCCGCGTTGCGCGTCGGACGATTGATTGATGAAGGGAAGTCCACGCCTGAGATGATCTCACTGATCAAACGCAATTCATGCGGCAAGGCGTTGGAGATCGCACGCATGTCGCGCGATATGCACGGCGGCAACGGCGTCTCGGATGAGTTCCATGTGATTCGACATGTGATGAATCTCGAAGCGGTCAACACCTACGAAGGCACGCATGATATTCATGCTTTGATTTTAGGAAGGGCGCAAACGGGGATTCAAGCATTTTCATAAAAATCCATTGTCGCGTTTGGGTGCAATTTGTCCGCTTTTGGGATTTTCTCCGATATGTATATGTGCTTGCATGAAAGCCTTCCCTCAAGGAGACGTGTATGGAGAATAAAGGACCTCGGCTGGTGGAGATCGAACTCAATACCATCCGCCGCGCTCAGGCAGGGGATGAAACAGCCGTAGCGCAAATTTACGAGGCCTACGCTAAACCCATCTATCGCTATCACTATTCTCGCGTGGGCAATGCCGTTGACGCCGAAGACCTGACATCGCAAACGTTCATGGCGGTGATCGAAACACTGCCGCGCTATCAAGATCGGGGGCGCTTCACAGCGTGGATATTTCAGATCGCGCTTAATAAAGCCATGGATCATTTCCGTGGGAATCACAATGAGAGTCATGTAACCGAACTGACAGCGGATACGGTCCAAGCCGACGCGCTGGATGCGATTGACCAGAATGAGTCGCGCGCCAAACTCAAGGTTCTGATCCGAATGTTGAACGAGGACGAGCAGGAATTACTGCGTTTGAGGTTCACGGCGGAACTCTCGTTCGTGCAGATCGGTCAATTGCTGGGGCGCAGCGAAGATGCCGTGCGAAAGTCCATACGCCGCACCCTCGACCGCCTGGCTGTTCAGATGGAGGCGCAACATGCCTGAGCCGATTCAATCGTCAGAGTTGGAAAAAATTGTCAAGGAAGTATCAGCTGTCCCTGAGCCTGATGCGGGGTTCGTCAACTCCCTGCGCGCCCGCTTCGTTGCGGAAGGTCATGCAAGCGCGATCAAACATCAGGAGATCCAAATGAAAAATAGAAGTTTGAAGAAACGCCTGGCATGGGCAGTGGCGGCAGTTGCGCTGGTGACGCTCGTGTTTTTGTCCACCAACCCGACGGTGGTGAACGCGCTGAAGCGTCTGTTTGGATATGTGCCGAACGTGGGCATCATTGACCAAACCACCGACTTGCGGGTGCTGACCGAGCCGGTGACGCTGACGCGCGATGGTTTTGTTGTAACGGTGGAACAGGCTGTGTTGAACGGCGAAAAAACTATCATCGTGTATTCCTATATCACGCCTTCGGATTATGTCTTCCCTGAAAACAGTTTTACTACAACACTCCCGCCCTTCCTGATCCTGCCCGATGGAACACGCCTCGATGTTATGCAGGCGCGCCATGTCGCCAGTTCGGACTGTCCGCAATGCTACTTGCGTTATCTCATGGAGTTTGCTCCCCTGCCGGCAGATGTAAGCGAAGTTACTCTCGAAATTCCAGACCTGGTTGCCATCCCTGATAATACAGCTCCGCGGGATTGGAAGTTTCAGTTGAAATTCAAGCTTGCTGATCCGGCGGACGTTGCACCGGTCTTCGAGCAGGTAGTGACACCTATACCAACAGATATCAGCGCCGACACGCCGACACAAAACGCAAATACGTATGGCATTACAAACAGTCTCGATAAATTCGTGGCTGTGCCGGATGGCTATATCTTGTATGGGAGTACCTCATGGACAGACCCAAGTATTCCCCCGTACGGAGTATCAACAGAATTGGCTTTCATCAAGGATGCCAATGGGGTAGATGTTCCATTCGATTATGCCGATGCGGGCATGGTTTCTGAACCGGGTGAATTGCGCTACTACTGGGCATACAAGATCGGATCGGGATTCAAACCGCCGCTCACTCTCTCGTTTGTGCTCCTCGCTTCTCTCCCAGCCGACGGCGGATCCTTCCTCTTCGAGCCGGGTCCGAATCCCCAGATTGGACAGACATGGGACATTGATCGGGATGTGACGGTGAATAATGAGATCATCCACGTTCTCTCCGTTGAACAGGCGGGGATCGAGCCGGGCTTCTTCCAATTCACCATGCAATCGGATTCGAACATCGTCGGCGCAACAGTGATTGATTTGGATCATCCTCCCTTGGGCGGTGGCGGCGGAGGAGGCATACCGACAGCGGGTGTTCCTTTCCGTGTTGGGTATATGTACCAGCCGCCGATCCCGACGGGACCTCTCACCTTGACGTTCACAAACGTGCAACTGCTTCTCCCCGGTGATTGGTCACTGACTTGGAGTCCATAGTTGTAGAAAACAAAACATGCGCCCAAAGATCTTTGGGCGCATGTTTTTGTCAAACAGTGACGGTGTTTATTTCTTTATCGCCGCGAAGCCCAGACCATTCGCCCCCAAGTGTGTCCCGATCACGGCGGTGACATTAACAAACAAAACATCACGCGGAATGAAATTGGGTTGACGGTTCATCGCCGCGTCCAATAATTGCTTTGCGCGCGCGGGGGCGTTGGTGTGCAGGATCGCAAGTCGTTCCATTTCACCCACTTCCAATAATAAGTTCAACATCCGTTCATCGGATTGTTTTGTGGTGCGCGTCGCGCCGATGGGTTTGACGTGACCATCTTTTATCTCGACCACTGGCTTGATGGATAATAATCCGCCCAATTGCGCGACCACGCCTGGGACTCGTCCGCTGCGTTTGAGGTTCTCCATCGTATCAAGCGCGGCGAAAACGGATAACCGCTTGCGAGTCGATTCGATGGCGGCGAGCGCGGCTTGCAGACCAAGCTCGGCTGATTCGGCGGCGGCGAGGACTTGAAAGCCGAGTCCCAGCGAGAGCGAGCCGCTGTCTACGAATGTGATCTTGTTGGGGAAGTCAACTGCCGCTTGCCGCGCGACGTTGATGATGGCGGTTAACGTCCCTGCGGCGTGGATGGAGAGGATGTGTCCACAGCCGCGCGAGAGGAGGGAGTCGTAGCGGGACGCGAAATCGCCGATCGAAGGCGCGGCAGTTGTCGGGTAGGGATGAAGCGAAGC
>CAYWCN010000092.1:0-12024 GCA_964456775.1 uncultured Anaerolinea sp.
CTCGAAGATATTGGACAATACAAATACGGCTTCCATGACCGCGACGATAATTACGTGTTCAAATCGGAGCGCGGACTTTCCCGCGCCGTGGTGGAAAATATTTCGCGCATGAAGCAAGAGCCGCAATGGATGCTCGACTTCCGCTTGAAGGCGCTCGAACATTTCATGAAGCGACCCATGCCGAATTGGGGTCCCGCGCTCAAAGAGTTGGACCTCGATAACATCTATTACTACGTCAAGCCGACGGAGAAGAGCGAAAAATCATGGGACGATGTTCCCGATGATATTAAGAGGACGTTCGACAAACTGGGCATCCCCGAAGCGGAACGGAAATTTTTAGCGGGTGTCGGCGCGCAATACGAATCGGAGATGGTCTACCATTCGATTCAGGAACATCTCGAAAAGCAGGGCGTCATCTTCCTTTCAATTGAAGACGGCTTGAAGCAATACCCCGACCTGTTCCGTGAATATTTTGGGACAGTGATTCCAATTGAAGATAACAAATTCGCCGCATTGAACAGTGCGGTCTGGTCGGGCGGATCGTTCGTGTACGTGCCGAAAGGCGTCAAAGTGGATCTGCCGTTGCAGGCATATTTCCGTTTGAACACGGCGAACGTCGGACAGTTCGAACGCACGCTCATCATCGTGGACGAAGGCGCGTCGGTGCATTACGTGGAAGGTTGCACCGCTCCTCAATACACCACCGACTCGTTCCACTCCGGCGTGATCGAGATCATCGTCAAGAAAGGCGCGCGCTCGCGTTACTCGACCGTGCAAAACTGGTCAACGAATGTGTACAACCTCGTGACGCAACGCGCCAAAGTATTCGAGAATGCCACGCACGAATGGGTGGATGCCAACATCGGCTCGAAGGTCACGATGAAGTATCCATCGTGCTATCTCATGGAGCCGGGCGCGCATGGCGAAATGCTTTCGATGGCGTTCGCGGGTCCCGGTCAAACACAGGACGCGGGTTCGAAGATGGTTCACTTCGCGCCGAACACCTCCAGCAAAGTGACATCCAAGTCAATTTCAAAATCTGGCGGACGCGCTTCGTATCGCGGTCTGCTCAAAGTGCACAAAGGCGCGAAAGGCGTCAAATCGAATGTGGTCTGCGACGCGCTTCTGCTCGACCCGCAATCCCGTTCCGATACCTATCCCTACATTGAAATTGACGAAGACGACGTGACCATCGGTCACGAAGCCTCGGTCAGCAAAGTGGGCGAGGAACAGCTCTTCTACCTTATGTCGCGCGGGCTCAGCGAAGAAGAAGCCACCACCATGGTCGTCTCCGGTTTCATCGAGCCGCTTGTCAAAGAACTGCCGATGGAATACGCCGTCGAAATGAACCGCCTCATCGCATTGCAGATGGAAGGAAGTATTGGGTAACGCAAATTGCCAATTTGCGCTACAGGAAAATATTATGCAGGAAAAACCAAAAGTAGTTATTTCAAAAACTAGACGAGTAGATTCTTCTGCGAAGGATTTTGCATTCGCCGAATCTGATATTCGCATGGGACAAGGAGCAGTCGCTTCTTATCGGACCTCAGCTTGGTCCGCCTTTCGGAAGCATTCTCTCCCCGCGACGACCGAAGAGGCATGGCGCCGCACGGACATTCATGCGCTCCCCGCCGATAAATTTGTCCTCCCGAAAGACGGCGCGTTCAATGACCTGCCGCCTGTGCGCGAAGATCTGCTTCGCCCTCTGGTCGCCGACCAACACGGCGGACAGATCGTCCTCCTGCCGGGCGGTACAAGAATCGAGTTGGATGAAAAGATCGCAAAGAAGGGCGTCATCTTCACCGACTTGAAAACTGCTGAAGAAAAACATCCCGAATTACTTGCGAAGATGCTCGGCAAGACCGTCAACGTGGAGGAAGGGAAATTTTCCGCATTGGCTGGCGCGTTCGCGCAAAACGGAGTTGTGTTGTACGTCCCCAAAGGCGTGACCGTTGACGAACCGCTTCACTCCGTGTTGTGGGGACCCGGCGCCGACTTGGCGCACATCTCGCACATCCTCGTCCTCGTGGATGAAGGCGCGTCCGTAACGTATGTCCACGAGGCGGCGTCGCCCGACGAAACTGGATCAAATTCCCTGCACGCGGGAATCGTCGAAATCCAGGTGATGCAAGACGCCACGTTCAAATTTGTCGAATTGCAATCGTGGGGACGTCACGTGTGGAATTTCAGTCACGAGCGCGCGCGCGTCGAACGCGGCGGCAATCTCGATTGGATCTTCGGCGCGATCGGTTCGCGTCTCACAAAAAATTTCTCCGAACTCGATCTCGCTGGCGAAGGCGCGCAGGGACGCATGTCGGGTTTTTATTTCACCGACGGCAACCAGCATCTCGATCACGACACGCAACAGAATCATTTCGCGCCTCACACCACCAGCGACCTGCTGTTCAAAGGCGCGCTCAAAGGCAAGAGCCGCTCGGTGTGGCAGGGCATGATCTACGTGGCGCCCGGCGCGCAAAAAACGGACGGCTATCAGGCGAATCGCAATCTCGTGTTGAGCGAAGGCGCGCGCGCCGACTCGATCCCCGGTTTGGAAATTCTCGCCGACGATGTGCGTTGCACACACGGCGCGACCGTCGGCAAGTTGGAAGCCGAGCCGTTGTTCTATTTGAAGTCGCGCGGTATCCCGCAAAACGAAGCGGAGAAAATTGTCGTCGAGGGGTTCTTCGACCCGATCTTCCAGCGCATCCCGTTCGAAGGCGTGCGGGATCGCTTCCAACAATATATTGCCGATAAGATGGCATAGAAAGAATTGAGAACCTGAATGGCAAAAACGAAGGCGAAAAAGAAGTCCGTGCCGGTGAAAGCAAGATCGCTTAAGAAGCCTGCGAAAACCGCGAGTCGTTCAAAGCCGCGAGCGACCGCTCCGAAAGGCGATTCGAAAGCGCCCGCGCGAGCGAAACCAAAATCCATTGTGTTGTCGCCGCCGCGAAAGCCTGCGCCGACTCAGACCCGCTCTGTGACCACGACCAAGGTCCGCGTGGTGAACAAGTCTTATTCCTCTCGCGCCACAACCGCCGAAGAGCGCAGGATGATGAAAGGTTTGCGCCTGCCGCAATACAACTACATGAAGCCGCCCGGCATGGCGCACGATTTCCAAGTGGGCGACAAGGTGGAAGTGTTTTGCGACCATGAAAAGAATCGCGAGCGAATTCGCGGATGGATCGGCGGCGTGGTCGTGCAAGTGGACAACAAACTCGTCGCGGTGCAGTTCCGCTCCAACGTGTATCTCACCGACGGCTGGATGGTTCCCGACCGCATCTTGTGGTATCCGCTGACCTCCGAACACATGCGTCCGGTGCCGGGCAAGAAATCGGCGAAGCGCGAAGAGAAAGTTATTCCCGATTATTAGGAATTCACGTATACACGTAGACAAGTAGACACGTACACATGTTTACTTGTTTACCTGTTTACTTGTGTACTTGCTTACCATGTCTCTCGACCCCAACGAAATTCGCAAAGATTTTCCCATCCTCCAGCGTAAGACGCATGACAGCGTCCCGCTGGTGTATTTGGATTCGACCGCCACCTCGCAAAAACCGACAGCGGTTATCGAAGCGATGAATGAATTTTATCGCCGCTCGAATGCGAACATCCATCGCGGTGTGCATACGCTTGCCGAAGAGGCGACTGCGATGTACGAAGATGCGCGCGCGAAGATCGCAAAATTTATCAACGCGTCATCATCGAAACAAATTATTTACACGCGCAATACAACCGAGTCCATCAACCTCGTGGCATACACGTGGGCGCGCGCGAATCTCAAAGCGGGCGATCTGGTCGTCCTCACTGAGATGGAGCATCACTCGAACCTCGTGCCGTGGCTGATGCTGCAAACCGAACGCGGCATCGAGTTGGATTTCATTTCTGTGACGGAAGACGGCTTGCTGGATCTGGACTCGTACAAAACGCTTCTTTCGCGGACCCCGAAACTGGTCGCCTTTACACACATGTCCAACGTGCTTGGAACGATCAACCCCGCCGCAGAAATCATCCGCATGGCGCATGAGGTTGGCGCGATCACCATCGTGGATGCAGCGCAATCTGTCCCGCACCTTGCTGTGGACGTGCAGTCCCTCGACGCGGATTTCCTCGCTTTCTCTGCCCACAAGATGTGCGGACCCACCGGTATCGGCGCGTTGTATGGCAAGACCGAGTTGCTCGAATCCATGCCCCCGTTTTTGGGTGGCGGCGACATGATCAAAGAAGTGAAACTCCGTTCGTTCAGACCGAACACACTGCCGCACAAATTCGAAGCGGGGACTCCCGCCATCGCGGAGGCCGTCGGTTTCGGCGCGGCGGTGGATTACCTCACGAAAGTCGGCATGGACAACATCACCGCGCACGAACACGCGATCACCGAATACGCGCTCGAACGCTTGGAGGAAATCCCCGGCGTGAAGTTGTTCGGTCCCTCGGCAGATAAAAAGGGCGGCGTCGCCTCATTCACCTTTGACGGCGTCCACCCTCACGACGTGGCGCAAATTCTCGACCGCGACGGTATCGCGATCCGCGCGGGGCATCACTGCGCCCAACCGTTACACGAGAAATTTGGAATCCCTGCTACCAGCCGCGCTTCGTTCTATTTGTACAACACAAAAGAAGAAGTTGATTTGCTGGTGAATGGAATTTATAAAGTGAAGGAATTGTTTGGGTAACACCATTTACCCGTCATTGCGAGGAGCCCGAAGGGCGACGAAGCAATCTCCAACCTTTTTAACGGGGATTGCTTCGTCGGGCAAAGCCCTTCTCGCAATGACGGGCGGAGTAATTATGGACGACCTCTATCGCGAAGTTATCATCGAACACTACAAGAATCCCTCCTACCGCGGGCATCTCGACCCGCACGATATTCAATTTGCGGACAACAATCCGCTGTGCGGCGATCACATCGAGATTACGCTTCAAACCGCGCCCGATGGAACGGTCAAAGACGCGCGTTTCGATGGGCATGGATGCGCCATCTCGCAAGCCTCCGCTGATTTGCTGATCGAATCCATTATCGGTAAGCCAATCGAGGAAGTCAAGCATCTAAACAAGGAACACATTCTTGAAATGCTCGGTATCGAATTGGGTCCCGTCCGCTTGAAATGCGCGCTGCTGTCGCTGAAGGTGTTGAAGGCGGGGGTGTACGGTCTCGGCGAAGCGAGTGATGAGTTGGTGGAATAAAAACGCAGACAAGGAGATACGTACACAGGGAAACAGGGAAACACATACTCACGTGTCCACTTGTTTACTTGTATACCTGTATACATCATCGAATGTTCAACTACACTACCTTTGAAGAATCTAAAATTGAATACTATGAAATCATCCCCGCCAGCGAATTGCCAAACGGCGAGCGATTGTTTATCGAGATCGAAGGCAACTCGCTGGTGATCTTCAACATTGCGGGTCAATTCTTTGCCATTGCGGATATTTGTTCACACGACGGAGGTCCGCTGGGGGAGGGCGACCTGGAGGGATTCAACGTGATCTGTCCGCGTCACGGCGCTGAGTTCGATGTGCGGACAGGCAAGGTGGTGCAATTGCCCGCCGTGGACGATATTCCCGCGTATCCTGTTCAGGTGCGGGATGGGGTTGTTTTTATCGGAATACCGAAGGAATAGGGCAAGAGTTGAAAGTAGAAAGTGAAAGCGGAAGGAGTCGTTGTCCTTCCGCTTTTTGTTTACCAATCGCCCGCGTACTGAACGTGGAACGGCTTTGCGATCCTTTGGATTCTCGCCCTTCGCAACTCCGTCAATTGGCGGATGTGTAAATTGTCGTGAGCGACCCACGAAGCGAACATGTCGCCTGCGCGCATTGAACCGAATTTGCTTTTGTAGACAATGTTCCAGTCTGCGTTTTTCAATCCCCTGAGCCACTTCAATGACTTTTCCCTCTCGCCGAAAAACTTTCTTTGCATGGTTTTGAAATTTTGCTGGTTATATTTCCGCAGTTTGACCCATGCCTGCGGAGCGATAGGATGCCACTGATCTGTATCTTGATTATGAAGGATGAAATCCAAATGCTCGCGGAAATCTTCGCGCTCTTCATCGTAGAGGTGACAAGTCACCTCCAGAATTGACCACGAACTCTTGCTCGGCTTCACCCGCGCCTCTTCCTGACTGACACCTGCCAGCAAAGTCCGAATCATTTCCGTGCTGTTTACCAGTTCCTGATACAGAGTCTTGAATTCCATCGCAGTCTCCAATTCTCTAATTCTCCACTCCTCCCAAATCTCTTCTCCTCACCCCTCAAACGTCCCCACGATCCTCAAAATATCAAACCCCTCCGCGAAGGGACGCTCCGCCAGCGCGCCATGACGCACCATGATGGAGCGTGTCAATTCGCTGTTGAAGTAGTAGCGGTCACGATAGGTCTCGTATTTGGATAGCGCTTCGATCTTCTTGTCCACATCCTCTTCAGTGACTTCGACGAGGAAGTGGGGGAAGAATCCATACGAGGAGCGGACTACGTCAAATCCCAGCACGGTGATGCCGCGAAACGCGCGCAGGGCTTCGTCGGTCATTGTGTTGTGGTCTTGATGCACATCCTGTTTGGAGTGAGTGAAGATGAGATCGGGCTTGAAGTCCTTGCGGAGTTTGAGAAAGTATTCGAGTATCTCCTGTCGCGAATCGGGAAACACGCGCGTGGTGAACGGACCGAGAACGATTCTCTCTTTTGCAACGCCCAGCACAGCCATCGCTTCGTGATGTTCGCTCTTCACGTTTTGCAAGTCGGGATTCTTTTGGTTGTCTGATAGCGTGACGCAAAGAACATCGGCCTTGTCCACGATGTTGTGCAACAAAGCGCCGCATCCCAACTCAATATCGTCAGGATGCGCGCCGAGGAAGAGGACTCGTTTGCCAGAGAAGTTCATTTTAGTAATTGGGGATTAGTAAATAGTAATTTTTCGCGCAATTACTATTTACTAATTACGACTCACTTGGTCGCCAGAATCCCGCCCACAACCTTCGTCATCACCAACTTGCCATCGCGGTTGAACCAGCGCGTAGCCACTTCGGTGATCTTGCCGATGAGGGCTTCGTATTCATCGTGACCATTAAACATCGAAGTCCACAACTTGCGGTCTTCGCTCAACGAGGCGCGGACGTATTCGATGAACGGCGCGACCTCGGGGAAGGTGAGGTGATTCTCGAACTTGTGCAATTCGGTCTTGGCAAAGAGTAGGTCAATGGTGTTGAAGATGTCGCCTTTGAAACGACTTGAGCCGGGCATCGGCGGGATGGTCGCGTTCGTGGCTTCTTTGATGATCTCGTAGAACATTTGCTTATTTTCGGGCAGTGGACCCGAGACGAAAAGCCGTCCGCCTGATTTAAGCACCCGATGAGCCTCACCAAATGTAAAGTCGAGGTCTGAAGCGTAGTAGATGGCGAAGGCGCTTGTGCAGAGGTCGAAGGAATTATCCGCAAAGTTGAAGGGTTTGTTGAAATCCAAAAAGACGAAGTCAATGTTCGAGCCGCGTTCTTTGTTTTTCGCGCGGGCTTTGTCGAGCAGTTCTTCCGAGAAATCGCCGCCCGTGATTTTCGCGCCGCGTTTAGTATAATCGTCGAACAGAAAAGACAATTTGCCCGCGCCGCAACCGACATCGAGAATGTTCATGCCCGCTTGAGGCTGGAGCAGTTCGTTCGTCCACACGTCAATGTTGGCGGAGCCGTATTTTTCGTGAATGTCAATGCGGGTGAGCAGGTCTTTGCTGGTTTCTTGATAATTGATTTCCATTGGGTTCTCCTGATATGGTTCTCGTACCGCAAAGTTCACTTTGCGGATGCGAGTTGCAAATAAGACAGTGCGTCGCAAGATGAATCTTGCGGTACGAATGCCTATGAAAAAATTATACCAAAAATAAACTAAAATTCAACCGCTGAATTTTGAAAGTGTGTCTCGTATAAAAGATACAATAAACTCTATGTCATTCTGAGCCGCGCTCTTGCCTTTTGCGGCGAAGAATCTCCACGATGATCTCAGAGACCCTTCGCTAACGCTCAGGGCGACATGATGGTAGAGTGTTTGATCTTGGATGCCCCCGAATTTTGAAGCCGCCAATTGGGCAACGAAGGATTTTTGATCACTGCGTACCCAACCGACGCGGTGAAAGAAGGAGAACGGATATGGCACAAGTAAAAGTGTATTACGATCAGCAAGGCAATACGTTGACCGTTTGGTTTGGCGATCCGCAGGATGAGGCGGTCGCTGAGGAGACGGGCGACGAAGTCATCTTGATGAAAGATAAAAACGGGAACGTGATCGGTTTTGAAAAACTGAATTACATCCTGCCCGCTTCCGCACGGTTGAATGTGGCGTTTGAGACGGTTGCCGCATGATTTGGCAAGAATAATCGAGCAAAACGACTCCCGAAGCCGCAACCGCTTCGGGAGTCGTTTTTTGTTTTTAGGATGTTCCGCGCAAGAGGGGTAAAATCGTCATAACCAGAGGACAACATGCGAAGTAAATTGACCTTCATATTTCTTGCAACGATTCTATTATCCTCCTGCGCCGCGCCGACTGAAATTCCTATTCCTTCTCCAGCGATCACAGCGACTCAACTACCAACCGCTTCGCCGATCGAAACTCCAACTGCTTCGCGAACCCCCACCCCCGAACCTACGGCGACAGAGACGCCCGAAACTATCCCCAGCAAGCCAACGGAGGTTACTTTTAATCTCACAAACGGCGAAACCCTCTCCATGCCCGCCTTTATTCTAAATAATCCATCCGAAGACCCAGCGATATTGGAACAACAGCAAATTAAAACCCTCGAGGTAGCTCTGGAATATATGGTCAATGTAAGAAGTGTTGCGTGGGGAGATGACGGAAAAGGGCGCACAGAAGATTTAAGTAGAGAGGATTACGATTTTTTAGTATCTCTTGGAAAACTCGATTATCCACTTGAATTTGTAGCAACAGGCTTTCGATTGCCCCAAGACAAAAATATAAGCGACGAGGACGCTTTTCTTACTAATATCATTAAATGTGGCGATTTTTATATTTTTAGCTTCCGAAATAACAAGGTAGATAAGACAAAAAGATATGTAGCAATAGCCGTTAAAATAATGTCGCCAACAATTTCCAACCTTCTGAAAAAAGCAAAAGTTCCTGAAAAGCCATAAGCCTTACCGATTGTTGTTTTTTTCTCATGGATAGTTTATATTGAAATAATGATTGGTAAATTTCGCTATTATTTTGGACTTATAAGCATATTGACATTTTTACTTCTGATAATTACACCTAGCGATGTATATGCCAGATGCTGGATGACTAATAACTTGGGTTTAATTTGCGGAGCAAAATCATCTGATGAAAATTGCAGTAGCCTGAGTTCTACTTCAGCCATAGGAACGGCAGTATATAGTTGTGCGTCAAACTATACACTATGTCTATCTCAAACTGGTGGGGCGGGGTGTTACATGCATGAATATGCTTGTGATACAGCGTGTGGGAGCACTGGGAATGAAGGGGGTGGGGGTGGAACTGGGGATTGGTGCTCAAGCAATTCAGACTGTGGGATTGGGTGCTGTAATACCAACAAAAACTACTGCACCGACTGCTCGGGCTTTGTTTGCCCCGCAGACCCTGTAGCTTGCCCTCCTGGAATGACAAGAAGTACGACAGTTGCGGGAACACAGTGCCTTAATCCCAAATGCACTGCGGGGAGCGCGCAGACGATTGGATCATGTTGTTCGGGCTATTGGCAAAAGGGGGCTTGCAGTGATTGGTATTCTTGCCCAACAAAAAATAATCCAAACAAAGTTTGCAGGGACTGTGAAGACGATGTTTATATGTGCACTTCGCAGGAATATATTACTTATCAATGCAATCCCATTTGCACAGCCACTTCGCCTTCAAATGTTTCGGTTACTCCAATCTCACTAACTTCATCACGGGTTACATGGACTCCTGGGATAAGTAACATTGGTCAGGTAATTTATGTCTCAACCAGTAAATCGGCGGTTGAAAGTAACTGCACAACTGGGAGCTGTGTGATTGTAGATGTGTCACTCACTAAAACTCAAAATTCATATACAACTGCTCAAGTATTGTCTCCCGGCACGGTCTATTACTACCGCGTAGTGTCGCTTGATACTTACGCCAGCTGTAACGCGTTGTCCACAACTAAAACCGCGCTTGTACGCGAACAATCAAAACCTTTTTGCGCCATGATAAAATCTCCGCACTGGAGTCATCATGGCGAGCAAAATAAATTCTGTCAAAGGCACACGCGAGTTTTACCCCGAGCAGATGTTCGCGCGCAACTTCATCTATGCAAAAGTTCGCGCGGCGTCTGAGATGTTCGGCTATCAAGAGTGGGACGGTCCGTTCATCGAGCCGCTTGAATTGTACGCGGCGAAGTCGGGCGAGGAACTCGTCAAGAAGCAATCGTTCACATTCGAGGATCGCGGCGGCGAGCAAGTTGCCCTGCGCCCCGAGCTCACGCCGTCGCTGGCGCGGATGATCGCGGCGAAACAAGGCGAGTTGAATTTCCCCGTGCGCTGGTGGTCGTTCGGTCCGTTTTGGAGATACGAGTCGCCGCAACGCGGACGCACGCGCGAATTTTTTCAATGGAACATTGACATGCTCGGCGCGGACTCTCCCGAAGCGGATGCGGAACTCATCGCGGTGGGGGCCACGTTCCTGCGCTCGGTCGGACTCAGCCCCAGCCTGACTCAAATTAGTGTGAATAATCGGCGCCTGATGGATTCGCAGTTCGACTCGCTCGACATCCCAGCCGACAAGCGCGTGGACGTGTCGAATCTCGTTGACCGCCGCGCCAAAATGGAGTCCGCGAAATGGGACGCGTACGCGCTCGAGATCGGGTTGAATCAAAAACAACTCGATGGCTTGAAAAGTTTGCTCGGTAATTTCGACTTATGGAAACAAAGTGAAGAATTGACTCGCACCTTCGCCGCCCTCGAAGCGTTGGGCGTGAAAGACTACGTGAAGTTCGATCCGAACATCATGCGTGGATTGTTGTATTACACAGGCACGGTCTTCGAAGCGTTCGACACAAGCGGATCGGTCAAACGAGCCATCTTCGGCGGAGGTCGCTACGACAATTTGCTGGCAGATGTCGGCGGGCAACCGCTTTCAGGTGTTGGCTTCGCAATGGGCGATGTGGTAGTGGGAATCATCTTGCAAGAGGCGGGACTCATCCCTGAGTTTCAGCCCAGCCCCGCGCAGGTGATGGTCACTGTGTTCGATGAAAAATTATTGCCGCAATCCTTTGCGCTCGCGGCAGAGCTGCGGAGCGCGGGACTCAATGTGATGGTCTATCCTGAGCCAACAAAACTACCGAAGCAATTCAAATTTGCCGACAAGATGAAGATGAGGGTCGCGCTGGTGCTGGGTCCCGACGAGGCGGAGAAAGGCTTGGTCGTTGTCAAAAACCTGACGACGGGCGAGCAGGCTCAGGTCAAGAAAGAAGCGGTTCTTGAATCCATAAAAGGGATTTTGAAGAATGCCTGAAATTCGTCCTGTAACAAAAGAGAACTGGCAAACGTTGATCGATCTGAAAGTGCGCGACGATCAGAAAAATTTTGTCGCGTCGAATTTGTATTCGATCGCGCAGTCGCAGTTCGGCGATGAGTTCGAGGGACATTGGGATCTGTTCGCGTATGGAATTTACGACGACGATACGCCCGTCGGCTTTTTGATGTATGGGTTTAATTTTGCCCACCCCGAACAGCAAGCATATGTTCAACGTTTGATGGTGGATGAAAAATTTCAAGGCAAGGGCTATGGGCGGTTTGGGATGGAAAAGATGCTCGAAATTTTTCGCGCCGACGAACGCATCAATGTGGTGAGCATCAGCTACGAGCCTGAGAATGATGTTGCGCGAAAGTTGTACGCGAGTATGGGATTCGTGGAAACGGGGCGAATCGTCGAAGATGAAGTGGAAGCCTTTTTGAAGTTGAAATAAAATGAGCGTCAAAACCTCGCGCAAAACAAGGCATGTCACCCTGAATACTATGAGGCTGTCAAGGCTTTCAAAGGCTGGACAGAGAG
>CAYWCN010000093.1:0-11783 GCA_964456775.1 uncultured Anaerolinea sp.
ATTGTACCCCAAAAGAAAAACAGACCATTTGTGCTATACTTTCAAAAATGCCTCTCAAGATTCCGTTCCTTCCACAAAAAACGAAATCCAAGCCGAAGGGCAAGTCGGCGGCGCCTTCGCGCGGCGGGAAACAAACGCAAGCCGCGCCGAAACGAGGGAAGTCTGCGCTTCCTCCAGCGCCTCCGCCTGCTGAACCCTCGTGGTGGGATTCGCTGTCCCCCGAGCGCAAACTCGACGTGGTCGGTATTATCATGGCGCTGGTCGGGTTGCTCACCGCGTTGATCTTATTTTCGGCGCAACGCAGCGCGATCACGGGGAGCATGTTGAAGGTTTTAGAGCAGACGATCGGCTGGGGAATTTACATCCTGCCGGTTGGTTTGATCGTGATGGGACTGTGGCTGGTCCTGCGCCGCATCGAAAAACTTCCGCCGCTTTCGCTCGAACGCGCCATCGGTTTGATCCTGTTTTTCTTCTGGCTTCTCGCCACCATGGATTCGGTCAACGCTGGCGGCGCATTGAACGGCGCGGGCGGCGGCTACATCGGAAGCATCCTTGGGCGGCTCTTCTTTAACAGCCTCGGCTTTGCCGGGGGAATCATCGCGCTGACCGCGTGGCTCATCGTCACCGTTACGATGATCTTTGATATTTCGGTGCAAGACCTATTTCAATGGGTCAACCCCGCCTACAAAAAATTGCTCGCATTGATCGTAAAAGAAAAGCCTCAATCCGCCGCCGACTTTTTGCCCGAAGACGCGGAAGTGGTCTCCGGCGGGTTTACGCCCATGCACCGGCCTGAAGCGGCGGAACATGTCGAGGTGGGCAAACCAGTTACCACAGTGAAAGCGGCGGAGCCTGTCATCCAATGGAAATTGCCCGAGGTGAAAAATATCCTTGAGGCGGGTTCCGCGCCGGAAGTCAACGAAGAATTTATTCAGGGCCGGTCGCGCTTGATCCAGGAAACGCTCGCGTCGTTTGGCGCGCCGGTGCAAGTGGTGGAGATCAACCGCGGACCGACGATCACGCAGTTCGGCGTGGAGCCGCTGTATGTGGAGACGCGCGGCGGGCGCATCAAAGTGCGCGTCAACAAGATCGCGTCGCTGGCGGATGATCTCGCGCTCGCGCTTGCCGCGCCGCGCATCCGCATTCAAGCGCCGGTGCCCGGGCATAGTTATGTTGGAATCGAAGTTCCTAATGAGGAAATGACTCTCGTTGCCCTGCGCGACATCATCGAGAGCGAGCCGTTCCAGCGCAACATGCACCCGCTGAAATTCGCGCTGGGGCGCGACGTGACCGGCAACCCGATCGGCGCGACGTTGGAAAACATGCCGCACATGTTGATCGCGGGGACGACCGGTTCGGGTAAGTCGGTGTGCGTCAACGCGATTTTGACTTGTTTGCTTTTGAATAACACGCCCGACGATCTGAAATTGATCTTGATCGACCCCAAGCGCGTCGAGTTGACCGGCTACAACGGCATCCCGCATTTGCTTGCGCCGGTGGTCGTGGAGATCGAGCGCGTGGTCGGCGCGTTACAGTGGATGACGCGCGAGATGGACAAACGCTATCATTTGTTCGCGCAGGTTGGCTCGCGCAACATCACCGATTACAACGCGCGCATGAAGTTGCAGGGCGGCAAGAAACTTCCGTTCCTTGTGATCGTCATTGACGAACTTGCGGACTTGATGATGATCGCGCCCGGCGAGACCGAATCAACAATCACGCGCCTCGCCCAACTGGCGCGCGCCACCGGCATTCACATGATCCTCGCCACGCAACGCCCGTCGGTGGATGTGGTGACTGGTCTCATCAAAGCAAACTTCCCGGCGCGTGTCGCGTTCGCGGTTGCATCGAACACAGACAGCCGCGTAATTCTCGATCAGCCCGGCGCGGAGCGCCTGCTCGGGCGCGGCGACATGCTCTACCAAGCGCCCGACGCGCCAGCGGCAGTCCGCTTGCAGGGTGTGTTTGTATCGGACCGCGAGATCCAAAGCCTTGTGGACTTCTGGAAAAATCAACTCGGAGGCGCGAGTCCGTATGCCGCCGGGTCAAAATCTGTGGACATGCCTAAATCTGATGTCCCTCTCAAACAGGGCGCGATGTTCGAAGACATGAGTCCTGTGGATACGACCACCGATCCATTGCTCGTTGAGGCAATCGAACTTGTCCGCAAAGAGGGACGCGCTTCGGTCTCGATGTTACAGCGGCGGATGCGGATCGGCTACACCCGCGCCGCGCGTCTCGTGGACATGATGGAGGATCGCAAGATCGTCGGTCCGCCCGAAGGCGCGACGCAGATGCGACAGGTGCTGGATTACGGCCAGACCGCGCCGCCGAAGGATGATGGGGCGTGAGGGATTCTTAATCCCCTACAAAATCATCCAGCACAAGAACATCAATCAACTCTTCAAGTCTTGATAATCTCTTATCGTTCGTCAAAAATGCTTTTGCCCCAAAAGAGAGACTCGCCGCCACTTGCAGAGCATCGGGCGGCGAGATGTTGTATTTGGCGCGTAATTGAGCCGCCGCGCGCGCGACATTCCGATCAACATCTACAACAGACAAGTTTGGGAAGTGCGATATGACCGCCTCGTATTCACGCGCCGCCAATTCTTTTCCCAACTGCCACGGGCGGACGGTGATCTCCATTAATGTAATGGTTGATGTTACGCCTTCCCACTTCCCCTTTTCGATACCGTTGAAAGTGAATTGTGTCAGCGCGCGATACCGTTCGTTATCTTCAAGAAAGTAAATGAAGATAGACGTATCCAGCCCTATAACTTTTGCTTTCGTTAATCGCTTGCCGAGTTCGTCCATGCGCCGCGCTCCCCGTTGAGATACTTCTGGACGTCAACACCTTTCCACATCTCACCGTGGAGTCCTTGCAGGTATTCCGCGTAGCGTTTGGGCTGTGGGATCAAAACGATCACGCCGTCTTGCACATCCACAAGCAGACGGTCGCCTTGTTTGATATTCAATTTCTTGCGCGCGATCTGTGGAACAGCGATCTGGTACTTCGCGCTGACTTTGACGGAGGTAGTCATGGGATCTCCTTGCTTAGCAAAATCGTCAATTTGCTTAGCATTTTATCACAGACCGCGCCGCCGAAGGGTGATGGGGCGTGAGAGACGTTTCACAACAAGGATAACTGAGTTGTTAATTCAGGCTCTTTGTTTTTTCTTTGCGTCGTTCGGGGTAAATCGAAGTTTGCAATGAAAAGTTCATTGCCCTTCTCGGCTTTTCCCTGCTTGTAATTGTTCATTCCATACTGTAATTCCCACTCGTAAATTTTGGCAAATGAGAAGTTGCTTCTAATTTCAGGCGAGTCGTCATAGGTAATTAACCATGAATGTCTGCATGCCTTTACCTCTCGCGCAAAATCATCGTGGTTAAATTCAGTGTGGAGTATTCCATTTTTTCCATATAACCTGGACTTGGTCGCCTTGAAATAAGGGGGATCAAGAAACGTAAAAACATCTTTTCCGCCTGTGTGCAAGAGTTCCCGATAATCCAAATGGGTAATTTTCACTCCATCCAAGAGTTGCCCAATTTTTGCGACTCGTTCAATGGAAGATTCAGTAAATCTACTTTCAAACGCAAGTTGCGAAAATCCGCCAGACTCAACAACGCCCGAGAATGTGATGCGGTTTAGTACAAAGAAACGAATGGCGCGCTCAAACTCCGTTAAAGTTTTAACGTCAACTTGAAGCAAATCATCGAACAATTCCTGCCCGTTGCGCCTTTTCTTCCTAACCTTTAATATCTCACATGACAGTTTTTCTGAATCGGCTTGGGCGTATTTCCAGAAAAAATAAAGCTCTGGGTTTAGATCGTTTATCCAGATCTTCAAATTAGGTTTTTTCTGCTTTAGGTAAATGAAAAATGAGCCGCCACCCACGAAAGGTTCGCGATATTCATCAAACTCTTTCGGCAGAAGATGTTTCATCTGCTTGATTGCCCGTGATTTTCCGCCGGGGTAGCGCAGGGGGGTTTTGATCTCAGCCATTGTTGCCTCTAATTTCAATGGTGAGATTCTTGTTATTGGTTGCTTCTAGATTTAGTTTGTTCAGAATTTCTTGGTATGCCCTTGAGACTTTGTTCAATTTGACAAAATTATGAAATTCCGTCTTTCGGCAGGGAAACTGGATATTGCCTTTTACTTTGTAACCTGTCAACTTTAAACGCGCTGAAAACCTGACCTTACGTCCCTGCACTTTTAACGAATGAAGGTTGGCAAACAATATTAGTTTGAACAACCCATCTTTGATATCAGAAATTGACGGCAAAAACTTCTTTGTGGAATTTTTTGACTCTTGAATAAGATACCCACTTCTGCCGCGTAAAACTTCATCAACCGTAAGATGATATACGCCACCAAGGTAATTTTCGATCAAGAAGACACTTTTTCCACCGTCTTCCAAATATTCTAAGTTGTGTTCTGTTTTAGATTCTCGAAGCGCGGCCCCTCTAGAACCCTTCAAGGAAATATCCCTGAAACGGCGATAATCCCGTCTTACAGATTCAAGGTACTGAAGCTTTATTCTGCTAGGATGGACTTTAACTTTTGTTTTAGATGAAATAATCTCATACGAGGTAATGGCTTTTTCATAGATTTCCACAAAACGGTTTTCAAACAAAGTCCGATTCCAGTGCAAGGCGCTTTGTTTGTACGAAATTATTGCCTTAAGTTGGTCTTTGACAGATTTGGCATTTAACTTCTGGTTGGTTAATTTATCCCTGTTCTTTTGCGTTGAACCACGATTTTTCTCGGCGCTCTCGTAATATGCTAGAACGATATATACGTTCAATAAGTTCATCCACGAAATGGTGGAATATTGTATTTTGTCTAAATCCCCATCCAGCCCCTCATCCTTCATAACTGGAATAATTGTCACAATTTTCTGTGAGTTGTATGTATTGTACAATCGCGCAAAAGGATAGGTCCTTGTGCGCTTGGGCGAAGTCCATTTTGAGTAGGCAACTTGTCCATTAGCATGATTAATGATTCCAAAGGACTTGGCTTTATTCACATCAAAATCATTGAAGCCGTACTCTATCAAGCCACTTGCTAAATGGGCTTGATAACTCATATCTTTGATAAATCCTTGAAGGCGTAACGGCTCAGACATTTTCAATTCTCGTTTTTAAACTTGAATCGAGTATACAACACCTCCCCTCAACCAACAAGCGACCTTGCAATAAGTGTTATGTCTCTGCGAGAACTTGCGTAACTTCACCCCGCGCGATGTATAGTTTATTCCACCGCCGCGACCGGGAAGGTGAAGTGAAATGCCGCGCCGCGACCCGAATCGCTTTCGATCCAGATCCTGCCGCCATGTCCGACTACTGCGAGGCGGCAGAAGGCGAGACCAATTCCAAGCCCCGGCTTGTTCGAGCCGCGCAGGCGTGTGAACTTATCGAAGACGCGTTCCTGCTCGGCAGGCGGGATGCCGGGACCCGTGTCGCTTACCCACAGGTGCACCCAGCCATCCTCCCGTTTCGCGCCGACGTGAATCTCGCCCTCAGTAGGCGTAAACTTGCTGGAATTTTCCATCAGGTTGATCAGCACGCGCCGCGCCATATCTTCATCCACCCAAATGGAAGGGAGAGATTGCGGCAATTCCGATTCAAGTTTTTGCCGGCGTCCATCTGCAACAGGCTGCATGTCTTTCACCGCAGTTTGGATCAGCTGAAGCGTATTCACTTCCTTTTGATTCACCACCGGCTGACCCGACTCAAGCCGGTTCACATCGAGCAATGAACTGACCAATCGCTGTATCCGCTCCGTGGAATTTTCCGCAATTTTTATGATCGAAAGGACTGTTTCGCGGTCAGTCTCTGGGACCATGGTGTACAAAATATCAAGGCTCGACGTGATATTAGCCAGCGGCGAGCGCAAGTCGTGATAGATCATCGAAGTGAGATCGCCGCGCAAACCCTCCAACTCTTTGCGTTGGGTAATATCGCGCAGGATCCATTGGATCGAATCTGCCTCTTCGAATTCGACGCGCCGCGCAAGGACTTCAATGGGAATGTGCGAATCGTCCTGCGCGGATATGGACGACTCGTAAGAGGCGGTGCGATTCTCGCGGAGAGTTTCAAACTCCATGCCGATCTTG
This sequence comes from uncultured Anaerolinea sp., assembly GCA_964456775.1. Classification (GTDB taxonomy): domain Bacteria; phylum Chloroflexota; class Anaerolineae; order Anaerolineales; family Villigracilaceae; genus Defluviilinea. The sequence goes on from CAYWCN010000093.1 coordinate 6,117, forward strand.
CTCCAATTCACCTCGTGGAGTTGGTCAATGGTCAGGGCATGTAACGCATCGGGGGTATACCCACTGAGCAACACGGCTTGCCGGTTGGCTTCGAGGATCTTCCCCTCCCAATCGGTGATCACCATCGGGTCAATGCTGTCTTCGAATAATTCGCGGTAACGCTGGTGCGCGGCTTGTAATTTGCCGAACAACTGCGCATTCTGGATCGCCGAGCCCGCCAAACCGCCGATGCCCGCCATCACCAACAGCGCGTCGGGATCGAAGGATTTTGCGATCGGGTTGATCGCTTCCAGAATGCCGATCACGCGTCCCTGCGCTTGAATCGGCGCGACGAGGAGGGAGCGCATCTCAACGCCGCCGAATTTATCTGCCTCGCCGAAATTCTTATCCTGTGTCACATCCTGTATCACCACGCCGCGTCCATCGCGCGCGGCTAAGCCTGCAACGCCCTCACCCAGCGCGATCTGTCGTCCGATAATGTTTCCGGCGTTCTGCCCTGCGGCGGCGCGGAAGGAGACGTGTTCCTCTTCGATCATGCCGAGCGCGACCGTTTCTACTTGCAGCGCCTGCATGGTCTGAATGAGGATGCGCTGGTGCAGGTCCTCCATGCGGAGCGAAACGTTCATCGCGTTCGCGCCTTCAGCCAAGGCGGTCATCACACGCGCCTGTCGTTGACTTTCGGTGTAGAGCCGCGCGTTCAGGATCGCCACGCCAGCCTGATCGGCGATGGCTTGCATGAGATCGAGTTGTTCGGCATTGAAAGCATTGGGGCTTGGATGGACGAGAGTAAGCACACCCACAAGTTTTTCACGCGCCTGCAAAGGCACACAGATCGCAGACTTCGCCCCCGATTTGTTCATGGCATCATCAGGACGCAACAACCAGCGGTCATCTTTGCTGGTATCCGGGATATACACGCCCCTGCGATTGCGAGTCACCCAGCCAGCCAGACCGCGCTCCATTGTTTCGCGCAATTGCTGGGTGGTATGTTCGTGCATCGTCGTGCCGTAGACAATGGTTGCGTCTACGGCTTTGCCTGAATCATCGAATACCACCACACTGCAACGCTCGCCGCCCACGTTTTGGATGGCTTCATATAACACGCGTTGCAGGACAGTGCGCAGGTCAAGCGCGGTCGCCACCTCGCGGCTCACGTGATAGAGCAGTTCAAGCAACTGGCGTGTGCGGTCTTGGTCTTTGGAGTCTGACATAGAGTAGAAATGGATTCGTTGGCTGTCCTGGCGCTCAGCCATCCCAAAGTATAGCACACCGATACGGTACAATTGCCGCCATGTCTCTCGATCTTCCTCGCATTCAAGCCCTCTGCTTCGACGTGGACGGCACGCTCAGCGACACCGACGATCTGTATAAGCAAAAACTCCTGCGCTTCCTCCCTAAATTTCTATTCCGCGATCCCGATCATGCGGCGCGGCGATTTGTGATGTGGGCAGAGGCGCCCGGCAACGCCCTGCTCAGCATCGCCGACACGCTCGGCATTGACGATGAAATGACCGCCCTCATCAATTGGATGTCGCGGCATCGGCATCAATCGTCGAAAAAATTCCTGCTCGTGCCGGGCGTGGATGAAATGCTGGCGCAACTCAAAGGGAAATATCCGATGTCGGTTGTCAGCGCGCGGGATGAAAAGGGGACGATGCGCTTCCTCGAACAATTCGACCTCGTGAAATATTTCGACGCCATTGTGACTGGACTCTCGGCGGAACACACGAAGCCTTATCCGGACCCCATCCTGCTTGCCGCTCGTCGAATGGACGTGAATCCCGAAGCCTGTTTGATGATCGGCGACACCACCGTAGACATACGCGCGGGCAAGTCCGCGGGCGCGCAGACGGTGGGAGTGTTGTGCGGCTTTGGGGAAAAAGATGAGTTGTTGCGCTTCGGTGCGGATTTGATTCTAGAGACAACCAGCGATCTTGCAAGCGAATTAATTCGAAATTGATCTCAATCGCAACGCGATTACTTCACTCCATGAAAGCACTGCCAGCATGAAAATATAAAACGCCGCGCCTTTGAGCCAGAAGGTGGGAAGCGCCAGCGCGACGGTGATCCACGTGTAAGCGGATAAATTCTTCCAGCGCGAATCTTGTTGAAATGCAAAGCCAAGTAGGATCATCGCGGGCATGAGAGTGAGACCGAGGATGACGAACGAGAGGTCGTGCAAACGTCCGTGCCAGGTGGCGGGCGTGGAGCGAATCGTCGGGTCGGTGGTGGACGCGAGACCGGCGAGGGCAAGCCCGGCGAGAGTCAAGGTGAGGGTGGAGAGAAAGGTCAACGCTGTGCGAGGCAGGCTGAGGCGGAGTCCGGAAGCGAAGATCGCCATCATGAATCCGCTGAGGAGGAAAGTCGCAGTCATAATCCAGCCAGAGTCGCCGAGGGCGAGTCCGCTGGGCCAATCAAAAGTGGGATCGTGAATCGGATGCCAGCCAATGGACAGCAGAAAATCGAATTTGAGGACGGTGAGAAGACTAACAACCGTTGCGAAAAGGATCGGGCCGATGATGCCCACGCGAGCGGCGAGTTTGATCATCGCGTGAGGATCACTGCGATTAAAGCAAGCAGACTCGGAAATGCCTGAATGTAGAGGATCGTACGCCGCGTAGTGAGTCCGCCATAAATTCCAGCGACGAGACAACAACCCAAAAAGAAAACTTTGGCCGAGGCGTTGCCGTCGAGCAGGCCCCAGAGCAAGCCTGCGGCGAGGAAGCCGTTGTAGAGACCTTGATTCGCGGCGAGCGAGGCGGAGGCTTTCGAATATTCGGGAGTCATCTTGAATGTTTTTCTGCCAAAGGGATGATCCCAATAAAACATTTCAAGCGCGAGAAAACCGAGATGCAACACGGCAACGAGAGCGACAAGACCATTGGCGACGAGGTTCATGAAAACTCCTTTTTGTGGTTGATGCGATTATACAGCACGGCTGTTCTCCCTTATAATCGGAATTATGGCATACACATCCATTCTTGTTGAAACGCGCGGGCGCGTTGGGCTGGTCACGTTGAATCGCCCGCAAGCCATGAACGCGCTCAATCACGCGCTCATGCGCGAGTTGATGGACGCGTTGGATGCCTTCGATAAAAACGACGCGGTCGGCGCGATGGTCATCACGGGAAATGAAAAAGCCTTTGCCGCTGGCGCCGACATCAAAGAGATGGCGGACGAATCTGCCCTCGACATGACGCGCAACGATCACATCGCCGTCTTCGGCAGGATTCGCACGATCCGCAAACCGGTCATTGCGGCTGTTTCGGGCTGGGCGCTCGGCGGCGGATGCGAACTCGCCCTCTCGTGCGACATGATCCTCGCTTCGGATTCCGCCAAATTTGGTCTGCCCGAAGTGACCATCGGCGTCATCCCCGGCGCGGGCGGCACACAGCGACTCATCCGCGCGGTGGGGAAACCCTTCGCTATGGAAATGATCCTCAACGACCGCAAGATCAACGCGCAGGAGGCGCTTCATTTCGGACTGGTGAATCGAGTCGCGTCTGTGAGCGACTACCTTAACGACGCGTTGAAACTCGCCGAGGAGATCGCCAACCGCGCTCCGTTGGCTGTCCGCGCGGCGAAACGGGCAATCAACCACTCCTACGAATCTTTTCTCAAAGACGGCCTCAGCGAAGAGAAGCAGATCTTCTACAATCTCTTCGGCACGGAAGATCAAAAGGAAGGCATGAAAGCCTTCGTAGAAAAAAGAAAACCAAATTGGGCGGGGAAATAATATGCTAGATTACCCAGAACTCAAAACCTATTTCGACTCGCTGAATCTGTCCGATAAGCCGGTCATCGTACATGCGTCACTGAAACCGTTCGGGTATATCCGCGACGGGGCAGACGGGGTCTTGCGCGCGATGCTGGGTTCGTTCAAGAGCTTCATCATGCCAACATTTACGTATTGGACGATGGTGACTCCCGAAGTTGGACCCGACAACAACGCGATGATCTACGGCAAGGAAGAGAATCTAAACAAACAGTCTGTATCCTTTAAACAAGACCTGCCCGTTGACTCGATGATGGGCTCCCTGCCCGAAGCCCTGCGCAATCATCCCATGGCAACGCGGACGTCGCATCCGATTCTTTCGTTTGCAGGCATTAACGCTGAATCGATCCTCGCAACACAGACTCGCTTTGAGCCGCTCGCTCCCATCGCATCCCTCTATGATCAGGATGGCTGGGTCGTGCTAATCAACGTGGATCACACCAACAATACCAGCATCCACTACGCGGAAAAACTCGCGGGCAGAAAACAGTTCCTCCGCTGGGCGTTGGTCGGCGACCGCGCGGTGGAATGTCAGAACTATCCCGGCGATTCCAGCGGATTTAATTCCATTGCCCCGTATATTCAGCCCGACATCTTCCGCATCGAGATAGGCAAAGGCTTTATCGAAGCCATGCCGTTGAAGCGCCTGCTCGATGTGGCAATCGGATTAATTAAAAACGATCCGCTCGCCTTGTTGTGCGAGCGGAAGGATTGTTTGATGTGCAATGCCGTGCGGGGAATTTACGCGGTGGGGTGAAATTACAATTCGCTGATCGAGTGTACCCATTTCAATTTTAGGTCTTTGCGGCAACGGTTGGCAAGCCGCTCGTCTGCCGTCCAAAAGTCGGCGACCAGTTTTTCAGCCAACGCAAGATAAAAAGCATCATACGCTTTCGATTGACCAAGTTTGCCAGCCCATTCCAGCGCGCGCAGGCTCAACTCTTCATCTTCATCCATGATTTCAAAGCGCAAGGCGTAGATATCTCGCAAGGCTTGTTCTGCATCTTCCGAAGACATTTCTTTTATGACCACCCGCTGACGGATTGCCGTTGCGGTTTCGCTCAGCCACAAACGCGGCGCGCACGGGGTGATTTGTTCACGATCAACGCGATCCCAAAATTGCAAAAGGCTGTCGGTCATCCTCGTTATCGTATTGACGGCGATGTTAGCGTCCACGACCCAGTAGTTCATTCACCCTCTCCTCTCGCGCTTGTTCCAAGAGTTTGACTGAATCGGTAAGCGCCTTTCCCTTGCGGCGTTTCAAAATACGCGCGCTCAACTCGCGGGCGCGCTCTAAGGCAAGCGCGCGCTCCTTTCGCACATCAGTGTCTTCGCGCAAACCCGCAGTGACATATTCCCGCACCAGATCGCTCACACTGCGATGCTTTTGCGCGGCGAGACGTTCCAACGCCTCGCGCTGGCGTCGTTCCAACAAAAGATTCACTCGCTGTAAATTCTGCATACGAACTCACTTTCACCCGCCATTATACACACCCACATGCGCATACGTCAAACCGCCCTACTGAAACGTGATCTCCTCCACGCGCCAGCTTTCTTCGCCGATCAACTTTTTCAGGCGGTCGAGCATCTCAGGGCAGACGCGCGTGGTGTCGTTGGGGAAATCAATCAGGTGACCTGACCCGTTCTCGAAAATTTGAAAACTGAATCGGTCGCGCCCGTGGAAAGAGATCAGCGTGCCGTAGATGGTTTTGATCCTGCGTCGGTCACGTTCTTTGTCGCCCGTCGAGCGCAACATCACCGTGACCTGCTTCGGCGGATATTTCTGGTCTTCCTCTTTGACCAGCGTGGTGTAAATGGATTTGAGAGACGTGACCACCGCTTCGCGCGCCGCGTCATCCTGTTCGCGCGTCTCATCATTGATCTCAGCCTGA
>CAYWCN010000094.1:0-11258 GCA_964456775.1 uncultured Anaerolinea sp.
AAGATAATGCGAAGTTCAAGGCGTTGTTGAAAGAGTCGTTCCCGAAAGAGTATGCCAAGATCCGCTTCCCCAATTCGAGCGGGATCGGATTCAAGCCTGTGTCTGTTGAGGGAACAGAACGACTCGTGCGCGCCGCGATCGATTATGCCTTGTTGAACAAACGCCGCAGTATCAACTTCGTGCATAAAGGCAACATTATGAAGTTCACCGAAGGCGCGTTCAAAGATTGGGCGTATGACCTTGCCAAGCGCGAGTATCGCAACGATGTTGTGACAGAGCGCGAAACGTGGATCTTCAACAATAAAGAAAGCAAGCCTGATCTTTCAGTGGAAGATAACGCGAAGATCGTTGACCCTGGTTTCGGTATGATGTCGCCCGCGCAACAAGCGGAGATCAAAGCCGAAGTGGAAGACGCGCTCAAGTTGTGGGGCACACACGGCGACGGCAAGTGGAAAACAAAACTGCTGTTGAAAGATTCGATTGCGGATGTGACGTTGCAGTTCGTGCTTGTCCGCCCCGCGGATTTCGATGTGATCGCAACGATGAACTTGAACGGCGATTATCTGTCCGACGCGCTTGCCGCGCAGGTGGGCGGAATCGGAATCGCCCCAGGCGCGAACATCAATTATGTGACTGGTCACGCCATTTTCGAGGCGACTCACGGCACCGCGCCAAAGTACGCCGACTTGGATAAAGTCAATCCTGGCTCGGTGATTCTCTCTGGCGAGATGATGCTCCGCTACATGGGCTGGACCGAGGCGGCGGACCTCATCATCAAAGGTATGGAAGGCGCGATTCTGGCGAAGACCGTCACGTTCGATTTTGCCCGTCACATGAGCGACGCGAAAGAAGTGAAATGCTCCGAGTTTGGCGACGCGGTGATTAAGTGGATGGATAAGACGCCAGCGAAGTCAAAGGTTGAAGGTTCAAAGTCAAAGGTCGCGGCGAAGAAGAAAGTTGTGACATCGTCCCCGAAGGGGAAGAAGTCTGCGCCGAAGAAAGCGGTAAAGAAAAAGTTGGCGAAGAAGACTGCGAAGAAGAAAACGAGGAAGTAAACAAAAAGTCGGGACTTGCGAGTCCCGACTTTTGATGTTTATGATGTCATGCTGAGCCGCGAAGCGGCGAAGCATCTCTACCACGATCTCAGAGACCCTTCGCCTTCGGCTCACATCGTCCCGATGTCCTTCGGGAGGGTGACACATTAGAATATCATTTCACATCCACCAACTCAACATCGAACACGAGAGTCGCATTCGGCGGGATGACTCCGCCCGCGCCGCGTTCGCCGTAGGCAAGATCGGGCGGGATGATGAGTTGCGCCTTGCCGCCGACCTTCATCAACGCGATGCCTTCGTCCCAGCCTTTGATGACGCGTCCCTGCCCAAGCGGGAATGTGATCGGTTCGCCGCGCGAGACCGAACTGTCGAACACGCCTCCATCTTGAAATTTACCTGTGTAATGCACGCTGACCGTTTTCCCCGCCTCGGCTTGCGCGCCTGTGCCTGCTTGCACCTCAATGTATTCCAATCCGCTTGATGTTTTCATGAGTTCTCCATTTCAAGAATCTTTTCAGCAATTGTAACTGTTGTTTTACAAAATTGACATTTATTTTCAGTTTCGCGCGTGAGGGTGTACAATTGCCCCGTTTCAATATTTTTTCGGAGGCTTACATGGGATTGAATCGAAAAGTCAGTCTTTCGGCGGGGCTGGGATACAAGGGAGGCGGTCCGTACCTGACCTACATCCTGCATCGCATCGGGGGAAGCGCGTTGTTCATCTTCTTCACGGTTTACATTCTTTCATTGCTGGGATTGGACTCCATGCGGGCGCTGATGGGCAACTGGATCTTCCAAGCGTTCATGCTGACCTTCGGGCTGTTCCACGCCATCAACGGACTCCGCATCTCCATCCTTGACCTGTCACCCAAACTCATCGAGCATTATCGCACCGCCATCAACATTGAGTGGGTGGCGTATGTTTTGATAGCGGGATTCGCTTTATTCGTTGTGTTCCGCAACGCGTTCGGAGGCTAGACATGGCGGCGAGAACCCTTCCCCTTAACAAGCGCGGCTTCAACTTCGAGACCTTCATGTGGGCGTTCACGCGCTTCACTGTATTTGCCATGTATGGTTTGATCATCGCGGGCATCATCGGCGCGTTGAGTCTGAGTCAGCAAACAGGAATGAACGTCGGCGATATTTTATATTGGGCGTTCTTCCCGAACTTGGCGGAGAATCCTTTAGGTCAAGTTTGGATGACCATCCTTGCCAAGTTGATGGTCATCGCTTTTGTGCTAGTCGCGTGCGGACACGGCGTCCACGGCGTGTTGGAAATCTGGGATGATTATGTTACAAGCGAAGGCGCAAGACGCTGGGCGCGGAATATCGTCATCACATATGCGGTCGTGGCAAGCATCATTGCAGTTTATGTTATTTTGACGGCGTGAGAAAAAAATTAACCGCGAAGTGCGCTAAGGTCGCTAAGAAAACCAATTAAAAATCTTTGCGTTCTTAGCGTGCTTAGCGGTGAAACGATTTAGGAGCAATCATTCATGGCAAATGTTCATCAGTTTGAAGTGATCGTAGTCGGCGCGGGCGGAGCGGGACTCATGGCAGGACTCTACGCCTCACGCGGCGCGAAGACGGCAGTGATCAGCAAGTTGTACCCGACGCGGTCGCACACGGGCGCGGCGCAGGGCGGGATCAGCGCGGCGTTGGGCAATTACGAGGAAGACAAACCCGAATGGCACATGTACGACACCGTCAAAGGGTCGGATTATCTCGGCGACCAGGATGCCATCGAATTTATGACGAGCGAAGCCATCCACGCGGTGCTTGAACTCGAACACATGGGCTTGCCGTTTGACAGAACGCCCGAGGGACGCATCTCACAGCGTCCGTTCGGCGGGCATACGAATAATGAAACGGGCAAACCCGTTCGCAGAGCCGCGCACGCGGCTGACCGCACGGGTCACATGATCCTGCAAACTCTGTATCAGCAGTGCATCAAGAACAACGTCACATTCTTCGATGAATATCAAGTGATTGATTTCATTATGGTGGACGGCAAAGCGACGGCGGTTGTCGCGATCGAATTAGCCACTGGCGAATTTCACATCTTTCACGGAAAAGCGATCATCTTCGCGACGGGCGGGCATGGTCGCATTTTTGAGGTGACGTCCAACGCCTACGCCTACAGCGGCGATGGCGCGGCGATCTTGTTCCGTCGCGGCATTCCGCTTGAGGACATGGAATTTTTCCAATTCCATCCCACAGGCATTTACAAACTCGGCATCCTCATCACCGAGGGGGCGCGCGGCGAAGGCGCGGTGCTGATCAACGGCAAGGGCGAGCGCTTCATGCCGAAGTACGCGCACACGGTCAAGGATTTGGCGTCGCGCGATGTGGTCAGCCGCGCGATCTACACCGAGATCAAAGAAGGTCGCGGCGTGGACGGAAAAAATTATGTCTATCTGGATATCCGCCCTGAGACGGTAAACAAATTCGCGGCAGAGGATGGACGCACGAACCCAGACGGCTCTCCCTACCGAATCACTGGTGACACCATCCTGCAAAAGATTCCCGACATCGTGGATTTCTGCCGCGTCTACCTCGGAGTTGATCCTGTCACCCAAATGATGCCGACTCAACCGACCGCGCATTACACGATGGGCGGAATCCCCACCAGCAAATATGGCGAAGTGGTGATTGACGATAAAGGCACAAAGATCCCTGGGTTGTTCGCGGCGGGCGAGTGCGCGTGCGTGTCTGTGCATGGAGCGAATCGACTCGGCACGAACTCATTGCTCGATCTCGTCGTCTTCGGCAAACACGCGGGACAGACAGCCGCGGAGTACGCCAAGTCGGTTGACTGGGCGAAACTGCCTCAGGATGCCGAAGCAGGCGCGAGGTCCGAATTTGAAGCGTTGCGGAATGGGTCGGGTAAAACGAATGCGTACGATCTATCCAATGAGATGAAGCACGTCATGTTCTCAGAAGTCGGCGTGTATCGAAACGAAAAAGATATGACGTCGGCGCTGGAAAAAGTGCGCGATATGCAAAAGCGATTCAACGATGTGCGCGTGGGCGACACGGGGCATGTGTTCAACACCGAATTGCTGAACGCGTGGGAACTCGGCAACATGCTCGCGGTGGCAGAGGCGGTGGCGGCGTGCGCGTTGAACCGCAAAGAGTCGCGCGGCGGTCATGCCCGCGAAGATTATCCTGAGCGCGACGATGCGAATTGGTTGAAGCACACGTTGATCACGAAGAAGAACGGCAAATTGGAGATCAGTTACAAGCCCGTGGTAATCACGAAGTTTCAGCCGAAGCCGAGGGTGTATTAATTTCCGCGCTGAGCGGAGCGTCCTTCGACTGCGTTCGTCGCAGCTAACGCTCCTCACTCCGCTCAGGACGGAATCCACTTAGCAAAGAGCGCAGTCGAAGCGCGATTGCGAGATACAAGTTACAAGTTACGAGTTGAGTTTGATACAGAGGTGTTTACATGGAAGTCACTGTAAAAATTTTTCGCTACAACCCTGAAAAAGATTCGCGCGGACATTATGAGACCTACACCGTGGACGCGCATGAAACCGACCGCGTGCTGGATGTGCTCGAGTTGATCAAGGGACATAAAGACGGTTCGCTGGCATTCCGCCGCTCGTGCGCGCATGGCGTGTGCGGATCGGATGCGATGCGCATCAACGGACGCAACATGCTGGCGTGTAAAACGCTGGTGCGCGATGTCGGCGCGAACATCACGATCGAGCCGTTGCTTGGTTTGAAAGTGGTCAAAGATATGATCGTGGACATGGAGCCGTTCTTCGATAACTACAAGAAGATGCTTCCGTATTTCATCAACGAGTCGCCTTTGCCTGCCGATGGAAAAGAACGCTTGCAATCTCCGGAACAACGCGCTCGCTTTGATGAGACGACCAAATGTATTTTGTGCGCGGCTTGCACCACTTCGTGTCCGTCGTTCTGGGCGAGCGAGGAGTATTACGGGCCTGCCGCGTTGATGGCGGCACATCGCTTTATCTTCGACAGCCGCGACGAGGGCGCATCACAACGCTTGGAGATTTTGAGCGAAACGAACGGGACGGTGCGATGTCACACCGCGTACAACTGCACGAACGCTTGTCCGCGCGATATTCATATCACAAAGGCGATTGGTGAATTGAAGATGGCGATGGTGACGGGGAAGCTTGATTGAGAGACTGGAGATTGGAGACTGGCAAGCCGTGTCTGTGAGGATGCGGCTTGTTTTTGTTTAAAACCAGCATTTGACGAAGTTACGCTATGTAGTTACAATATCAACATGAAATTCACATGGGATGAGGCAAAGCGACAGGCAAACATAGAAAAACACGGAATTGACTTTGCTGATGTGCCTCCCATGTTTGACGGCGATATTTTCACCATTGAAGATACTCGTTTCGATTATGGCGAGACTCGCTATGTTACATTTGGGCTTTTACAATATCGCGTGATTGTCGTCGCTCATACAGAAGAAGATGATGTTATCCGCATCATCTCTGCAAGAAAGGCAACTAAAAATGAAGAAAAACGCTACTTCGAAGAAGTCGGGCACTGATTTCAAACGGCTTGACGCCATGACCGACAAAGATATTGATCTTTCGGACATCTCCGAAATTACGCCTGAGATGTTTGCTAAAGGCATGGTTCGACGCGGGCTTAAGCCGACCTATAAACGCCAAATGACCCTGCGATTGGACAGCGATGTGATCGAATGGTTCAAACGACAAGGACGCGGATATCAGACCAGAATGAACGCCTTGTTACGAGCGTACATGGAAGAGCATAAAAGAATGACAGGCGGACCTCGTTCACGAGCAGGTTAAGACTTTGCACGAACAAGCCGTATCCATGAGATGCGGCTTGTTTTTATACACGGCTATAATTCCCGTTGAAGGTTTAGGATGTAAGTTATTCGGGATAATGCAAAGGTCTCGCGTTAGAACCAAAAAAAGAGAGGTCGAATGATTACCCAGAACATATCAATCTTCCGAGCGGGCGTGTTGATATTATTTATCGTCGCCCTGCTGGGACCGTGGACGTTTGACGTCATTAATGTTCCCGCAGAATACGAATGTTCAGCGCCTTTTATCCGTTTAAACGGTGATTTCTGCGGGATTGCCATGTCGGGGTTTCAGTTTTTCGGGCTATGGGTCGGCGGTTTTTTCTTCATGCTCTTCGAATTGATCGCGGGAGAATTCACGGGACACGCGCTCGAATTTCTCATAGGTCTTTCGATTCTGTTTCTGATACCATTTTTCACCACGCTATTCCTGCTCTGGAAGAAAGACGCGCGTCGATTATATAAAGTACATCGTATCGCGTGGGCGTTGGCTTTGATTCTCGCATTGGTGGCTTTCATCCCTCAGATCAATGACCCCATCATCCGCTTGTGGGGAATCTGGCTCTACATCCTGCTGGCGGTTGGCGCAATTCTGATCGAGTATCTCGCGTCAAAAAATAATCCCGCTTCGAATATTTAACTGATGTTACTCACCGTCCCGAAGGTTGGTTTGGCTCAACAAGGTACTTTCAAGGAAACCTTCGGGACGTTCTACGTAAGAAGAATATTTAACTCAAACAAGGTCTCTACTGGCTTTCCATCCAATACGAAATGAACGGATCAGCCTGTTGCAAAGTTGCGATTTCCGCCTCGCACATGAGGGACTGTTGCGCGGGCTGTCCTTCCGCTTTGAAGATCCGCCCGATCATGCGCGGATCGCTCCAATGTTCGCGGTCCACGTAGCCGAGGCGGTAGTAACCGTCTCCGCTTTCGTAGCACCAGGTCTGCCCGTAGATAATGACCGGTTCGGGAAGGGAGAGCATGGATCGGGGAGTCAACTCAGAGAGTGATTCGGGATAACGTCCCTCACGCGCGTAAAACGATTCGATGGCTTGAACGACTCGGTCCGCCCGTTGCGATGTCAATGCTCGAAAGTCAACGCGCTGCGCCAGAGTCGAAACCCAGATCATCAAAGCGGGGACGAGTAGAAGATATGCAATGCCAGCCAGTTTTGTTTTGGATGGCAAAGCAATAAGCAGGGTAAGCCCGGAAAGCAAGACGGCAAGCATCGGAGCAAACAGCAGAATGTACTTGAGGGAATCGTAGGTATTATCCCAAACTGTTAGATCGTAGATTTTGAAGAGCGTTCCAATGATAAGAAGAATACCAACGAAGAAGACGGGAATGACAATTCGCGCTTGCGGTTCGGATGAACGCAGACTCAAACCCGAATAAAGCAAGAACGCCGCATTGATCAGCGCAAGAGGGATTAGGAAAAACGCGGCTGTCGTTAGGTCTGAGAATAGCAGGGAAGTAGGAATGAGCAGAAGCGCTAGAAGAACCAGCCCCGTGAATACCCACACTTTGGAGTTCACGCGCTCGATGATCTTTGGCAACACCAAGGCAAATAACCCGCAAAACAGGCTCGCAACCGCGGCGGCTCCCATGATCCCCGATGAGCCCGCGGACGAGATCATCGCAAACACCACAAAGAGTACAACCGTTATGAGGAGAACGAATACAGGCGTCTTCATGTCTACCTTCCTTTTATTACTTGACGGGGAAACAGAAAGAAAGTCTCAGGTCAAGATCGCGGCGGGTCAAAAGTACGGGAGTTTCGCGCGGCTATTGCCTTCGGCGCATGCTTTCTGTATAATCTTTGGAGATCGCTCGATACAAAAAGGAATCACCCATGCCCTTCAATCTCGTTTACTACTCGCAGAACGACCCGAAGTGGAAAGCAGACAAACTCGGCTTCGGCACAGAAGACAATGAGACCATCGGTTACGTGGGATGCGCGCTCACCAGCGTCGCCATGACGCTGAGCGGGCATGGGTTCACGGTCACACCCCAAGACCTCAACCAAAAACTGAAAAACATCAACGGATTTGTCGGCTCGGGCATCCGCTGGGGAAGCGTTTCGCAACTGTTCCCGCAGATCAGGCTCAACTCCATCATCCAATGCAACGACACGCCCGCGCCCCTCGCGCAGATCGACGCCGCGCTCGCCGCGGGTCAACCCGCCATCATCTGCGTAGATAGCACGCCCGCCGCAGGCTTGCTCACCCATTATGTCGTCGTCATCGCGCGCAAGGGCGACGACTACCTCATGCTCGACCCCTGGCCCTACCAAACCGACCCCAACAAAGAAACCTACCTCATGCCGCGCTACAGTCAGGGGAAAACACTCCAGCAGGCGATCTTTCAGATCGTGTTATTCGAGAATATCAACGCGGATGGAAGAATCATGTTGCCCGGACAAAAAGGCGCGACAACGCCGACGACAAACACGGGTCCGACCCCGAGTCAGCCTGCCCCGGCAGCGGCGGCTGGAGTCAACGCCCGCGTCAAAGCAGACGTGACCTACGGCTTGAACATCCGCTCCAGCGAGAACACTTCCTCTGCCGCCAACATCATTACCACGGCGCAAGCGGGCGAACTGCTCGCCATCATCGAACCCAACGGCTGGACGAAGATCGGCGCGATCAATCAGTGGGTGCGCGTCCGCGTGAAGAACGGCAAGGAAGGTCTCGCGGCGGCGTGGTATCTCGAAAAAGTTCCAGGCGAGAAATATCCCGACGCGGGCGGAGCAACTGTCCCTGCGAGCGAAGCGGGTTCTTCATCCGCACCGGCTGGTTTTACCGTGATGGTCAAAGCCAAAGTGGGCGGCGCGGGATTGAAAGTCTACGAGACCGCATCCACGAGATCGAAAGCCGTGTCTAAAGAAGGGATGCGCGCGCGGCTCACCGTGATCGAAGATGCGGCGAAGGCGAAACCGAAAGTGGGCAAGGCTGGCAAATGGTTGTTCGTGCAGACGGCCGGCAACGAGCAGGGATTCGTGCAAGCCGAATTTGTGAAAGAAGTGTGATCGCTTTGTTCTTTCAACGTCAACGAGTAGAGTGTGCAACGAGGAGCCTATGAATGCAGAATTCAAAATTACGGTGGAGCAAGCGCAAGCGGCGGTGCCGGTGACGGTCTTCCGCATCGGCGGGTGGCTGGACGCGCAAAGCGAGGGTGAATTGTTGGAGCAGGCGCGGGTGGCATACGACGGCGGGTCGCGGCATCTGGTGATCAATATGAACGATCTGGATACGCTCACCAGCGCGGGGATGCGCGCCATCCAAAAGGTGTATCAGATGTACACGCCGAAGGATGAGCATTTCAAAGTGGCTCGGTTGAAGCTGTGCAACGCGCCTTCGCAAATTTATAATGTGCTGGGCATCACGGGCTTTTTGCAGAATATCCCCATGTATGAAAGCCTCGAGGCGGCGCTCGATTCGTTCGACAAAGAGTAGATCACAACTCGGCGGGCTTTTCGGTTTTCCGTAAAGCCCGTTTGTTTTTATCCCGGTTGTAACCTCCTTTAATCCAATAGGGACTGACAGGTTTGTTAACTCGTTGCAAAGCAATGTTTTTGCAAGGCGGGCTACAATTGGAGGTGGCGAAAGTCACGGGTTTATGCACTACGAGTATCATCCATTTGCGATCTATCTTTTTCTCTCCGCGCTCTGCACGCTGATCGCGGCGGCAGTCACTTGGCGGCGTTCCGCGCCGGGTTCTTTTTCGTTGGGGTGGCTGTTGCTTTCCATGACGGTCTGGTCGGGGGCATATTCCCTGCGCTGGTTCGATCTTTCGTTCGAGACGAAACTGGTTTTATTCAAGGTGATGTATATCGGCATCATTTCCATGCCGAGCCTGTTTCTGGTTTTCATCCTCAAGTTCACCCAAAACGAGCGCTGGTTAACCCAACAGAACAGCCTTCTGCTGTTCTTAGAACCCGCCCTGTCCCTGCTTCTGATATGGACGAACGATCTTCATCACTTGTATTACAAATCCATCGAGCCGGTCGGGATCGGCGGCGTGGTGATGTTCGAGACCGTCCGCGGTCCGTGGTATCTTGTGAATACGATCTACTCGTATGCCGTCATCGTGCTTTCCTTGGGGATCATGTTCTATACCGCGATGCGGCTGGGTCCTCTTTTCCGAAACCAATACCGCCTCGTGTTGATCGGTTCGGTCATCCCGTGGACCAGCAGTATTTTTAATGAATTCAATTTCTCGGTATTGCACGGACTCGATCTTACGCCGGTGACATTTGGGATCAGCGGCGTTCTTTTTGCCTACGCCGTACTGCGCACCCGCTTCCTGGATCTGATCCCCGTGGCGCGCAGTATGCTCATCGAAAACATGAGCGACGGCGTGTTGATGCTCGATGCCAAGAACCGCGTGGTGGATTTCAACCCCATCATGAAACAGTTCGTGGGCGACGAGTCGTCCTCCATTCTGGGCAGGCATGTTTCCGAACTATTGGGCGATTGGGTCGCGCAATCGGACGCGCTGATGAACGAAACTCAATCGCAGACCGAAATGCGGATCCCCAACGACCCGTCTCGTTACCTCGACCTGCGCATCACTCCGCTATTCGACGCATACAAGCAGTTGACCGGACGCCTGATCGTCTTCCGCGATGTTACCGAGCGCAAGGTGGTGGAACAAAAACTGCGCCATGCCAACCGTCGTTTGCAATCGCAATTGATCGAGATCGGTATTCTGCAAAGCCAGTTGCGCGAGCAAGCCATCCGCGACCCGCTGACCGACTTGTTCAATCGCCGCTATCTTGAAGAGACTCTCGACCGCGAGCTTGCCCGCGCGGCGCGCGAGAAATATCCCGTGTGCATCGTGATGATAGACATTGACCGCTTCAAGCAGGTGAACGACACTTATGGACACGAGGCTGGCGATGTGATGCTGAAATCAATGGCAGGCGTGCTGGCAAATCACAGCCGCCGCGGCGACTTTGCCTGTCGTTACGGCGGCGAGGAATTTGTGATCGTGATGCCTAACATCCATGGCGTTGTGGCATTTGAACGCGCCGAGACCTTGCGGCAAACGCTTAATTTGCTGAGGGTCGCGTATGGACGCTATACACTTTCCGCCACGTTCTCGATGGGCATTGCCTGTTTCCCCGCGCATGGAGATACCCGCGATTCGCTCTTGCGCGCCGCAGACCGCGCCATGTACGCGGCGAAAGAAGCGGGACGCGACCACATCCGTTCGTTCGACGACCTCGAAGTGATCAAAGAATAAGTTTGCGAGTGAGGCACCGTCCCGAAGGTTTGAAATCTCTACAGAGTTTTCAGCATACCCTTCGGGACGTTCTGTTTAACAATCCTTACGAATTTCTGAACCCGCATGTCAATCCAATTGAGAGTGGAGTATGA
>CAYWCN010000095.1:0-11233 GCA_964456775.1 uncultured Anaerolinea sp.
TTATCCTTTCCTGTTTCTTTATGCTCCTATTTATGAAACTGTCGGGTGACTAGTATTCTTTTACAAGTTTGTGCATGTATTCGCCGACTTCGATCTCGGTCATGCCGACTTTGATGTAGGCGAACGTCTTCTCGAAAATTTCGTTGGTGATCTCAACGGCTTTGCGGATGCACTCAAGTTCGGTCGGAGTTTTTCGTCCGCGCAGGGCGTTGATGATGGGTTCCGCGCTGACAAGACGATCCGCGTATGGCGTGCCTGCCAGATATTCTTTGAGGAATTCGTACATCGCGTGAGTCAAGCCGTCCGCGTGGACGTTGTTGCGGGAAGTGTTGACCGCTATCCCGTCGGGGTTGAGGCGTGTGACCGTGTCGCGTAAGAGTCCGCTGACGGCGGAGTCGTATCCGAGGATTTCATCGAACACGTTGAGTTGTCGAACCGCTTCCGTTTCGAGATTGCCGACGATCGCGATCTTCTCGCCTTTGCGCGTGAGGATCAACGCGGAGGGCCACGTGAGATCGTTGTCGCCGATCAAAAGATCGAGCGCGGGGTCGCGCACGCCGCTGGTCTCACGCACGAACGTCAACCACATGTCGGTTTGTTGTTCTTTGAGAATGTCAATCGCTTGCGAAACTTTTTCTTGAATGAGGGTCATGGTTGTCTCCTGTAACGCCGACTTATGTCAGCATTACGTTTTTATGTGGATCTTTCACGACAAAAATCAAAATGCCTGCGGCGATCAATCCGATCAATGCAGATAATCCAAATGTAGATTCAAAACCAAATTTATCGATCAACCATCCGCCCAATATCGGCGCGGAGATCGTGGCGGGCGTCACCAACGTGTTCGATAAGCCGATGTAGGTGGGGCGTTCGATATCGTTGCCAAAACCAACCGTGAACGTGATGCCGATCGTCCATAAAGCAACATTGCCGATGCCCGAAAGAATGAACGCGGGATACAGCCACGTGATCGTGGGCGCAAACCATGCGATGACCGAACTCACAATTGTCGCCAGCGCGCCGAGGATCAACATCGCGCGATGACCGACCTTATCTCCGAGCCAGCCCATGCTCGCGTTTGCAAATGTTTGCGCGAGCGTCAGCGCGGCAGTGAAGTAGCCCGCCGTGATCGAATCCATTTGGAAGCGGCGCAAGCCGAGCAAAATGTAAAACGCAAATCCCATCGTTGCGAACATCATGAAAAAGCGCGAGACGAGATACCAGTTAAAATTTTTATCTTTTTTGAGGACGCGCTTCGCGTCTTCCCAAAAGTGAGCCTGCTTCTCCGAAACGACCTTTTCCTCGTCCCGAGGCTCGCGTGTCTTCGCTAGCGCGGCATACGATACAAAAAGGAAGATGCCCGCGATCGAAAAACTAACGCCGAAATTTTTTGGGAAAACGACGGTCTCCAGCAAATATCCCGCGCCGATGGCGGCGATGCTGATCGCCAGATTCGCCAACGCGCCCTGCATGCCGAAGAACGCTCCGCGCGATTCGGGCGGGATGAGCTTCGAGACAAAACTCGTCCACGGATTGGCGGTGAACCCCGCGCCGATTCCCTGCCACGCAAGCGCGAGGAACGTGATGACTAACGCGGCTTTGATTCCGATGACGGGAATTAATAACGCGGCGACTCCCAACACAAAAAATGGGACGCGTTCGTGGAGGGTGTTTCGAAGCACCATCGGCTTATACTCGCGCGCCCGCGCGATCTGACCCGCGTTGAAGAGTTGCGGCAACTGCCAGCCGATGGCGTGGAGCGCAGGCGCAAGTCCGATCAGGATCGCGGAGTCGGTCAGTTGTGTGACGAAGAGGGGAATGATCGTGGCAAATGAGCCGAACCCAAGCGCCAAGCCGAAGAACGCGCCATCCAACAGATTCATGGTGACGTTATAGCGCAAGTGCGCGCGGATGTATTTTTCCATGCTGGAGAGGGGGAGCATGGATGCGATTCTACCATTTCGGTTTTCAGGCTTGACAAAATTTGCTATGGTAGGCTACAATGAAAAATGAACACTCGTTCATTTTTTTATTTCTACTCAGTGGTCTCGATACGGGGCGGACGTTCACCGCCCCTACTCGACCAACGAGGTATCTCTATGACGCCCAAAGACAAACTCAAAAAAGGCGAAGCCACACGCCTCGCCATCGAAGACGCCGCAATGGACTTATTCCTCAAGCAGGGATACGCCGCCACATCCATGCGCCAGATCGCGGACGAGGTCGGGCTGGCGTTGGGCGGGATCTACAATCACTTCTCCAGCAAAGAGGAGATCTTTGCGGGCGTCATCATTGACAAGCACCCGTACAAGCAGATCCTGCCCGCTGTCCTTGCGGCTGAAGGGGAGACGGCTGAAGACTTTTACAAGAACGCCGCGCATATCATCATCGCAGAGATGGGAAAGCGCCCTGAGTTCATGAACCTCATGTTCATCGAATTGGTTGAATTCAAAGGCAAACATGGCGCGGCGCTGTTGAAAGAGATCGTCCCAAAAATTTTGCCCGTTTTCGAGCGGG
Source organism: uncultured Anaerolinea sp. (assembly GCA_964456775.1). Lineage (GTDB taxonomy): Bacteria > Chloroflexota > Anaerolineae > Anaerolineales > Villigracilaceae > Defluviilinea. Next base: position 2,518 of record CAYWCN010000095.1, read on the forward strand.
TGATCAGATCAAGAAAAAACTTGCGCGTGACCAACCCAGCCCTCTTAATGCGTTCATTTATCGGTTTGGTGATCTCCTATCTTGTTACCGAAATAGTCATCTCGAATTCGATCATGAGCAAACTTATGCCGAAAAACGCGGAAGAAGCCTACGTGGATATTTTCTTGCACGGCATTCTGAAGAGCGAGGTGTGATGATGTTTGAAAAGCAGGGACAACACTATTTTCTTCTTGTTGTTTTGCTCCTGGGTGTTTATCTCCTCGCCACAGGCGGCGTGCTGTCAGGCGAGTTGTGGGGGATAAGCACGCAGGGATGGCTATGGATCGCGGTGGCGATGCCTGTTCTCCATCAGATTTTGGTCGCGGTTCTTTGGCGGGCGGAACTCTATCATCACAAAATGACCGAATGGTTTGGAGAAAATGCCTTTGCCGTTTTCAAGGTCATTTTCACCCTGTTTTTTGTAGGCAGACCCATCTCGCTGATCTTGCTCGGCGTCTCGAATGCCAAAACGCTTAATGTGAACCCTGTTCTGGCGTACACACTGGTGGTCGTCTTGTTCATCCCGTTTGCATATACCATGTATTCCGTCGCCAACTATTTTGGCATCAACCGCGCCTACGGTGAAGATCACTTTAAACCTGCCCTCTATAAAAAGAAATCCTTCGTCAAACAGGGAATGTTCAAATATACCGATAACGCCATGTATAAATTTGGCTTTCTCATTCTATGGGTTATTGCTCTTATTTTCCTGTCGAAAGCCGCTTTGTTGGTTGCCGCGTTCAATCACCTCTATATCTGGGTCCATTTCTACTGTACTGAATTGCCCGATATCCAACATATTTACGGCAGCCCCTCCAAGGAGATTGCATGAACACCCGCCTCCTCTCCATTATTCGCAAAGAATTCATCCAGATCTTCCGCGACCCGCGCACACTGGCGTTGATCCTGGTAATGCCCATCATTCAACTTTTCCTGCTTGGGTATGCGGCAACGACTGACGTAAAGAACGTTCCAATTGCCGTCTGGGACCAGAGTCGCTCGCCTGAATCGCGCGCCTTGCTCGATGCCTTCCGCGCGGCAGACTATTTCCAAGTCGCGTACGAAGTCTACTCCAATGAAGAAATCCAAACCCTGATCGAAGGCGGAGATGTGCGCGGCGCGTTGGTGATTCCGCCCGATTATTCGAACAAGTTATTGGAAGGTCGAGCGCAAGTTTCGATTATTCTCGATGGTTCCGATGCCACCGTCGGCGCGACCGCGCTTTCGGTTGCGCGCTTGATCGGGCAGTCTCATTCCGTCAAAATTCTCACCGAGCAAGCCGCCCGTCAGGGACGCGCCTCCGCAGTCCAGCCGCCGCTCGAAGTCCGCACGCAGGTTTGGTACAACCCCGACCTTCGCTCAGCGTATTTTATGATCCCCGGCGTGATCGGCATGGTGTTGTATGCCATCATGGCGATGCTCACCGCCACAGCGATCGTGCGCGAACGCGAGCGCGGCACCATCGAGCAACTCATCGTCACGCCCATTCGTTCATGGGAATTGATCGTCGGCAAGGTTACCCCCTATGTCATCCTCGGTTTTTGGGATCTGCTCGAAGTGCTCGTCATCGGTCATTTTTGGTTTGGCGTTCCCATCCGTAGCAACCTCTTTCTCGTGATCGGCACGGCGGGCTTGTTGTTGCTTTCGAGTCTGGGGATCGGCTTATTCGCATCCACCATTGCGAACACACAACAGGAAGCGTTGCTCACGGTCTTCGTCACGATCTTGCCCGGCGTATTCATCTCGGGTTTCCTCTTTCCGCTCGAAGCCATGCCGAGATTTTTGCAAATTGTCTCATACGCCATCCCGCTTCGATACTATCTTGTCATTGTTCGTTCGCTGTTACTTAAAGGAGTTGGCTTCGAAGCGCTTCAAACGGAGATCATTTCGCTCGCGTTGTTTGGGATCATTATTATGACCCTCGCCGCGCTACGCTTCAGAAAACGACTCGACTAAAGGAGTTCACCATGCACAAACCACCTCTCGCCGTTCGCATTATCATCGCGCTACTCGTCCTCTCCGCCATCGGATACTACGCGTTCCGCTCGCTCGCGCCTGGCGAAAATGATCAACTCAAAGCCTCAGGCACGATCGAATCGGTGACGGTCAACATCTCGCCTGAACTCGCTGGAAAGGTGAAGGAAGTCCTCGTCGAGGAGGGACAAGCCGTCTCTGCGGGAGACGCGCTTCTTTCCCTCGACGGGAGCCTGCTTGCCGCTCAGCGAACTGTCGCGTCCGCCCAAGTTGACTCCGCCACTGCCGCCCTCAACACTGCCGCCGCCGCGTACGCCACCGCGCAACAGCAATACGATGCGACTCTCAACAACGCGCTCGCGCAAGAACAGTCCACGCGCACGAATGATTGGCGCGCGATAAACCCGACCGAGTTCGATCAGCCTGGTTGGTATTTCTCGAAAACGGAACGACTCGCCGCCGCGCAAGCCGATGTAGATTCGAGTCTTGCCGCGTTGAAAGACGCACAAGAGGATCTAAACGATGTCCAGCAAAGCGCGGGTGGTTCGCACTTTCTTGATCTGGAAGCATCTCTCTCGCAAGCGCGCGCGGCTTATCAAAATGCGAAGGCGGCTTACGACAAGACCGTCGGCGCATCGAACGGGCAGGATTTACGCGACGCCGCGCAGATCATCCTCGACGATGCCGAGCTCGCTCTCGACGACGCTCAGACCGCGTACGATGATGCCCTTTCAACCGACGCCGCCGCAGACATCCTCGAAGCGCGCGCGAAAGTCACCGTTGCGCAAGAAATTTACGATACCGCTGTTGATAACTTGCGCTCATTGCAAACCGGCGCGGACTCGCCGCAAGTCACTGCCGCGAGTAAGGTTCTTGAACAAGCCAAAGCCGCCATGGAACAGGCGCAAGCCGCAGTCAACACTGCGCAAGCCAACCTCGATCTGCTTGATACGCAGATCGCCAAACTCACCATCTACGCCCCAATGGACGGGATCATCCTCACGCGCAACGTCGAACCTGGAGAATTTGTCCAGCCTGGGGCAGTGACTCTCACGCTGGCAGACTTGAACAACCTCACGATCACCGTCTATGTTCCAGAAACGCGTTTGAACGAGATCAAACTTGGTCAACAAGCGTCCGTCACCATTGACGTTGCCTCAGGTGAAAGTCCCGTCTTCACCGCCGAAATCATCCACATCGCCGATCAAGCCGAATTCACTCCGCGCAATGTCCAAACCGTGGAGGGACGCAGTTCGACGGTCTACGCGGTCAAATTGAAAGTGACTGACCCCGACGGCAAATTGAAGATCGGCATGCCTGCGGATGTGGTGTTTAAGTGATTCGGTGTTTGTAGGGGCGGGGTTTCCCCGCCCATGCAATGGGGCGAGAGAACCTCGCCCCTACGGATAACAAAATGAATTACCTCGTTCAAGCCTCCAACCTCAAAAAACACTTCGGCGAAACCCATGCCGTAGACGATGTTTCCCTGCACATCAAATCAGGCGAAATCTACGGACTCGTCGGCGCGGACGGCGCGGGGAAGACGACGACAATTCGCCTACTTGTCGGTGCGCTCAAAGCGGATGCGGGTGAGGTGAACATCTGCGGCTACGACATCAACAAGCAAACCGAACAAGCCCGCGCGCAATTCGGCTATCTCTCGCAACGCTTCTCGATGTACGAAGACCTGACCGTTCTCGAAAACATTCGCTTCTTCGCCGAGGTGCGCGGACTGAAATCGGACGAGTGGCTTCCGCGTTCGCTGGAGATTCTTGAATTTGTTGGGCTGGAAAAATTCAAAGACCGCCGCGCGGGTCAACTTTCAGGAGGGATGAAACAGAAATTGGGGTTGGCTTCGGCTCTGGTAACAAAGCCGCGCGTGTTATTGCTTGATGAACCCACCACAGGCGTTGATCCCGTCACGAGGCAGGATTTTTGGCAGTTGGTGATTAAGTTGGTGTCTACTTCCTCGCTGAGCGGAACGAGCGGAGCGAGTGAAGCCGAAGCGCGCGTTGCAAGTCGTCCTTCGACTACGGACTTCGCAACGAACGCTCAGTCCTCCGCTCAGGACGGAGTATCAGTCTTAATTAGCACGCCTTATATGGATGAGGCTTCGAGATGTCATCGCGTTGGCTTTATGAAAAATGGAAAAATCATCGTGGAAGATACGCCGTCGAATCTGCGGGCGCGGCTCAATAATCGCGTGCTTGAGTTGCGCGGCTCGCCGATCAATCTTTTGCGTCACGTGGCGCACAACGATCGGGATGTCGAAGATGTCCAAGCGTTCGGGGATCGTTTGCACATCCGCGTGGGGGAGAGCAAGGCTGACGAAGTGCTGAGCAGGTTGAAGTCCGCGATACGAAGCGAGGGCGGTCGCGTGGATGAACTCCGCGCGGTGAGTCCCGTTCTCGAAGATGTCTTCATCGCGCTGTCGGAGTCCAAATGAGCGAAGCGGTCATCCAAGTTAAAAATCTCACGCGGCGATTCGGCGAGTTCGTCGCGGTGGACCATGTCAACTTTGAAGTGGGCGCGGGCGAAGTCGTTGGTTATCTCGGTCCGAACGGTTCGGGAAAAACAACAACGATCCGAATGCTGTTGGGTTTGCTCGAGCCGAGCGATGGCAACGCGACCGTGCTTGGATTCGACGCGTTCAAACAAAGCGAACAGGTGCGGGCGCGCGCGGGATACATGTCGCAAAAATTTGCGATCTACGATGACCTGACCGTGTTGGAAAATTTGACGTTTTACGGCGGCGTCTACGGGATTCGCGACAAGGCGCGCATCGCGCGGACGTTGGAACTGGTCGGCTTGCGTGGGCACGACTCCACGCTTACGCGTTCGCTGTCGGCGGGCTGGCGTCAGCGACTCGCGTTGGGGATCGCGTTGGTGCACGAACCGAAGTTATTGTTCCTCGATGAACCGACCTCGGGCGTTGACCCGACCGCGCGCCGCGCCTTCTGGGACTTGATCTACGAACTCGCCGAAAGCGGCGTGACGATTTTGGTCACAACACATTACATGGACGAAGCCGAATACTGCGAACGCGTCGGCATCATGCGCGATGGAAAGTTGCTCGCGATGGACACGCCGTCGAATTTGAAAAAGAACATCATCGCGGGCGACGTGTGGGAAGTGTATGCCGATCCGTTGGAAGTGGGCTTGGAAGTGTTGCCCGCTGTGGATGGCGTGCTAAGCGTCTCGCTGGCGGGGGATCATTTGCGAACGATCACGGAAAGAGGAAAGAAGAAAGAGGAAATATTGAGAGGGTTGATGGGGAAGAATGTGAATGTGCGCGATGTGTTTGTCGGCGAGCCTACGCTGGAGGATGTGTTTATTTCGCTGGCGAGGTGAAGGATCAGATTAATTTGTCATACAAATTCTTGACAAATCCTCCAAACGACCTATACTAGGAGAAGGATGGAACCATTGTGATGTTGTCTATTCGAGGATGGGTTGGAAATGACTGATAAGGCCCCTTCACTTAAACAATTCGAAGATTTCGACTTTCGTGAACTGCCCATTGGCGTCTATATGACAGCGCTTGATGGGCAGTTTGTTGTTGCAAATCGAATTGTTCGCGAGATGTTGGGTCTGCCTCTCGAAGGGAGGGTAAAAGCAAATATTATCAATTATTATGCCAATCCTATTGATCGTGATGCTGCAATCGCAGAGGCAAAAGCGCTTTCTGAACAGGGCAAGCATGTGGATCGCGGAATCTTGCATTTGAAGGTTATGGATCGGAACTTGTATGTGGAAGATTATTGCAAGATCATGCAAGATGAGAATGGTCTTATTATTGGATTTGTCGGTTGTATGGTGGATATCACGAAATCCTTTGAAGCTGGACAACATGAAAGAGAACTGCGAGAACGGGTTGATGAACTGCGGTTTGATATCGGGCGAATTTTGCATGCAAACACCACAACCCTAGTAATGGTAAAGCAGACTCTGGATGCAGTGGTTGAGGCGTTTGAGCCGAAACCCTATGCGGATATGCCGGTTCCACTTGCTGATGAGGTGGAAACTTTGCTGACAGAGTATGCAAGTTTATTGGCAAATGCCATCGAGAGATTAACTCGAAGCGCTGATGAGAAGCGCCGCCTGCAAGCATTGGCGGTTTCTGACTGGGAAAAATTGCACAACTATGTGTCTTTTTTGCGAGAATTCAAAGAACGAATTCCTACCCCTGAATCGTTCCCTGCAACCTTGAGAAAACTGGCGAATAGTGTTGGACTTATCTATTCAGGAATAATTCCCGGCAATCTGCCGCGTGAACCAGTACGCGAAGTCCAAAACACGGCATGGCACCTGGAGCGGTTTGCGAATCTTGTTGAAGTGCTAGAAACCCGTGCTTCGGTGATTCAAATGGATTACACCATCCATAGCCTACGCGAGTTCGTTACATCGGATAAGCGCGAACAAGTTCCTTTTGTGAGATTGAATGTTAAGTTGCTGATTGAGGAATCCGCTAAGCGAATGGCTGAATATGCCCGCAGCTTGAAGATAGATATTGATCGCAGAGATGTGGAAGATGTGGGAATAAGGGGTAGTGAGAGGGACATGTTGCGTGCTTTGACGAATATGCTGCATAATGCCATAAAATATTCTTGGCGTCGTGATCCTGAGCGGACCAAGCCGGCATGGGTATCCATCCGAACCTCTGTGAAAGATAGGTGGTTGCACATTGAATTTGAGAATTGGGGTGTGCCAATTAAGCGCGAAGAGATTGAACGTGGGAAAGTATTTGAACTCGGTTACCGTGGAGAACTATCGAAAGATCGCGGTCGTCTTGGAACTGGTATTGGATTGACAGATACCCGCCGCGTGGTGGAAGCGCATGGTGGGAAAGTCGAAATAGAGAGTCACCCGGCGTTTCGAGGTACCCAGAATGAAAAGAGTGGGCAGTATTATCATCAACCTTTTCTTACCCGAGTCACCGTCATTTTGCCTTTCGCAGATATTGGAAAATAACTTTTTGGGAGGTCGAACTGTGAAGACTAAAGTTTTATGGGTAGAGGACAGCGCGCGTTTAGAGTTGCGTAACCTCACAGGACCAATTTATATCAGCGGCGAGTACGATATGAATCTTGCCGAAGACGCCACAAGCGCAGTAAATTACCTGCAATCAAAGGAGTATGACGCAATCATTTTAGATATGCGCCTGCCGCCGGGTATCGATGATTTTTGGATCAAGATTTATCAAGAAAGAGGCGAGGATAAAGCAGATGCCCGTTTAGGTCTGGAACTGGCAAATTGGATGTTCAACGGGCGTCCCGATTATGCCCCAACGCCTCCCGGTTGGATCGAGCGATATCACGTAGGTGTGTTTACCGTTGAAAATGATGCGAACCTTCATGCTCGACTAAATGAGTTAGGAATCAATGTGTTCCAGCACAAGACAGCTGGCCTTGTGGATACCATTCTGATAGACATCATCACAAGGATTAGGGGGGAACAGTCTGTATTTAGGAACAGGGATGGTAGCTAGATGGAAATTCCGTTCGATGGAATCCTAACCCTTCTAATTTTTCTGATAGGCATCCCTGCTTTGGTTTTGCAGTTGATTTCCGCGGCAGAGCGACGGGTAGCCATGAAAGAAGATGGACTAGATGTTCGATCCTCGTTTGTGATTGCCTTACTTGTAGTGGGAATTGGATTGATATTGCAATTCGGATATGCCTATTTGGGGAATGAAAATGATATTAAGCCAATTGTTCAACAGGCAATATGGTTAATTGTATTTATTCCCTTGATAGTTCTAGCATTACGGGTTGCAAAAAGAATACCAGAACAATACGGCCATCGTGAGAAAATTGTTGAAAAGCTGACCTTGGATATCTTGAATGGATTAAAAAAAAAGATACGTATTGGCGGCGGTCCGTTTTCTGACCTTGCAAATCTAGGCAAGCAGTGTAACCCTGGTCAGGAACGGGAAATGGTGGTTGTCGCCTATAAAAATATCGTCAAGGCTGTGATTGCTAATCCTGCCTATAAAGGCGATTCCTTTGAGATGTTAATTGATGACTTAGTGCATATGCTGGCATCAGATCCGGAATCCAAGGATCTGAGCAATTACGAAATTGCCATCAAGATACTTTCTGCCATTTTATCGGCAAAACTACAAATGGAATCCGGCTATGACAGGCAACGCGCAATCCATGCCGTAAGTAAGTTGGGACAAACATTGATTGTAAATTTCAGATCCGTGGAGAGGGATAACATCATCTTAGAGTATATTGACTCGTTAGAGCTTGCCTTATCCAGGCAAGAAATGTTAACGGAAGTTAGTCAGGCGTTATTTGAGATTGGCGTCTGCGCTGTCGGGGAAAGCCACGACTTTGTCTATATTGCCATCCTAGATAAAATGACCGCGCTTGCTGAAGCACACTCGCCACTGCCTCCTGAATTTATCACCGACCTCCTTGGCCTTCTGGCTCATTTTTGGGTTGAAGATGGGAGCCGTAAAAACCTTGCGTGGGAAAAGTTTGACAATGTCAAAAAATTTTTACCTGAGTCCATTATCTCAATTTTAGAAACTGCGCAGGCGCATCTAATTAAAACAATGTATTTCGATGAGGCGGATAAGTTGTTCCAAGTAGTTGAGGATTTCAGGATGCTGGAGAAAGAGAAAAAGAAACCTAATTCTCGTAAGAAAGCGTTTTAAAAGTCAAGTTGTGACGATTTTGAGCATGCGGCGGATGCT
>CAYWCN010000096.1:0-11225 GCA_964456775.1 uncultured Anaerolinea sp.
ACAGATTTCCTCTGCCGATTCTTACCTCTTTCTTAAAACTGTCGGGTCGCTAGGTGGAAAATATGAAAAAACGGCACCCATAGAATTGCGGAAATCAAAACCGCAATACCAGCCGCCCAGGCAAATTCGCGCCAAACAGGCCGAAGCGCGAATTTTTTATCAAAAAGGAGGATGAGAAGGGCGGGACATACGCCCAAAAGGAATGCAAGTTGAAGATAGCCCTGCCCGGAAAGGATCGCCAAGCCGGTACATACACCGAGACCAACCGCGACACGTCTCTTCCCAGTTTCGGCAAGCTGAAGGCATGCAGCAATAACCAAACTTAATGATGCTGTTGAAAATGCGACCTCAACCAAGCCGCCTTCAAAACGACCGACCATATGACCACCCACAACTGCCAGAAACGCGCTCCATAACCGCGCAACCACGCCTAATCGCAACACCTTTGCCCAATACCACTGCGCCAGCCCAGCGAGGATCAATGCGGAAACCCCAAGTAACTTGGAGCCATTGATGGCTCCTGCCAATAAGACCAAAATGACCGCCAGCGGATGAGCCATTGCCGCGAGAATATCCGTAAACAATGGAGCCCCTCCATTAAAGGATCCATCCCAAAGCACGCAAGCCCCACACTGACTCAGTCGCTCCCAGGCAAAATAACTTTGAACGTTCAACTGCCAGTCACTGAGCAGCCACTCCATAGAATTATTATGGAGGAAATTCCGCCCCAACCAAAGAGCCCATAGAATTATTGCCCCCCATTCCGCGCCGATCGCCAACTGCCCCCGTACTTTTATCCATTCTTTTTGCTGAAACTCCGTACTGACAGAGCGGTGATATTTCAACCGCGTCAAAATATGAGAATAGTACCCAAATACCCGGACCTGAGGGGATGATTTAACTGGCTTCCAAAGGCTTCCCCTAATCCAAAAAGCAAAGACAGTTAACAGAAAAACAAATAGAAATACCAGAACCAACCCTGCAAGTGACATACATTCTCCTTTTGATGACCGCTATACTTCCGAATCAAATGGGTGGCTTTCCCCAATTATTGTGGTTGGATTTTCCTTTAGGAGACAAGTTTAATATAATTCTGGGATTTGGCACACCTTAGAATAGTCTTGTAATACTGGCTGGCTACATCTGTTTTGCCTTCTTCCACCCAAAAGCAAGGATGAAGAAAAAAGTCGCCGTAAGGACAATCGCCGCGCCGGAGGCGATGCTGAGGTAGTAGGAAAGGTATAAACCAATCACCCCTGAAAGTGACGCAAAGATCGCGGCGAGAAGCATCATCTTTGATAAGCGATTGGTGAGCAGATACGCCGTCGCGGCGGGAGTGACGAGCATGGCGACCATGAGGGCAACTCCGACCGTTTGAAGCGAAACCGCGACAGTGACCGCGATCAGCACGAGCAGAAGGTTGTTGAGCAAATCCACAGGGAGGCATCAGAATGTAGGCTCTATCGAAAATACAATTCAACAACAGATATACATCCATACAAATTTATCTTTCGGTGTCTGGCTTAGCTGGTAAGTTTTTAATGGACTATGGTACTATTGGAATACTGTTGGGTGGAATATGACATAGCCCCCCCCATTACAGAAAAATCGATTTTGGAATATGTTGCGACTTGAACTAAACGCAATGTGTGGGAGTTCCTTATGCCAGAGAAAAAACAGGGTGATATGAGCGCCGTATATATTACCATTGCGCTCGCAGTAGCATTAATTATCGCAATTTTCTGGCTAACTTCACGCAATGGGTATAACCCTCCTACCTACTTATCAGAAACTCCTTTGCCCATACTCAGCCCAACACTTACAAATACAATTACGGCAATATCTACCAGTACATTGACAAGCACAATAACAATTACCCCGACCGAAACACCGAAATTTATATCTGTAGCGACATTTACAAATACACCTCCTTTTCCCAGCCCAAGAGTTGGAGCTATAGTAACTAACGGCCCGCCGTTATTTAGGATAGAATCCTGGGATGCTTATAATGAAAAATGCTGGAAAACCGTGTCAATTTACGGTGTTACTATTTCCCACGGTCATCCTCCTTATAAATTCACATTCTGGATGCAAAAAGCTCCTTTCATCCCTCAACCTGCTACAATAAAGCAAATCATTCCTATGAGAAATTCCAGAGATTACATTGAATTCGTACCGCCTGTTGTCGTAGCCAAGGGAAACTACAGACATGTCGAGCTAGTATTTCAGCGAGAAGACGGTCTTCAAGTCACCTGGATTGACGACCTTTTTTTTCCATACCCTGATAATGGGATTTGTAACTGAAAAAAGAAGGGATCATAAAATCCGATTCCGGCGTAGAAAATATGGTATTATTTCTTAAAACTATTGTATGGTTAGTTGTATTACACTGATATATGAAGGAGCGCGATATGTCTTCAATGTTTATAAAAGCGATAATAATCACTTGTATTATTTTTATACCAATGGCAGTTATAAATGCCTTGTTAGCAAATTCCTCAAAGTTTGGACTGTTGAGTTGGGTGGCAATAACTACAGCAGGGACACCTTTAATCATCATTCTCATTTCTACCGTTGCGATAAAAATGAACGCGAAAAAAAAATAGGGTCAAAATTTTCATAGGATAATGAACTCAAAATTTGGGGAATTGGTTGTTTAAACGGGCTGCAATGAATTGGTTCAATTCCATACCCAAATCTGTCTTTCACATTCCGCTCTGGATTTTTATCGCCAAAGAAATTGAAGTGTGGTTTCAAATAATCGGCTGGAAATTTGAGTCGCCTATTGGTGAAAACTGGTTTATATCAAATTTTGTAGAGTGGTTCGGTGTATTATACGGAATTCTTTTACCTTTAATTTTAGTAAGGGCCTGGGAGCAATTAGACGCAATAGATCGGGAATTTGACCGAGAAGCAGACACTGCAAAAATTCTATACAAAGACTTAGAATATTTGTCTGATCTTCCGAGTAAATTTAAAAAAGTCGGGGATGATATCACAGCATTATTACGCGACTATGTTGTCCATGTAACAAATAATTACAAAAATGAAACAAAACAATCTAAGGATAACAATAAAAGCAAGAACGATGGTGACAAAATACTTGAGGATATGAGGAGAAAATTCAAAGTACTAATTCACTCGGACACAAGGCAAAACGAGGTCCCTGAAACTCTTATTAATGAGTTGTTTGAAAAACTTAATGAATTGGTAGATAACCGCGGGGATAGAATATCGCATGCTAGTCAAAGATTATTTGAAAATCTACATACCGTTGCATTGATTACCTCAATTATATTTCTTATACCTTTTTACTTTGCGGGACCCATTTACTTTTCAACCTCGATCGGCTGGCCATATTTTTACTTGCTTGACACCGCTTTGATTCTTAGCGTTACTTTCCTTGTAATTTATATTTACATGATTATCGAAGACCTAGATGAGCCATTTGAAGGAGTAAAGAAAATCACGGACGATTCTTGGAAACTTCTGCTCGAGGAAATGAGTCCCGATAAAGGCGAGACAATAGAACAGGAAGCAATTACTCTAACCTTACCTTCTTCCACCCAAAAGCAAGGATGAAGAAAAACGTCGCGGTAAGGACAATTGCCGCGCCGGAGGCGATGCTGAGGTAGTAGGAAAGGTATAAACCGATCACCCCAGAAAGCGACGCGAAGATCGCGGCGAGGAGCATCATTCTCGGCAGGCGATTCGTCAGTAGGTACGCTGTTGCGGCGGGGGTGACGAGCATGGCGACCATGAGGGCGACTCCAACCGTTTGAAGCGAAACGGCGACCGTAACCGCGATCAGCACGAGCAGAAGGTTGTTGAGCAAGTCCACTGGGAGGCGGAGCGTGGCGGCAAGGATGGGGTCAAACGACAGCGTGGTAAATTCCTTGTAGAAAGCGAAAATGATGAAAAGGACGATTCCGCCGAAGAGGAGGATCAACCATAAACTTTGAGTCGAAACGGACAGCACATCCCCAAAGAGAAAGTGACTCAAATCCACGGCGTAACTGCGAACGGTGGAGATGAGCGCGATGCCGAGCGCGAACATGCCCGCGAAAATAATTCCAATGGCGGTGTCTTCTTTGATCTGGGAGTTTTTGCTGATCGCGCCGATTCCCAATGAAGCAACGACCGCCGTGCCAAGCGCCCACCAAAACAGCGGTTCGCGCGCGCCGCCGCTGACGAGATACCCGAGCGCGATGCCGGGCAAAATGGTGTGAGCCAGCGCGTCGCCAAAGAACGCCATGCCGCGCAGAACGACGAACGTGCCAACCACGGCGCAGATGATCCCAACCAGCACGGCGGCGACCATTCCGCGCATCATAAACTCGTATTGGAGAGGCGTTGTTAGAAAATCAATGAGTGTGATCATGTTCGCTGTCGTCACAATGATCATCCACAGTTAATACGTTCCCATTATCTGTAGATCGTAAACGCCCTCCATAAGCCTTAATGAGATTATTTGTTTGCATCACATCTTGCGGAACGCCAAACGCAACAATGCGATGATTGAGCAACAGGATTCGGTCAAAGTGACTCGCGGCTTGGTCGAGGTCGTGCGTGGCGACCATCACGGTGACCTTATCCTGCTTGAGGCGGTCGAGCAGATTCAAAATTCCCTCTTGCGACGGGGTATCCAAGCCGGTGAGGGGTTCATCCATCAACATCAGTTCGGATTCTTGCGCGATGGCGCGGGCGATGAACATGCGTTGTTGTTGTCCGCCGGAGAGTTGGCTGATCTGGCGCGAGGCGAGGTTTTGAATCTCCACCGTTTCGAGCGCGCGATTCACAAAGTCCCAATCTTTTTTATGGGGCCAGTTGAACGGACCGAGTTTCGCCGAGCGTCCCATCATCACCACATCGGCAACCGTGACGGGAAAATTCCAGTCCACTTGCGAGCGCTGGGGGATGTAGCCGATGCACACGTGCTTATCGGGGTGCGATCCATAGATGTTCACATCGCCGGACGACGGCTGTAAAACACCGGCGATCGCTTTGATCAACGTGCTTTTTCCCGCGCCGTTCGGACCCACAACCGCAACGCGTTCGCCTTCGTGCAAATGGAAAGTGACGTCCTCGAGCGCGACGTGTCCGTTATAACGCACAGCCAGATGCGAAACGTCGAGGATTGGTTGGTCGTGTTTGTGGGGGGCGTTTGGGTACATGGGAGGAATAATACGCAGTACGTAGTAAGCAATACGTACTGCGTATTTCGTATTGCGTATTACTTATTTGAGGGCAGAGACGATCTGCGTCACATTGTATTTCATCATGTCAATGTATGTCGCGGCGGGCGTGCCGTCGGTCAGTGATTCAAGATGCAAGTCGGTGACGACTCTTACGTCCGTTTCCTCGGCAATTTGTTGCGCGAGCGCGGGGTTATCGCCAGCGTCGAGAAAGATCGCGGGCGCGTTGGTGGCTTTGATCTCGTCTATCAACGCCGCCATCTGTTGCGCGGACGGCGACGCGTCGGCGCTGAAACTTTCGAGCACAGACCCAACGACCGTAAAACCATATCGCTCCGCAAAGTAGCCAAGCGATTCGTGATTCGTCACGAGCAATCTTTTCTCGGGCGGGACTTGATCCGCCTGTTCGACGATCCACGCATCGAGGGTTTGTAATTCACGAACATACGCATCGGCATTGGATTTAAATTCCGCCGCGCCATCGGGGTCGAGATGGGTCAAGCCTTCACGGATGTTCTCCACACAAAGGATGATGTTATTCGGGTCGAGCCAGATGTGAGGGTCAAATCCGCCTTTATCAAAATCGATCGCTTTGCTCACGCCCATCGAAGCAAAGACGAATTCCATATTTCCATTTGCCGCATACAACAACGGCTCGAGAAAGCGTTCGTAATTTTTATCGTCGAACAGGATGAGCAATTGCGCATCGGCGACTTTTGTCACATCTTGAGGAGTGTACTGATATGAATGCGGGTCCGCGCCGACGGGAAGAACTGATCCAATGTGGACGCGTTCGCCCGCCACGTTCTGCGCGATGTCGGCTAGGAGCGTCGTGGAGGCGAGGACTCGAAACGCGGAAACAGGCTGGGGCGGCGAGTCGGTTGAGGCGGGCGAAGCAGCCGCAAGGGAGGGCGAAGCGGGTTGTCGTCCGCAGGCGGTCAAAAGGATTAAGAGAATACTCCAAATTAAATTTCGCCTCATGAACGTGAAGACTCCAAGTCGACGCTTTCATCCGGCAGGATTTCTTTTTTGAGCAGGAAGTATGCGCCGGTGAAGTGATCGTCCACACTGCCGACCATGAGCGAGCGGCGCACGGGAAGAATGTTGACCACCTCCCAGCCGTCGAGCCCCATGTTGTCGAGCGCGCGCACATCGAAGCCTTTGCCCAACGGATCGTCCGCCATCAGCGCGCCGGCAGATAGGTGGATCATTTTGTAGCGATAGACCTTGCCGCCTTTTTGCAATCGCTTCTTCGCCGACTCGAGGCGGGCGCGGTATTCGCCTTCGCGTTCCGATTCGATCTCGCGCCGCATCTTCGCCGTTTCGGGCGAGGCAAGAATTTCGTTCGCCACTTCGATCATTTCGTCGTCGTCGCCCATCGTGACTATGAGGAGAAATTCGTACCCGCGCCGGTCGCCCAGCCCAACGAGTCCTTCCGCCGCTTCGAGGCGGGTGAGCCATTCGCCGTCTTCGGTCATCAGTTCATAGAGAGTTTCGCGGTCGCCCATTTTTACAAGCTCGTCAATTTGAGTCATCTTGTCCTCCAGATTCAATGGCGGTATTGTATCATCTGAAAATTGACTTTTTTGCGGTGGGTCATTCAGAACAAAACTGGACGCTGATTCACGCAGAAAACGCTGATCTTTGCTTTTATCAGCGTAAATCAGCGTTTGTCTGCGTCCAAATTTTCAGGTTGATCAAGTTGTTATCTTGCGCTACTGGTTAGGATGATATACACAACCAGCGCGGCGATGAGCACGATGAGGATCTGCGTTGTTGGGCGCATTCGCCAGCGGCGACCGTATTCGGAATTGTATTCGCGCCGGCGACGGCGGCGCTCCCGGTATCGTTGATACATAAAGCCTCCGGTCTATCTGAAATTGAATTCTTCAAAGTGAATATTTTCGGGCGGAACTTTCAAGCCGAGAAATTTCTTCTCGAAGGCTTGCACCATCGGGAGCGGACCGCACATGTAGATGTGATGCCCGCTCACATCGCCGCCCGCGTTCTTGACGATCTCCTCGACGGTCAACGAGCCGCCGACCGCCGAATAACGGATGTTTACTTTCAACCGCTTATTCCGAATCCCGGCGGTCTCGAGTTCGTTGTAAAAGAGACCTTCATCCCTATGACGCATCGTGTGATAGAAATCCACATCATAGTGTAGATTTTCCTGCATATCGCGGATGAACGAGAGGAACGGCGTCACGCCGATGCCGCCCGCGATCCAGATCTGTTTCTGTCCGCCGGTCTTGTAATCGAACATGCCGTGCGCGCCCTCGACGATGGCATCCGCGCCTACTTTCAATTCGTTGAACAACGCGCGTGTGAAATCTCCGCTGGCTTTGATGGTCAGCCGCAATACATCCTCATGCGGCGCGCTGGAGATGGTGAAGGGATGCGATTCGTTCAAGTTCTTCTCGCCGGGGAAACGCACGAAGAGGAATTGTCCCGCGCGTTGTTTGGGAATCGGATTCCCTCTGGCGCGCATCACCACTTCGGTGGTGAAGTTGGTGGGATGGTTAACCGCTTCCACTTTGTACGGAATAAATTTCTTGAAGAAGACCCCGAAAACTTCGATGTACAAATACGAAGCCGCGCCGATGATGAAAAATATCTGCACATAATTAATGGCAATGAACGCATCCAGCGGACTGCGGATCGTCAGCGAGTGGATGAAGGCAAGGATGAAAAAGATGCCGACATATTTTTTGAGGCTCTTCCAGCCTTCGTACGTTCCGCCCGTGAGTCTGTTCAAGAACGGGATGCGCGGCGCGAGGCTCACCAACGCGATCGAGACGATCCCAGT
The DNA here is from genome assembly GCA_964456775.1 of uncultured Anaerolinea sp. Lineage (GTDB taxonomy): Bacteria > Chloroflexota > Anaerolineae > Anaerolineales > Villigracilaceae > Defluviilinea. The sequence goes on from CAYWCN010000096.1 coordinate 8,005, forward strand.
GAACGCGATCACAGCCAGATAATTCCCCAACGCCCAGCCGCTCAATGAGATCGGAACGGTCAGCACGTGGACGAAGATCAACAACAACGCGGCAGTGGAGGTGTGGCGATGCGTCACATACATTTTGTCCAAGCCGCCGAAATATGGTTCCGCCCATTTGGGTCTTGCGGCAAGGACCAGCGAACACGCCATCAACACAATGTTGACCGAGCCGATGATCTCGCCCGCATACTGGCGGACGAACTTCTCCCGTCCATCATTCACCGGCGGGAAAACCAGCCAGACCACAATGGTGAGACAGACCAAAAAAATAATAAACCAATTGCCGATACTACTGCGCTTCATGATGCTCTCCGAATGAAATAAAAAGCGACATGGGGCAACTCCCACATCGCTTATCTCGCTAAAACGATTTCACCGCATCCTCGAGACTCGAATGGATCTCGAACGCCCGATCAAAGCCGACCATCTCCAGCACGCTTCGCACTTCGGGGAGCGGGTTGAGCAGTTTCATGTGTTCCTGCATCTTCCCATCCGAGGTCTTCTTGACCGACCTCATCGAACCCCAGCCGTCATCCGGATCGGGAGCCGCCTCGCCTTTTAACAACATGGCGATCGTGTGCATCGCCACCAGCCCGGCGCTGCTCACATACGTCAGCTCGCTCATGTCCAACAAAAAATTGCGCGCGCCCGATCCGTACAATTCCTTCGCTCGGCTGATCAATCCCTGATAAGTCTGCCCATCCAATTCCCCAGCCAACTTTAGGATGGTCACCTGCTCATTGCCCATTTGTTTGGATACCGTGATGTCCATGAGTTTCTCCTTGTGCCAGACGGATGTCCCATTATAAACCGGCTTTCTTTTCCAAACGCGCCTGCCGCCGGGCAATTTCATCCAGCCAGTGTTTGCGCGCGTACGCCGGCAGGTCGGCGCGTTCCGCCATGCGCCGCGCCAATCTCGTCCACTTCAGCGCGGCTTTCACATCCCGCGTTTTATGTTCGTGATATTTCGCCAATTCGACGTGCGCATAAATATGACCCGCCTTCGCGGCTTTTTCCCACAAGCGGACCGCCTCCGCGTAATCGCCGCGCCTCTTTTGCAGGATGGACAACCGCTTCACCGCCACGTGGAAATCTGCCTCGCCCATAGGAGACTCGAGTCCACGCTCGAACAGTTTCGCCGCTTCTTCGGCATGACCCAGATCCTCGAACAACTTCCCCAGCGCGACAAAGTCCAACCCATGCTGCACACTGCCCTCGTACGGACTCTCCAGCATGTCGTTCATGTGCGCGAGCAACGCCGCCATCGCGGTCACATCCATGGCGTTGTGATAGAACACCCCCGCCAGCGGACGCGCGTCACCGGTCCGCAAGTAATCGAAATATAACCAGGGAATTTCATAGCCCGGCACTTCATCGCTGGAACGCTTGAACTCCAGCACATGCTCCTCGAGAAATTTCAACGCCCGCGATTCGAGTCTGTCGCGCCACAACCGCCGCGCAAGAGGCAATAGATCTAAATGGGAATAGCCTTTGAACGGATACGGCGTGTCATGTAACGTGTATCTTGTCTTTAACAGCGGCGCGTCAAAGGCTTTGCCGTTGAACGTCACCAACGCCTCGCACGGCGCGAGGAAATTTGCCAGTCCTTCAAGCAACGCCTCTTCCTCAGCCGGGTCGCGCAGGAAGAATTGCTTCAACAAGAATTGACCGTCCACAAAACGCGCCACACCGACGAGGAACGCATATGTGCCGGTCCCGCCGGAGAGACCGGAAGTTTCGGTATCAAGAAAAGCAAATTTGGAGACTGGGAGACTGGAGACTTTCGGATCGTTTGCCCACTGGGAAACCAACGAAAGGGGGAAGGATGAAAGAAGCGTCGAATTGCCGTAATGATAATCTTGCGGAAAATTTTGCTCCGCCACGAACACCTCGCCGCGCGGGGTCGGGAGAAAACTCCCCGCGACGACCGAGTCGATGGCAGGCGAATCAGACTTGCCCTGAGTTTGATCGAAGGGCTTCCCCTGCGGAAGAGGCGCTACCCCCTTCTTTACTCCAAGAGACTTTAATTTATCCGCAATCGTGGGTTTGCCGGCAGAGTCCATCGCGTGTGATTATAACCAAACATGCCTGTCATCACGACAGGCATGTTCAATACGTGCTGCGCAAAACAGATTTATTATCTATTCATCATCTGGATACGCTCATATTCCACTTTCGGGATGGCGATGACGAACAATCGTCCCCAGCTCAATTCGCCGTCTTTTTCGATGCAGGTTTGGAAGGTGATGTTGCCCTCGCTGAAGAAGACGCGCTTGAACATTTGCTCCACAGAGAGTTTCTCCTCGGTCGCAAGGTTTTGGAAGGAACTGTAGGGGCTGTGAGGTTGTAAGGCTTGATATTGCAGGATCTCGTACACCACAAAATATTCCACCTTGCCGTCGCCATAAACGAGGCGAACTTCATCTCCCAATTTCAAGCCGAAAAAAGAAGCGCCGGCAAGGTGGTTATGAGCAAGCAGTCCGGTCGTTCCATACTGGTTTGCCATACGAAACTGCGTAACTTCGTCTGTTTCACCGGAGATGAACCCAGGACTGCCCCAAGGCTGTTGTACGACGGGCAGGGCGAGCACATTGGGCACATAGACCCCGCGCGCGAGGTCTGCGCGTCCGTCTTGAACCGCTGTGGAAAATTCCGAGAACGCGGGGAGGACAGCCGCGTCTGCGCCGTTCATCGCCAGCGCTGTGGATGGGTTCAGCCACAGGGAGGCGAGGACAATCAGCAGAAGGCTGAGGTTGAAAGTCTTTCGCGTGTTAAATTTTTTGAGCGCCATTTGTTTCTCCTTTCGACAAAGGCGCTCAAATCAACACGGCAAAATCAAGCAATTTTTGCTCACGTTGGCAACCTGGCGATCATGATCCCGCCGCGCGGGATGGTAGACCCATGGCTTTGCGTCCCCGTCTTTGGACGGGTTTGCCTTTATCGAACATGAAATGATAAGGTTCCAATAAAAAACCCGGCAGGATGCCGGGTTCGCCACATGAGTGGAAAATCGTATCTTCGGCAACCTGGCTATCGTGACCACGCCTCGCGTGATTGTAGATCCATGGCTTTGCGCCCCCGCCTTTCGACGGGTTTGCTCTTATCGGATGTTGTTAATTGCAGTATAGCAGAAGGTTACAAATTTTCACTTTGCATTTCGGTTATATCGGCTTACAGGA
>CAYWCN010000097.1:0-11020 GCA_964456775.1 uncultured Anaerolinea sp.
AACCCCGAAGACCCGAACGCTGGCACGCGCAAAGTCCCGTTCTCGAAAGTGATTTACATCGAGCAGGATGATTTCCGCGAAACGCCGCCGCCGAAATATTATCGCCTGTTCCCTGGCAACGAAGTGAGATTGCGTTACGCATATTTCATCAAATGCACACACGTCGTGAAGAGCGACGCGGGCGAAGTGATCGAAGTCCACGCCACGTACGACCCATCCACACGCGGCGGCGACTCGCCCGATGGTCGCAAGGTGAAGTCCACCATCCACTGGGTATCAGCCGTCCATGCGAAAGAAGCGGAAGTCCGCATGTACGACCGTCTCTTCTCGAAGGAGAATCCCGAAGAGGGCGAAGAGGGATTCCTCACTTCTTTGAATCCCAACTCGCTGGAAATTCTCACGGGATACGTGGAGCCGTCTCTCGCCGCGCCTGAGGCTGGTTCGCGCTATCAGTTCGAGCGACTCGGCTACTTCTGTGTGGACAAAGATTCCACGCCCGCAAAGCCCGTGTTCAACTTGACGGTGAATCTGAAAGATGCGTGGGCAAAGGTGATGAAGAAAACCATCTAGTAGTTGGCTATTTGGAAAAACCTTTCAATTTAATCAGAATTAATTAGGAGTCTATAATGGCTGAATACAACCCCAAAGAACAAATTTTAGGAACTTTCTATACCTATGATGATGGCATTTTGCCATTAATATCTAAAATTGATTCTCGTGTAAACCTTTTACGCGATCAAGGTAAATTGACTCCTGGTGTTTTACGCCAAATACAGAAATATTTTCGCATAAAGAATATCCATCACTCAAATGCCATAGAAGGAAATCGGCTTGATTATGGGGAAACAAGAATGGTTGTTGAAGAAGGTCTTACTATTACAGGTAAACCGTTAAAGGATTCGCTCGAAGCAAAAAATCTTGCTCAAGCTATGGATTTTTTTGAAGAATTGGCTTCAAAAACAGAGAAACCGATAACAGCTCATGATGTTCGGCAAATTCATGCTGCTATTCTAAAAGGGATTGACGATTCTGGAGGGGGTGTATATCGATTATCTGAGGTTGAAATTTCAGGTTCAAAATATAAACCACCTATATATGTTCAAGTACCAAGTATGATGGAAGAGTTTTCACACTGGTTAGAAAAAATTACATTATCATCATACCAAACAAAAATCAGCCCTGTAATTCTTGCTTGCGCGGCTCATACTTGGTTTGTTTATATTCATCCCTTTGTTGATGGAAATGGACGTACAGCACGCATCCTTATGAATCTTGTATTAATGAGACATGGATATCCTATATCAATAATTACGCGTGATGATAGAGCCAGATACTATGATGCTCTTGAAGCAAGTCACAACACTGACTTGACGCCATTCATCTCTTTAGCGTGCGATACTCTTGAAGAGAGTTTAGATGAATATGAAAAAGCGGTACAAGAACAACGCGAAAAAATGGAGTGGGCACGTTCTTTAATGACTCAAATTAGTGCGCAAAAAGAAAATAAAATTCGAGTTCAATACGATGTTTGGAGAAGCGCAATGGAACTTCTTAAAGGCTACTTTAAACAAACCGTTGATGCCCTTAATGAATTTTCTAATATTGTCACTGTTAATTTCACAGGCTACGATGTTATTGATTTCGAGAAATACTTAAATGCACAGCAGGGAACAATTATTAAAAGGAGCTGGTTCTTCCGATTAGATTTTGTTTCAGGGCACTATCATTCAAGGTATATGTTTTTCTTTGGCTTGCCCAGCTATCAAATGCAAAATAAGTTGCCTGCAGATGTCAGTATTTTAATCTCACGAGAAGAAAGTCCTTTTAATTATGAAAGATTAGAGCAAATTCAAGGCACTCCTGTACCACAGTTGAGAGAAATTTCATATTCGGCTGAAAGTGAGAGCTTTATCTGTCGTTATGGAGATAATTCTTTTAAAGCAAAAAAAGTTGAGGCATTTGGGCGTGAGTTTATTGAAGAGGCAATCAAAATACATAGTGCGAAATCTTAACACTATCTTCCCACTTGACAACACCTCCCCCTCTCATGTAAACTCCGAGCGCAATCAAATCTCAAAGAAAGGAGCGCACGACTGATGATGTTACGTACGAAAAACGATCTAATCCAAAACTTCATACTTTCTCGAAGTGCGCCCTTTGACCGCCCCTAGACGGTCTCTTCCTGTGTCCTCCCCGCCACGGTGCACCTCGCATCGTGGCTTTTTTGTTTATGAAAATCTACCGTAGCCGATATTTATTTGCTCTCCGATAGAGCCGAAAGACAGCCCATGAAAACTATTACCTTGCGCCCTGCTGAATCAGAAAGAGATTTCGCTCAACTGGCAGACTGGTTTTCTCTTTGGGAAGACGACTCTCTATCCGCACAAGGACTCAAAGAATATTTCCAAAAGCGAAGAGAGGCAATTACCCAGCGCGTAGCAGAAAACGAAAAAGGCGATTTGCTTGGGTTCTACTGGATTTACTTTAGTACAGCCGAATCTTGTACGATTGATTTATTTGTCGAGCCCAAGTTGCGGAGACAAGGAGTTGGAAAACAACTCTATGACGATGCAGAAAGATCAATCAGGAACGCTGGAGTGAAGAGAATCGAAACCACTATTGCTGACACTGATTTGACAAGCCGAGCTTTTGCCGAAAAAAGAGAATTTGCCGAAAGATGGCATTTTATCCCGATGAAGTTGAACTTGGACACGTTCGATGATAAACCCTATGAAAGCATTTTAGCCAAACAGAAAGCAGATGGTTTTCAGTTCACATCAATGGAAGAGTTGGGCAACACGGAAGAAGCCCAGCGCCACCTGTATCTTTTGAACGATGAAACAAATATGGACGTACCAGGTAGAAACGGCGAACGGACTTGGAGTTCATTTGAAGACTTTCAGAAAAGAGTCTGTCAAAAGGATTGGTTCAAACCTGGCGGACAGATAATAGCATTTGACATAAGCAACGGCAACTGGGTAGCAATGAGCGCAATTTCCCGTTTCCAGAATCACGCCTACAACCTGCACACAGGCGTAGACCGTCGTTATCGTGGGCGCAAACTTGCACAGGCAGTAAAAGTCTTGGCTTTACGTTATGCTCGTGATGTATTGAAAGTAACCATGGTTCATACCGACCATAACACCATGAACCATCCTATCATTGCCATTGATCGCAAATTTGGCTATACGGAATTACCAGGAACTTTCATAATGAGAAAGACAATTGATTAGAAATACTATGGCTGTCAGTCTCCAGTCTCCAATCTCTAGTCTCTAACATCAATTCTCTAATCCTCTACCTCACTCAATTACCATTTACCAATTACCAATTACGGATCACACAATGAACCTCTCCTTCTCCGCCTACTACCACCTCCTCGCCTCCCACATCCGCCCCCAACGCGGACGGTTCTACCTGCTCGCCGCGTTACTCTTCGGCAGTATCGGACTCCGCATCTTCGCGCCGCAGATCATGCGCCGATTCATCGACTCCGCGCTGGCTGGCGAAGCGTTGCAAACCCTCACATGGACCGCGCTTGCCTTCATCGGCATCGCGTTGATTCAACAAGTCGTTGCGATCGGAGTCACATGGCTGGGCGAAAACGTCGCATGGACAGCCACCAACGCCCTCCGCGCCGAACTCGCCGAACACGCCCTGCACCTCGACATGAAATTTCACAATGACCACACGCCTGGCGAACTCATCGAACGCATTGACGGCGACGTGACCGAACTGGCGACGTTCTTTTCGCAATTCGCGTTGAACCTCATCGCCAACGGATTTCTCCTCATCGGCATTCTCATCGCGTTATTCATCGAAGATTGGCGCGCGGGACTGGCATTCACGGTCTATTCGTTCCTCACCATATTCATCCTCGGCAAAGTGAAAGACATCGCCGTGCCGCATCAAAAAGCGCGGCGTGAAGCCGAAGCGCAATATTACGGCTTCATCGAGGAACAACTCTCAGGCACCGAAGACATTCGCTCCAGCGGCGCGGTCGGATTTTCCATCCGCGAATTGTTCCGTCATCAAGGCGAGATCCTCAAGCACAACCGCAAGTCGCATTTCAAAAGATGGATCATCGAAAACGCGATGGGACTCGCGCTCACGCTCGGCACACTGCTCGCCATCGTCAGCGGTTACTGGCTGTTCACCGCGAGCGTCATCACCATCGGCACGGTCTATCTTTTCGTGCATTACATCAACCTACTCGAAGAACCCTTCTGGGCGATGACTCACGAGATCGAAAGTTTTCAAACCATCGGCGCGTGCGTCGAGCGATTAACCGAGTTTAAAGCGTTCAAGCCCGAGGTCCGAAACGAAGCGGGCTTGGATGTGGACTCGCATCCGATTCAATTGACATTCGACGACGTGACATTTTCGTACAACGGCGATGACGCCGTCCTCACACGCCTCTCTTTCGACCTTCGGGCTGGTTCTGTTTTGGGTCTGCTTGGTCGCACGGGAAGCGGAAAGACCACCATCGGACGGTTGATCTTCCGCTTGTACGACGTGAACAGCGGCGGCATAAAAATTAACAACGCCGACATCCGCGAGCATCATCTCCACTCGCTTCGCCGCGACATCGCCATCGTGACTCAGGATGTGCAGTTGTTCAAAGCGTCCGTCCGCGAAAACTTGACATTCTTCGACCGCACGATCTCCGATGAAAAGATCATCGCCACCCTCGAAGAACTCGAACTCGGCGACTGGTACGCGAGTCTGCCTCAAGGGTTGGACTCGGTCCTCGAAACAGGATCAAGGTCACTGTCCGCGGGCGAAGCGCAATTGCTGGCGTTCACGCGCGTCTTCCTGAAAAATCCAGGCTTGGTGATCCTCGACGAAGCCTCATCACGACTTGATCCTGCAACAGAAGTCAAATTGGAAAACGCGATTGACAAACTGCTGAAAGGACGCACCGCCATCATCATCGCCCACAAACTCGACACCATCCAGCGTGCCGACGAAATTTTAATTCTCGAGCGCGGCAACGTGTTGGAATACGGCAATCGAAAGGAACTTGTCAGCAACCCCAACTCGCGCTTCGTTCAACTTCTGCAAACTGGATTGGAAGAAGTGCTGGCGTAGACATCAACCTCAATTCTCTAATTCTCTGATGTCAGAAACCAATCTCTAGTCTCTAATCTCTAGTCTCCAAAGGCTTTCAAAATGACCGAATCAACCCTCACCCAACAAGAACTCAACACCCCCTCCCTCCCCGCGTGGAAAGTCATCTGGGAGATGATTCGATTCCGCCCATGGCTCGATGTGATCGACTTTTTCAGCGTGGCGTTAGTACGCTTTTCATCACAAGTCGCGCCTGCCTTGATCCTCAAAGCCTTTTTCGACATGATTACAGGCGAGGCGACATTAACCTTTGGCATTTGGGCAATCGTTGCTTTTCTATTTGCATCATGGCTGGGGCGTCTCATCTCAACCTACGGCTTCTACTACGCCGATGTTCCTATCTTTTCAGATATGAACACGTTGATCCGAAAAAACTTGCTCACGCACATCCTCAAACGACCAGGCGCGTCGCAACTCCCCGATTCCGCTGGTGAAGCCGTCAGCCGTTTCAAAACGGATGTGGATCAAATCCCACTGTTCGTCATCCTCGTCAACGACATCCTCGTCGGCGTGGGCATCATCGCTTTTTCGATCTATTTGATGATGCAGATCAGCGTGTCGGTCACGATCATGGCATTGATCCCGCTCATCATCGTCGGCATCGTCGCAAACATCGCCACCAAACGGATCGAACATTATCGCGCCGCGTCGCGTCAAGCCGCGGGCAATGTTGCTGGTTTCATCGGTGAATTTTTCGGCGCAGTGCAAGCCATCAAAGTCGCCAACGCCGAAAGAAACATCACGAAGCATTTTCACAAGATCAACGATGAGCGCCGCGTGTTCGCCGTCCGCGAAAAATTATTCGACGACGTTCTCGGCTCGATCTATCGCAACACCTCCACGCTCGGCACGGGCGTCATCCTCATCCTCGTCGGTCAGACCATGCGCACGGGCAACTTCACCCTCGGCGATTTTTCGCTCTTCGTCTATCTCCTCAACAGCATGGGCGACCTCACCACCTTCGCGGGCATGCTGTGGGCGCGCTACAAACAACTCGAAGTCTCAGTCAAGCGGATGTATCGCCTCATGGAAAACGCGCCATTGACCGCGCTCGTCGAACATAGCACAGTGGATTTTTCCGCGCCGTTGCCAGATGTGACGTACGCGACGAAAACCGCTTCAGACCGACTGGGCGAACTGGTCGCAAGCCATTTGACTTTTCACTACCCCTCTTCGACGAACGGCATCGAAGACATCTCCCTGAAGATCAAGCGCGGCTCGCTGACGGTCATCACAGGTCGCATCGGTTCTGGCAAGACAACTCTGCTCCGCACATTGCTGGGTCTGCTCCCCGCAGACTCTGGCGAGATAAAATGGAACGGAGACATCATCACAGACGCGGGCAACTTCTTCATCCCGCCGCGTTGTTCATACACGGCACAAGTCCCGCGTTTGTTCAGCAACACCTTGCGGAATAACATCTTGCTCGGCATGAACAAAACCGACGATGAAATCTACGAAGCAACAAAACTCGCCGTGATGGACCGCGACCTCGAGCAACTCGACGATGATCTCGAAACGATGGTCGGCGCGCGCGGCGTCAAACTCTCTGGCGGACAAATGCAACGTACCGCCGCCGCACGCATGTTCATCCGCGAACCCGAACTCGTTGTCTTCGACGATCTCTCCTCCGCCCTCGACGTGGAAACGGAGCGTCAACTCTGGGAGCGGATATTCGAATCAGGCAAAGAGATGACATGCGTAGTCATATCCCACCGCCGCCCGCTCCTGCGCCGCGCCGATCACATCATCGTGCTAAAAGACGGCAAAGTAGAATCCGAAGGCACGCTCGATGAATTGCTCACAACCAGTCAAGAAATGCGCGAGTTGTGGAAGTTGGAAAACGAGTAATTTTTTCAAACACAAAGGACACGAAGGTCACGAAGGTGGAACGACTAAGGGTTGAATCCCTTTTCCTTCCTTTGTGTACTTCGTGGTAAAAAGGTTTTTTATGCACACCTCAATTGAAATGATTCGAGAAGCACGCGAAAGATTCAACAAGGCAATTGAAAACAAAGACGCGAAAACGATCCGCACCTTGCTCGCGCCGACGTATCACATCGTCACAGGTCGCAGTGACCAGAGTCACGGCGCGGATGATGAGGCGACGCGATGGGCGTCCGTGTTTCAATCTGACCCGACAGCAATCTACGTCCGCACGACGCGTGAGATCACGATCAACGGGGCGTGGGGCTTGGCGGAAGAACTTGGAAACTGGAAAGGCAGTTACTCGCTCAACGGAAAGTTAGTGAAAGCCTCAGGTGTGTATTCTGCCAAATGGCAAAGAAAAACAAATGGAGATTGGGTCTTGCAAGCGGAAGTGTACACAACCATCGAGTTTGATGAAAGTTGTGTGCCGCCTGATGAAATTTAGTACCGCGACATTCATGTCGCGCTTGCACAGGGCGACATAAATGTCGCGCTACGGAGAAAGAACTATCATGGACATCATCACAGGAAAAACCCTGAAATATCACAACTGGCAGGATGGAAAAGTCATCGGGCTGGCGAAGGACGCTGGCAACAAACTCATCGAGCAGGGCATGGATCGCGACGCGGCTCTCGCGCAGTTAGACGCGGTGCGAAATAACCCAGGTGATTTTTTAGCCAACGCAACTTTCGCCGAACTCGCGCGTGAGTGTATCCGCTTGAATCAAAAGGACGAGCCACAGCCAAGCGACTTACGCGAGTCGCCTCTGCCCTTCCCCATTTGGGGACGCGACCAGATAGACGCCGAAGCCATCAAGCAGATGGAAAATTCCATGCGCCTGCCCGTCGCCGTCACTGGCGCGTTGATGCCTGACGCGCACGTCGGCTATGGACTTCCCATCGGAGGCGTGCTCGCTACCGACAACGTCGTCATCCCCTACGCGGTCGGCGTGGACATTGCCTGCCGTATGAGGCTTTCCATCTACGAAGTCTCGCCGATCCTGATCGGACAAAAGAAAGGCATGTTCGAAGAGTCGCTGTGGAATGAAACCGCCTTCGGCATGGGCGCAAAATGGACAGGCGCAAAGCGCGCGCAACACGCCGTGCTGGATGACGATGCGTGGTATGCCACCGCGCAACTCAGAAAATTGAAAGACACCGCCATGAATCAACTCGGCACAAGCGGGACAGGGAATCACTTCGTCGAGTGGGGATCGTTCCGACTCGATGAGGAAATGTTCGGGTTGAAGCCTGGCGACTATCTCGCGTTGCTCTCGCACAGCGGATCGCGCGGCGTCGGCGCGCGGATCGCCGACAGGTTTAGCAAGCTCGCCATGGAGAAACAGCCACACTTGGATAAGAGCGTCCATCATCTCGCGTGGTTGAATTTGGATTCGGCAGACGGGTTGGAATATTGGCTCTCGATGGAATTGGCTGGGAAGTTTGCTTCGGCGAATCATTACATCATCCACAAACGGGTCGCCGCGTCGGTCGGGTTGAAAGAAGTTGCTGTCGTGGAAAATCATCACAACTTTGCGTGGAGAGAAAAATTGCCCGATGGCAGAGAAGTGATCGTCCATCGCAAAGGCGCGACACCCGCAGGCGCGGGAGTCTTGGGCGTGATCCCAGGCTCAATGGGCGACGCAGGCTTCGTCGTCCGAGGGAGAGGCGTGGCTGAGGCGTTAGAGTCCGCTTCCCACGGCGCGGGCAGGTTGATGAGTCGAAGAGCCGCGCTGAATTCCATCAGCAAGCGCGAACGGGATGACTATCTCAAAGAGCGAGGCGTCACCCTGCTCGGCGGCGGACTCGATGAATCACCGCAGGCATACAAGCCCGTAGACAAAGTGCTCGCCGCGCAAAGCGATCTGGTAGATGTGGTTGGAAAATTTACACCGAGAGTTGTAAGGATGGCGGACGAGGCGGGTGATATATAATTGAGCAAGAACGTCCCGCAGGTTTTCATGGATGGGCTTGACCTGCGACGAAAACCTGCGGGACGGTTTATCCAAGAGGTAACCATGCCAACCAAACGCGCAAGCCCTGCAAAAAAATTTCAAGACCTGCTTCTGAAATATTCGCAAGCGGATGAATTCAGGCTCCGCAAAACGCTGGAGCAAAAATTGTGGGACGGCTACGGCGAGGAGTTCGCGGTGTTCGTGTTGGATATGTCGGGCTTTTCACTGCTCACGCGCAAATATGGGATCGTGCATTACCTTTCGATGGTGCGGCGGATGCAGTTGACCACGCGCCCCATCGTCGAGTCATTTGGCGGGACGATGATCAAATACGAAGCGGATAACTGCTTCGCGGTCTTTCCCGACCCGCTGGCGGCGGTCAACGCGGCGGTGGCGATGCAACACGCGTTCACCGCGTCGAACCTGCTCACGACGGACGATCTCGACATCCACATCGCTTGCGGCATTGACTACGGACGCATCCTCGTCGTCGGACACGAAGACTGCTTCGGCGACCCCGTCAACCGCGCCTCCAAAATGGGAGAAGACATCGCCGCATCAGGCGAAGTGTTGATCACAAAAGACGCGATGGACATGATCCCTGCTGACGCCAACATCAAAGCGCGCGAGTTGAAAATTTCGATCTCGGGGATTGAGATCCCTGCGTTTGCGGTGGAGTATCGGAAGGAAGTAATACATGATCGCCATAGAAACACTGTATAATCCAACCCGAGGTGAGCCATGACTACATTTGAACAAACTCTTCTCCGCGAAGTTTCCACACTGCCCGAATCCCGTCGGGCGGACGTGCTGGCATTTGTCCGTTTTTTGAAGATCAGTCTCAAGGACGATGACGAGCTGGAACGCGAGTTTGATGAGGCAATCAAGGAAGCCCGCGCAACCGCCCTGAAATACAATATCACAGAGGAAGATATTGACGCAGAGATCCGCGCCGTGCGGGATGGAAAATGAAGCGAGTCGTTCTCGACACCAATATCATGGTCTCAATGGCGTTGGGCGGAAAAGTCGCAAAAATTAACGATGAGTGGAGAGCGGGGAAATTCTTATTGATCGTCAGTGAGGAAATCGTATCTGAATATTTGGATGTTCTACAGAGATCGAAATTTCACTTGAGACCCCGAACTATTGCGACTATTATCGCGCGCGTCCATCGCAAGGCGGAATTTGTTTCGCCACAAGAGCAGATCACCAACATTCAACCCGACCCAAAAGACGACAGATTTCTTGAAGCGGCTATCGCTGGCAATGCCGATTTCATCGTAAGCGGAGACAAGCATCTTCTCGATCTCAAGAAATTTCGTTCGGTTCAGATCATCACAGGGCGCGAGTTTTTGGATATGCTCGTGGAAAAAGGCTAGAGGCTGTATGCAAATTGTCGAAAGAATACATTTATCAGCACGCCCTATTTTAATTTTTTAGATCGTCTGGCGAGCACGGCTTGCACGGACGGGCTGATCGCCTTATCCTTGCGGTGGATACAGCCCAACCAGCAACACGGACGTCGCATCCCTTCCTTGAGTTCACTCACTGTCCTTTGAACATGCTCTTTCCGCGTCTCGTCTTTCTTGACGAAAGTAACCCAGCAGATCCACTCATTGCGCGCCAGAGGCGTAAGCCCTTCCCAAATAGCGAGCGCCGCGCTGTCGGCTATGAGCGCTTGCCGTAAATCTGCGGGCAGTTTGTGTACGGTACCGTGTGAGATTGTTTTGCTCATAGAAATATTTTACCAACCCAACACTTTTTGGTCGAGGAGCGGAAAAGCAGAAGCGTTGAGAAATCAAGATCAGAGTAAAATGCCCATCAAGGTTGAATACACCTTCCTCACACACGAAAGGAGATGGTCACATGTCTGGCAAAAGCGGTAGTAAAGATAAAGGTAACAAGGAACAAAAGAAGAAAGCCAAGCACAGCCTGAAGGAGAAACGTAAACTAGACCTCTTGCAAAAGTCAATTTGCGTTGAGTTCAAGGTTGTAAATGGCGGCGA
>CAYWCN010000098.1:0-10965 GCA_964456775.1 uncultured Anaerolinea sp.
ATTTATTTTCAAGCCGCGTGCGATAGCCTTGATAGAAGCGTTCCATATCGAGCGGCAGAGGCTGAGTGAACGGATGCTGTGTGACCAACTCGGCGACGGTCAACAAAAAATCTTCGGTGTCAATTGGTTTCTCGATGAAACGCGAGGCGCCGAGACTCAAAGCAAACTCTTTATCTTCCGGCGTGACGTAAGTGGCGGATAAAAATACAACGGGGATCGAACGCGTCTCGGGATTGAGCCGCAGTTTTTGCACGAACGCATACCCGTCCAGCTTCGGCATCAAAATATCGGTGATGATGAGCGCGGGCTTCTGCTTCGTCAACACTTCGAGCGCCTCTTCCCCATTGCGCGCGGTGATCACGGCATACCCTTTGAATCGCAAAGTCACTTCGAGCAGTTCAAGCACATTCGGGACGTCTTCAACGATCAGCACAGGTCCATACATAACATTCATCATGATTTGATTTTACCTTACACAGCGGATGGGAATACCCGCTTCATCCTTTGACATGAAGTTGCCACCGTTGCGTAAGCCGACTCTACCTTTGGGCATTGCTCAGCCCTCCCACACGCGCGAGCCGAGCGCCGAACACGCAAATTCCACCGCGAGTTTGGCGGTCTGATTCTTTTCGTCGAGGATCGGGTTCACCTCCACAATATCCATGCCGACGAGTTTACCGGTCTCAGCGATCACCTCGCAGACGAGATGCGTTTCGCGATAGGTCAATCCTCCGGGCACAGGTGTGCCAACGCCCGGCGCATAACGCGGATCGAGCGAGTCCATATCCATCGAGAGGTAGAAACCGTCCGCATCCCGGCTGACGCGTTCGATACATTGTTCCAACGCGGCGAGCATGCCCATACGATCCACCTGTTCCATGCTCAACACAAGGGCGCCGGCTTGATGAAGATTCTTTTTCTCACCGAGGTCGAGGTCGCGCGCGCCCAAAATGGCGACCCGGCTGGGGTCCACGACCGGAGGCGTTTCGTCCCACAGCGCGGTCAGGCGCGGGTCGCCGAGTCCGCATAACGCGGCGAGAGGCATCCCGTGAATATTTCCCGATGGGGTTGTTTCGTGCGTGTTGAAATCCGCGTGAGCATCCAGCCAGATGACCCCTATCTTCTTTTGTTTCGCCGCGCCGCGCACAGAACCGACTGAAAGACTGTGATCACCTCCCAGCACCAATGGGAAATGCCCGCCCTGAATGGACGTGGCAACCGCGCCTGCCACACGTCTCGCCATCGGCACGATGCAATCAATGTGTTTGAGTTTTGGCTCGGTGATCGTGCACGTTTCTGAAATTGGAACCTCGATGTTGCCCTTATCTTCGACATCGTGACCCAACGCCTGCAATCGCTCGCGCAGGTTGGCATAGCGGATCGCGCTGGGACCCATGTCCACACCCCGGCGACTCTGTCCGAAGTCCATTGGCACGCCGATGATATCTATTTGCATTCGTTACTCCTGTAATTTTTTTTAACCGCGAAGACGCGAAGATCGCGAAGTTTCTTCTTTTAAAGAAGGGAAGACCTTTTGGGGTATGGAGTCTCTCCGGAGAGGTTGAGGACGAATCGCTTGATCCCATGTTTCATCAACGGAACATTCCAATTCAAGAGGAAACCAAGTTTACATCCACTTAACTTCATATATGTCAATAATTGAGCTTCGTGAACCGGCAAAAGCGATTCAACAACCTTGTTCTCAACAATAACCAATTTGTTTATGAACGTATCAATCTTATATCCTACGTCGATCTTCTGACCTTCATACACCAGAGGAAGTTTTACTTCTGTTTCCGCATCCCAACCGCGTTGCTTTAGTTCATAAGTATGACAATGCTGATATGCCGATTCAAGCAAACCAGGACCCAATGCCTTGTGCACCTTGATCGCACAGTCAACAACATCTTTGGCAATCGCCTCAATATCTGGCACCTTCTTCCTCCTTAAATCTCTTTGTGTCCTTCGCGCCTTCGCGGTTAAGCATCACAAAAACGTTTCTCAAAATACCACGACACTCTTAACTATACATCGTCACCCGGTTTTTGCCGGCATCTTTCGAACGATACAACGCGCGGTCTGCGGATTGCAAGACAGCCTCATCCGTCGAACCGTGTTGAGGGAA
Organism: uncultured Anaerolinea sp.; assembly: GCA_964456775.1. GTDB lineage: Bacteria > Chloroflexota > Anaerolineae > Anaerolineales > Villigracilaceae > Defluviilinea. Next base: position 2,126 of record CAYWCN010000098.1, read on the forward strand.
AGATGCCGCGCCAGCCGAAAAGGTGGCATATAACTTCATACCTTCATATTCGATGGCGGTTTCGGCAAAATCATGACGCCACATTTCAGTGCGCTCATACGCCGCCTCGAGCGTGGCGCCGGGCATGAGGATGACAAACTCCTCGCCGCCGAAACGGCACACCACGTCGCCCTTGCGCGTGTGTTGAATGAGGAACGCGGCGATCTCCTGCAAGATCACATCTCCGCATTTATGTCCGTAGGTGTCGTTAAACCTTTTGAAGTTATCCATATCCATGATGACCACAGAGAGCGGAGTCCCTTCGCGCTCCGCGCGCGCGATCTCCAGCGCCAAGAATTCAGCCATGTAGCGGCGGTTGTACACATTCGTCAACGGGTCGCGGATCGCCTGCTCGCGCAATTCATCGCGAAGTTTGTTGATCTCCTCTAACTGACGGATGAGCGCTTCGTTGGCAAAGGTGAGGTCGTTTTCCAACCACTTATGTTCGGTGATGTCATGCGCCACGATCACGCGCCCCTCGAGTTGATTCGTCGAGTTATACAAAACGGTCACGATCACTTCCAGCATGCGCGGCGGATCGCCGGGTATCTGAATTTCATCCCGCGTCTCGTTCGCGGTCAGAAAGCGATTGAGGAGTTCGGGCCAATCGCGAAACACATCCAACGGATCTTTGCCGATGATCTCGTCCATGCTTTTGCCCAGCATTTTCTGGGCAATGGTGTTCGCGTCCACCACAATATCGTGGGCGTCCACCACAAAGACCATCTCAGGGATATGCTCCAACACCGTATGGCGGGCAATGGGAATGAGATCGAAGATGCGCAGACCGAACACGCCGATCACGATCAACACCGCCGTGATCGTAAAAGAGATGGGCGTTAGGTCAATTCTCAGCAAGGACGCGGGGAACAGGCTAAGCGCCAATTGATACACAACATTGGTCAGAATGGGGACCAGCACCGCGGCGATCAGCGCGTACATCTGCCGCCGATAGATATTCCGGTGTTGGATCGCGCGACGGACCAACAACACAACCGTCACGAGACTCAAGAGATAAGAATAGAAGAGGGTGACGACGTACCACGTTCCGCGTTCGATCACTAACGGGCCGCCCTGCGCCGAGATCTGACTGACCGAGTCGTAATACAAATGAAACCATTGCGTGGAAAACAAGAACAGGAGCGATATCCCCGGGACAATGAAAAATAGCAGGGCAGTATATCGGTTTAGCCAGCCGTCCAGCCGGTTGTAACGCAGGGCAAAGAAGAACCAAAAGATCGGGACGGTAAGGATGCCGATATTCTCAATTTTGAGCCAAAACAGTTTCGCTTCCAGCGATGTGGAAATCGTGATCATCGCGTAGGAAAAACTCCACACCGCAATCATGACCAACATCGAAAACATCGATCTTCGTCCGGGCGCCTGAGTCCTGCGCGCCAGCAAAGCCGCAATAGACACAGCCGTCAGCGAGTTCGCCAGCAAAATCGAAGCAAAGATAATCCACTCAGTACTCAAGTAAAAACCGCCTGCAGTTTGGATAAAAAAGACGGGTTGCCCCGTCGTTTTGGCTTACGCAGTCCTATAATACCCCACATCTACCGAATACACCCTTCCACGTTTGATAACTTGACGGACAAGATTTGTCCCGTAGCGATAACCCAAATGACGATACTCCGGGACGTTCAGGATTAACATGTCTGCCTGTTTGCCGACTTCGACAGACCCGATCAAATCGGACCTTCGGATTGCGTGCGCGGCGTTGACCGTCGCGGCGGCGATGGCTTGTGCGGGAGTGATCTTCATCGCCCGGCACGCCAACGCAATGACAAACTGCATGGACTCATTCCACGAAGTGCCAGGGTTGCAGTCGGTGGCGAGAGCGAAGTAGGCGTCGGCGGCGATTAACTTTTGCGCGGGGGTGTAATGATTTTCGGCAAGCCCGAACGGTGTGCATGGAAGCGATACAGCAACCGTCTCTGATTTTGCAAGCGCGGCGATATCTGAATCAGATGTCACAACGAGATGATCGGCAGACGCCGCGCCCAACTCTGCCGCAAGCGACGCGCCGCCGAGGTTGTCGAATTCGTCAGCGTGGATCTTGATGGGGAATCCCAGCGACCCAGCCGCACTCAGGATCTGACGCGATTGGTTTAAGTCGAATGCTTTGGTCTCGCAGAAGACATCCACAAATGGAAGTGAAAGTCGCGGCGCGTGAGTCTCCCACCATTCTTTGAGCATCGGCAACATCGTATCGCAGACGAGATCGGTGTAGCCTTGCGGATTATCTTTATATTCGGGCGCGATGGCGTGCGCGCCGAGGAACGTGATGGCGAGGTCGAGCGGCGACTCGTCGTCGAGGGCGAGCAGGGCTTTGAGCAGGCGCAGTTCGGTGGCGGTTTGCAGACCGTATCCCGTTTTGGCTTCGGCGGTGGTGGTGCCGTGGATGAACATGCGCAGGAGGCGCGAGCGACTTTGCGTGATGAGAGTCTCCATGCTGGCGGCGCGCGTCTTCTTGACCGTCGAAATGATTCCGCCGCCCTCCGCCAGAATCTCAAGGTAGGGCTTGCCCGACATTTTTTTCTCGAACTCATCGGCGCGGTCGCCCGCCCAAATGAGATGCGTGTGCGGGTCAACAAAGCCTGGCATGAGCACGCATCCGCTGGCGTCGAGAGTCGGTTCATCGGGATAGGATGCTTTGAGTTCGGGTGTCGTTCCGACCGCGACGATCTTTTCATCGTGCACAACGACCGCGCCGTTTTCGATGATGCCGAGCGTGCCGAGGGCGTGTCCGCGCTGGGGACCGCCTTGCAGGGTGAGGAGTTGGGAGGAGGAGTGGATGAGCATGGGGGTTGAGAGAATTAGAGGATTGGAGAATTAGATAGCGAACTGAAGATAAAAAGACGCTCAAATCGAGCGTCTAACTTTTCAGCACAGGAACCACATAATCATCCTTTTGCGATTTTTCAAACAAAGCCATTTGCTTTTCCATTTGAAATTCTATTTGCGGCAATGGATTGTAGTTAAGAATTATTGCTTCCAACATAGGATTGCGATTCTTCTCACTGGCGCCAACGTGATAAAAATGCTCGCGAGTTAGAACGGTGAAATGGGTAGTATATTTATCAATGGCAGGATTTGCTCGATATTGATTGCTGTGCCATGTGGAAAGCATGAATTTTGCATGTGTTGAAGCGAGCGCATCGTAAAGCTCCTGTTCGCTCTGCTCTGACCACGAATTGAAGTAATCCACATGCCTGCCAATGTAGGGTGGGTCGCAATAGATAAAATCATTTGCAGATGCAGACGAAATCGTCGTCTTGAAGTCTTGAGAAACAAAACTCCAATCATATTGACTGAGCGCATCGGCGACATATTTAATTTGGTTTGTAATCTTGGTGATGTAGGCTTTTGCAAACCGTTCAGGTTTATGCCCAAAGGGAACATTGAATTCGCCCTTCTTGTTAAATCGCATGACCCCATTGAAACAAGCACGGTTCAAAAAGAGCATATCCAAGGGGCTGCCATCCTTATTGAAACGCTCTCGAACTTCGTAATAATGATCCTCACCTTTTTCCCTTAGTAATGCGCCTTGTTTCTCAAGAAATTCCTTGACAATGCTTACTATAATTTCGCCGTCTTTAATCGCATTGTAGAAGTTGATGATATGCGGGTTAACATCAGCAAAAATTGCGCGTTGAGGGCGCATGTTGAAGCCAACAACTCCCGAGCCCATGAAAGGCTCAATCCATATGTCATTCTCTTCAAAAACGGCATGGTCTTTGATCCATTCGACCAACTTGGTTTTGATTCCCTGACATTTCAAGGGCGGAACTTTTACTGTCATTTCTGCCCTCGTCTGGTTTTACGGGCGGGCTTATTGACTTTGGGGTTTGCAAGTTTGGGATTCTTGCCGCGATATACCAAATAATCTTTCAACGCGGTGATCTTCTTTACTTTTCCGTCAGATTTGGTGATTTGGACTTTGCCGTAATTAATCCAGTATTCGTCAAACCACTTTTCACCAAGTTTCTTGAAAACGCCATTGCCCTCCAGAATATCGCTTATCTTAGCGATACTTCCAATGTTTGCTGTATTCGAACTGCCTTGATAATCGCTGGCAATCTCCCATTTTTCATGAACAAAGAATTCAAATTCACTGATGACAGAGGCGATGGATTTGAGTTCATCCAGTCTATACGTTCTTGCCTCGTCGCTTTTCTCCGAGCCAGAGCGAGAATAAATTATGCCTAAGCAAAAATGTCCCAAATATTCACTGTAGGGAAACTGAATATTCTTATTGCTCTTGCGGTTGATAAAGTATTGCCCATGCGAGCCCAGCGTAAAACCATTACAGAATTCGGGGTTATCTGGCAGGCGATAGGTCGTCTTCAAATCCACAGCAAACTTAATGCTTTCATCATCAGCATTCACAAAGGACAAATCGGGATAATAGTTTTGCTGTTCGGCAAGAACGATACGAAAGTTATTTTGATTGGCAAATTCAAGCAATTTCGGAAAAAGATGGATTTCAAGAATTTTGGAGACGATCTTCGTGTCCGCTGAAATCGTGTAGATGTTTTTGAAAACATCAATAAAGCCTTTGACTGTCCATTGATTATCAGGCGTGGAGATATGATCCTTGAAGGTTTCAACGAATTCAGTCAACGCCTGCTTGAATTCAATCTTGAGTTGTTCCCGTTGTTTTTTCAGCATTGTTTCTCTGTGGCAGATTATACAACACCCAACAAGTTGCAGTTATACTCACCTCATGCCTCTCCTCCTCCGCCCCGCTACCGACTCTGACCTACCCACCCTCTACAAGCAACAACTCGACCCCGAAGCGACGGCGATGGCGGCGTTTCCGTCACGGGATGAAGAGGCGTTTTATGCTCATACAAAAAAGATCATGGCGGATGAGTCGGTGATCTTTAGAGTCATCGTCTGCGACGGGCAAGTAGCAGGGAGCATCGTCAGTTGGGAGATGGAAGGCAAGCGCGAAGTCGGTTATTGGATCGGAAGAGAATTTTGGGGCAAAGGGATTGCCACGCAGGCATTGACGCAATACTTGGAGGTTGAAAAGATACGCCCGTTATCCGCGCATGTAGTGAAGCACAATGTTGGGTCAATGCGCGTGCTGGAGAAAAACGGATTCAAAGTCATTGGGGAGGATTCGTATTCCAATCCAGCAGGTGTGTTGGTGGATGAGTTTGTTTTGAAATTGGAGTAACTCTTGGCTTAGAGTTTGTCGGATATTGATAAAAGCCGCTCCCTGTCATTCAGGGAGCGGCTTTTGATTCTATGTTGTCGCGTTCATGAAGTCTGCGCGCGTTGCCATTCAATCGGATCGCCGTAGCCGAGATCGGTGACGCCGAATTGCTCGAAGGCTTCGATCACAATCGTGCGGCGATAGGCAGAGAAGGTCAATATGTGAGCGATCATGCCGTTGTAGGTAAACGTCTCTGGCGGTTCGCACAACATATCCATGAAGTTGGACTCCCACAACTTTTCGTCGCGCACCTTGCGGGTCAGCGCCACAAATTCGCCGAAAGCGGAGTCCAGCCGTTTGAGCATCCCATTCACGGAGGTGTCGGGATTCTCAGGCATGGGTCGTCCATGAATGGCAGACATCCACGTTTCTTTGGTGAAGACGAGACGGTCGAGCAGGGCGCGTAATGTCTTTTCTTCTGAGTGAAAAAGCAGAGGGTTGTCAAAGCCGTCGAGGGGCTGATCAAGTTGAACGTCCGAAAGAGACCGCGCTTTTTCCAGAAAGCGGCGCGTCAGCCACAAGTCATGCTCGATCAAAACATCGGTAAGGTCCATCGTTTCTCCTTTTGTCCCCTGTTGCGCGAGGCGGATCGCCGCCCCTACAACAGGATCGTAGTGAATATCGTTTGGCGTGGAGAAGAACCAGCTGAGGGGATGAACGCGTCGAAAGTGACTGGGCGAAATGCCCGCGGCTTTGCGAAAGGCGCGCGAGAAGCCTTCGAGCGAATCAAAACCCGACTCGAAAGCCAGCTCGGTCACCGAACGATCACTCTGCAGAAGGTGATACGCGGCGCGCTCGAGCCTCAGCCTGCGCTGACAACTGCCCGGCGTTTCCCCGGTCGTTTCGCGGAACATGCGTTGGAAGTGAAAGCGGCTGTAGTGCGCGTCCCGGGCGAGCGCATTTCCATCCGCCGTCTCATCCATGTGACCGCTGACGAGGTCGGTCAGTTCTTCAGCGTTTACGTGGTTCTTCGTTGCCATGAGTTTTATTGTATGCAGGATTGGAAAATCTACTTGACCGAAATTGCTACGATTTCTCTGAATTCTTCAATAGATACGTTGTGAGACTTCCATAGTGCGGAGGCATGGTATAGATGAAGAACAGGTCAGGCTCGTTGAACACCGACGGTTCCCACTCAGGGAAATCTGCGGAGATCGAAACCAGCCTTGATCCACGCTTCATCTGTTTCTCCAAGTGCGGAGCGAGCCCCTGGACTTCCCTCGAGGTGGCGTAGATGAAAACAACGTCTGCCTCGCCCAGATCCGTTTTGAGATAGTTTCCCCATTTGAGTTGAATCTTATTTCCAAGCCCGCTTGCGGTAATTCTCAACCAGATCAACGCGCATTGGACGGGTCCCACTTCGATTCCAACCGCCTTCGCGCCAAATTCTTTCGCGGCGATCAGCAACACGCGCCCATCGCCCGCGCCGAGATCGTAGAGAGTTTCATTCGGCGAAAGATTCGCGGATTTCAACGCCTTGCGGATTCGGTCTGGGTGCGTGGGACGCGAGGGCAATCCATACAATGCGGGGATGAACACCCACAGCAGACCGAGGATGAACAGAAAGAGGAAGAAGCCGTAGAGGATTAGGATGATCATAATTACAATCCATCTCTAAAATAGATTTCCGTCATTGCGAGGAGGGCATAGCCCGACGAAGCAATCTCCACCACATCTAACGGAGCCTGATTTTCACGGGGATTGCTTCGTGGCGCTTTCAGCGCCACTCGCAATGACGGGCACAGAGATATTTTGCGATAACTTCTAATCATGGTGCCGCGAAACATACCAGACGGCGACCAGCGCGGCAAGGTTGAACGCGACTGTCGCGCCAGTGACAACGAAAAAGCCAAGCGAATATAACGTTGGGGCAATTAACGCGCTGACCGCGCGTCCGATGAAACTTGCCGCGCCTGCCAGAGACAGTGTGGTAGCCCGCGCAGACGGCATGACCTCGGTCATCAACGGGACAATGCAGACAAAGGTAAATTCAAAAGTAATATAAAAAAGGAACAGACCGACCAGCGCGCCAAGTTCGGTGCGTCCAATGATCGGCAGGAGCACAGCCGTAAGGCAATTAAGGACAATTCCGATCCCCGCCGCGCGGACTTTGCCGACGCGATCCGCGAACAACGCGACCATGCCCTCCCCGCCCAACTCCGAGAGACCGATCACGGCAGACGCGCCCGCCAGCGCGGCAATTTGCAACTTGAACGAATCCTCCAGCCAAACGCCGAACATCAAATTGACAACTTCATTCCCAGCCGTAATGAACATGCTAATCGAAAAAGCGACCAGCACGATTGGCGTGGTGAGAATGGCTTTTACATTTCCAAAGATTCCATCCGCATGATGGGTGGGCTTCTCAGAGTCCTGCAAAATGAACGCGATGAAAATAAAAGCGGCGACGCCCAACGCGCCCAACAACCAAAACGGCGCGGACCACGTTGACCTCGCAATAATCAAACCGACAGCGGTAACGCCAAGGATGAAAGACAGCGCCCACCCAAACTCAATGATCGCAATCGCCTGCCCGCGTTTTTCATACGAAACATGGTCTGCCACATAAGACATCAACGACGGGTCGAAGATCATTTTGCCCATCGTCGCAAGGATCAGCGCAATGCCGAGCGTGGTGAAACTGGGAAACAACGCCACCATGCCCATCGCAAAAACAAACAGCCCCAAGCCGAGAGACATGCCGAATTTACGTCCGCGCGTTTCGATGAACGGGAAAAGAAGCGGGATCATCGCCCCGACGACCGCGCGGTTCGCCGCCAGCCCCGAGATCGCGCCGATCTCCACACCCACGCCGCGCGCAAACACCGCCAGAAATGGATAGATCATGCGAAAGGCGGTGTCAATGACGATGCGTATCAGCATCAACGCCGCGAGTTTGATGTTGCTCAAATGAGATTCCTTGATATGAGATAGATGACACACATGGTATGATTTTACACGATGGATGCTTCGCCCCTTCCCCAACCTCCCGCCAGCCTCGCATTGGATTCTCTGGGGATCGAACACCGCGTCTTTACCCACGGGACGGCTGTTTCATCCTTCGAGGAAGCCGCGTCCGCCCGAAACCAGCGACCTGAGCAAGTTGTCCGCAGTATTTTGTTTCAGATACGAGCAGGCGAATATGTGATGGTCTTGATGGCAGGACCCGCGCAGGTGAATTGGAAAAAACTGCGCGACCTCGTCAAGCGTTCGCGCATCCGCATGGCGACGGAGGATGAAGTGCTGGAAGTGACGGGGTACCGAGTCGGGACGGTGAGTCCGTTTGGGGTGGCGAGTCAGCCTAAAGTCCTGATAGACGCGAGCGTGTTGAAAGAGGAAGAAATCTCCATCGGGTCGGGAGTCCGCGACACGGCGATCATCATGAAGAGCGCGGATCTTCGTCGCGCATTGAAAGATGCGGAAGTCGTTTCACTGGCAGAGGACTCTCCATCGTAAGTCCTACGCTCGCATCCGGTGTAAAATGGCAGGGTTTTATTTCTCGGTTTATTTGAGGTCATTATGTTCACAATGAGAGAGTTGTTGAGAATGGCGAGCCGCACGTTCGCCATCGGCA
>CAYWCN010000099.1:0-10937 GCA_964456775.1 uncultured Anaerolinea sp.
GTGGGGAAAACCACACGGAGCAATCTGTGAATGGCGTCCCTGCCCCTACTCTACGAGACCCGACCCCCAGCCCCGACGATGTCGCTGTGACGCGCGCCATCGTGCAGGCAGGCAAACTGCTCGATGTGGACGTGCTAGATCATCTAGTCATCGGTCAGGGCAAGTGGGTGTCGTTAAAGGAACGAGGATTGGGGTTCGTTTAACTCATAAATAGTATGAGGATATATGTCAGCTGGTTACATTTACATTCTTATCAATGAGTCATATGGCAATCGAGTAAAGATCGGCAAAACAAACCGCTCGCCGGAACAACGGGCAAAAGAACTTTCTAGTTCAACTGGTGTACCTACTAGATTCCATATTGCTTACGATGAGTATGTGCTTGACTGTGATTTGGCAGAGAAGGTCATACACGGAAGGCTTGAAACGTATCGAGTGAACAAGCGCCGCGAATTTTTTGAAATTCCACTTAAGGATGCTATTAAGATTGTAGCGGAAGTCACTCAAGAAATAGGCAACAAAGATTTCGTTGATAAAGTATCACCTGAAGAAAGAGTTTATGGGTTTGTTCAGCTAGCACTCGCTTATCAAACATTAGGACAAAAAGCAAAGGCGATACAAGTCGCGTCAGAAGCCATGAGAATATGGCTTGACGAGGTAGGGGGCTACAATCTTTACATCCCGGGCTTGGAGACCGTTGATCTGAGGGAAGATGAAATCATCAAAAGATTCGGGTCAGTATTTTTATCTGACGAACTCAGGAAAAACAATCCACTATTAGCTGCTCAAATAGAATACTTCCCATGTGAACTTACATTTTCATTAAATGAAAAAGAACCGCAAGAAAGGCTTAATTCTTTGTTTGCAGCATTGCGAGCAACCGGGCATCCTGCTATTCACAACTTAATTTCTGAGTTTTATAGTAAAGTAGGAAATGAGCCACAACGAGTTGATCACTATCTGCAATTTCGTCTTGAAATTTATAGGAGAACTCGCGAATCCGATCTCGGTTGTATTGCTTATATCGTTGATGAGCAGGAGAAGCTTTACGATCTATCCCATCGAATTGCAGACGCACGGCAGATTCATAACATCGCCATCAGGCACTCGGAACTGGTACAAGACGATGAAGAACGTGAAGCCGTATTTGGTGATTTTTATGATTTGTACTGGAGTGAAATATTGGCATTGTATAATCTGGAAGCAGAAATGACAGAGGCTTACAAAGCCATCTTTAGATGAAAGGCCCTACCTACTACTTAGAAATTGCGCTTAACTTTGAATCCTTCACCCACTCCTCCTCACCCCAAACTCCCGAAACTCCCCCGTTACATCCCCCCACTCCACCGTTGACTCATCTACCCGCGACATACTGGGACCTTGCTTCATCATCTCGATGAAGCGTTCCACGTTTTCGCGCTCGCCTTCTGCGATTGCCTCCACCGTGTTGTAGCCGACGTTACGAACCCAGCCTGTTAGCCCTCCAATTTGGCGCGCGTGATATTCCACGTGGGCGCGGAACCCCACGCCTTGCACGCGTCCCTTTACGAAGATGTGCGCGCGGATGAGTTCAGTCATCGATACCTTTTCATCAACGTGTAGGGGCGGAGGGCTGTCCGCCCTTACGAAACATCCCATTGAACCCGATCAACAACGGGATGCCCAACACCAATCCGCAGAGGAGCAGATACGGGAGCATGTTTCGCAACGCGAGACCCCACGCGTTTTCGCCGAACGCCGATTCGCGCCAACGTAATTCGAGTTGCGCGAGGGATGTGCCGTACACAATTTCCGCGCCGCGTTCGCAAGTCACGCCGTCGGCGTAGGCGCGCGCGAGCTCGACGAGTTTGGATGCGCCGAACGTGCTGCGCAAATAGGTGACAAATGATCGGGCTTCGGCATAGGCTAAAAAAGCCGAATCAGGTTGAACGGGGAATGAAGCGCATAAATCCAAGAGCGGGATCAACGCGTCGCGCGTGCGCGCATCCAGCAAGACGCGATCATACTCCACGCTGGGATTCACTTCAACGAGAGTCGCAAGTCCTTCGCGCAGCCACGCGGGCAAATTGATGTAACCCGCGCCGATGTGACGATACGACAAGACGTGCATGAGTTCGTGCGGAATGCGCTGATCCATTTGCAAACTTTGCTCGAGACCAGGCTCGATGGCGACCAACACAACACCGAGCGCGGCGTTCGCGTGACCCGCCGTCCATGTTTCGCCGCCGAGAATAGCAAGATCATTTTGCGAGGGATAAATAAAAATATCAATCGGCTGGTTGAGATCAACGGGAAAAATTTCGTTGACCGCGCGCACGCCCGCGAGCGCGGCATTCATCGCGTTCTGCGCGAATGTTGAATCGCCCGTATACCAAAACACGCGCAGATTGTTCGATTCGAGTTTCTGCCATGCGAATCGGTTATCGTCATAACGAACCGAATACGTTTCGCTTTGGAAGACGGTTCCATCGGTGAACGTAAATTCATATCGCCAGCGAATGAATGCGAACGGATGCAAAGCGTTCTGCCGCGCGTCGAGAACGAATTGCGCTGTACCGTCGGCGTTGATGAGCAACGGTTGAGTGAGCGTGATGTTGCGACCTTCAACGAAAATAATGATCGCGGCGTTTTGAATGGGAGCGGGTGTTTGAATCGTCGCGTTGAACGTGACGTGTTCGCCAAACACAACGTCTGCCCCGACATTTGCCAACACGATTCCTCCTTGCGCCTCAGCCTGTTTTGCACTAAATAAAATTGACGCGGCGACTACGAGCAAAACCATTAACCGCGAAGAGCGCGAAGCACGCAAAGGTTTTTTTAAAGAAATCTCCGCGCTCATTGCGTGCTTAGCGGTAAAAATTGAATTTCGCATCATCTCCCCAACAACACGATCAGCGGGGTCAACGTGAGCGGACTCAATATCGTGCCGATGAACACGATGGCAGTGACGAGTGACGAATCTAATTTATATTCCGCCGCGAGGATGGTTGAGTTTACCGCCGCAGGCATCGAAGCCTGCATGACGCCCGCCTGCCACACCGCGCCTTGCAGTCCCAATAACGGAGTCAATGCCAGAGCGATGACCGGCGCGATCAGCAATCGCAGTGAGACGCTTAGCCCCACGCCGCGCAATTCCTTCGACCATTTGATGCGCGAGAGTTCGATGCCGAGCAGAACGATCATCATCGGGATACTTCCGCCAGCGGCAAGGTCAATGGTGCGCGAAAGCGCGAGGGGAATTTCGATGTTCAGTCCGTTGATCAGCAAGGCGAACACAACTCCGTACACGGTCGGCACTTTGAGCAAACCTAGCGCAGCGTCTTTAAAGTTCGCGTGTCCCAGCGAAGCGATGAGGATGCCAACCGTATTGAACAAAATCGAAGTGGTGACAAAAAACAGGCCGCCGTAGCGCAGTCCCTGCTCGCCGAACGCGAACGAGACGAGAGGCAAGCCGTAGTTGCCCGTGTTGCCGAACATCGTCGCGATCAACACTGCCATGAGCGCGGGGCGTTCAAGTTTCATCGTCGTGCCGATGGCGAACGTGAGCAGACCCATGATGAAGATCATCATTGCCGTGAAAACAACAACCGAGACGGCCTCGTGAATCTTGATGTCGTTATGCAAGAGCAAGTCAAAGACCAGCATGGGCGCGAAGATGTAGAAGACCACGCGCCCGATCGTGCGCGAATCAACGGAGAGAAATTTTCCCACGATGAAACCCGCTCCGCTGAGGAGGAGGATGGGAAGCAGGTTGTTGGCAAAGGTGGAGAAGAGAATGGAGAGGGACATTTTTATTCACCGCGAAGCACGCGAAGACCGCCAAGAAATTCTTAAAGCCAAAGATAAAGAAACGAAAAAGTCACGGGGATTATAACGTCTCCGTGACTTGGTATGAAAATCCCGAAGGGATGCAAGGATTGTAGACAAAAGCAATCACATCCTCAAACCCCGAAGGGATGACATACCTCTCGTTAATTCAACAAGGCTTTGTCCTCGTCATCTTCATCGTCGAGATCGAATTCGGGTTCAAAGTTGAGAAGGTCGAAGCGATCAAGGTCTTCGGTGAAGGCGAGATTCTCCAACGCTTCTTCCAAAAATTCGATCTGCTCGTCGTCTTCGGTCTGGTCGAGCAGGGCTTCGATGTAGGAACGCGCGTCCTCGCCGCCGATCTGCGATAGCGACCAGATAACCGCGCTGGTCACGTCATCGTCGTCTTCGTCTTCGAGCATCTTTATCAGGATGGGGCTGGCGGCTTTGATGGCAAGTTGTCCCGCGGCTTCGACGGCGGCTTCGCGCACGTTGCGGTTTTCGTTCATCAATGAGCCGATGATCTGATCGTCCCAAGTGTTGTCGGCGGAGCGAGCCATGGCGAACAACGCGCTTGCCTGCCAGGCTGGGTCTTCATGCCGAAAAGCGGATTCGATCAACTTCATCACATCGGGATGCGAGGCAAAACCGAGCGATTCGAGCGCGCGACGCCGCACTTTGGCATCTTCACTTCCATTGACGGATGCAAGCAGGGCATCTACGGTTTGGTTATGGGCTTCGGCGGGAATCTCTTCGAGTTCGCCCAAGTCCACGAACAGGCCGAGCGCAGAGGCGGCTTCGGCGCGGGTGTTCGGGTCCGAGTCGCTTTTGAGCATATCAATGTATAGGTGGATCAACTTCGCGTCCTCGCATTCGCGGAGGAGGCGAATCGCCCGCCCACGCACAGCAGAGTCCCCGTCGGAGAGAAGCGCTTTGGCGAGGTCGTCAAAGTTGACGAGCGTATCATCCTCCGCAAGCGACTCAAGTCCCTCCAATAAAGTCAATTTGCGTTTCAGTCCCACGCGCGACCAGACATCCAAAAGAATCTTGAGTTCCAGTTCGCGGAGGTCGGAGAACTGTTGGAGGTGTTTGCGCGGGAAATCTTTTTTCTCGTCGAGGAGAGAATCCAGCACGGGCTGGAATGGATTGGGTTGTGTGTTCATTTAAAACCTCATCGCGCCCGATGTCATTCTTCCAAAGGACATCGCGACGATACAATGCGCGACATGTTGAAGATTAACAATTTACTCCGACATATCGGCTCGCCCAAAACGGACGTTAGAGAACGTCCTCTACGCAAAAACGGTCATTTTCTGCGTAGGAATGCGCTCTCTAGCGCATTTCGGGGCGACAACAAATGTCAGGTTATTTTGTTAATTTACAAAATGTCGCGTTACTGATATTTATGGAATGGTGATGTTGATCGGGTTGACGAAGTCCATGACGTTGACGTAGATCATGAACAGCAATAACACGGTCATGCCCAAGCCGTGCACAAGATTTTCGATGTGCGCGGGGACGCGGCGTCGGAAGATCAATTCAGGCAGTAAGAAGATAATGCGTCCGCCATCGAGCGCGGGGAATGGGAATAAGTTGAACACGCCGAGACTGATGGAAAGCGCGGCGATCAGATCCAGCGTGCGGATGGGTTGATCCATCGGGTTGGTGGAGGGCGTTGGGCTGGCGGCGGCGTTCTCGCTGGCTTCGATGTCTTGACTCACGGTCTGCCCGACGATATCGAAAATTCCCTTCAAGCCGATCACGCGGCTTTGTTCCGGGGTGAGCGTGCCGCGAATCATTTGCGACGGCAGAGACAATAAATTGCTGATGCTGGAGTATGTGTACCGCGCGCCCAAGCCGAGCGTTTCGACCGGGGAACTGGAGCGAACATACGGAACACCCAGCCCGACACCGATCATCACGCGGTTTTCATCCGCGAATAATTTCGGCGTGACGGTCAACTCGATCTCCTGCCCGGCGCGGTCCACTTGAAACGAGACCGGCGTGCCGGCGTTCGCATCCACGATGACGCGCAGTTCATCGAAATTGCTGATGGGACTCCCGTTGCCGCTGATGAAAATATCGCCGCCTTGGAATCCCGCTTCTTCCGCCGGGGAATTTGGCATCACAGCGTTGACCAACACCCGGCTTGAATCAGGGACTCCGACGCGGTAGAAGATGAAACTATAGATGAGGATGGCGGTGAGCAGGTTCATTGCCGGTCCCGCCACAAGGACGGCGAATCGCCGCCACGGAGATGCCGCCGCGAGTCCGCCTTCCACCGCGGGGTCGTTCTCCCCTTTCGGTCGGACGAAGCCTCCGAGCGGAAGCCAGTTCAACGTGAATTTTGTGCCTTGCCACGTGAATAATTTGATCGCGCCCGGAGTGGGCAAGCCGATGCCGAATTCTTCCACTTCGATCTTGCACAAGCGCGCAACGATAAAGTGACCCAATTCATGGATGATCACCATGCCGCTGAACGCGAGAATGAATACGAGCCAGGTCAAGAGAGTTTCGTTCATTTTTGTTCCTTTGCGCGTGCATTATATCGCCAATTGCAAAGACGCCATGGGCGCGCGGGATATTTCTAATGGTATTCAAATATCCTGCGGTACAATCAGGTGACTGTCACTTTTGAAGTGACAGTCACCTTTTGCCAAGGATAACACTGTCATGGATCAAGACTGTATTTTCTGCAAAATTGTTTCCGGTGAAATTCCCGCTGAGGTCGCCTTCAAAGATGAACGCGCGACCGCCTTCCGCGACATCAACCCCGCCGCGCCGACGCATATCCTCATCGTGCCGAACAAACACATTGAATCGGTTGGAACATTGGAAGAAGCCGATGAGCCGCTGATGGGCTATCTGTTCAGCGTGGCGCGTCAATTGGCTGAAAAAGAGGGGATTGATAAAACAGGCTACCGTCTCATCACAAACACCGGCTCAGACGGCGGGCAAACGGTCTTCCATTTACACGTGCATTTGATCGGCGGACAGAGGATGAAACATCCGATGGGGTAACCCTTCCGCGCTGAGCGGAGTCGAAGCGTTGTGGGACGTATCGAAACCACCTGATGAAAGAAGAAAGACGAAAGAAAAAGAACCGCCGATCATTTCGGCGGTTTTGTTATGTCTATCTTCTATCCAGCGGACTTCCCTTCAACTTGCTCTTCGGCAGGTTGGAACGCCACGCGAAATAACCAAGCCCCGCGCCTGCCAGCAACAGAAGAAACCCAAAGATTCCCAAGATCGGTGAACGCCCTCCGTCGCTCTCGTCAGGTGATTCACTCACAGTCAGCGACTTGGACTGCGCGCCGAAATCGATCGAAGCGCGGTCGCCGGCGCGGACGGTCAATTTGTACGTGATAACCATCGTCGGATTGTAGCCATCCGGCACAGCCATGCTGACGTTGTAATCGCCTTGCGGAACATCCAGAAAACAAGTCCGGTCGGGGTCGAGCGTGTCCGGGTCAAATGTGGACACGGTATTTTGCTGTTGCGAATACGAGCCATTGAGGTTCGTGAGACTGACCGCGCCGCCCTCGATGCCAAATTCAGTTTCCTGTCGCAACGCGTCGCCGTTCGCATCATCGAACAACAACACGCAGACTTCGGTCGTGCCGCTCACAGGCGTGGGAGTCGGAGTCGGCGATGGAAGCGTGGGAGCGGGTCCCGGCGTTGGCGCAATGGAGACAAGCCCCACCACGAGTTGCTGACCAACCGACAACGTGCAATCTTGATCAAGCCGGGTGTTGAGATCGCGCAATTGCTGAACAGTGATCCCATGCAAGAGCGCGACTTGTCCACAGTTATCGCCTTCCGCCACGATATAAATGATCCGCCCATCGGGACCCGGCGTGGAAGTGGCGAATCCCTGCGCGTGAGGCGCGGCGACCACACGCGAGGCGGGGAGAGTTATGCCGATAACGAGAATTGGGAGGATTAGGAAGACAAAAATAAATATTGCTCTGCGTTTCATCGGCGGGATTATATCCTATGTAGGGGCGGGGTAACCCCGCCCCTACACGCCATACCTTTTCTTGATCTCCGGCAGAAAATACTCATCGAAGAACGCATCCGCATCGTAATCGGGTTTCCAATTCCAATCGTGTTGCGCGCGCGAATCGTCCACATCCTCGGGCCACGAGTCGACGATTCCCTGACGGCGCGGACTTGGCTCGAATGTGATCCTCGCGCCGGGGAAGGCTTTCACCGCGCGGTCGCGGAACTCACCGGCGGTCAACGCGAACGCGGCGACGTTGTACACCTGGCGAGTCAATTTTTCGCGCGGCACATCCACCAACATCAACAGCGACTTGATCGCGTCGGGCATTGCCATGAAAGAAATTTTCGCATCCTCGCGCACGAAACACGCGTACGGTTTTCCTTGCGCGGCGGCGTGGAGCATCTCGGGCCCATAGTCGCTTGTGCCACTGCTGGGCAACGTAAAAGCGGAGATCAAGCCGGGAAACCGAATCGACCGAAAGTCCAGAAAGTGAGGCGGATTTTCATCCAAATGTTTTTGACCGAAGAATCTGCTGTAATAGATCCCCAATTTTTCGCAGTACAGTTTGTTGCATCCATACATCGTGTGCGGGTTGTTGTATTCGTCCTCTTTCACGCGCCCCGCCGATCTTTTCACATCCAAATTCCCCATGCCATACGCGGCGATCGAACTGGGAAAAATAAACTTCACCGACTTGCCATATTTTTCCGAACGATACGCGGCGAGCATGAGCAATTGCATCGTGCCTTCCACGTTGATGCGATGCGCGTCCTCGCTCGACACCTCCGCCTTCGACGAAAGCGACGCCGCCAGATGAAAGATCGCGTCGAAATCGTAATCGTAAAAAGTTTTGATCTTGTAAATGAGATCGCCCTGCGCATGTTCCGCCGACATCGCGCGGATCGATTCAGGCAGCGGCGCAAGGTCCGCGGTGGTGATGCGATACCCACCTCGCGCCGCCAACGCCTGCACAAGAGCCTGACCAATTTCTCCGCACGCGCCCGTCACCAGCACTCGCTGTTCGGTCATACACTCTCCTTATATGCTAGAATGTCAAACAATAGTATTTTACAACACTTGAAAAAATCTTTGCCGTTTTTCCTCACATGAAATTTTCATTTTTATTTTTCTTTTTGGGATTCTCGCTCCTGACGGCTTGTTCGCCACTAGACGCCTCTCCGCCCGCCTCGACTCCCTCGCCCTCCGAGACTCCGCTTCCCACCGCGACGGTGATCTGGTTCCCCGCCTCGTCCACTCCAACCCCCTCGAACGGATTCGCCACACAAACCGCCACACCGCAGATGAATCCCGGCATCGGCGATGTGATCCTCGCCGACGATTTTTCCGACGCCGCGCAATGGGATGTCGCCGTGTCCGATCAGGGAAGCGTCGCCGTCAGCCGTAATCGTCTCACGATCGTCGCGCAACCGGGCTTTTATCTCACGAGCATGAGGCGCAGTCTTGTGACAGAAAATTTCTACGCCGAGGTCATCGCGCAGACCAGCCTCTGCCGCGACGCCGACAACTACGGACTCATCCTCCGCGCGCTGGGGAATTCATTCTTCCGCGTTGTGCTTTCATGCAATGGACTCGTGAGCGTGGAGCGCGTCAAGAACGGAGTCAAACTCGTCATCTTCGAAGCCGTCCCCAGCGGCGACGCTCCGCTCGGCGCGCCGGGGCAAGTGAAGATCGGTCTATGGGCTGTCGGCGCGGAGATGCGGCTCTTCCTCAACGACCGTTTCCAATTCAGCGTCAATGACAAAAGTTTCCCCAGCGGAGGCTTCGGCATCTTCGCGCGCGCGGCGGGCAACACACCGGTCACGGTTACATTTTCTGATTTAATTGTGTATGATGTGGGATATGTATTTCCAACGAGGACGCCGAGCCCATAACGTCATTGCGAGGAGGGCGACAGCCCGACGAAGCAATCTCCGTCATTGCGTCGGAGATTGCTTCGTCGCAACGAACGCTCCTCGCAATGACGAAATTACAAATGAAAAATAAACTAAACAACCTCACCAACAAGGAATGGTTGAAGTTCCAGAAATCGTGGTTCATCCATAATCCTCCGCCGCGCAAGAAGGGCGTGTTGGTGCATCCCGCTAAATTCCCTGAGACGATGGCGCAGGAATTCATCGAGTTCTTCACCAAGGAAGGCGAGACCGTCCTCGACCCCATGGCAGGGACAGGTTCGACTCTCGTCGCGGCGTTGCGCGCAGGGAGGAATAGTTACGGCATCGAGTTGAATCCCAAATACGCGAAGATCGCGGCGAAAATTCTTGAGGAGGAAAGAACCTCGCTCGGCGATTCAGTCTCCAGTCTCCAGTCTCAAATTATCAACGGCGATGCCGCCTCAATTACTACCCTTCGACTAGGCTCAGGGCAAGATTACCAATTACCAAGTATTGATTACGTTCTCACCTCCCCTCCCTACTGGGATATGTTGAAAGCCAGAGGCGCAGAGACTCAAAAGAAACGCCGCGATTCCGCCGAGTTGGACGTCCACTATTCGGATGACCCGAATGACTTGGGAAATATTGAGGATTACGAAAAGTTTTTGGAAGGGCTGGTTAATATTTACAAACGACTAAAGTCGTTACTACGCGAGAAGGCGTATCTCACGATCATCGTCAAGAATGTGAAGAAGGGCGGGAAGATCTATCCGCTGGCGTGGGATATTGCGAGAGAACTGGGGAAGACATACACATTGAAGGATGAAAAAATCTGGTTACAGGATAACCAATCCCTTGCGCCGTTTGGGATGGGCTCGGCGTGGGTGAGCAACACGTTCCATCATTATTGTTTGCAGTTTAGGAATGAATAGATTTTTGATTGCAGGCTGAATGGATTAGAGATTATGGATATATCTAACGATGAATACGAGCAAAAACGACTAATTTTCGACTCTCATCAGTGGTTACAAGAAAAGCTTAATTTATTACAAGAAGAATCAAATTTCGAGGAAAGTTATTTTGAGCGTAAGGGCAATAATATCAAGAAACTTTTGGAGGAAGTTGTACCTATTTGTCGCTTAGGACTGTTCTTGTGTGATGAATGGAACACTATCTTTGTAGGACTTACGCAGTTGCAGAAAGGATATAGGTAGGATGTTTGAGATAAGCAC
>CAYWCN010000100.1:0-10846 GCA_964456775.1 uncultured Anaerolinea sp.
GCGGCGACAATCCTCCCGTCGGAAACAGAGGCGAGAATCTTTGCATCCCCGCTCACCGACTCGATGATCGGCGCGCGGATAAAGACCGCGTGATAATCTTCCTTCGTGCCTGTGGCTTGTTTCAATTCAGGAATATCCAAGTTTGTTTCAAACGAATCGATCTGACGACCGAACGCGTTGCGCTGGACTTTGATATCCATCAATCCGAGTAGAGGCTGGTCGCGGCTCACATCTTTGGAGAGGAAGATCGCGCCCGCACACGTTCCCCAGATCGCATGGCGTTGACCGAATGTCTTCAACGAATCCATCAGGTTGTACGCGACCGCAAGTTTGCCGATCGTCGTCGACTCGCCGCCAGGGATGATGAGTCCGTCGAGTCCCTTGAGATGCTCAGGCAAGCGCACTTCGGATGCTTCAACATTCAACCGCTTGAGCATCGCGATATGTTCAGAAAAATCGCCCTGGAGGGCGAGGACGCCTATTTTCATGGTACACAGGTACACACGTATACACGTAGACAGGTAAACACGAACACAATACCTAACTTGTTTCCGTGTCTACTTGTTTACCTGTTTACTTGTCTACCAGCCTCTTCCCGCGATCTTCTCCGCCTCGGGCATCTGCGACACATTGCGTCCCACCATCGCCTCGCCAAGATTCTTGCTCACCTCCGCGAGAATGGACGCGTCTTGATAATGCGTCACTGCCTTGACAATAGCATTCGCGCGCTTCGCAGGGTCGCCGCTCTTGAAAATACCCGAACCGACGAACACGCCATCCACGCCGAGTTGCATCATCAACGCGGCATCGGCAGGAGTCGCAACTCCGCCCGCGGCAAAATTGACGACAGGCATGCGCCCAAGTTCTTTCGTCTCTTTCACCAACTCATACGGCGCGCCGATCTCTTTTGAATAACGCATCAACTCTTCGTCAGCCATTGTTGTCAATTTGCGAATATCGCCGAGAACGGTCCGCGCGTGACGCACCGCCTCAACCACATCGCCCGTCCCTGCTTCGCCTTTCGTGCGGATCATCGCCGCGCCTTCGCCCACGCGCCGCAACGCCTCGCCGAGATTACGGCATCCGCACACGAACGGCACTGTGAAGTTGTGTTTCAAAATGTGATTCGATTCATCAGCAGGCGTGAGCACTTCAGACTCGTCAATGTAGTCTACGCCCAGCGACTCAAGAATCTGCGCTTCGACAAAATGTCCGATGCGGCACTTCGCCATCACGGGGATCGAAACCGAATCGATAATTTTCAAAATCAATTCAGGGTCGCTCATGCGCGCCACGCCGCCGTTCGCGCGAATATCCGCAGGCACACGTTCGAGCGCCATCACCGCGCACGCGCCCGCATCCTCCGCGATCTTCGCATGTTCCGCCGTCACCACATCCATGATGACGCCGCCTTTCAGCATCTTTGCTAAACCTGTCTTGTCGGTCCACGTACCAGTTTTTACTTCCATTTTTCACTCCATAGTTTTGATAATTCAAACTTTGCCGTAGAAATAATTGTAAATGGAAATTGGATTACGTTAAGAGCCAATAAATCGCAAAAATTATCCAGCCACTTTATGCAACTTAGCAGTTCAGGAATGAATTGCCTCTGCCGATTCGTTCGGTAGGGTGATATATTCACCATGCCAATATTCACGGAGACGTAATATGCGCATCCCTCTCGACCGTCAAGCTGATACCCCCCTATATCAACAGATCGAATCCTATCTGCGGCAGGCGATCCTTTCGGGCAACCTGAGCGGCAATACTCGTTTGCCCGCTTGTCGTCAACTTGCGCATGATCTGGGAGTGAACCGTTCCACTGTTGAAAATGCCTATTCAGCCCTCGAAGCAGACGGTCTGGTTTTTTCTCGCATGGGCAGTGGCACCTATGTATTACAGCAAGATATCCTTCCGAATATTCCTCGAAACAATTCCCAGACACCACTACCTTTATGGCAACAAAACTTTCATACCCAAAATTCCACATCCATCGTCGAAATGGTGGAACAGATGTTGAAAATAGGCGGGCATCCACATCCGATCAATTTTGCAAGCGGCGTCAGCGATGTTCGTGAATTTCCAGCAGAAGAATTTCGCAAGACATTGCAATCCGTGATGCGCCGCGATCAAATTGACGCCTTGGAATACGGCGAACCGAACGGATATGGCCCACTGCGAGAGGGCATTGCCCACATCCTTGCCAGCCAGGGGTTACAGACTCAATCGGATAGCATTCTCATCACTGCGGGTTCACAACAGGCAATTTTTTTGGCTTCACAGGTTTTACTTAAACCGAATGATACAGTCCTTGTAGAGAACCCTACTTACTCTGCGGCTATAGATCTGTTCCGCACGTTAGGTTATCAAATCGTTGGCGTTCCTATGGACAATCAGGGAATGCAAGTTGATCAACTGGAAAAACTTTTGCAACAACATCACCCAAAGTTAATTTATACGATACCCAATTTTCACAACCCAACAGGGACCTGTCTCAGCAGTGCGCGACGCCGTCAACTGATCGTGCTGGCAGACCGATACAACATCCCAATTCTTGAGGATGATTTTGTTGGCGACCTGCGATATGAAGGTCATGCCCAGCCTTCGTTAAAAGCGTTAGACCCAAGCGGGCAGGTGATCTACGTCAGTACTTTTTCCAAGATGCTCGTGCCAGGATTGCGCGTGGGCTTCATCGTGGCGGATGGACCCGTCTACGAGAGTCTGCTTAATTACAAGCGATTGAGCGATCTGGCAACTTCCAGTTTGATCCAACGCGCGCTGGATGCATTTGTAACCGTTGGCAGATATCAAACCTATCTGCACCGCTCCAGTCAGACCTTTCGCAAACGACGCGATTCGATGGTAAAAGCCATTGCGCGTTATCTGCCAACCAATGTTTCCTTTGATGTGCCGAGCGGCGGTCTATTCATTTGGTTGCGATTGCCTAAAGGAATTTCTGCAAATACATTGTTGCCTCTTGCCTGTAAGGAAGGGGTTACATTTGTCCCTGGCAAATACTTTTTTGTTGATCATTTTCAAGGCGATGAATGGATGCGTCTTAATTTTGTATCCCAGTCGGCGGATGATATCGAAGAAGGCATCAAGCGGCTAGGAGCGGCGATCCGCAAATTGAAAGTTCGTAAATAGATTGGTTTTGTTGAACAATTTTCAGCGGCGTCTTTGGGGCGCATTTTTATTACTTGTGATGTGTTTTTCATCCTCTTGACAAAATCTCCTGAAAGCATACAATTATGACAATGATACAATTAGTACAATTATGTTAAACAAGAAACTCACCCTCCAAATCGATTTCCGCTCGGGCTTGCCGATCTACACACAGATCGTCAATCAAGTGCAGGCGCAAGTAGCCAGCGGAATTCTCAAACCAGACGATCAACTTCCAACCGTGCGAGCGTTGGCAGAAGAGTTACGCGTCAACTTCAATACGGTTGCACGCGCATATCATATTTTAGATGAGACGAGGATAATCTCTACACAGCAAGGACGCGGCACATTCATCACCGAGATCCCGCCGCCAAAAGTGACGGAACGTCTGCGCAGAGAATCGCTCGAAGCGTTGACTCAACGATTCATCGGCGAAGCGCTGAGGCTGGGATTCTCGAAGAGTGAGGTCCGCCAAATGGTTAGCGACCAACTCAAAGCGTGGAAAGAAGCGAATGAGTCCGAAGAATGATCAATGTAGTGGCGACTGAAGTCTTCACTACGAAGAACGAAAGGAGAATGAAATGGATACAAAATTTATGAAGTCAGCCATCGAAAAGAAAAAGTCGCAAAAAGCCGATCAACACATCCCGCCGATCGCGGGGACATTGTTTGGTGTGTTGCTGTTGGTCGCAGTGCTTGGCGCGGCTTTCGGCGATGGAAAATACAACGACGCCGTGTTAGGCGCATGGGTGTTAGTCTGGACCTTGTTTGCCACATATATCTTGTTCGCGCTGAAAGTGGCGTCGCAATGGGAAAAAGCCATCGTTTTGCGACTCGGAAAATTCAAAAAGCTCGCTGGACCAGGCTTGTTTTGGATCATCCCGATCGTTGACTCGATCCCAACATGGATTGACCACCGCGTGATGGTGACGCCGTTCGCCGCGCAGAAAACGTTGACGAAAGACACGGTTCCTGTGGATGTGGACGCGGTTCTGTTTTGGGTCGTATGGGACGCCGAGAAAGCCGCGCTCGAAGTGGAAAACTATCGCGCCGCCGTAGACTGGGCGGCACAGACAGCCCTGCGCGACATTATCGGCCGCATGATGCTGGCTGATATTCTCGTGGGACGAAGCGTCATAGACAAAGAACTGCAACATGTCATTGACGAACGCACAACTCCCTGGGGTGTGACCGTGCAATCTGTCGAGATCCGCGATATTGTCATTCCACAAGACCTTGAGGATGCCATGTCCCGCCAAGCGCAGGCGGAGCGCGAACGTCAGGCACGCGTGATCCTCGGCGAATCAGAGAAGCAGATCGCCGAATCATTCGCGGAAGCGTCTCAAGCCTACGTCAATAATCCAACCGCTTTGCATCTACGCGCCATGAACATGCTGTTCGAAGGTTTGAAGGAAAAAGGCGCGATGGTGATCGTCCCCAGTTCGGCAGTGGACACGATGAATCTCGGCGGCATCAGCGGCGTTGTCTCGATGGCGCAGAATAATATGCCGAAGGAAAATAAGTAACACTACTCTGTCATTGCGAGGAAGCCCGTAGGGCTGACGAAGCAATCCCCAACCTCGTGATGGAGATTGCTTCGCCTTCGGCTCGCAATGACGGAAAAAGAAAGGAAACCAAAATGTCAACTCGAACCACCATCTTCATTTCTATCATCCTTATCGCCATCGCGACACTGGCGGGTCTCCTGCTTTGGAACCGCCTGCCCGACCCGATGCCATCGCACTGGAACGCCGCAGGCGAGATTGACGGCTACATGTCCAAGTTTTGGGGCGTCTTCCTGATGCCGATCGTGACGGTCGCGCTGTTGGGATTGTTCCTCGTCATCCCGCGCATTGACCCACTCAAAGCCAATATTGCCAAGTTCATCGGCATCTTCAATGTGTTCATCGTGGTCTTCGTAGCGTACATGCTCTACGTGTACGCTCTGACGTTATTTGCCGCATTGGATATCGCCTTCAACATGACCGTCATGCTCGTGCCTGTCGTGGGACTGCTCTTCATCGGCATAGGCTACATGATGGGCAAAGCCAAACGCAACTTCTTCATCGGCATCCGCACGCCATGGACACTATCGAGCGAGACGGTCTGGGATGAAACGCATAAACTCGGCTCCAAACTGTTCATGCTCGGCGGCGCGGCGACCATCCTCAGCGCGTTCCTCGGCGAGACTGGGATTTGGATCATGCTGGTCGCCATACTCATCGCCGCGTTCGTGCCGATCGTCTATTCGTACGTGTTGTATCAGCGCGAGACGAAGTCGTAATTCAACACGGAGCGGGACACCTCCCCGCTCCGTTTCACGTGAAACGGAGGCTCACATGAGCGACGAAATCAAACAATGGGAATATCGCGTCCAGACCATCGGAAGTATGTTTGGATCGAAAGATGAAGACATACAAGAAAAACTTGACGAATGGGGCTTGGAAGGCTGGGAAGCCATCAATGTGTACACACCGTACGGAAGCGGTAAGATCACCATGGTCGCCAAACGCCCGCTCACCGAACGCGCGCGGCGGATGCGTTCCATGCCGTCGCAATAAATCATAAGGAGAAAATACTATGTTGACCGCAGCGTATGTTGTAAGTTTTACGGGGATGATCCTGTTGCCTATCATTTTATGGACCGTCTTCACCCGCAAGTACTCGCTCTCATGGAAGCTCGTGCTTGCGGGCGGCTTGACCTTTATCGCCTCGCAGATTTTACACATCCCTCTTGTGTTGGGATTGAACAAGTTCCTGCAAAACGCATCACTCCTGGTTACCGCCATCGTTCTTGGTCTGCTGGCGGGAGTGTTTGAGGAAACGGCGCGTTATATTCTGTTCAAATTCATTTTGAAGAGATCGCGTTCATGGAAGGAAGGCGTGCTGGTCGGCTTAGGTCACGGCGGAATAGAAGCCATATTGATCGGGATTTCCGCAGTGGCGACCCTTGTATTCATGATGTCGTATCGCAGTATCGATCTGTCTACCGTGCCAAGCATCCCGCCTGAACAGCTTGACCTGGCGAAACAACAAGTGGATGCGTTCTGGTCCACGCAACCCTACATGGCGTTGCTGGGATTCTTCGAGCGCGTATTTGCAATGTGCTTGCATGTGAGTCTGTCGTTGATGGTGCTGTATGGGCTTGCAAAGAATCAAGCCGTTTGGTTCTGGCTGGCTCTGCTATGGCACGCCTTCGTGGACGCGGTCGCTGTGTATGCGAGCAAGTCAGTTGGAGCTTTGCAGACTGAAGGTCTTGTTGCCATCTTTGCCTTGATCAGTTTGTGGATCATTTTCAAGATGAGACCGAAGTTTGAACAAATCAACCCGGTCAGTGAACAGGAAGCGGTCGCAGGGTAGAAAGAGATTTCCGAAGCCGAATCAGGTTGAGGCGGGGAACGAAGCGGATCGTCATCCAGATAAACAGGATTAATTATTTGTCTATACAAATAATTAATCCTGTTCTTTTTATCGAGAGTACAATCAGCGCATGAAAAAATTGTTGCATCCGCTGTTGCTCATTATTTTTGTTTCGACGTTGATCGGCGCGGGCATGTTGCGGCGCGGGCATGAATGGGGCGACGATTGGGCGTGGTATGTGTTGCAGGCGAAAAGTATCGTGGATGGTTCGCTGGACGAATTTATCGCGATCAGCGATTTCACAAATTATCAATCCACAACACATCTTGGACCACTCGCCTACCCGTGGGGATATCCGTTGATCTTGGTTCCGTTTTATGCGCTGAACGGAATCAGCCCGATGACGTTGAAAATTCCTGGATTACTTTTTTTTGCGGGGTTTTTAGTTTGCTTGTATCTCTTTGCAAGATCACGCCTCACGCGGACCGAAAGCCTGATCTTCGTTTCGCTGTTCGCGTTCAGCCCGATGCTGTTGGAATTTCTCGATTACATACTTTCGGACATTCCGTTTCTTTTCTTCTCAACACTGACGCTATATTTGGTCACGCAACAAAACGAATCGCAGACTCGCTACGCGCTGATCGGCGCGTCTATCTTCTTCACGACATTCCTGCGCGCTACGGGACTTCTCCTGCTCGGTTGTTTGTTGATGATCGAGTTTTTCAAATTGGTCGCTCAGCGCAAAGATCGGAACATCGTCAAGCGAATCGTTTTGAACTCTTTCATTGTCTGCGCAGTGTTCGCCGTACTATGGATCGCGAATATGCTGTTTTTTCCAGGCGGAGGCGAATCGTATCTTTCGCAATACAAGAATCTAACTGTTGACCTTGTCATCGGTTTCATTGGCGCGTACTTCAAAGTGTACGGTTGGTTCTTCGGCGAAGCGGCAGGATGGCAGTATCTTTATTATTTCGTTTTGGCATTCGCCCTGCTCGGCGCATGGATTCGCCGCAGGGACGAGTTGTACTTCATCTTATTCTTCGCCGTGTGGATGCTCGTGCACATCACCTATCCCTACTGGCAGGGACCGCGCTACATCTTTCCGCTTCTGCCTATCTTCATCTACTTCGCATTCCAAGGGATGAAGTTCGCGGTTGGAAAACTTCCACAGAAATATCATCTAATGGGTCAACGAGTGATGTATGGTTTTTGGATCGCGATTGCTGGCTATTTCCTTATTACTTCGAGCGTTCTGGCTTATGACAACGTGCAGACTGGACGCCAGATCAACGGGCCATTTGACCCTGTGAGCATGGAAGTGTATGACTGGGTGGAGAGAAAAACCCCGCCCGACAGCGTGTTGATCTTCTACAAAGCGCGCGCGATGAGGTTGATGACGAATCACCCCACGATCATGATCAATGAATGTGACGGAATGTTGAAAGGCGATTACCTGATCCTGAGCAAGAAGGTCGGTGAGAACAATCAAGTGCCGCCAGAGGAAATTGACGCGTGTAACCTGCCGCTCGATAAAGTATTCGATAACCGCAGGTTTATCATTTACGAGATTCAAAAGTAAAAACCAAAAGCGCCTCGTCTCTCGACAAAGCGCTTTTTTGTTTGACTACCAGACTATCAAACTAGCCAACTATCTGACTAACCAAGATGCATCGGCATGATCACATGCAGGAACTGATCGTCGCCCACAGGCTTGACCACGCCTGGCGCGTTCGGCGCGGACGTTTCCAGCGCGACGTTCGGGGTGCGGATGACTTCCAACGCTTCGCGTAAAAATTTCACGTTGAACGCGATGAGCAATCCGCCGCCGTCTACTGTCGCTTCGACGATGGTTTCGTTCTTGCCAGTCTCTTCAGACGTGGCGGAGATTTCAACTTCGCTGGGTTGCATGTCGCTTTGCGCGGTCTTGATATTGAAGCGCGCCACGTTCGAACCTTCGCGCGCGAAAATTTCGGCTTGCTTGCACGCCTTCAATAACGATGACGTTGAAACCAGCGTGCGCGATTTGTACGAACGCGGGATGATCTGTTGAAAATCGGGGAATGTGCCGTCAATTAATTGAGAGACCACTTCCACATCTTTCACGCGGAAGACGACTTGTCCGCGTCCTTTGGGTAACACCATATAAATTGGCTCTTCGCCATCGGATGCGACGCGCGCCAACTCCTTCAAGGCTTGGGCGGGAACGATCGCAGAAACTGAAGCAGGCGCGGGGGCGGAAAGAACCGCTTTGCGGACGGAGAGTCTGAATCCATCTGCCGCCGCCATCGTCAGCTTGTCTTTATCCACTTGCATCAGCACGCCCATCAACACGGGACGCGCTTCATCGGATGACGCCGCGAAGACCACCTGATGGATCATCTCGCGGAAATCGCCGCCGTTGATCTGCACCGCGCCTTCGAGATCGGGCGTGGGCAACGGCGGGAACTCTTGCGCGTCAATGCACTTGATATCGTTCGTGGATGTTCCGCCGCGCACATTGAGCGATTGCGTTTGCACATCGAGTTTCAACATCACTTGATCGCTCGGCAATGTGCTCACCAGATCGGAAAACGTGCGCGCTGGCACAGTGGTCGAGCCTTCCTCTTCGATGCGCGCGGGAATCCAACACGTGATGCCCATTTCTAAATTCGTGGCGGAGAGTCGCAGGCGCCCTTCATCCGACGCGATCAACACATTCGCGAGCACAGGCAATGTACTGCGCGGCGAAACGGCTTTCGATACGAAGCCCAACCCGCGTGCTAAATTTTCTTGAAGGACAGTTACTTTCATGGCGCGTCTCCTCGTTATTGAGTGCGCTTATTTTACTGCATAACACCCGTTATACAACAGAGTATACTTGACGTAATTCACCATCAAGGAGAGTTCCCATGACCATCTCTGCCCCTCGCTGGGATATGACCAACGTCTATCCCGCGCTCGAATCGAAAGAGTTCAAGAACGCCGTGAAGGAATACAACAGCCTTCTGGATAAGTTCGAGAAGTTCTACAAAAGCAAATTGACCAAAGCCAGCGCAAAAACAAAATCGAAAGAGCTTGGCGCGTTGCTCGGCAAAGCCGTGGATCAGTTCAACGCCATCTACGAACTCGGCGGGACGATCAACGCCTATATCGAATCCTTCGTCACCACCGACTCGCGGAATAAAACCGCCAACCGCTTGCTCTCTGAACTCGAACAAGTACAGGTCCGACAGCGCAACCTCGGCACGCAATTCAGCGCGTGGGTGGGGACGCTCGGCAAAAAACTTGATGAAGCCGTCGGCACGAATCCCTCGGCAAAGGCGCACGCGTTCGGACTCAAAGAGACGCGCGATCAGGCAAAATATCTGATGAGCGAAGCGGAGGAAATGCTCGCGGCGGAAATGTCGCTCAGTGGAGGCAACGCCTTCGGCAAACTACAGGGGACGGTCACCTCGCAACTTTCTGTGGACTTCGAGTTGGACGGCAAACTTCAAAAGTTACCCATGCCCGCGCTGATCAACCTCCGCTCGCATCCCGACGAAGCGACTCGTCACCGCGCGTACGACGCGGAGAACCAGGCGTGGGAGGGAGTCAAAGAAACGTTAGCCGCGACCCTCAACGGGGTCAAAGGCGAGACGAACATCCTGTGGAAAAAACGCGGACGCAAAGACGCGCTCCACGCCGCGATTGATTTCGCGCGCATGGATCGCAAGACCCTCGACGCGATGATGGGCGCGATGAAAGATTCGTTCCCGATGTTCCGCAAATATTACAAGGCAAAAGCAAAAAAACTCGGCAAAGAAAAACTGGCGTGGTGGGACGTTTTCGCCCCGCTCGGCAAAACGGACAAGGTCTACTCGTTCGATGAAGCGCGCGATTTCATTCTCAAGAATTTCGGCAAATTCTCGCCCGACCTGCACGATATGACCGCGACCGCCTTCAAGAACAATTGGATCGACGCCGAGCAACGCGACGGAAAACGCGGCGGCGCGTTCTGTATGGGAGTCCCGGCTGTGAAAGAAAGCCGCGTCCTTGCCAATTTCGACGGCTCGTTCAATCAGGTCAGCACGCTGGCGCATGAGTTGGGGCACGCCTTCCATAATTATTGCGCCTATAAAGCGGGCAAGACCGAACTGCAACAGAACACGCCGATGACACTCGCCGAGACCGCTTCCATCATGTGCGAGACCATCGTGACCGAAGCGGTGTTGTCCACTTCAAAAGACCCGCAAGAGATATTGGCTGTGCTTGAATCGCAAATCGAAAATGCAGGGCAAGTGATCGTGGATATTTACTCGCGCTTCCTCTTTGAAAAGGAAGTGATGGAACGCCGCGAAAAATC
>CAYWCN010000101.1:0-10723 GCA_964456775.1 uncultured Anaerolinea sp.
ATCCTTTCCTGTTTCTTTATGCTCCTATTTATGAAACTGTCGGGTGACTAGAAATTGTTTACAAACTTGGGTTAGGCTATGGTGGAACGTTGATGCACGACTGTTTTTTTCGTTCGAATCCCGACTATGAGTTGGATAATACCACAGAAACGCGGACTTGAATCGGCTTTAGCCGCGAAACGTCTTCATGCTAATCTCCTTTGAACAACTTCTTTTGCCAGAGGCCGCAATGTTAGTGGTTATGGAAATGCAAATTTGTTTTATGCCACTTTGACCAAAAGTACCACTGGAACGTGATCAAACCTAAAACATTCTCGCTATCTCACAGTACCAACGGATAAGATTTCAGAACTGTAATCGAAAATTGTGTGTCGGACATTTGTAGATCGCAATAAGCCTTCTACAATTTCCTGCATGAACCGTCAACGCGCGCGTCTGCAAAGCCTGTTCCTGGTTATTGTTGTTACATTCCTCATCCTTCCCTCCCCTGCGCGAGCGTTGGATGAGAGCGAGGTCCCGTCGCTTGATGAATTTATCGAACAGGTGACAAACGGCGAAGCGGACGAACTGCGCGGCATCTACGCACCGGACGTGTTCGCGTTTTCGGTCGTTTCCCAGCCTGAGGACAGTCCCGCCTTTGTTTCGACTCAACCGGAGACCCTGACGCAATTCAGCGCCGCATCGAAGTATGACACCACCGGTCTGTTGGCGCATAATTATCTCGCAGGTGGAAGTTTTTCCTTGCTCGAAGAGGGGCAATTGATCTATCTGGTCTACGGCGACGGCAGAACCGCGACCTACATCATCCGCGAATTCATACGCGTTCAGGCGTTGAGTCCGAACAGCGTCACCAGCGAATTTGTAGACCTTGAAACGGGCGAGCGGCTATCGTCAACCCGCCTCTTCTTCCACGTGTTCGATCATCCGGGCGGAGTAACTCTGCAAACCTGCATCAATGCCGAGGGCAATCTATCATGGGGCAGGTTGTTTATCCTTGCCGAGCCGTATCAAGAAATGGATCCGATTTCGATCTCGCATTTCTACCCTTCGGACTAGCGATATACGCTTATTGCAAATTCAACGCGGCAAAGGCTTCATCCAGATGCTCGTTGCGATGCAAGGCGCGCACCACCCAACGTTTGTTGTAGTTATAGATTTCCTCCAGCAACGCGGGCGAATAATCCCTCAGACGTTTATCCAATGTTTCAGCAGATTCCAAGGCGATGCGGACCGCGTCGCGCGCGGGGACAGCCGCCCAGAGCGGCAGGGATAGGTCGTTGATGAAAATGTCAATTTCGGGGACAAACAGTTTGCCATTCTTTTCCGTCATATCCAGCACGTAGGTCACGCGCCGATCCCACCATGCCAGATGCGCAAAGACGATTGCCACGGTCCAATGCTCGCCAACTTTCGTTTGCATTTCCTCGTCTGTTAGGCGTTCTGCCAGATCGCGCATCCGTTCTCTGGAGGCGCGATTCAATTCGATAAAAGTACGATCCATTGTCATTGAAATTCTCCTTGGGTCTGTATATAGTTCAGGATCTGCTGGATGCTTCGAGTGTACTCGCGCGTCTCGTCTGACACATTCAATTCAAACACCCGATTAGATGGCAGGGATGCAAGCCACTCATCTAATAAAGAATCGAAGAGCGTCGTATCTTCCGCGTTGGCGATGTTGATCCGTTCACGCGCAGATAGGCGGCTTGTTACGGTTTCCTCATCCGCATTCAAGCGGACGACCAGATCGGGCGGTGGAAGTAACGCGCGGCAGAGCGAATAAAGCCGAAGGCACAGATCAAATTCAGGGTTAGCGAGCAAGCCGCGGCGGTGAAAGAGGCGGGTGAATCCGTGGAAGTCGAGATCGAGTCCGCCGTCCATCAATCCCGTTTGATCGCCCGCGCGTAGTTGCTTTTCCTGTTCGGCGCGCAAGAGCAAATAATCCATTTGGTTGGCGAGCGCGTACTTTTGATCCTGCTTGAACAGCGACTGAAACGGACGCTCGGCATGTTGCTCGAAGGCGGTCGCGAACAATCCCGTTTTTGCCAACGCGTTGACGAATGTTGTTTTCCCAACGCCGCTCGCGCCGACGACTGAAATTAATTTGCGCATCAATCAATTGCAAAACGACGGCGCGTCGAAAAATTCGACGGCGGTGATGAACCAGCCCGCATTCACTTGTTGGATCGTGATGGTTTGCGGCAATAGAGTTGGGCCGTCGCTTGCAACGAGTTGCCCGTCTGAAACGCGATACGTGGCGGTGCTCCACACTTCGCACGTGTCCACTTCGAGATGCGCGTTGTTGATCACGCGGATGTCATTGATGTAACTTTCATAGTAATCAATTTGCGAACTCGAAACCAAGCCCTGCGAATTGAGCGAGTTGATCTCGTTCGTTAGATTTTGAAAAATATCTCCCGTCATGATCGTCGAAGCGACAGAAGCGTCGCCGCGTTGATAGGCTTCGATCTGCAACTCGATCGCCTCAGTGAGAAAATCGCTCACATCATTTTCCAGTTCAGGCGAAACATCTGCCTGCTCGGGGAAGAGCGGGTCGGTGCCGTTCGCCACTTCCTGCCCGTCGCTCACGCCGTCGCGATCCATGTCGGGGTCGAGCGGATTCATTCGATTCAAAACTTCGACGCCATCACCCAAACCGTCGTTATCGCTATCGCTATTATTTGGATTCGTGCCGGTGACGAGGACTTCATCACGGTCGGAGATTCCATCGCCGTCTGAATCGTTATCCGCGCTGGGAGGCGGCGCGTCACCCGCAGGGACATCTGGCGCAGGCGGTGGAGCGCTTGCCACCCCGTAGAGACTCTGCACGCCGGCGATATCATCCTGCGCGAGGAAGCGATGCGGTCCACTGTAACTGGGATACATCAACGCGCTGGGGTCGTCGCTGTGCGCGAGTCCCAATGTGTGACCGATCTCATGCGCGGCGACGGTGAGCAAGTCCACGTTTTGCGAATTGCTGTTCACCCAACGCTCGTCGTCGTCGAAGTGAAGAAACACTTGCCGGTCATCATAAGGATTTGGAAACGACGCGTGCGCCAGCACATCGCCCGGTCCGTCGAACGGATCGCCGTCGCCGTGTTCGCCGGTTCCCCAACCGATGACAATATCCGCTTGCGAGCGGTCTGCCGTTTGGGTGAACGTCAACGGCGTTTGACCCGCCCAAAGGTCGAAGGCTTGTTTGATCACGTTTTGTTCATCGTTCCCCGAAATTTTTTCGGTTCCGTTGATGAAGAAATAGGCGATCTGAAGTTTTTCCCACTGCGCGATGGCGCGATACTCGGAGAAAGCCGCCGACTCATTTCCCGCCTCCGGCAGTTCATCGTAGCGGTATTCAGGTTCGGAAGAGGCGGGGGCTGTTGTGATATTTCCACAAGAAATGGAAACGAGAGCGAGAACGATCATTCCCTTGATGAAATTCAAGCGTTTGGGCAGGCGCATGAGGATACCTCCATGAGAGATTGTCCTTTTATAGCACATGCCCATCGGCTCATCAAGACAATGAGGACATCTGGGTCAATTGAATGTCCTGTTAGAACATGGTAATAGCTTTTGATAAATGACGTGGTGCGGGATGGCATCCCGCATACCCTTGAGTTGGCGGGATAACATCCCGCCCCACGAAATCCATCATTTTGTTTGAGCCATCACCGAAAATTTACTTCCCACTCTCTTGTGTTCCATCCGAATCCCACCAGCGCGAGAGATGTTTTTGCGGGCGGTGCGGATGGTTGGCATAGTGCGAGATGTCGTTGAACAACATCAACCGCGCGTGGACGGCGTCTTTGAAATCCAAAATATTCAAACTCGCGGGGGCTTGATCGAGCCGGTCGCGGTAGCCGCGCGCGTCGAATCCGAGCAGACTGCTGAGGATGAGGCGTATCGTCGCTTTGTGCGACACGACGAGCACGTTTTGATCTTTGTGGGTCACGACGATCTCACGGATGACAGGCAAGGCTCTCGCCAGCACGCTGATGCCCGATTCGCCGCCCTCCGGCGCAAATGTGAATGGATCGGATTCCCAGGTTGTGTATTCGTCGCCGAAGCGGTCTTCGACTTGTTTACGCGAGAGCCCTTCCCAGTGACCATGACTGATCTCGCGCAGTCCGTCTTTGGGGACGGGCGTGAGCGTATGCGGAGCGGCGAGGATGTTTGCCGTTTCCATCGTGCGATCCAGCGGACTACAGAAGATCGCCTGGAGGTTCGCATCTTGTAAGCGGTGGGCGAGTCGGGATACTTGCGCGCGTCCCTCCTCTGACAAATGTACATTCTCCGCGCCTGAGAAGCGGTCTTCGGCGCTGAGCGGCGTGGTTCCATGGCGGACGAGATAGAGGCGCGTGGTCATTTCACATATCTATCGAAGAACTCGATAGTCCTTTGCATGGCTGTGCTGAAATAATTTGAGATGTTGTGATTGTCGCCCTCATATTTGTACAACTCCACATATTGATTGACAGCCAACATTTGATAAAAGAGCGTTTCAGAAAATTCAAGCGGCACGTCGGTGTCGTTTGTGCCGTGATGCAATTGAATGGGACCCGAGATCTCGGACAAATACGAATTTGCCGAGATGGAATTCCAAAATTCTGGGTTTTGCTCCGGTGAACCATATTGTTCTACGAAGGTACTGCGCCATGAACCGGGTCGCGGTGATGAGTTGGGAGACGCGCCGGTGCCGCGCCGCCAGTTATACAAGAGATCCGCGTACGAGCCGACCACGCCAGCCCAGATCACCCCGGCTTTGATATCTTTTGTGATGACCATCGAGCGCAGGGTGATGTAGCCTCCCATCGAATGTCCCCACATGCCGATTCGATTCGGATCGGCGTCAGCATAACGTTTCATCGAGGCGACCGCGTTCAACACGTCAATGGTGTAATCGGGACGGCTGTACGCGCCGATCGCATCGCCTTCGGATTTCCCATGCCCGCGATAATCGGAGCGGAAGACGATGTAGCCGCTGCGCGCGATCTGGTCAACGTATGCGACGTAACGCTCGGTGGTCACGTATTGATCCGGCGGGATGTAGCCATGATTGAAGATGATGACGGGCCAACCGGTCGGAGGTTTTTCACCAAAGGGAACGGTCATCAGCGCGTAGATCTTTAATCCCTCCGAGAGATAAGAAACGATGTAACGGTTGTAATTCGCGCCGGGATCGAGCGTGGATTCGATGACCACGTCACTGCCGGGGTATTCGCGCGCGCGCATCGCTTCGATGGAGAGCGGATGTGGAATCGCTGTCGCGGTGGGAAGAGGCGTCGAGGTCGAGGTTTCGCTAGGGAGGATTGTTGGAAGGGGAGAGACGGTCGAAGAGGGCGAGGCAGGCTGAGTTGGGGATGACGCGGCGCTTTCCGTCATCCCGCATGCGTTGAGAATCAAAGGCAGGATGATCCAAGCGATATTGATCTTGTTCATCCTGCCATTGTAGCGGGTTGAGATTAGAAGTTTTTGAGTGTTTCGCTAGGGCTTGAGTTTCCACAACTCGGTGCCAGCGTTGTCGTTGCCGTTCGCCTGGAAGTACAACTCGTTGTTGAATACGAACAGGTAGGACGGGCTGGCATTGCCGACCGTGTTCAAGTCATCGACGAGTTTGGGCGGGTTTGTGCCGTCGTACTTCCATAATTCAAAGCCTTTGCCGTCGTTGCTGGTCGCGCTGAAATAGAGCGCGCCGTTGAAGACCGTGAGGAAAGAGGGAGCAGAATCGCCCGCGTCTGGATTGATGTCGCTGACGCGGATTGGGGCGTTCGCGCCATCGTACTTCCATAATTCGACTCCATGGCCATCGTTGCCATTGGCGGCGAAATACAGCGCGCCGTTGAAGACCTCCAAATATGATGGATTCGAATTGCCTACCCCCGGGTTGATATCTGTCACACGGGTGGGCCTGTTTGCGCCGTCGTATTTCCACAGTTCCACGCCGGCGCCGTCGGTACTGCCCGCGCTGAAGTACAAGGCTCCATTGAATTCGGTGAGATAGGATGGATTCGAATCGCCTGTGCCGGGGTTGATGTCGTCAACGCGTTCGATGCTGACGCCGTCTGTGCGCCAGAGTTCGATGCCCGTGTCACTGCCTCTCGCGCTGAAATAGAGTTGGTCTTTGAACACGGTCAGATAGGACGGGTTGGAATCGGCTGGGCCATTGTTGATGTTGTCTGGCATTCGGCCGGGGTTCGAGCCGTTGAAGCGCCACAGTTCTATGCCCGCGCCGTCATTGCCGTTGGCGCCGAAATATAACTCGCCTTTATATTCCATGAGATAACTTGGGTTGCCACTACCGGGTCCCGGCATCACGTCTGCCGCGCGGCTGGGCGTTTTGGTCGCCGGGTCCCACTTCCACAATTCCGCGCCGGCGTTATCGTTGCCGGTGGCGCGGAAGAATAACTGTCCGTTGAACAAAGCGAGATAGGCGGGGTCTGAACTGCCCTGTCCGGGGTTCACGTCTGCAACGCGCTCAAACGGTGAAACGGATTGTGTGGTGAGCGCGATCTCCAGCGTGAATTGTTTCGCCGAATTGCCGGAGACAGCGACAATATCAACGTTCGTGTCGCCGGTGGAAGGAACATTTCCATTGAACGTCAGGTTTGTATCCTGCCCTTTCATCGTGCTTCCGTTGGATGCGATGACCGCCAGCGCGAGTTCGTTGGCGGGCGAGTTCAAAATTCTCACGCTCAACGTTTGTCCTTGTGTTGCGGAGAACACATAGCGGATCCTGCCGCCTGCCTGCACACTGCTGGATAAAGTGACCGGCGGCGTGACGCGGATCGTGGTCGTGTTCGGTTGCTGTGTGGGAGGCACGTTTCCTCCCGACGGGCAGGCTGTTGCGGCTTGTTGAGGCGTTGCCGCACCCCCGGCAGAATTCAACGGGATCTTGAGGCAGTTCCCATTCGAGGGCGAACTGATCGCTCTGTTCGCGGCTTTCAGGACAACTACATCAGCATTGAACCTCGTCGCAATATTTTCCCAGGTGTCGCCTACTTGAACCACGTAATAGCCCGCGCACGGCGGACCGTAGATCGTACCATTCGAGCCGATGTTCGGCACGGTGACAGTCATCGCTGGCAAAATCCAGTGCGGGTCTCGAATCTGCGGGTTGGTGGCAAGCGTCGCTTTGATGTCTGCGCCGTAACAGCGCGCGATCTGATACAGCCATTCGCCGCTGACCACGTTGTGCGTGATGTTCGTGCCTTTGGTGAAGTTTCCATTGGGCACGGTTCCGCGCGTCACGGTGCTGGTTGCGGCTTGCGCGGTGGTCGCTCCGCCGCCTGCCGCCGTAACCGAGTTGACGATGTTCGCCGCGTTCATGTCGTTTTGAGTTACTGTGTATTGGGCAGTACAGCTCAATGAATCGCCGGGGTTGAGGGTCCTTGTCGCTGAGTCGCAATTGATCGGCGCGGGAATTTTGTTGTCGGTGACGACGAATTGAGCAGGTCCCAGCGCCGTCGTTCCGGCATTTCTTACATTGTATGTGTAGATGAACACCTGCCCGACTGCCGAATAGGTCGTAACGCTGGGCGTGATCGTCACTGTCAGCGTGCGGTTATTGGTCATTTGCACAGTGGTGGCGATGCGGTCCGAACTGACGCCGGCGATCTGCGCGGTGGCATTGCTTGTCACCGAGCCTGCGTTCAAGTCGTTTTGATTGATCGTATAAGAAGAAAGGCAGAGAACCGCTTCGTTGTTGTCGAGGTTGTTGTCAAAGTTTCCCACTGAGTTGACAGCCGAACAGACGGGAAGAGACGTCTTGTCGTCCGTCACGGTAACAGGTCCCGGTAAAGCCAGAGTACCGGTGTTCCGCACCGTGTAACTGTAGTTGATCACATCGCCAACCGAATCGAAGACCCCGCTGGCTACCGCCACGCTCAGGCTGATCGAACCAGCTTCCCCTGATTCGGGACCGACAAATACGGCTGGCGCAACAGTAGGCGTGGAATTCCCGCCGCCGATGTTGCACCCGTAGAGCGCCAAGGCGACGACGATCCCCAGTGTGAGAAAGCGAGTAAAGACGTTCATTGTCCGTGCCCTTTCCGTTTCTGCCAGAGTCGCGGCGAAAACTTCCTTTTCGTGGTTGACTACTTGCCATGAGTATAGCCATTTTGACGGGATTTTACAACCGATAGTTCCAAGTTTTTGGCTTTTTCAATATCCATTTCACGTCACCCTGAGGGAGCGTTTTTCAGCAACCGAAGGGTCTCTGACATGGCGTGGTAGAGATGCTTCGCGAAGTTTATCCTGAGCATAGCCGAAGGGCTCAGCATGACATGGTCAGGATAGTCAAGCGATAGCAGAAAGCCATTCCCGGCTTTCTGCTTCTTCATTGAATTGGCTTGGCTCCCTTGAATCAAAAAACTCATCCAAACTGCGGTGAGTTTTCTTGGAAATCCGATCCTTGTTATGGCATGTTGTAGGAGGTCAACTCGATGGTACTGTTCACGCCGTCGCCTGTTTTGGCTGTTTTGACCATGCCGACATTTTCCACGTACCAACTCGTCGTGGTGAATTTGAGCGCGGTTGAGACGGGAGTGTTCAACATGGTAATGGTGATGTTCATATTGGTATCGCAATCCACGCGCATGGCGTCGAATGTCCCCGCTGGGACGGTGACCGACTCAACGCCCATCGCCATACATGAATTCGTGAATTCATTTTTCGCAGGGACTTGATTGCCGCCGATATTTTCTGTTCCTTCAAGCGTCACGGCTTGGTCCCACATGTCGCCGGGTTTGATCGTTGCGGGCAAAGTGATTCCGCTGGATGAGGTGGTGTGGAAATCAGCCGTGGCTTTTTCTGTACTCACGGTCCCGGTTGTGTCGCTGCCCGGATCGAGCATGATCAAACCGCCGTCCTCGCAATTCCAATACCCTTGGCGAGTGATTCCCGTGCCAAAGACATCCTGGTCGGTGAAACTGTCCGCTTCGACGGAAACGATGCTGTGCACATACGTGTCGGCAAAGCCGCCGGTCATGTTGTAATTCCAAGTTGCCCCCTGAACAATGGGCAAATAAGGATTGTCGCATGCGCCGCGAGAAGTATTGGAAGAAGATTGGTCTTCCTGTGGCGCAGTTTCTGTCGAGTTTCCTCCTTGTGGCTGGGTCTCATCCGTCGGCGCCTGGCTTCCTACATTACATGCCAATGTGGAAAGTATCAGAATGCTGGCGGCGAACACGATGGAAAATGTTCTTTGTTTCATGATGTATCACTCCTTCTTGTTTGGGTAAACGTGCGAATCGAGTATAGTCCTCTCGGTTTAGGAAAATCTGAATTTAGGAAGAATGGAGGATGAGCCTTCCGCCCTCCCTAGGGTGATCGCATTTGGATTTTTTGTCCGCTAATCCTCGCGAATTCACGCTAATCATTCTCGGAAAAATTCGCGCAGATTGGCGCAGATTAGCGGATTCGCAGACAAAATGCCAAGTTTTGAGCATCAAGATTTTCTAACGCGATTGCCCTGCGCCCTCCCCAAAATCTGCCATCCCTCGTATAATCCTGCCCAATGAACACCAACTTCATTCCCTCTGCCGCCGCTCAAGCCGCCGCTACATTGCGCGTCCTGTGAACCTGTCACGGCTTGAGGCTGAATGATAACGACCAGTCCCGAACCCACAGGTTCGGGATTTTTGTTTCACCTGCTTGGTATAATTCGCCCGTCATTTTCAAAATTTTGGAGTTCTCATGAGCAAAAAACGTACCGGTAACGAAATCCGCCAGACCTTCATTGACTTTTTCGTCGAGCATGGACATACCGCCGTCCCTTCGATGTCGCTTGTCCCGGGCGGGGATAGCACGCTTCTCTTCACCAATTCGGGCATGGTTCAGTTTAAGGATGTCTTTATCGGCACCGACAAAAAACCCTACACCCGCGCCGTCGATTCGCAAAAGTGTATGCGCGTGGCAGGCAAGCACAACGACCTCGAAGACGTGGGGCGCGACGACACTCATCACACCTTCTTTGAAATGCTCGGCAATTGGTCGTTTGGCGATTACTATAAAAAAGAAGCCATCACATGGTCATGGCAACTGCTCACCGAAGTGTGGGGTTTGCCCAAGGATAAAATTTACGCCACGTGTTTTGAAGACGACCAAGGCAACGTCCCGCGCGATGATGAAGCGGCGGACGCGTGGAAAACGCAACCCGGCTTCGACCCATCGCACGTGTTGTATTTTGGTCGCAAAGATAACTTCTGGCAAATGGCAGAGACTGGTCCGTGCGGTCCATGTTCCGAGATCCATTTGGATCGCGGCGAAGAGTTCGATAACCTGCGCGGCACCGATCACGTCTGCGGCGTGAACGGCGAATGCACGCGCTACCTCGAACTTTGGAACAACGTTTTCATCCAATACAACCTCTTCGATGACGGTCGCCTCGAACCGCTCCCGCAAAAGCACG
Organism: uncultured Anaerolinea sp.; assembly: GCA_964456775.1. Classification (GTDB taxonomy): domain Bacteria; phylum Chloroflexota; class Anaerolineae; order Anaerolineales; family Villigracilaceae; genus Defluviilinea. Next base: position 10,403 of record CAYWCN010000101.1, read on the forward strand.
TGGACACCGGCATGGGCTTCGAGCGCATCGTGTCCGTGTTGCAGGGCGTGGACTCCAATTACAAGACCGACCTCTTCGCCGACTCGCTTGAGGTGTTGCGAAGTCTCACAGGTCACAGCGAAAAAGAAATGCTCGCTAACTTCACGCCGTATCGCGTCATCTGCGATCACGTCCGTTCGGCGGCGTTCCTCATTGCGGATGGAGTTGTGCCTGGCAACGCGGGTCGCAATTACGTAGCGCGTATGATCATCCGCCGTGCCGCGCGTTTCGGCTCGAAGATCGGGTTGAACGATCCCTTCCTTGCCAAAGTCGCCCAAGCGG
>CAYWCN010000102.1:0-10637 GCA_964456775.1 uncultured Anaerolinea sp.
TGGGCGGCGGACGAGTTCAAGAAAGAACAAGGCATTGACTTGCGCAACGACCGCCCCGCGTTGCAACGTCTGCGTGAAGCCGCGGAAAAAGCGAAGATCGAACTTTCCACGGTGATGGAAACGGAACTTAATCTGCCGTACATCACTGCGGATGCTTCCGGTCCGAAACACTTGCAGTTGAAACTCTCGCGCGCCAAATTCGAGCAGATGACCGAAGACCTGCTCAACCGTTGCCGCAAACCGTTCGAAGCCGCGTTGAAAGATGCCGGCATAGACGCGAGCAAGTTAAATGAAGTGGTGCTCGTCGGCGGTTCATCTCGTATGCCGATGGTGCATGACCTGGTCCGCAAACTGACGAACGGTAAAGAGCCGAACAAAGGCGTGAATCCCGATGAAGTGGTCGCAGTCGGCGCGGCGATTCAAGGCGGCGTGCTTGGCGGCGAAGTCAAAGATATTCTCCTGCTCGATGTGACCCCGCTTTCGTTGGGCGTCGAAACGATGGGCAGTGTGATGACCAAGATGATCGAGCGCAACACAACCATCCCTGTCCGCAAGACGGAAACGTATTCGACTGCGGCAGATAGCCAAACCGCTGTGGACATTCACGTCCTGCAGGGTGAACGCCCGATGGCTGGCGATAACATGTCGCTCGGACGATTCCGACTCGACGGTATCCCGCCTGCGCCGCGCGGCATCCCGCAAGTGGAAGTGACGTTCGACATTGACGCGAACGGTATCTTGAACGTGACCGCCAAAGATAAAGCTACCGGCAAAGAACAGAAGGTCACGATCACTGCCTCGACGAACTTGAACAAGAGCGACATTGACCGCATGGTGAATGAAGCGCGCTCGCACGAAGCGGACGACCGCAAACGCCGCGAGTTGATCGATGCCAAGAACACGGCGGATAACCTCGTGTATCAGACCGAAAAAGCCTTGCGCGACCTCGGCGATAAAGTCTCAGGCGCCGACGCGCAGGATATAAACGGCAAGATCGATGAACTCAAATCTGCCGCGCAGAGCGACGACATCAACCGCATCAAGCAAGCCTCTGAAAAAGTGGAGCAGACCTTCCACGCGCTGAGTCAGCAACTCTACGCTCAAGGTCAGCCCCAACCTGAAGCGGCGGGCGGACCGTCTGTCCCGCCGACCGACGGCGATGTGATTGACGGCGAAGTGAAAGAGTAAAACCAACACCAGACCTCCGAGTTTTTCAAAAACTCGGAGGTCTTTTTCATCTCGCAGAACAAACTCGCTGTGAGTTTCGTTAATAACGAGAAACTCCAAACCCTTTTGTTATATAATCTTCCCATGCAAAAACGTTTTAACCGCAAGTGGATCGCGCCGATCCTGCTCGTGATCGGCATCGTCATCTTTTTCCTCCCGCCCGTCTATTCGCGCGCCATGCCGCGCATTGACGGTTGGATCTCCAGCATCAAATACCTCATCAACCCGCCGCAAGATGCCACCTTCCAACCCCAACAACAATCGGAAGTTGATCTTGCCGTCACGCAGATGATGCAAACCCGCGTCGCGACTCAAACGCTTGATGCGACTTCGACTCCCACGCCCGGTCCAACGTTGACGCCGACGGTCACTTCCACGCCTCTGCCTGCTTCTGTTTCGTTGACCGGGTTCAAATATATAGATCAAAAGAACCGCTGGAATTATTGCGGTCCCGCCAACCTGACGATGGCGTTGGACTTCGTCGGCTGGGACGGCAACCGCGACGACATCGCCCGCGTCATCAAGCCGGGGATTCAGGATCCCAAATTGGACTTTATCCAAAAGGGACGCAGTGACGTCAATGTGATGCCGTACGAATTAGTAGACTTCGTCAACGATGAAACAGAATATCGCGCGTTGTCGCGTCTCGGCGGCGATATTGATATAGCAAAACGATTGCTCGCGGCGGGCTTTCCGTTCATTGCCGAAAAAGGCTATTACGAAAAAGATTACACGGGCAAAATCGCCTGGCTCGGACATTATCAATTCGTCACAGGCTATGACGATGCCAAAGGCGAGTTGACCGTTCAAGACACGTGGAATGACGGTCCCAACTTTCGAATCGCGTATGAAGAGTTCACATCCAGCCAGGCATGGCTGTCGTTCGATAATATTTTTATCGTGGTGTATGCGCCTGAACGCGAAGCCGAGTTGTTGCAAGTATTGGGCCCGTACGCCGACGACACTTGGGCGTCGAACCGCGCTCGAGAGATCGCCGAAGACCGCATTGCCGAATCCGAGGGCATTGATCAATACTTCGCATGGTTCGCCAAAGGGACAAGTCACGTGGCGTTGTTCGAGTATGCCGACGCGGCAACTGCCTTCGATCAGGCGTTTGCCATTTACAACGACCTCGGCAAGGATGATAAACAACGCCCGTACCGCATGATGTGGTATCAAACGGGTCCCTACAAAGCATATTTCTACACGGGTCGTTATCAAGATGTGATCGATCTTGCCAACGTCACCTTGACCGAGACGATCTCGAAACCCACGCTGGAAGAAAGTATCTACTGGCGCGCGCAGGCAAAATACATGATCGGCGACACCCCCGGCGCCATCGCTGATTATCGCGAAACGCTGAGGCTGCATCCAAATTGGGGACCGGCGATAAGCGCGTTGCAGGATTTAGGGGTTCAACCTTAGAGGTTCGATAGTTCGATAGTTTTATAGTTTGGTAGTTGGATGGCGCGAGGTTGTCCCTTTCAAAATTCAAGGAGGATTATGTCATGGCAAAGATTTCGCGTTTTGAAGATCTGCAAAGCTGGCAAAAGGGCCGTCAACTCACGAACTTTGTGTATGACCTGACCGAGTATCCCAAATTCGCCAAAGACTTTCGGTTATGCGGTCAAATTCAAGACGCGGCTGGGTCGATCATGCACAACATCGCCGAGGGATTTGACTCGGGAACAAACCCCGAATTTATTCGCTTCCTCAAAATGGCGCGTCGCTCAGGAAGCGAAGTACAATCCGAACTCTATCTTGCGCTTGATCGCAAATATATCAGTCAGGATGAATTGACCTTTGCCTACAATCTCGCAACCGAAACCAAGAAACTCGTCAATGGCTTAATCGCCTACCTCCGCAAGCCTAAACCACGAAACTAAAAACTCCCCAACCATCCAACTACCTAACTATCCAACTATGAAACTATTACACTTCGCCGACGCCCACATTGACATGGCTAACTACGGACGCCATGACCCCGAAACGGGACTTCCCTTCCGCGTGTTGGATTTCCTCAAGTCGCTGGATACCATCGTGGATGCGGCGATCTCTGAAAAAGTGGAGATGGTCATCTTTGCGGGCGACGCCTACAAAGACCGTTCCCCCGCGCCGACATTTCAACGCGAGTGGGGCAAACGCATCGTTCGGCTATCGCAGGCGAAGATTCCAACTTTACTTTTAGTGGGCAATCACGATCTTTCTCCCGCCATCGGGCGCGCGCACGCGATTCAAGAGTTCGACACGTTGCAAGTGCCCTTCATCAAAGTGTTGGACAAGCCCCAATTTTTGACGCCAAGCGATCTGTGGGATGTGCCTGTGCAAGTCATTGCCATGCCGTGGGTCACACGCTCAGGCTTGATGGCGAATCTCGAAATGAGCGCGGCGGACACGAGCGAGATTTTTTCCAGCCTCGAATCGAGAATCTCCGGTCTTATCGAAGAATATATCAATGAAGCGGACAAAACACTTCCGTTGATTCTCACCGCCCACGCCTCTGTCGAAGGCGCGACGTTTGGCATGGAACGCATGGTGATGTTGGGAAGCGATTTGGTCCTGCCGATCTCGTTGGTGAAAGATCAGCGATTGGATTATGTGGCGATGGGACACATCCACAAGCCGCAGGATGTGAACAAGGATCAACAGCCTCCTGTTATTTATCCTGGATCGATCGAGCGTATTGATTTTGGTGAAGCAGGCGAACCAAGATATTTCGTGATCGCGCATATTGAGAAGGGAAAAAATACCGAGGTCGAATGGAAAGAACTCACAGGGACGCGCCGCTTCATCGAAAGGCGGACCAGCCTCATATCCGATGAGAACGTGACCGAGGTGTTGAAATCCCAGTTGCCGAAAGACATATCCGATGCGATCGTCAAGTTGACGGTGGAATATCCGCGCGAGTGGGATGCGTTGATTGATGAATCGGCCTTGCGAAAATTCGCGGCAGACGCGTTCGAGTTCCATCTTGTGAAGAAACCGAAGATCGAGGCGCGTGTTCGTATCCCTGAGGGGCAGGTGGTCAGCAGTATGAGCCCGCTCGAACTGCTTGGGCAATATTTAGATTCGGCAAAGGTGAACGACGCGGACGAATTAAGAAAACTCGCGCAAGAAATTATCTCGGAAGATCAATCGTAAACTTGCGCTGAGTGTGTCGAAGCATCCAAAATCGAAAATCCAAAATCGCCAATCGTAAATCGAAAGAGGTGAACCTTGTCGCAGAAGAATCCCAACTATCGCTGGTTCGTCGTCGGAATCTTTTTCTTTTTCATGTTATTGCATCAGACCGACAAGTTGATGATCGGCTCGTTGCAAGTGCAGATCAGCGAAACGTTTGAGCTGAATGATTTTCAATGGGGGCTGATCAATTCGGGCGCGTTGGCGGTGGCGACGGTGTTGTATCCGCTGTGGGGATATTTATACGACCGATACGCGCGTTCCAAACTGCTTGCGCTGGCGTCGTTCATTTGGGGCGCGACGACTTGGTTGAACGCGATCGTGCGCACGTACACGGGATTTTTAATTACGCGCGCCTCCACAGGCATTGACGATTCATCGTACCCCGGCATTTACACCCTCATCGCCGATTATTTCGGTCCAAACTTGCGCGGCAAAGTGTATGGCATTTTGCAAGTGGCGCAAGCGCTCGGTTTTTTGGTGGGTTTGATCCTCGGGCAAATGGTCGCGCCGTTGATCGGCGGCTGGCGCTCGGTCTTTTACATCACAGGCAGTTTGGGAATTGTCATTGCCTTCCTCATTTATTTTGGCGTGAAAGAAATGCCGCGCGGCAAAGCCGAACCTGAATTCGAGAATGTTCCCGAAATGGCGACCTTCCGTTTTTCGTGGGCAGAAGCAAAACAGATCTTCCAAAAGCGCACGATGTGGTTCATCTTTTTGCAAGGGTTCGCCGGCGTGTTCCCCTGGCAGGTGATCACCTTCTTTTTCTTCGGTTATCTCGAAACCGTGCGAGGCTATGATTCCACACGCATCATCGCCACGATGGCGCCGGTCATTTTGATCCTCGCTTCTGGATATTTCTTCGGCGGCTTGCTCGGCGACTTCTTCTTCAAGCGGACGAAAAAAGGACGCATCCTCGTTTCGAGCGTGGGCGTTTTGCTCGGCGCGATCTTTCTCTACTTCGCCATGACCACACCGCTGGACCAACCAAACCGCTTCTTCCTCCTCATGTGCCTGACCGCCATCTTCATGCCTCTCCCAGCCCCGAACGTAGTCGCCACCGTCTACGACGTGACAGTTCCCGAAGTCCGCTCGACCGCGCAGGCAATTGAATACTTCATCGAAAACAGCGGAGCGGTCACCGCGCCCGCGCTCACCGGAGCGTTGATCGTCGCCACAGGGGACAGGTCGTTCGCCATTCTCTCCATCTGCGTGACCGCGTGGCTGATCTGTTTCCTGTTCTACCTCGGCGCGTTGTTCACGATTGAGAAGGACACGAGTCATTTGCGAACGCAAATGGCGGAACGCGCGAAGACGATGTGATTCTTCGTGGGCTGTTCTGCCCGCAGTTCAACTGCAGGCAGAACGAGATGTGATTCTTCGTAGAGCGGGATGCCATCCCGCTCTACTTTTTGTAAATGGTATAATTTTCGCTACTAAAAATTTCCACTGAACAGTGGGTTTACAGCAAGGAGCAAGACAAGACATGTCCGGTCATTCCAAGTGGTCTACCATCAAACGTAAAAAAGGCGCGGCAGACGCTAAACGCGGCGCGATCTTCACGCGGCTCGCCAGAGAAATTTCCATCGCGGCGCGCGAAGGCGGCGACCCCGATTCCAACTTTCGTCTCAGGCTGGCAGTGGATAAAGCCCGCGCTGAAAACATGCCCAAAGATAATATCGAACGCGCCATCAAAAAAGGTTCAGGCGAAGACAAAGACGGAGCCGTCTTTGAAGAGGTCACTTTCGAGGGCTACGGTCCGCACGGCTCGGCGTTGATGGTCACTTGCGTGACCGATAATCGCAATCGCACCGTCCCCGATATGCGCCACGCGTTCAGCAAATCGGGCGGCAACATGGCGGAGCCCGGCGCAGTCGGCTGGCAATTCGATCGCAAAGCGTATTTTGCGTTTCCCGCCAGTCAGTTATCGTTCGACAAAGCCTTCGAGTTGGGCGTCAACGCAGGCGCCGACGATGTCATCGACGGCGGCGATACCATCGAAATTTATTCGCCCGTCGAATCGTTCAAAACCATCGCCGACGCGTTGCATCAAGCCAAAGTCCAGCCGGATGAATCGGGCTTGCGCATGGTCGCCAAACAGGAAGTGGAACTCGATGTGGAAGCCACGCTCAAGTTTATGAAAATGGTCGAGACCATCGAAGAACTCGACGACGTGCAAGACGTTTTCCACAACGTCAAAATTTCAGATGAAGCATTAGCGGCTCTTGAGGCGGCTTAATTTTTTGAACCGCGAAGAGCGCAAAGCCCGCAAAGAATTTTTAAAATCTTCGCGTTCTTAGCGCGCTTCGCGGTTAATTTTTTTAAATGACCCTCGCACTTGGAATTGACCCCGGCACCGCCACTACAGGCTATGGACTCGTGCGCCTCATGCCCGACGGGGAACTGGTCGCAGTTTCCTTCGGCATTATCTCCACCCCAAAGGATGCAACCCCGTCCGCGCGGCTGGAGATGTTGTATACTGATCTGCGAAAAATCCTCAAGCGCCACAAACCAGATACCTCCGCGGTTGAAAAATTATTCTTCGCCCGCAATGTGACCACAGGCATCGCCGTCGGTCAGGCGCGCGGAGTTGTGTTACTCGCGCTCGAACAAGCGGGGATCGAAATTTTTGAATACACTCCCAAAGAAGTGAAACAAGCCGTCGCAGGCTACGGCTCTGCCGAGAAACGACAAGTGCAAGAAATGGTCCGCGCCCTCTTGCAACTTGACTCCATCCCCAAACCCGACGACGCCGCCGACGCGCTGGCAATCGCCATCACGCATTTGAATACGAAACGTTATTAATCGTAGGGGCAGACGGCCGTCTGCCCCTACCGTTTACGGTAAAATACAAATATGATCTCAACCCTCCGCGGAGAAATTGCACAGATCGAAGAGACCTCCCTCATCGTCGAAGTGGGAGGCGTGGGGTTGCGCGTCTTCGTCCCTGCGCCATTGCGGGCGCGGGTTAAGGTAGGGGAAATTGTATTCTTGTTCACCTATCTCGTTGTCCGTCAAGACGCATTGACTTTGTATGGTTTTGAATCACAAGCTGACCATGATTTGTTCAATATCCTGCTTGGGGCAGATGGTGTTGGTCCAAAAATTGCATTGTCAATCTTATCAACTCTCACGCTGGATGCTATACAACGTGTAGTTTTTGCTGAAGAAACAGAGCTACTGAGTCGTGTGCCTGGGGTTGGGAAAAAAGCACAGAAAGTTGTGCTTCATCTAAAAGACAAGTTGAAACCGCTCGATGGCTTGAAGCAGGTCGCCCTGATGTCCGACGCGGATTCCGAAGTCCTCGCCGCGCTGACCGCGCTGGGCTATTCCGTTGTCGAGGCGCAGTCTGCCATTCAATCCATCCCGAAAGACGCGAGCAAAGATGCGGAAGAACGTCTGAGGATCGCGTTGCAGTATTTTCAATAGCAGAGCACCGTCCCGCAGGTTTGGTAAACCGTCTCGGTTTTGCCGAGAAACCTGCGGGACGTTTTCATTCCAACATGAACGACCACGACCTCCTCGAAACATACGAACCCGTTTTGCGTTTCGCAAAAAGCGAACGATTTTTTCCGATGGCGGTGGAGCATTATCTTGAACGTTGCAGCATCCTGCCCAGCGGACCGCTCGGCGCGGCAGGCTTGCTCTTCCATTTAAATGAACCGCTTGCAACGTTTATCGGCAAACTCGAAGGTGGACAATATTTTCTGCGGTTCATCAATGAGCCGCTATACGACGCGGATGCGTGGGTGTGGCTGGGCGTTTTATCTGCTCTCGCAATGGGCGCGGGATATTATTTTTTCGGCTGGGCGGGTGTGGATATTGCGTTCGCGCTCGCGCTGATCGCCGCGTTGATCCTTTTCATGCTTGCCTCAACCATTCGATTGCGGATCATCCCCGCCGCGTTCGCCGTGTTGCTTTTCACCGCGCTGATGATCGCGCCGATCTGGTTTTTTCTTCACCCAAGAGAATACATGAGTGTCGCGGTGGAATATCTCGTGCTGTTGCCTATCTATTTGATCCTGCTCTTCTATCTTTCCATCCGCACGATGAAATTCATCTTCGATCATATCCTCCCTGAGGGACCCGGTCTCATCATGGATATGCTCTCGCTCGCCACCGAGACCATCGCGCGCAAGTCGTATTTTGAATATGCAAAGATTCTTGAAAAAGATTCACAACCTGTCTACTATGGTCGCGTCGCGCGCGAGCAAGATGCGGAGGGGAACAACTGGACGATCCTGCAATATCATTTTTTCTACGCGTTCAACGATTGGCGCCTCGCCGCGAACGGGATCAATCACCACGAGGGCGATTGGGAGATGACGGCAGTCTATCTCAAAAATGATTCGCCCTACGCTGTTTTATTTTCGCAGCACGGCGCGGGCAATATCGAATTGTGGGAAAAGGTCATCAAAGCGAAAGATAAGAACGACAAGGACACGACCCATCCCGTCGTCTACGTTGCGCTGGGATCGCACGCCAACTACAGCAAGCCTGAGGTGATCCGCTCTTCAAATTTATACGAAGCGGGACGCATTCAACGCTTCCTTTATTGGACGGACGGCTTGATCCACTACCTCTTCCTGCTCTTCAACCCCAGCCAAAAGGCGCGGCAGATCGCGCTCAAAGAGTTGATCGCCTCCCACACGAACATTCTCGCCGAAGATGCCTTCATTTCGATGCGCGATGAAGCAGATCATTACGTGGTCAGCCTGCCAATGGAGATCGCCTCAGGCGACGGGTTCCGCATCGGCTATCAAGGCGAAAACTTGCGCGAGCCTGTGGTCAAATCCACCAGTTATCTCAAGCGCGTCATGTCTGATCGTAAAACGACTCGCCCAACTGTCAAAGAATGGCGGCGTGTGGTGTTGAATCCCGAACCTGATTGGGTGAACTACAAAGGACTGTGGGGAGTGAAAAGCGCGCTGGGCGACGAGTCGGGTCCGCCGGGACCCAAATGGGATCGCCCCGATAATTTGTTCAACGTCAATCCGCGCGTGAGGTGGGAAAAGCCGCTGGAGTGGTTGAGGGTGTTGGAAGAGAGACGATTGACCAAAGACCGTTGACGCCTTGTTTCACTTTATGAAAGTCGGCGTATAATAAGCCTATGACTGTATACACGCGGAAGCGCCCTTCATACAAAACAGCGCTGGAACTTGCCCGCCAGTTGTCAACACGCGATCAGCGTCGGTTACGCGCGGAATTGGCAAAATTAGGCGGCGTGACGTTAGTCCATCCATCTAACGATGTGAAGAAAGTTCGCTCAGCCCGCGCGCTGGCAGGCAAAGTTCGAAAGACAGTTCAGTCTGCCACAGCAAAACAATCACTGGATGAAACCATGCGCCAACTGCGGGGACGTTCATGGTCGTGATCGATTCGGATGTCTTGTTGCTGGCGTTTGCTTTTTCTAATGACAGCAAGCAGGAAACGAATCGAGCTTTTCTTGAAGCCGTTCAAACTGCCCAGCCTGCCACCACGGTCTACAATGTGATGGAGGTGCTAGGGCAGTTGTCTTTTAATCTCTCGGCTGAACGACTTGACCAGTGGCAATCCTGGCTTGTGGATGCGTATCAATTGACTGTTATTTGGATGGCGGATGAAGGATTGAAAATGGGGAAGGAGTCCTTCCGTGAAGAACTATATGAACGTCCCTATCAGAAAATGCGCTCGGTTCACATGCCGTTCATGGACGCGCTCATCATATCTCTTGTAGAACGCGCGCCCGATGTGGAATGTTTTGTGACGTGGAATGCTAAACACTTTAAGGGGAAAACGAATTTGACGGTTTTGACCCCCGAAGAATATTTGAGAAGATAACAAAAGTATTGGAGAACAGACTATAGATTGGCGACTTTCGTCTATGGTCTATCGTCTGAACTCCACCTCGCATACACCGCCTGCGACAATAACCGCCCCGCGCTTTGCTCGCGCGTGACCAGTTCGCCGCTTTCCACTTTCCCACGAAACCCCTTCATCATATCGTCCATCGCCTGCGCCACATGGATCGCCGACGCGCGCACCGCGTAGATCGTCGTGACAACGAACAGCGGATTATCACTCAAACATTCGCGGCAGGTTTCCAATAAATTCGGCAAGGACTTGTACACTTCCCACACTTCACCTTTCGGTCCGCGCCCGAACTTTGGCGGATCAAGAATGATGCCGTCATACTTCACGCCGCGCCGCGCTTCGCGTTGCACGAACTTCAACGCGTCGTCCACGATCCA
>CAYWCN010000103.1:0-10432 GCA_964456775.1 uncultured Anaerolinea sp.
ATCCTTTCCTGTTTCTTTATGCTCCTATTTATGAAACTGTCGGGTGACTAGAAACTAACCAAACATCGTTCTTCCATCAGCAGTTGAACTACTGATGGAACACAACACCGGCAACATGGACAAGAGTCGAGTCCTGTCCTTTGCAACATCACCCGTGGAACTGGCCCTCGGGTGATGTCTTTTTATCCCATCATCACCACGAACGCCACCGTATGACTCTGGCTGTGACTGATGCTCACCGACCATTGAGTCAACCCAAGTGAGTCCGCTTTTTGTTTTGCGGTGCCGGTCAATGTGAGTTTCGGCGCGTTATTCTCATCGCCTAAAATTTCGATCTCTTTCCACGTAATATCCCCGATCCCCGAACCAAGCGCTTTGACAACTGCTTCCTTCGCGGCGAACCTCCCCGCCAAAGACTCAGCGCGCTTACCGCACTGCTCCAACTCGGCAGGCGTGTAGATCCGCTCGAGATAATGTTTGCCATGCCGCGCAATCACTTCAACGATACGGTCAATTTCGATCAGATCAACGCCAGTTGCAATTTTCATCACACCAATTTCTACTCTCTAGTCTCTAGTCTCCAGTTTCAAACTCTCTTTTCTCACACCAATTACAAATTACCAATTACTCCATGGTCTCGATACGCTCGCAGCCCGCGCTCGCTACTCAACCAACAACTCCCCAATCTCCAGTCTCTAATCTCCAATTCTCTTCCTCAAACCAATTACAAATTACCAATTACTCCTACGCCCCCGCCACCGCAATCGCCAACTTCTCCACATTAATAAACTTCCTCGCCGCGTTCAACACATCGTCACGCGTCACGCCGCGCACGAGGCTTTCGTATCGCTGATAATAATCCAACCCCAGATCATGCCGTTCGATGTTCAACAGCGCGTTCGCAACGCCGCCATTCGACTCAAGCGAAAGCGGTAGACGTCCGACAAAATTTTCCTGGCTGTCTTTCAACTCATCCGGCGTCACGCCGTCGTCCACAAACCGCTTCAACTCGCTGACGATCAACTCCGAAGCCTTCGACACATTTTTCGGGTTCACGCCGGCGCTCACCTCCCACGAGCCGGGTCCCAGCCCCGCGCTCAAACTCGAACCCGCGTAATACGCCAGCCCCGCCTTCTCGCGCACCACGTCGCCGATGCGCCCCATCAAACCGAACTGCCCCAAAATATTATTCCCCAACGACGCGGGCATAAACTCCGCGTCGCGGCGGCGCGGTCCATTCGTGCCGACGATCAGATCAGACTGCGACTTCCCATGGATGCGATGATGCTTGCGGACAGTCTTCTTCAACATCTTTAATGGAGGAAGAGCCGGCGCTTCTTTCTGACCTTTTACCTGCCACGCCCCTAGCGAGCGTTTCACCTGTTTGACCGCTTCCGCCCCCTCGACCGCTCCAACGACAACGATCACCATCCCGCGCGGACCGTAATGCTCGCGGTGAAATTTCATCAAGTCATCGCGCGTGATGCGTTTGACCGTTTGGTGATTCCCCTCCTCCGGGCGGCTGTACGGATGGTCTTTGAACAGAATCCCATCGAACGTCTGCGATGCCATGTCGGATGTATCTTGCGCGCTGATGTCGAGACCGGTCAGCAGTTGCGCGCGCAATTTTTCCATCTCCACTTTTGGGAAAGTCGGCGTGGTCAACGATTCGGTGAGAAGAGTCAACAACAGCGGAAGATCCTCCGCCAGCGACCGCCCATGGAACCCGGACTTATGCACGCCGGAACTAAAACCAAGACTCGCGCCGATGGATTCGAGTTCGTTGTAAATTTTGTCGAAGGTTCGTTTCTTCGTACCGCGCATCAAAGCCGAGGTGACGAAATCCGCCAACCCAAGTTTTGAATCGGGGTCGAACAACCCACCAGCATCCAAGAATCCGCCGATGACGACTGATGGGCTGTTGAAGTTGGAACGCGTCAACACGGTGATACCGTTGGGCAACACCTCGCGATGAATATCGTTTGGACCGGGAAGGGATTTTCGTTGATCCATTATTTCACCTTCCCATCTTGCGGAACGTACGTGCCGACGACGCGGGATTGCGGTTTGAAATATTCGTTCGCCACGCGTTGAATATCTTTTGCCGTGACCTTCGCCAGCTTTTCGAGATACGTCTGAAACCAATTGTACGTGGCGAACATTTCCGCGTAGCCCATCCAAAACGCCTGATTGGAAATGTTCTCGCTCCCATAAGCGAAGATGGCGCGCGCCTGTTTGATCGCGCGGGCGATCTCCTCTTTTGAAACTTTTTCTTCCTGCGCGCGCTTGAGTTCTTTATCCAACACCGCAAGCGCCTCTTCGGGTTTTCGTTTGGGATGGATCGTCATTGTGATCCCATACAAGAACGGATCGATCGTGGCTTGCGCGCCACCATGCACGCTGACCGCGACTTCTTTATCTACAAGGGCGCGGTAGAGGCGCGAGGTTTTGTTCGAGATGCCGCCGCCGAACATGTTGAAGTTGCTGGGACCGGCGAGCAAACTATCCAGCACGATGAGCGGGAAAAAGTCGGGGTGTGAAGCGGCTGGGAAGCGGTAGCAAGCCTGCACGTACGAAGTTGAACCGGGTCCTTCCACGCTGAGTCGCACCTCGCCATTTTGCGAAAGTTCCTCGCGCGCCACACGCGTCGGCTCTTTTCCAGATGGGATCGATTCGAACAACTCGCGGATGCGCGCCAGCATTTTGTCCGATTCAAAATCGCCCGCGATCCCCAAGACCGCGTTGTTCGGCACATAAAATTCGCGGTAGTGATTGTAAAGATCGTCGCGCGTCATCGTGCGGAGGTCTGCCATGTCGCCGATGACCTCGTGATGATAGGGATGCACGCGGAAGGCGGTTTGCTGAACCGCCTCGCCAAGCATGAAGAGCGGCTCGTTCTCACTGCCCTCGCGCTCCGACATGATGACCGTGCGTTCGGACGCAACCTCTTCGGGATTGAACTGACTGTTCATCATGCGGTCTGATTCGAGGCGCAAGCCCAGATCAATTTTGTCCGCGGGCATGGTTTCGTAATATGCCGTCCAATCGAGATAGGTCATCGCGTTCCACACGCCGCCTTCGCGCGAGATGGCTTTGTCGAGTATGTTGGCGGGGAATTGCGGCGTACCTTTGAATTGCATGTGTTCGACCCAGTGTGAGACGCCGGTGCGTCCCTGCACTTCATCACGCGAGCCGACGCGGTACCACAGCCACGAAGAAATGATTGGCGCGGTGTGAATCTCTTTGAGGAAAACTTTGAGACCGTTGGCAAGCGTGATTTCTGAATGGGAATTTTTCATGAACGAGGCTCCAAAATTATGGGTTAGATAACGGCGAGCAGATCTGAATATTGTTCCAAACCGCGTTCGGTTCGACAAGGCAGTAATACGGTTTGACAACGCCCTGCAAACCGACGAACGGATCATGTAGTTGCGTATCTTTGAGCGGGATGTTGACCGGAATGCTCAGATTGATCGGAACTTGAATTGGGACGCCGTTCGGGTCTTGATTCACCGGCAAAGGAAAATCAAGAATAACATTGAGCGGCGTGCCGGCGGGAAGGGTAACAATGGCATCCGCGTCAATATCCACGCCGCCGGTATTGATGACGACATGGGCATTATTGATGGTGGTCGCGTCGGCAAGGACAATGCGCGTGGTCGTTCTGACTGGCACAGTAATATCGAGCGGGATCGCGGCGTTTACCGGCACTGTAGTGGAGATGGTCGCCTCATCCATTCTGACGAAGTTCTCGTATAAGCCGCCGAGCAGACCGGCGAATTGGTCATTGGCTTGGAACGGGGACTTGCCCACCACTTGAAGGAGTACGAGAAGAATGCCGATGAGAACAACATTGACAATGGTCGAGATGGCGCTGGCGACCGTCCAGAATGCGGGAAGAATTTTGTAGCGAGACTCGCCTACCGGCGCAGGGGTTGGACGCGGCGTCTCAGGCCGATTCAAGCCGACCCGTCGGTTGACGCGCGTGCGTTCGTTCGCTTCCGTCTCGCCGCGCAGAATCCGTTTGAAACGTTCGATCAAGTTTTTAGGATTGTTTGATGGTTGTGACATACGACCTCCTCGCCAGTGAACGAATTACAACTGCAATCGTAACATAGTTGTTGAAAAATGTAGGAAACTTACCAATGCGCTCTCGCCTTGTGAGCGCATTTCATATTGACTATAATCGCCTTCACACTTCAATTCGCTGGGCAACTCAGGAGGCATCTTGACTAATCCATTTTATGTCGCTGTGATCGGCGCGGGACCCGCAGGCATGTTCGGCGCGCGCGAAATTGCAAACACCGGCGCGCGCGTGGCGTTGTTCAACCGCGACATCAAACCCGGCGGGCTGGCGGAGTACGGAATTTATCTCGATAAATATGTGATGAAGAACGGGTTGCGAAAACAATTTCGCGGCGTGATGGATAACCCGAACATTGATTACTACGGCAACATCAGCATCGGCGCGAACGCCGACCTCACGCTCGACGATCTGCGCGCGTTGGGCTTTGATGCCATCCTCGTCACGGCGGGCGCGCAGGGAACCAAATGGCTCGGCTTGCCCGGCGAAGACCTCATCGGCGTCTATCATGCGAAAGATGTCGTCTATCACTACAACCATCTGCCTCCGCACAGCGAGCAAACATTTCGATTTGGAAAACGATGCGCGGTGATCGGCGCGGGCAACGTGATGCTCGACATCACGCATTTTCTCTCGCGCATCCAAAAAGTGGATGAGGTCACTGCCATCGTCCGCCGCGGTCCCGCCGAAGTGAAATTCGAAAAGAAGGAAATGGAATACGTGATTGACAGTCTCGACCAAGCCGCGCTGGATGAAGAGATTCAGCGCGTCACTCCGACGATGGAGGCTGTTCGCCAGGACCCAGCCTTAGCGCGCGCTTCGATTCTGGAAGCGCTCCCGAAAGCCCTGCCCAAGTCATCAGACACGCGCTTCAAATTTATCTTCCTCGCCTCGCCCGTGCAAATGATCGGCGAAAACGGACTGCTCACGCAAGTCGAGATCGAAGAGAACATCCTCGTGGAAAAAGACGGCGAGATGAAAGCCAAAGGGACGGGAATCAAGCGGCGGCTGGACGTGGAAACGGTTGTCTTCGCCATCGGCGATAAAGTGGACGAGTCGTTCGGCTTGCCGACGGAGTGGAACGAGTTTGTGAAGAATCCAAATCCGCGCTTTCCTGTTGACGGTCACTCGTACGAATCGCCGTTCGAGGATGTGTTCGTCGGCGGCTGGGCTCGCAAGGCGAGTTCGGGTCTCGTGGGCATCGCGCGCAAGGACGGCACGAACGCGGCGAAAGCGGTCTTGCAATATTTGGGGACAAAGCAAGCGGGCGAACCGAATGTCTCTGCTGTGGAGGAAAAATTGAAATCGCTCGGCAAACCAGTCGTGTTAAAAGAACACGTCAAAAAACTGGAAGCGATCGAATTGGAAGAAGCCAAAAAACGCGGCATCGAGGAATTCAAGTTCGATAGTAATGAAGAGATGTTGAAAGCGGTGGGGTTGGGGTAAACGAGATACGAGTTACGAGTTACGGGATACGAGTAACGTAGTGCGTATTGCGTAGTGTGTGTTTACCTGTGTACCTGTTTCCGTGTTTACTTGTTTACTTGTCTATCGCATATGAAACGCGACTTATATTTCAGCAAACCATTGATGAACGCGGCGGGGTCGTTGGGGTTCGCGCCAGACCCCCGAGTTCTTGAAAATCTCGAAGGTCTGCAACTTGGCGCGTTCGTCACCAACCCGATCTCGCTTCGTCCGCGCTTGCCGACTGCTCAACCGTCTGTGCTTGAATATCCCGGCGGAATCATCCTCCACACAGGACTGCCGAATCCCGGCATCCACGCCGCGCTGAAAAAATATTCCGCCAAGTGGACGCGTTCCGAATTGCCCATCATCGTCCACCTCATGGCAGACCGCCCCGAAGAGACCCAACAAATGGCGCGCATGTTGGAGTCGCATGAAAACGTGATGGCTGCCGAACTCGGTTTCGCTCCCCTGCTCGCCGACGATATTATCTTGCTCACGCTCGAAATGTGCTTGGGCGAACTGCCGTTGATCTTTTCGTTGCCAGTGGAGCAAGCGCTGTCGCTCGGTCCGCGTTTGATGCAGGAGGGAGCGCAGGCGATCAGTGTTGCCGCGCCACGTGGTTCCACCCTCACCCCTAACCCCTCTCCCACGGGGAGAGAGGGACTCATCACTGGAAGATTATTCGGTCCCTCGTTATTTCCTCAAACACTTCATGTTGTAGAGTCCGCCGCCAAGTTGGGAATCCCCATCATCGGCGCGGGAGGCGTGTGGACAAAAGAAAACGCCGACGCGATGCTCTCGGTCGGCGCGCTGGCGGTGCAGGTGGACGCGGCGTTGTGGAATCCAGCGTTCACATTGTAGGGGCGGACGGCCGTCCGCCCTTACTTCGGTTCTAACACCATCACGGGGATATGACGATGCGCGGCGCGTTCACGATATTTTCCGTAGCCTGCATAAAAAGAATTTGCCAGATGGAAATATTTCTCTCGCTCTTCATCGAACGACTCGCGCGCGATGTATTTTCCGATCCTGCCATTGATCCGCACTTCGCACTCGGGGTTTGCCTTCAAGTTGTAATACCAACCTGGGTTATGCTCCCCACCAAAATAGGACGCGATCAACGCGATCTTCTCCCCGTCGGGGACACTCATCAGCGGCATCGTACGCAACTTGCCAGTCTTTGCACCTCTCGTCGTCAACTGGATGATCGGCAAACCGACGATACGCGTGACGGTCAGTTTTCCTTTCGTTGACCGCAACATGAAGTTATCGGCGCGAAACAAAATTTTCGATAACAGAATCGAGATGGGCTTGAGCATTAAAAAACGATGGAACAATTTTTGAAACGCATTGGGTCGGATGTTCATTTTTCCAACCAGATCGTGACGGGTCCATCGTTGTGGATTTCCACTTCCATGTGCGCGCCGAATTTCCCTGTTTGAGTCGGGACGCCGTGTCCGCGCAATAATTCGACGAATCGATTCACCAACGGTTCAGCGACATCGGGTAGGGCGGCTTCAATGAATGAGGGACGGCGTCCCTTTTGGGTGTTTGCGTACAACGTAAATTGCGAAACGACAATCGCCTCCCCCTTCACATCCAAAATGGATAAATTCGTTTTCCCCTGTTCATCTTCAAAGATTCGCAGATTGGCGGTCTTCTCCGCAAGGAAGGTTGCCTGCTCCTCCCCATCGCCATGACCAACTCCCAACAAGATCAGCAAACCTTTCCCAATGGAGGAAATGGTTTGCTGGTCTACGGTTACGCTGGCATGGGAAACGCGCTGGATAAGGACTCGCATTGATGTCTTATTACTTCGTATTGCGTATTGCGTATTCGTCATCTTACGCAGTACGTAGTACGCAATACTCAAGGAAGCTGCATCGCCTCGCGGACTTCCCTCATTGTCTCTTGCGCGATCACACGGGCACGCGAAGCTCCATCGTTCAGCACACCAGTCACATAGTCGGGTTTTGAAGCGAGTTCGGCGCGTTTGGCGCGGAAAGGTTCGAGGTGCTTGTTCAAGTTCGCGGCGAAGCGTTTCTTACAGTCCACACATCCGATGCCCGCCGTGCGACATTCTTTGTTGATCATATCCACTTCGTCTTGCGGCGAAAAAATCTTGTGCATCGAGAAGACGTTACACACATCGGGGTTGCCAGGGTCGGTGCGTTTGACGCGCGCGGGGTCGGTGACCATATCCTTCACGCGCGCAGACGTCTCTTCGGGCGTGGCGGCGAGTTCGATGTGATTGTTCAAACTCTTGCTCATCTTCGCTTTGCCGTCAATGCCCAGCACTTTCAACACTTCGGTATGCTTCACCTGCGGCTCGATCAACACCTTGGTGTTGTAGCGATAATTGAACGAGCGAACTATTTCACGAGCAAATTCCAAATGCGGAGCCTGATCAATGCCGACGGGAACGATGTCGGATTTATACAAAACGATATCGGCGGTCATGAGGACGGGATAGCCGAGCAAGCCGTAGTTGGCATTCTCAGGCTGTTGGGCGAGTTTCTCTTTGAAGGTTGGCAGGTCGGTGAGTTTGCCCATCTGCGTGACCATCGAAAGATACGTGTGGAGTTCCATCACTTCAGGGACGTGCGACTGAATGAACAGTATCGTCTCTTCGGGACGAATCCCTGCGGCGAGCCAGTCGAGCGCCATCTCGATGGTGTTTTGTTTTAACTCTTGAGTCGTTTCCACCGTCGTCAGCGCATGGACATCCACGATGCAATAGACGCAATCGTAGTCGTCCTGCAACGCGACGTAATTCCGAATCGCGCCGAGATAATTTCCCAAGTGTTGCCGCCCTGTCGGTCTTGCTCCTGAAAACACGCGTCCCTTTTTTGGCATTCATAACCTCTATAGTTTTCGTCATTGCGAGGAAGGCTTTAGCCTGACGAAGCAATCTCCAACATTGTGACGGGGATTGCTTCGCTTCGCTCGCAATGACGGAATATTATTCTCCAACCAACTTCCTCACCAACCCCACCACTTCCCCCGCTTCGGCGTGACGATGCAACTGCGACTTTGAAAACAACAACTGCCCGTTGACCGTCACTTCAAAGCGACCTTCATCCGAAGGAATCAACTTGATCTCTTCGATCACATGCTCGTAGTGTCTGAGCAGTTCACCCATCAGGCTCACGGCCCGAGCGGTGTAATGTCAGACCGCGCAGTAGACGATCTCTATTTTCAACATCACGCCTCAACAGTGGCGCGATTATATCATTTGGATGCGAGGAGATTAATCAGGGAGTTGTTAAAACTTCTTTGCCACAGAGAACACTGAGTCCTCAGAGAAAAATCTCAGAATCTCTGTGATCTCTGTGGCTGATGGATCGAACTTGCACGCTTAAACTAATCGTGGTCGGGTTTATCCAGCCGACGGGTCAATGCAAGCAGGAAAATGGAAACAACCACCAGCACAACGGACAACGCCAACGCAATTCCTGAATTACGTTCAAACCCCAAGTAGATCGCCATCGGCATCGTCTGTGTGACTCCCTCTAAATTTCCTGCAAATAAAATTGTTGCACCAAATTCGCCGAGGGCGCGAGTCCATGTGAGGATCGCGCCGCTGAGCAAGGATTTACCTGTAAGCGGCAACATCACTTCACGGAACATCTGCCAGCGATTCGCCCCTTCGACACTGGCGGCTTCTTCTAGTTGCTTGTCAATGCCCATGAAGCCGACTCTAGCAGAGCGGATGTACAACGGTGCGGCAACAAACATCTGAGCCATGACCACGGCTACCGTTGTAAATGGAAGTGAAATCCCGATCAAGTTTAGATACGAACCAAATAAGCCCCTGCGACCAAAAGCAATTAGCAACGCCAAGCCTGCAACCGAAGGCGGAAGGACGATGGGCAAGTCAATCAGCAATTCGAGCCATGATTTGTATTTAATTTTCCAATTTGCCAAAACATAGGCAAGCGGCGTGCCAAAGAGAATCGCGCAAGCAGTTGTAATGGTGCTGGTGACCAGACTTAACTTCAAGGCATCCAATGCCTGCTTGGAAAAAGCATAACCAAAAAAATCTGGGTTGATCGAACGTATAAAGACTGCGAGTAGTGGAAGCAAAAATAATCCCAGCATAATAATGCTTGGGATGATGAATAACCATTTCGAGTCGAGGAGTTTTTTCATCTGTAACCGTCCCGCAGGTTTGGTTGGATAAACTTTGTTAATCCAGTAAACCTGCGGGACGTTTTTCTTGTTACGGAGAAGCAAATCCCCACTTCTGCAAAATCGCTTGACCTTCATCCGAAAGGATGTAAGCAATGAACGCCTGAGCCAACTCCGCATTTGCGGATTCGACCACTGGCGCAATCGGGTATTTGGCAACGACATTGATATCGGTAGGGATTTCAATAGTCACCAATTCAGGCGCGGCGACGGCATCGGAGGTGTACACGATACCCGCATCCGCTTCACCGAGTTGGACCTTGGCTACCACTTGCTTGACATTATCTTCATTGGATACGACATTTCCCAAAACTTTATCTTTGAAATCACTTCCATAAACGCCGTTCATCTTATCCAATGCTTCGCGCGAATATCTGCCGACGGGAACTTCTTCGGCGGCTAGCACGATCTTGATTCCAGAAGTTGCCAGATCCTCGATTGAGTCAATACCTGCGGGGTTTACGGCTGGGAGAATCACAACCAATTTGTTATTCAAAAAGATCTGAGAACTTTCTGCGGTCACAAACGAACTGGTGACCAATGCTTCCATCTCTTTACCACTCGCGGACGCGAACACGTCAGCGGGCGCGCCTTCTTCAATTTGAGTGCGCAAGGCTTGGGAGCCAGCGAAGTTGAAGGTGACGGTCACATTCGGATTGGCGGTTTGGAAATTATTTCCAATTTCGGTGA
>CAYWCN010000104.1:0-3550 GCA_964456775.1 uncultured Anaerolinea sp.
CGTCGGAACGCCTCAGCAAAGTCCGCTGGAGCGTGGCAGGCGACATCCTCACCGCCTGGCTGATCACCATCCCGGTCAGCGCGGCATTTGCGGCGGGCTTTTACTGGCTGTTGACTTCGTTATAAGACTACGGAATTACCAACACCTGTCCCGCGGCAATATTATTCACATTGGAAATATTATTTGCAGAAGCGATCGCCGCGACCGTCGTGCTGTATTTGATCGCTATCGCGTAGAGGGAATCGCCCGATTTAACCGTGTATGTTCTTGGGGATGAAGAACCGCTTCCTCCGCCGGTGGAACCTGATTCGCCCTCGGCAGGAATCGCCACCGCGGCTGGCACCGCCAACGAATCGCCCGTCTTCAACAACTGCGGGTTCGCGCTGACAAGTTCGCGCACGGTCACGCCATATTTATTCGCAATGGATTCAAACGAATCGCCCGCCGCCACTTTGTGCTTCGCCGGCTTGGACGCATCCACAGCGACAGGTTTCGCGCCCGCAAGCTGGTACAACTCCTCCAGCGTGCCGTTGAACACATTCAGATCCACATTCGCGTTGATACCGTTGACGCGTCCCGTTTTGCTGTACTGCCAAAACGTCCACTTGAACCATCCGCGCGGCAAGAACGGCTTCGACTCTTCGGTATAGGTATTTGGGTATTGCGCCAGCCAAAGCGGATAATCTTTTGCCCACACGGGAGGTCCGCCACCCGCTTCGGAAAAATAATCCTGCAAGAAAAATTGAGCCGAGTAAATGATCGGCTTCTTGCCGAACGCGGCTTCGACAAGATCGAGCCATGCTTTCGCGCCCGCGATGATCTTCTCTTTCTTTTGCCCATCATGAGTCTCAAGATCGAGGACTGGCGGAAGTTCGCCAAGGTCATTCGCCGCTTTCACCGAGTCGATGAAACGCGTAGCTTGTTTCTTCGCATCCTTATTCGCGCGGAAGAAGTGATATGCTCCCCGCAAGAGTCCAGCCGACTTTGCGCCGGACCAATTCGCCCCGAAAGTGGGATCCGAGTACGTATCCCCTTCGCTGGCTTTTGCAAAAACATATCGCTGGCCTGTCGCGCGCACTTTGGGCCAGTCAATGCCTGAGTTCCAATACGAAACATCGATCCCGGGAACGGTTGTCATCATGTTCTCCTTGTCTGACGATTAATACGATTAAGGGTAGCACAAATGTCAAGCAAAATCAACCAGCCTGAAAATTTCGCAATTAATTTATCCCTCCCTTTCCCCTTCTGTTTATGGTATATAAATCATATCCCTGCTGTGCTCGTGATGTTGCCCTTCCGTTTTGAGCCAACACTTTTTAAAAGGGTCTTTAACTCCTAAAGAAATAACGCGATAGGCCTGAGCCAAGGCGGCGTTTCTGGGTAGGGACCCACCTGCGAAAGCAGGTTCAAAACTTCGTAGCACACGGCATTGGCGGGGAATCGAATGTAGGAGACCTCACAGGTCTTGAAAACCTGTGAGGTCTTTTTATTTTATTTATGGAGATTGATGAATCGCAATCGCCGCGCGTAGACCCGATTCGAACGCGCCTTGGATCCACGCGTGATACAGCGAGGCATGTTCACCCGCAAAATGGATTCGTCCCTCGGGCTTTACGATTTCATCATGCAACAACGTTTGCTGACCAGGATCGAACAGCGCGAAGGCGCCGCCTGCAAATTCATCGTCGTGCCACATCCATGATGTGCCGACTTCAAACTCTTTTGTAATTTGCGGATGAATCTCAGCGACATCATCTAACGCTTGTGCAATGCGATCATCGGGTTTGAGCGAGCCCCAACGTTGTGCATCCTCTGACCATGTATAACTTGCGAGGATGACGCCGCGTCCCGTTTCGCGCCCATGGTCGGGATAATACAAATTGCGGATCGGCAGGTCGGTCATTGTGCCGCCGCCGAAGATGCCGTCGTCCTCTTCCCAGAATCGACGTTTGCATTGAAATAGGATTTTTGCCGAAGCATCGTAATGCAATTGGCGGATCGCACGATTCTTGGCGCGAGTAAATGGCTTGAGAACTTCTACGTGCCGCAACACAGGGAATGGAACCGTGATGATCGCGTAATCTCCCTTTTCTTCAAACCGTCCCGCCTGCGTTTGATAGTGAATCGTCACATCCGTCGGCGACTGGTCCATCGCGATCATCTTCGCGCCGAAGCGGATGCAGTCTTTCAGTTCGGGAAGAAACGCATGTGGCAAACGATCTGTGCCACCATCAAGTTCGATCATGTTGGTATAGTAATTCCCTGAATCTTCGCGGAACAGTTCAAGGAAGGAGGAGTTCATCACGGACTCTTGATTCGCCAGCAAGCCGAACATCTCAATCATGCCTTCGGACCAGCCGTTCAATTCGAGAAACTCGCGAGTGGAATATTGATCGTATTTTGCGATGATCTCGCCCCAAGCTTTGTCGCCGTCTTTTTCGAGCAGGTCGAGTAACGGTTTGAGCGCGGCTTCGTACATCTTCCCCGCTGTAATACCTTTTTCTTTTTCAGAGACATCAAAGCCAAGCAGTGACGGGTCTTTTGCGGCTTCTGAGGCGCGGACTTTCCGTCCGCCCATGTAGTGATACGCGTTGGGGTTATCCATCGTGAAGTCGTTTGTCTTCAGCCCAAACTTCTCGACGTAGGACATGGTCAACGTGTGCGCGCGTGGAATCCGCATCGCGCCGACTTCGGCGTACAAGCCTTCAGTGAATGGATCACGCAGGGTGTACACGCGTCCGCCCACGCGTTGTTGGGCTTCGAGAATGATCGGGGTGTGACCAGCCCGCCGAAGTTCGTACCCAGCCGAAAGTCCCGCAAGACCCGCTCCCACGATGATGACACGCTTCGGCTTGCCGTCTCCAAACTTTTTCGCGATCCCCCCGTTCACAACGTCGAGATAATCCTGAATCGAATGTGCGGAATGCATTGATGCCTCCAGAGTTGAAGTGCGTGAATCTTATCGAAAATCAAAATAAAACACAACCACCAATATTGCGCTTGACAAAGCCGCGCTATGCAGTATACAATCGCCGCCATTAACAATTGAATATTCGGAGATTTAGCGGCTGGGTCTTTTGTTGGACAAATTGACAATTTGTCCAACTGAGATCACGAGGTGGAGGTTCTCCCGTGCGAACGGGATGCTACGGACAGGGGTGAGGTCCAAAAATCGGATAGATCAGCGGATGCCTCTGAAGTTTGTCACAAACTTCTTTCTCCCTTCCGAAACAAGCGAAAGGCAACAAGCGCCCAACAATCGGGCGAAAAAACTCTGTTGCTCACCCGAAAACCAGACAGCAATGTTTGGCACAAGGGAAGCGCAAGTGATACAGGTGGATTCCATCTGTTCGTGTTTGGAAGGGCTGTCTTTTTTAATGCTGAGTCGTTAACAGGCATGCCCACGCATGCCTGTTTTTCGTTTACGTCATTGCGAGGGCGATGGTTTTCGCCCGAAGCAATCCCCTACGAGGACGATGTCGCCAACTCGGTGACGGAGATTGCTTCGTCGCGAAGAGCAAGAGCGCTCCTCGCAATGACGACATAGCGC
>CAYWCN010000104.1:3560-10036 GCA_964456775.1 uncultured Anaerolinea sp.
ATGCCCACGCATGCCTGTTTTGTTTAACCTCACCCCCAACCCCTCTCCTAAAGGAGAGGGGAGACTCAGCAAGAATCGGGTCGGCAGATGTAATGGATGTTCATAGAATAGCATCAACAAAAGGAGACACTATGAACACCGATTTCAAACAATCGTCCGAAGATTACCTGCGCATCGAGCAGGCGATCCTGTACCTTGAAAACCATTTCAAAGATCAGCCCAATCTCGACGAGGTCGCGGCGAACGTCGGCTTGAGCGAATTTCACTTTCAGCGACTCTTCACGCGTTGGGCGGGAGTCAGCCCGAAACGCTTTTTGCAATTCGTGACGAAGGAAAGCGCGAAGGATCTGCTCGACAAGTCGGAGAATCTGCTCGACACCACGCATCAAGTCGGACTGTCGAGTCTGGGCCGCCTCCATGATCTTTTTGTGAACACGGAGGCGATGTCGCCAGGCGAGTACAAATCCAAAGGCGAAGGCGTGACCATTCGATACGGAATCCACCTCACGCCGTTCGGCAAATGTCTGATCGGGCTCACCGAACGCGGAATTTGTCACCTCGGCTTCGTGCAAGGAAGCGAAGGCGACGCGATTGACAATCTCGTGAGCGATTGGAAGGAAGCGAAGATGATCGAAGACTATCGCGCCACCGCCGCGCTAGTCGGTCCGATCTTCGACCTGCGCTTCAACACTCGCATCAAGCCGTTGACGTTGCACCTGCGCGGGACGAACTTCCAGTTGAAAGTGTGGGAGGCGCTGTTGCAAATCCCTGCGGGTTCGGTTTCCACGTACGAAGGGATTGCCTCACGCATCGGCAACCCGAATGCTGTCCGCGCGGTGGGAACCGCCGTTGGACACAACCCGATCGCGGTGTTGATTCCGTGTCATCGGGTGATCCGCAAGGCTGGTGAGTTTGGAAAGTATCGCTATGGCGCGTTGAGGAAGAAGGCGTTGTTGGCGTATGAATCCGCCCAGAGCGGAGCGAGCCGATAGGCGAGCGCAGTCGAAGGGCGAGGAAGAGCGACCCTCACCCCTAACCCCTCTCCCTGAAAGGGAGAGGGGAACAAAAAGGAATAAATGAAAACAAAAATATGGATTGCTTTGCTCGCGTTGTACATCGTATGGGGTTCAACTTATCTTGCGATTCGATTCGCAGTGGAGACGATTCCGCCATTCATGCACGCGGGGATGAGATTCCTCGTCTCAGGGTTGATCCTCGTCCTGTGGCGGCGCGCGGCGGGAGATGACATGCCGACGCGCGCGCAATGGAAATCGGTGGCGATCATCGGCGCGTTGTTGTTACTCGGCGGCAATGGACTCGTTTCGTTTGCAGAACAACGCATCGCATCGGGCATCGCGGCGTTGATCGTTGGCACGACCCCCATGTGGCTTGTGTTAATCGAATCCCTGCGCTCGAACGGAGTCAAACCCACGTGGCTGACCATCGTTGGGCTGATCATTGGCTTTGGCGGCATTTATCTGCTGGTCGGTCCATCGGAATCAACGGGCAAACTTCAATTCGATACGATCGGAACGGTTGCAGTACTCATCGCTTCATTCTTGTGGGCACTCGGTTCCATTTACAGCCGAAGCGCGGACGTGCCAAAGTCCGCGTTGATGACGACTGGCGCGGAGATGGTCGCAGGGAGTGTTCCGTTATTTTTGGTCAGTCTCTTGCGGGGCGAGTGGAATACATTCAACATCGCGCAAGTTTCAACTCAATCATGGCTTGGCTTGGTCTATCTCATCACGTTCGGTTCAATGATCGGATTTGTCGCGTACATTTGGTTATTGCAGAACGCGCCGCTCTCGCTCGTTGCAACGTATGCGTATGTTAATCCGCTGGTGGCGGTGTTGTTGGGCGCGTGGCTTGCCAGTGAGCCGCTTACGTCGCGCACCCTCGCCGCGGCGGGAATCATTATCGGGTCGGTGATCCTCATCAATTGGGCGAGGCAGGTCAAGGTCAAGACAGAACCGTTGCAGTCCGCGGCGAGCGGAGAATAAATTTCACCTATCCAATAATCGCAGGGGCGACCCGTCAGAGTCGACATGGTACATTATTACCGCTGGGCGGGTCGCCCCTACATCAAAAACAAAAAGAAATTATAAAAAGGAGAAAACATGGACGGCAAGGATTTAGTTAAAAAAGTAAAAGAAGATGGTGTAAAGTTTCTTTCGTTACAATTTTCAGATGTGACGGGCGCGGTGAAAAGCGTGGACATGCCCGCGCGTCATCTGGAGGATGTGTTGAAAGACGGCGCGTGGTTCGACGGTTCATCCGTCGAGGGCTTCGCGCGCATTCAAGAAAGCGACATGCGCTTGTTGATCGACCCCGACACGTACGCGGTATTGCCGTGGTCGGCGGCGGATTCAAAACGCGCGCGCGTGTTCTGCGACATTCACATGCCGAACGGCGATCCCTTCGAGGGCGATCCGCGCGGCACATTGAAGCGACAGTTGAAGCGCATCGAAGAAAAAGGTTGGACATTCAATCTCGGACCCGAACCTGAGTTCTTCCTCTTCAAAGGCACGAACGGACATGGCGTTCATCCCGTTCCGCACGACGCGGGCGGATACTTCGATTTCTCGTCGTTCGATGAGGCGGTCGTTGTGCGCACCGACTTGATGAGCGCGCTCGACGCGATGGGGCTCGATGTGGAAGTCGGTCATCACGAAGTTGCGCTCGGTCAACACGAAATTGATTTCCGCTTTGCCGACGCGCTCAAGACCGCCGACAATGTGTTGACGTTGAAATACACCGTCAAAGCCATCGCCGCGCAACACGGACTCACCGCGTCGTTCATGCCCAAGCCTGTCTTCGGCATCAACGGTTCGGGGATGCACTGTCATCAGAGTCTGTTTGACAAGAAGACGGGAACCAATTTGTTCTTTGAGAAAAACGACGACGCGCATCTTTCCAACCTTGCGTATGGATTCATCGCGGGACAGTTGGCGCACGCCCGGGCTTTAGCCGCCGTCGTCGCGCCGACGGTTAACTCGTACAAGCGACTCGTCCCCGGCTACGAAGCGCCGGTCTACATCGGTTGGGCGCAACAGAACCGCTCGGCGTTGATCCGCATCCCGCGCTACACCGAAGGACGCGACAAAGCCGTGCGCGCCGAGTTGCGCTTCCCCGACCCGTCCGCGAATCCGTATCTCGCGTTCACGGTCATGCTCGCCGCCGCGCTGGATGGGATCGAAAAGAACATGACCGCGCCGAAGCCGCTCAACAACATCAACTTGTATCACCTCGATAAAGAAGACCGCGAGAAACTGGGTGTGACCGAATTGCCCGGCTCGCTCGCCAGGGCGCTGACTGAACTTGAGAATGACGAAGTCATCAGGTCTGCATTGGGCGAGGTCACGTACGATGCGTTCTCACGAGCGAAATGGGCAGAGTGGGATGATTTCCGCTTGCATGTTTCGGATTATGAGATCGAAAGGTATTTGGAGACGGCGTGAGTGCGTGGTAAGTAATTGGGGATTGGAGAATTAGAGAATTGGGGACTAGAGACTGGAGACTACCCTCCGAGGGACTTTGTCCTTCGGAGGTTTTCTTGTTTATAATTCGCAGAAAAGCATGAAGCAACTCGTTGGTCTTGCATTGATAATTTCACTCGCAGTCACATCTTGCGTAGCAACAGACTCGCCCAGCGAGTTTCCCATCGCGCTTGCAACATTTACAGAAAACGATGTGGACGTTTCCATTCAATTGGATCGCAACGATGAAGGCAACTATTTTCTGTCTGCTGAATTTTTGCCGCCTGCGGGTTATTATTTGTACAGCAAAGATATTCCGTTGACCGGGGTGGATGGACTCGGCCGCCCCACCTTGTTGATGCTGACGCCTGCGAGTCAACTCAAAACGGCGGGAGGACTCGTTGAAAGCGTCAAGGCTGAAGAGCCTGAATTCGATCCAAAGGATCTGCTTGTGTATCCTTCCGGCGCAGTGACGTTAAGTCTGCCCGTCGAACTTCCTGCGGGAAGTGATTGGGCGGACGAAACGGTCAAAGTCACATTTATGACTTGCAATAACCGAGGATGCAAACCGCCCGTGATGGGCAAACTTGTTTCGATCCGCGTGCCGGGCGCAGACACATTCAAATAGTTTCATAACCAAAGGATGGACAACCCATGAATAAAAAAATCCTGCTCGCGCTTGTAGGAATTGGACTCTTAGCTTGCAACTTTCTTTTTCCATCCCCACCTGCGCCAATCGAATCGCCAAGTCCGATCATTGAAACGCCCAGCCAGACCGCTGAAGCGCCGACTCAAACTTCGGATAGGTTTACGCTTGTCCGATTTCATCCGCAGGACGGCGAGTTGAAAACGATCTTAGCCGCAGAGGCGCAGAAAGCCGCCGCGCTTGGGCGGACTCCAATTGTCTACTTCGATGCGACGTGGTGTCCGCCATGTCAGGCGATCGAAGCCGCGTTAGAGGCAGAAAATCCGCTGATGATGGATGCTTACGCGGGCACGTACATCATCAAACTGGATGTGGACGAATGGGGCTGGGACAACGGCAAGGTCGGCGACTTCCAATTCGAGTTTATTCCCGTGTACTTCAAACTCGACGCCAGCGGTAATCAGACCGGCGAAGTCGTTGACGGCGGCGCGTGGAACGAGGACATCCCGGAGAACATCGCGCCGGTCATGAGTAAATTCTTTCACGGGGAGTGAAACGGCAACAAACTCAGGGATTGCTTCCAAAATCCTTTAGAACACGAGCGCCACGGATTTCACTGAGTGGCTGCACTGCAAAAAGGCTTTTCTCACCGCGAAGACGCGAAGGACACCAAGATTTTTTAAAAATGAAGTTCAAGATTTGAAGGCTTTCTCAAATTGATTTGACTTTCCTTCGCACATTATTAATTTTTCTTCGCGCTCTTCGCGCCTTCGCGGTAATAGTTTGTTTTTTCAGTGGACTCACTGAGTCTCACGGAAAGCCAAAATAAAAAGCTCTTTTCCGTGGTTTCCGTGATATCCGTGTACAAAAAAATCTATGAAACACTCTCGCCGACGAGTTGAGGCGTCCACTCGACTGTTGGCTTGTCGTCCTCTTCGTCTTTTAGGATCACTTCGCTTTTCACGAACCACGAGAAGCCAAAAGCAAAGATGGCGAGCGTCTCGAACCAAAAGATCGGATTGGTGATGCCGAGGAATCGTCCTTCGGCGCCGAACGTGGCAAAATACACAGCGATCAACAGAATCGAAAGTAACATCACGCCGCCGCAGATCCGATAAATTTTGTTTCTCAGTTTCTTCATGTTCGACATATCGTCGGGCTTGTGCTTGGACTTCGTGAACAGGGCAAGACAAAAGTACGTGAGCGTCAACAGGAACGACGCCGCAAAGATGTGATGCACGATGCTGATCAGTTTATAGACCTCCCCAGTCTCACCGCTTCGCAAGGTTGGAAATAGCGCGGTTCCGATGGCGAAGAAGCACGCGAGGTCTCCCGCAATATCGTCGGCGCGCCCGTATCCTTTATAGGTGAACAAGAATACGCCGAGCGAGAACAAAATCCCCACCATCACGTCCCGCATCCCAGTGTGATAATACGCGCTGATCGACTCCTGCAACACCTTGCCAAAGATCACCCGTCCGCCCAAATAGAGGATCAACGGCATGAGCATGCCCAACAAGCCGACTGTCACTCTCAACTCTTTGTAGGGAAGCACCAACTCATTTTGAATCTCACTGAGTTGACTCGCGGTCAAAACAGGTTCAGCAGACTTCGCTTTTCGGGAATGAACTTTTTTGCGGGGTTTCGATTTGGTAGTCATAGGTTTCTCCTCTCTGGTTACAGTTACACTATACAGCGATTGGAGTCTGATTTCAACTGGTAAATCCCGCCTTGCGCGAGGAGAATTTTGGCTTTATGTCTGCAAATGGAAAGTAGATCGAACAATAGACCTCTTACGAAAATTGTTTTCGCAAGAGGTCTATTGGAGTAAATCCCAAAGTTATTATGCTTCGGTATCCTTATCCTCCATACCCCATGGCATTCAAGATCAAACCAAAACCAACACAGGCGCACATCCCCAAAAAGAACAAAGCGATCAGGATTCCCACGAAACGCCAGCCAGTTCCCCATGCGCCAGGTAATCGGTTTCGGAGCCACGGTCTGTGATGATGAATATGATGTGGGGTTGATGAATTCGTATCAGGCACGCTCGATACAGCACGCGGCGCGCGATTACCGATATTGATTCGAAATCCCCGCGACCCGCTTGAACCGCCGCTACTAATTCGCGGCGCCCTAAACCCTCCGCCCGCTCGCCCGCCAACCCGACCACCTCGTCCTGGCATAGTTCTCTCCTTGTGGTTGATGATCTGATAAAACGCACTTCACAGTGTACAGGAACATGAGACAAGAACAAATGGGACATTCAACCTACCAGTTACAACAAACCATTCACTGTAGGACTTACGCAGTTGAAAGAGAGTGAGTAAACTGAGGGAATGAACCCTCCG
>CAYWCN010000105.1:0-9994 GCA_964456775.1 uncultured Anaerolinea sp.
CCGTTCTCATTCAACAACTTGGCGCAGGCGGTCGCCAAACTTTGCGAGCCAAGCACGCCAACCCCTTCGCTTCCATATAGGATGACCACGTTTTCGGATTTCAGCAACGCGTCGCCTTCTTTGCTTTTCTTCGTCAGATCGTGAACCGTTCTCGCTTCATCGCCGTATTCGTAGCGGACTTTGTGCGAGGCGTATTTATCGAGTTTCGTCTCGCGCGGATTCATCACGATCAACGTCGCGCCGCGTTCTTTGGCTTGTTTGACTCTGAGATACCAGATCGGCGCTTCCTGATACAAGTCAGAGGCGACGACGAGGATCGTTGTCCCTGCGCCCATTTTGCCGAAGTTCGTGCCAGCGCCTACGCCGACGAGCGACGTCAATTCACCGCCAGCCATGTGCGAGTACAGATAGGATTTTCCGCCCGCGTGATCGGCGAGGGTCTTCAAGTTGAATAGGTCTTCGTTGGAAAGTCTGCCCGACGCGAGAACAACAAAATCTTTCTTCGCTTTGAGGAACTTCTCGGCGGCGAGTTTGGTCGCGGCATCCCAGGAAGTGCGCGTCAGTTTTTTCTCTTTGCGGACGAGCGGCTTCGATAAGCGAGTCTTGCCCTCCGCGTAGTGATACGCAAAGCGACCTTTATCGCACAGCCAGATCTCATTCACTTCTTCGTTCTGTCGCGGCATCACGCGCTTGACGACGATCTCGCCATCGGTTCGGGCTTCGCGGCGGGTGTTCAACGTGGTGTTGCATCCCACCGGGCATTGCGTGCAGATCGAGGGAGCGGCATCCAACTCCCACGGGCGCGCGCCGAAGCGGAAGTCCGCAGTGGTCAACGCGCCGACGGGGCAGATGTCGGTGGTGTTGCCGGAGAAAACTGAATCAAACCCAGGGTCCGAAAGAGAAACGATCTGCATGGTGCGGCCGCGCAGGTCGAAGTCGAGAACGGCGTCCCCGACAATTTCATCCTGAAAGCGGATACAGCGCGCGCATTGGATGCAGCGTTCCTGATCCAAAAAGATCAATTCGCCGAGAGGTTTTTGTTTGGCGAGGTGCATCTTTTCATCGTAGATGAAGCGGCTCTTGCCGGGACCGTGCGCCATCGTCAGATTTTGAAGCGGGCACTCGCCGCCTTTATCGCAAACGGGACAATCGAGCGGATGCGACGTGAGCAAAAACTCAAGCGTGCTTTTCTGACCTTCGTTTGCCTTCGCCGATTGCGTGAGGATGACCATGCCCTCTTCGACCTTGTTCGTGCAAGCCGTTTCGAGTTTGGGCATGAACTGGATCTTCGGCGCGCCGTTCTCCATCACAAATTGTCCGGTGGCGCGATCACGCATCGGGCGTCCGAGTTCGACGAGACACATGCGGCACATGCCGACAGGCTCGAGTTTGGGATGGTGACAAAAAACGGGAATATCAATGCCCGCGACTTTCGCCGCGTCGACAATCGAGGTTCCTTCTTGAACCGTGACTTGTGTTCCATCGATCGTGAGAGTGACTTGTTTACTCATTATGCTTTTACCGCGTTATCAAAATCTTGCCGGAAGCGTTCAATACCGGAGACGACTGCCATCGTGGAAAATTCGCCCAACGCGCACAGACATTTACCTTGCATCTGTTTCGCCACGTTGAGGAGCAAATCCACATCCGCTTTTACGGCTTGACCGCTGTGAATGCGCTCGGTGATGTGAGACATCCAATAGGTGCCTTCGCGGCAGGGCGTGCATTTGCCGCATGATTCATGCTTGAAGAAATGGACGGTCTTGTTGACCAGCCACTCGATGGAAACACTGTCGTCAACGATGATGACAGAAGCCGAGCCAAGCTCCGATTTCAACTTACGAACTTCAAGATAATCCATCGGCGTATCGAGAAGCGCGTCGTCATCCACAAGGATCAAGGAAGAGGATGCGCCTGCGGGCATGATCGCTTTGACCTTGCGCGAATCCTGCACGCCACCGCCGTGTGTGTAGATCAATTCACGGAAGGTCGTGCCGAGAGGCAATTCATAATTGCCAGGCTTGCGCACGCGGCCCGAAAGGGAAAATATCTTTACGCCGGGAGCATCTGCCGTTCCCATCGTCTTGTACCACTCCGCGCCGTTCGTCATGATCATCGGCACGTTGGTAAACGTTTCCACATTATTGATGATGGTCGGCTTGCCATACAGTCCAACCGCCGGAGGGAACGGAGGACGCACGCGCGGTTGTCCGCGTTTGCCTTCGAGCGAGTCGAGCAGAGCCGTCTCTTCGCCGCAGATGTACGCGCCTGCGCCGAGGTGAGTGTAGACGCGGAGAGAATAATCGGTGCCGAACAATTTATCGCCAAGATAACCCGCTTCCTCCAACTCAGCGATCTGCGCATCCAGCGACGCGCCCAACTCCCAGAACTCGCCGCGCAGATAAATGTACGCCGCGTTCGAGCCGACCGCGTATGCGCCGATCATCAACCCTTCCAAAAATTGGAACGGATTGCCTTCCATAATTTCGCGGTCTTTGAACGTGCCCGGTTCAGACTCGTCCGCGTTGGCAACGATGTAATGGGGCCAGTTCTTGTTATCAATGAACGACCATTTCATCCCCGTCGGAAAGCCCGCGCCGCCGCGTCCGCGCAGACCCGAGTTCTTGACCACGTCGGTCACTTCGGTCGGCTTCATCTTTGTGACCGCGTTCTTGAATGCGGCAAGTCCGCCGTTCTTTTTGTAGACGGAGAGTTGGTTGATGTCAGGTATTTCGCGGTGACGTAAAAGGATGTGTGTCATAGTTAGGTAGTTGGATAGTTTGGTAGTTTAGTGTTGGGCGAAGGCACTCATACGCAGTACGCGCTACGCAGTACTCTTCCTCAATCCTTCCACCAACTCAAGAGTCTTTTCAACGGTCATATTCTCGTGATACTTGATGCCCTCAGGTCCCTGCGTTTGGAACATGGGCGCCTTGTCGCACGCGGCGAGACAGGTCACCGCTTCGATCGTGACGGCGCCATCGGGTGTGGTCTCGCCGACTTTGATTCCCAAATTGCCGCACAGATCGTCCATGAATTTGTCCGCGCCGCGCAAGGCACAAGGCAGGTCGGTGCAGACTTGGATACGGTGTTTGCCTTCTTTTTGCTCGTGATACAACGTGTAAAAACCGACGACTCCCGCAACTTCCGTCTCGGTAATATCGAGCATGGAGGCAATATCCTGCATCGCGGCTTTGTCCACGTACCCTTCCTCACGCTGGGCGAGGAAGAGCAGAGGCATCACCGCGGAGCGTTTACCCTCCGGCGGATACTTGGAAAGGATCTGCTTGACTTCTTTTGGATATTTCTTTGAAAGCATAATGTTTGACACTCATCTTTGAACCGCTCAGCCCGCTGCGAACGCAAGATCATTTTTTATCTTGCGTCCTTCGCGTTCTTTGCGGTGAAAATTTTACCGGTCAATGTCTCCTAGCACGATGTCAATCGAAGCAAGGATCGCCACAAGGTCAGCCACAAGATGTCCCTGCACCATCTTGTTGATCGCGGAAAGGTTGTCAAACGAAGGCGTGCGCATGTGCACGCGATGCGGCTTAGGTCCGCCGTTGCCCTCGAGATAGACGCCTAACTCGCCGCGAGGCGATTCGACCGCGCTGTAGATCGAATTCTTCGGCGCGGGGAAACCTTCCGTCCACAACTTGAAGTGATGGATGAGCGCTTCCATGCTCACGCCGATCTCCGCGCGCGGCGGCACCACGAACTTCCGATTCGCGCTTTGCACCGGCTGGTTCGGCAGTTTCTTCAACTTCTCCAGCCCCTGCTCGACGATCTTCAACGATTCGCGGAACTCTTCGATATGGACGATGTAGCGGTCAAACGTATCGCCTCTCTTCGTGTCGAGATTGCGGACGGGGACTTTGAAATCGTATTGCTCATACCCCATGTACGGGCGCGACTTGCGCAAGTCCCAGTCCACGCCGGAAGCGCGGAGCGTGGGACCCGTCACGCCGTGTGAAAGGGCGGTGGCTCCGTCGAGGTAGCCGATACCGACCAAACGGTCGAGAAGGATCGGGTTCTTCGTCAACAGCGCTTCGTATTCATCCACGCGCGCCGGGAAGATCTTGATGAACTCACGAACGGCAGAATCAAACTCCACCGGCACATCGCGCCACACACCGCCGGGGCGGAAGTACGTCGTCATCATGCGCTGACCCGAACACATTTCGAGAATGTCCATGATGTATTCGCGCTCGCGGAAGCAATACAGGAACATGGACATCGCCGCGAGATCGAGACCGAACGCGCCCATGAAAACGAGGTGCGAAGCGATGCGCTGTAATTCGGTGATGATCACGCGGATCACCTGCGCGCGCTCGGGCACGTCGAGGTCAACTAATTTTTCTACCGCCATGCAATAGGCGAGGTTGTTGCCCGTCGTGTTCATGTAATCGAGTCGGTCGGTCATCACTTCGGCTTTGAGGAACGTCTTGGCTTCCATGTTCTTCTCGATGCCCGTGTGCAAATAACCGATGTCGGGGATCGCGTTGATGATCGTCTCGCCATCGAGTTCGAGCAACAAACGCAGAACGCCGTGCGTAGACGGATGCTGCGGTCCCATGTTCAACAACATGGTCTCGCCAGTCAGTGCGCGCTCTGATACGAGATGCTTATACTGTTCATAACCGACTTCTTCAAGCTGTGCCATCGTTTACTCTTTCGCGTAAATCTTTTTCAGGTCAATATCTTCGTAATTGAACGTGAACTGCGGCTCTTCATACCCAAGCGGGAAATCTTTGCGAAGCGGATGCCCCTCCATCCCTTCGGGAGTCAAGATCCTGCGCGGATCGGGGTGACCTGGAAATTCGATCCCGAACATGTCGAGGACTTCGCGCTCGCGCCAATTGGCGACATCATACACGCCCGCCGCGCTCGGGACCTTTAGCTGGTCACTGTTTACTGCGACTCTTAACTGCACCGACAGATTCCTCGCCAGCGACGTGAGCTGATACACCACATGGAAGCGCGGCGACTCCTGCGGGTAATAATCCGTCGCGGTGAGCGCGGAGAGCAATTCGAATTCAAATTTGTCGCGCAGGAGGGTCAACGCTTCCACGATGTTCTCCGCTTTGACGAGAACATGCGCTTCATCGCGGAATTCCTCGTGAGTTGCGCCGAAATTTTCCT
The DNA here is from genome assembly GCA_964456775.1 of uncultured Anaerolinea sp. Taxonomy (GTDB): domain Bacteria; phylum Chloroflexota; class Anaerolineae; order Anaerolineales; family Villigracilaceae; genus Defluviilinea. The sequence goes on from CAYWCN010000105.1 coordinate 5,143, forward strand.
GCAACGCTTGAACGATCTTTTCGAGTTTTTTGTCCATAGTAACTACCCCGTCATTGCGAGGAGGGCGAAGCCCGACGAAGCAATCCCCAACACCGTGACGGAGATTGCTTCGCGGCGCTGAAGCGCCACTCGCAATGACGTTAGGCTTTCACCAAATCCTTAAACTTATCGCCCTTCACCTTCTCATACAACGTCACCACGCCGTGGATCAACGCCTCAGGGCGCGGAGGGCAGCCCGCGACGTACACATCCACCGGGATGACCTCGTCCACGCCTTGCAGGATCGCGTAATTGTTGAACACGCCTCCGCAGGAAGCGCAGTCGCCCATCGCGATTGCCCACTTCGGTTCGGGCATCTGATCGTAGAGGCGGCGGACAACAGGCGCCATCTTGCGCGAGACTCGTCCCGCCACAATCATCAAATCCGATTGACGCGGGCTGGCGCGCATCAGTTCCATGCCGAAGCGGCTCATATCATAGTGAGAAGCCTGCGCCGCCATCATCTCGATCGCGCAACACGCGAGACCGAACAACATGGGCCACATCGCGTTCGTGCGCGACCAGTTGACGAGTTCTTCCAATTTTGTAGTGACGATCCCCATGTCACCGAGTTTTTGCTCTATTCCCATTCAAGGGCTCCTTTCTTCCACGCGTACACAAGACCGACCAACAGGATCACGATAAAGACGATCATTTCGATCAAGCCGAATAGCCCCAACTGACGGAACACAATTGCCCACGGCAAAAAGAAAACAACTTCGATATCGAACAGGATGAACAGCACCGCGATCAAATAAAAGCGGACAGGCATACGGCGCGTCCCTTCGCCGTAGGGGGTCATGCCTGATTCATACGGCATGGATTTTTCTGCAGACGGTTTCTTCGGTCCGAATAAATTCCCCAAGCCAATAGCGATCAAGGCGACGAGAGTCGCCAATACGATCATCAATGCGATTGCTACGTATTCCAGCATGATCTGTCCTCAAAACATCCGAATTTATGTCATTACGAGGAGGGCTTCGCCCAAAGAAGCGTCGCGTGACGCAGTGGCGACACAATCTCCAATGTAATGAGAGAAGCCCAATAATTACGGAGGTTGCTTCGTGACAGTATAACATAAGAATTTTGAAAGTGCCACTTTTCACAAGGTAGGGACAAAAAAATAAGAGCAGGTTTGTCTCCTGCCCCACAGGGGGTCACCCCAAATAATCCCTCAACTGCTTGCTCCGCGAGGGATGGCGCAACTTCCTCAGCGCTTTCGCTTCGATCTGGCGGATGCGCTCGCGGGTGACGTCGAAAAAGACGCTCACTTCTTCGAGCGTATGGTCTTTCCCGTCTTTCAATCCGAATCGTAATTCCAATACTTCGCGCTCGCGGTCGGAGAGCAGGTTGAGCGCGTTGCGAACTTGCGTGCGGAGCATCTCACGCGTGGCGGAATCCAACGGCGAGGGCGCGTCTTCGTCTTCGATGAAATCACCCAGCGAACTGGAATCCTCGTCGCCGACGGGTCCGTCAATCGAAATCGGTTCCTCCGCGGACCGGAGGACGCGGTCCACTTTTTGCATGGCGGAGTCCAACTTTTTTTGCAATGCGGCATCTAGCGGCTGTTCCTCTGAATGCGCGCGCAAGATCGCTTCCACATCCACTGCGGGGAGATAGCCCACTTCGATGGCGACTTCTTCGGTGGTCGGCGCGCGCCCGAGTTGCTGTGTGAGGGTGCGTTGAACGCGCATCACGCGGCTGATGGCTTCAAACAAATGCACAGGGATGCGGATCGTCCGCGCTTGCTCGGCGATAGAACGGTTGATGGACTGTCGAATCCACCAAGTGGCGTAGGTGCTGAATTTGAATCCACGGCGCGGGTCGAATTTGTTGACCGCGCGCATCAGTCCCAAACTGCCCTCCTGGATCAAGTCTTGGAAATTGATGCCGCGATTCAAATATCGTTTCGCCACGCTGACCACGAGCCGCAGGTTCGCGCGGATCAAGGTCTGGTTCGCTTCCACCGCGCGGGCTTGAGCCGAGTCCATTTCTTTGCGGAGGATGTCGTCGGTAGGCAGGTGGTCGAAGAGAGTCCGCTGGTTGGGCAAATGTTGATGCGAGTGGAGATGCTTGAGGAGCCAGTCGGCATACGCGGGCGGAAGCAGGTAGAGGCTGAGAAAGACCGAGTAGGCTTGGCGGGCGATGCTGTTCCAGAGTTGGTCCATCCCCCACATCCCATTATCCAAATAATTTCTCAGGTAGGATGGCTCTTTCGTTTCGGAGGCGGCAGACAACTCTTTCGCTTCGTCGAGAAGGTAGATGAGATTCGGCGCCACGCTGTTGAGGCGCGCGGTGTCTTCATGCAGGCGCTCCCACGAGGTGAGCATTTCGGCGATGAGCGCGTGGTAGATGGCGCATTCGGTCGTGAGCCCCTTGCGAAGCGGATGACGACTCAACGACACGACGAGTCGATTCGCCTCGATGATGGTTGCCAGATGGAACTCTCGGTTGGCGTCGAGCAGTTTGACCTGACCGATCTCGCGCAGGTACAAGCGCACGGGGTCGTCGGCTAGTTCGGCGGCGATGGCGGGGTCTTTTAGGTCGAACGGCTCATCATGAAACAACTCTTCTTGTCGCGAGAGCGCGCTGGCATCGGGGTCTGGAGAATCGTCGCGCGTTAATTCGGGCAGTTCGTTCAGCATGGCGTCCATGTCCACAGGCAAGGATGAATCGGAAAATTCCGCGTCGCGCGGGGTTTGTTTATTCTTTTGAGGTTTGTTCGATGCGGTCCGTTTGTGTTCTGCCATAGTCCCATTTACCAGACGCCATCTCACTTGGATTGTTACGTTTTTAATTGAACCGCGAAGCTCGCAAAGCCCGCTAAGAAAAGCCTTTAAATCTTTGCGCTCTTCGCGCGCTTAGCGGTAAACAAATTGTTTTATTCCAACCTTTTGACCGCCATTTTTTTATGCGCCTGATCCAGATCGCGCAACAGCCTTGTATGCTGTAACACCAAGTCCTGATATGACGATGCGCGCGCGTCCCCGCTTTGGTGCGCCTCTTCCTGCAAAAACCGAAGCTGGTTGATATTCTCCCCCGCCGCCACGCGCCGCAATTTGATCACACCGCGCAGCAATTCTTCCAGCAATTTTTCGTCCAACTGCTTTTGCCTTTCCGCCTCTTTCTCCAACTCGCGCGAACGCGCCTGCAACGACTCGGGCATCGCCTCCACCACAAAATCGTGATGTTCGGTCTTATCCTGCTCCACCGACTCGCGAATCAACCCGAACAGCAACTGATTGTCGGTATAGTCAAAATCTTCAGCGGTCAACGCGACCAAGCCGAACTCTTGCAACGACCGATCCAGCCGATACAACAACTCGGGCTTTCTGAACAACACGCCGATGACATATTCCTCGACCGCTTTGCTGGACGAAACCGACACCGTGACAGGCGATACGGATTCGCGGACTTCAGGCTTCTCAACCTGTCTCGGTCGCCTCACTCTCGGACTTTGGGTCTGGGTCGCCAGTAGTGAGCGTTCATCCACCCTCAGCATTCGCGCCAACGCCTGACGATACGTGTCGCGCTCCAGCGGATTCGGCAAGTCTTCAATTAAAGGAAGCACCTGCGCGGCGATTCCATTCTTCACCTTCGGGTCGTTGATATTTTGTCCTGCCGCGAGAGTTTCCATCACATGCGTGACGATGGGCTTCGCGTCTTCGATCAACTTCTTCCATTCATCTTTATCGCGCGCGACGATTTCATCGGGGTCGAGATCGTCGGGCATCGTCGCCACGCGCAAGTCCGCTTGCAGACGCGATTCATTTCGCAACAAGCCTCGCGCATCGAATCCCAACTCCCCTTCTTTATCCATGGCTGAACGCGCCGCGTCGAGTCCGCGCAGCACGGCTTTTTGTCCTGCCGTGTCTGGGTCAAGCGCAAGCACGATTCTTCGCGTAAACTTTTTCAGCAAACGCATCTGGTCTTCGGTCAACGCGGTGCCCATCGGCGAGACGACGTTTTCGTATCCCGCCTGATGCAAGGCAATGACATCGAGATAGCCTTCGACGATGACCGCTTGGTCGGCAGTCCGAATCGGTTTGCGCGCGCGATCCAGTCCGTAGAGCAAACGTCCCTTTGAGAAGATCGGCGTTTCGGGCGAGTTCAAAAATTTCGGCACGTCGTTCGGGTCCACGATGCGCGCGCCGAATCCCGCCATGCGTCCCTGCTCATCGCGGATGGGAATCATGATGCGGTTGCGGAAGCGGTCGAAAGAACGAGACTGGAGACTGGAGACTTGAGATTCCGATTCGCGGACGGAGAGCATACCCGAATCAATTAAGTCTTGTTCGGTGTAACCGCGTTGGGTGAAATGTTTGAGGAGGTTGTCGTAGCCAGCGGGCGCGTAACCCAAGCCGAATGTTTCGATGGTCGAATCGTTCAATCCGCGCGCTTGGCGCAGATAATCGAGAATATTGTTATTGGCAAACAACTGACTGCGATAATAAATAACCGCGTCTTCCAACAACTTGCGGAGGTTTTCGTAGGCTTCCTTTTGTTCAGGCGTTTCGCGCTGGTATTCTTTTAACTCCACGCCTGCGCGCGCGGCGAGTTTTTGCAACGCCTCTTTGAAATCCAACCCTTCGCGCTTCATCACGAACTTGAAGATGTCGCCGCCCTCGTTGCATTGACCGAAGCATCGCCACGTCCCCGTCTCGGGCCAGACGACGAACGCGGGCGAATGTTTGTTATCGTGGAACGGGCAGAAGCCCGTGTAGTTCTTCCCTGCGTGGCGCAGTTTGACCCCCGCCTCCGAGACGAGGTCAACAATGTCTATTTTAGATTTGATTTCATCAATGGTGGACAT
>CAYWCN010000106.1:0-9919 GCA_964456775.1 uncultured Anaerolinea sp.
ACGCGAGTCGTTGCCACCGCGTGGACCATCTTCGCGCCGTCTTTGGCGATGCCGCCGACCTCGGCTTCACGTCCCACCATGAAGCCAGTGATGTTTTGCAGGAACACGAGCGGAATCCCGCGCTGCTCGCACAACTCGATGAAGTGAGTCGCTTTGAGCGCGGACTCGCTGAACAAGACTCCGTTGTTGGCGATGATGCCGACGGGGTATCCGTGAATGCGCGCGAACCCGCAGACGAGAGTCGTGCCGTAGCGCGCTTTGAACTCGCGGAATTTGCTCCCGTCCACGAGGCGGGCGATGATCTCGCGCACATCGTAGGTCTCGCGGAACGTGGCGGGCAGGATGCCGTACAAATCGTCAGCGGGGTATAAAGGTTCTTCGGGCGAGGCAACTTCAAGCGTGGAAAGAGCCGTTTGAAAGTTTGCAGGTTGTAACGTCTCGACGATGTCCCTGAGTAGCTGAATCGCATGGTCATCATCATCCGCAAAATGATCCGCAACCCCGCTTCGCCGCGTGTGGACGTCTGCTCCGCCCAAATCTTCCGCGCTCACATCCTCGCCCGTTGCCGCCTTCACGAGCGGAGGTCCGCCGAGGAAGATCGTGCCAGTGCCTTTGACGATGATGGCTTCGTCGCTCATCGCAGGGACGTACGCGCCGCCCGCCGTGCAACTTCCCATCACCGCTGCGATCTGCGGAATCCGCTTCGCGGACATTCTTGCCTGATTGTAGAAGATGCGACCGAAATGATTCACATCGGGGAAGACTTCGTCTTGCAGGGGCAAAAACGCCCCGCCCGAATCGACGAGATACAGGCAGGGCAGATGATTCTCTTCGGCGATCTGTTGCGCACGCAGATGTTTCTTGACCGTCATCGGGAAGTACGATCCGCCTTTGACGGTCGCGTCGTTGGCGACGATGAGCACTTCGCGGTTGGACACGCGTCCGATACCCGTGACGATGCCCGCGCCTGGACCTTCGTTATCGTAGAGGTCAGTCGCGGCTAAAGCGGAGAATTCGAGGAATGGAGAATTGGGGTCGAGCAGTCGTTCGATCCGTTCGCGGACGAAGAGTTTGCCTTGCTCTTCCTGTCGCTTGCGATATTTTTCTCCGCCCCCTTCGCGGATTTTGGCGAGGCGTCCCTTGAGTTCGTTTGCTAATGAACGATGATGCTCTGAGTTTTGTTTGAATTCAGTTGAGGAGGTGTTGATGGAGGAGGAAAGAGTTTCCATGTGGTGAGTTTAGCATAAAACGACCCCCTCTGACCCCCTCTGTCCTTCGGACATCTCCCCCATTTCAAAGAGCGGAAATGGGGGAGAACATGAATATGAATTTTCATAAAAATTTTGCATTCTCCCTCTCCAAATCCGACGGCAAAATTTTTCTTCGCATCCCAAATTTTCACGTCGGATTTGGGGAGGGTCGGGGAGGGGTCATAATCCCGCCAACATCCTCTCCGCCTCCTCATACTACAACAACCGTCCACGAATGAACCACGAATACACAAATAGGGATTCGTGCATTCGTGAAATATTCGTGGACGGTTTTCACCCTTCATCCTTCTGATTTCAGCCTTTCAAGCATCCTCTCCGCCTCCTCATGCGCCACCTTGTAATAATACGGCGGACCGTCGCACGTGGCGAGTTTCAACGCTTCCTCGGCATATACCTTTGCTTTGGTTTTATCCTTCTCCTGCTCCAGCGCATATTGCGCAAGGAACAGATTCACATCCGCGCCCTGCAAGACATACCCGCAGCGCTCGGTGATGAGCAGTGCTTCATCGGTGAGAGATTTGGCTTCCTCATATTTCTCTTGGTCGTAGCGCAGGCGGGCGAGGTCGAGGAGGATGTCGGCTTCATCAACAATATCATTGATTGCACGACAACGATTAAGTGCATCAAATAAATTGCTTTCAGCCACCATAAGTTGTTTAGTAGAGCGATATGTAGCTCCAAGCAACCAAAGAGCGCGTATATAATCTCGTTCATGGGGAAAATATCTGTTTGGTGTTTGTTCTGCGAAATCAATAGCACTTTTAGAAAACTCAAATGCGAACTCAGCGTTATTGTTTCTGTTTTGTGAAAAATCACGCGTCATGAGTAAAGCACGCAATGCATGATAGGTAGAGATCGAACTCTCACCTTGTATCTGCTCCGTTTTTGCAAATACATTATGTGCTATTCTTAATTCTTGCTTAGCATCATTCCACTGACCACAATATGACAGCAATCGTCCAAATTCCTGGTGACAAACAGCTTCTTCGTATTCAGCAATGTATACATCGTGTTCCTTTTTGGTTTTCCGAAACAGGGTGATACTTCGTCTTAAATTTGCTTCAGCAATACTAAAGCCACCCGTTTGAATTTCTGCCAAAGCTGCACCTCTTAGCCCCATGGCCTCATATTCAACATCCCTTAATTTTTGAGATAATTTTATTGTTTTCTCATGTAAAGCTATTGCGTCACGCGGTTTTCCAGTTGCCGAGTAAGTACTAGCAAGTTGGCCAAATATCCATGATTGTGCGACATTATTCTTCTGATCGGGTAGATCGTTTACATCTTTGTTGATAAGTGCATTTAGAAGTTCAATAATAAGTTCAAATGCACCGAAGTGATAATACAAAATAATTAGACGGTTTTCATAAAGTTCAATTGCCTTACTTAATTCTCCTGCCTGCACCGTGTGATGAAATAGCTCAATGATAGGTAAAAGATCGTTGAGAGATTGAGGCAATATTTCAACGTCAATCGCGGCAAAATAGTTGCTGAGATGGGAGTGCACGGAAGTACGATCATGAGTAGTCAATAGCTCGTAGGTATAACGTCGCACAATAGGATGAAGATCGAATTTCTTGTTTTTGTTGTCGAAATGTAGCAAGCCCCGTTCTATCAAGCTGTGCAGATCGGTATGAAGTGATTCTTTACTTTCAGCAATTGAATGAAGTGTTTTCAATTCAACAGGCGAACGAAAACAGGCAATCGTGCTGAGCAAATTTTGTTCATGTTGTGGAAGGTTGTTGTATGAAACTTCGAGAACGTGATGTTTCTGCTGGATGATGTCGCCGTCAATTTTGAGTTTTTGAGCAACGATGATGTCTGCGGGATTTTCAAAGTCTTTCAAGATACGTCCAGCCAACAGGCGTAAACTGAGCGGGTGATAGCCATAAGGCGCGCAGGCGGCTTCGATTTCGGCGTGTGTGCCTTTGATTTTCTGCTTGTGGAAGAATTCGACTGCGTCCACTGGGTTCATGGATGTCAATTCTTTTTCGTAACATCCATGCATGAATTCCCCCCGTGGTTTGACAATGCGGGGTGTCAGGCGCGTGGTCATTAGAACTTTACTTTTCATTCTTGGTAAAGAACAAATGTTTATAAAGAAGAGTTCTGCGTTGGTGTTTACGCAATCAAGTTGCCTTTCTTCAACATCAGAAGATTCATCACCTTGATAAGCAGCATCCATGTTGTTATATGCACGTAAGGCACGCTCGAAACCATCCATGACGAAGAGAATTTTTTGTGTTCTAATTGTGTTAAGTATTTCATCTATCTGTGCACGACCTCCTTGTGGAACTTCAATGTTGAGGTAATGGAGTGTTTCTTCGATGAAGCGCTCGAAACTGGCGTCGCCTTCGTAGAAAGACCACCAGAGAACTTTCTTCCAATCATTGGAATCAACATCATGAGTCAGCCAGTGCCAAGAAAGGGCTGATTTACCAAATCCGCCTAATGCACGCAGAATGAACAAGCGATTTTCGTTGTCATTGTTCAACCAATCTGCGAGCATCTTTCGCTCTTCCACGCGCCCCGTGAAATTCGGTGGCATGGCGTAGGGATGTTTGAGATTCCAAGATTCAACAGGTTGAGGAGAAAATTGTTTGATCTCAACTGACCTGCCTGTGATGATGTATTGCTCGAACCAGCGGACGAGCAAATCCACTTTGTCTTCCGTCCGCAAGACAGAGCGACCAATGACCATCAACGTCTGTTTTTCGATGGGCAGGAGCGCGCTTCGCAGGCAGGATAAAAACGAATTGACCGCGTTGTCCACTTGTTCAGGAGAAAGCTTCTTCCAAGTCAGCGCGATGGATTCTCGCAGAGCATTTTCAAGTTTTGATTCGTTTGGAGAGGAGGGCAACTCGTCAATGGCTTCGACGACTTTGGGCAGATTCCCAAGCGGCAGGGAAACCATCCATTGTTGAAGTTCGTTGTCCGTCACTTTTTCACGAAAACAAGTTTGAGCCGAATGCGCGGCTTTTTCGAGTTCGTCTTGTGTTGATCGTTCGCCAAGCCACGCGTCGAGTTTATCCCCGCCAATGTCGGCAAGTTCTTCGCTGATCACTTCCAAAGTCTCATCACCCACCAGTTTCTTCACTTGGTGTTTGAGAAGCGCAGTCCCGATTTTGACAAACGCGTTATCCGCCATACTCACCAACCTTTGACCCTTCGATACGCCTTGTCAGGCGCTCGGGGCAACGCTTGAAACTTGGAACGTGAAACCTGAAACTTGGAACCTGAAACCTGAAACTTGAAACCTGACACCGATTGTACCCCACCCACTTTCCACTTTCTATCCTGTGATACCATTCCCCGCATGGATTTCTCCCGCATCACCGACGACCTCTACATCGGCGCCGCGCCCTCCGTCCGCGACTACGATTCACTGCGCGACCTCGGCGTGCGTCTCATCATCAACATGCGTTTTGCCCAAGCGCCCAAGCCCGACCCGCATCAGCCGCCCATCAAACTGTTGTGGTTGCAGAGCATAGACAGTCCCTTCTTCCCGCTCTCGGTTCCGAAATTGATTCAAGGCGCCCACGCCGCGCTCGAAACGATCCGCGACGGCGGCAAGGTCTACGCTCATTGTCACTACGGACGTCACCGCGGCGTGGCGATGGGCGCGTGCATCCTCATCGCGCAGGGAATGAGTCCGCAAGCCGCGATGGAGTTGATCGCCGCGCGCAGGTCATTCGCCGACCCGTTCGCGTTCTACATCCGCCCGCGCATTTTGAAATTCGCAAAAGAGTGGAATCACTCCTAACCCCAATCAATTCTCCCAATTCTCTAATTCTCCTCAGTCTCCAATCTCCAGTCTCTAATCTCTAATTCTCTATTCTCTGCTCTCCAACTCCGCCCCTCGACTCGCCACCCCTAGACGAAATATCCGCGCCTCGACTCCCGCCGCCTCGAACGCACGCTTCATGGACTCCCCTATGCCTGCCTCGCCCGTGGAGAACGCGATCACGCTTGGACCCGCTCCCGATAACGCAACCGCGCTCGCCCCAGCCTCTTTCGCCGCCTCCATCGCGGACAACGCGCCTGGGATCAACTTCAACCGATACGGCTGATGCAATTTATCGGTCATCACTTTACCGAGCAAATCCAAATCCCCATTTCGCAACGCCTCAACGACCAACGCGGTGCGACTGATATTGTGAATCGCATTCTTCATCGAAACTTTTTTCGGCAACGCGGCGCGCGCCTGTTTGGTGGGGAGATAGAAATCAGGCAACGCAATCGTGATATGCACATTCATCTCAACGGAAATTTTTCGCGCGATAACTTTTCCTCCCTCCACCGTCGACACAACCAACCCTCCCATCATCGCAGGCGCGACGTTATCAGGGTGTCCCTCCATTTCACAGGCGAGATTCAAAATCTCCTCCCGCGAAAACGGATTGTCCAACAACGCATTCCCCGCCAGCAACCCCGTGATGATCGCCGCGGACGATGACCCCATCCCCGACGACAACGGGATTTGATTCACACACTCCGCACGAAACGGCGGCAACGACTTCCCCGCGCGTTCCGCCACCCTCTGCGCCGCGCGGACGATGAGATTATTTTTTCCCGAAGCAAGTCTCCCCGCGCCTTTGCCCGACACTTCCACCGAAAATTCTTTTGCAGGCGTGATCGTCGTGACATTCCACAAATCCAACGCTAGACCGAGGGTATCAAACCCTGGTCCCAAATTGGCAGATGTAGCGGGAACTTTGATGGTGAATTTCATAAGAACTTTTGAACCGCGAAGCACGCTAAGGGCGCGAAGGTTTTAACAAGAATTTCTTTGCGGTCTTCGCGCGCTTAGCGGTTAATTCCCTAGAATAACCTCTTCCAACGCATCCAACCTCGGCGGCACAATGGAAGGCTTCTGCATATCCCTCGTGATAATCTCGGAATCTTTCAACCCATGCCCCGTGCAAACAGCAACGATCCTCATCCCATCCACCTTCAACTTTCCACTTGCAACCTCTTGAGCCAACCCCGCCAACCCCGTCGCCGACGCAGGCTCGACCCAAATCCCTTCAAGTTTTGCCAGCAACTTTTGCATCTCCAAAATTTGTTCGTCGCTCACCGCGATGATTCGTCCCTGCGACTCTTCCGCGGCTTGTAATGCTTGTTCCCCACGCGCGGGCTTGCCGATTCGAATCGCCGTCGCGACCGTTTCAGGGTTTTCAACAGCATGTCCCAACACCAACGGAGCCGCGCCCGCCGCTTGAACACCCAACATTCGTGGAAGGACTGCGGACTTCAGTCCGCTAACCTTCAGCCCGCAATACTGTTTGAACCCCGCCCAATACGACGTGATGTTTCCCGCATTCCCAACAGGCAAACACAACCAATCAGGCGCGGAGCCCAACTCGTCAACAATTTCAAACGCGGCAGTCTTTTGCCCCTCGATGCGAAACGGATTGATCGAATTCACCAAACAGATGGGATGCTTATTCGTGATCTCAACGACCATCGTCAACGCGTCGTCGAACGATCCGTCAACTTGGATCACTTGCGCGCCGTACGCGATCGCGCCCGCGAGTTTCCCCGCCGCCACCTTGCCTTGCGGGATCAACACAATGGATTTCATCCCAGCCCGCGCCGCGTATGCCGCGGCAGATGCGGCAGTGTTGCCCGTCGAAGCGCAGATCACCGTCGTTGCGCCGCGTCCCAGCGCCTCACTCACCGCCGCCGTCATGCCGCGATCTTTGAACGAGCCCGTCGGGTTGAGCCCCTCATATTTGATGAACAGTTCAAACCCGCCGCCGAGGTGGCGCGACAAATTGTCGGCTTGAATCAAAGGCGTCCGCCCCTCGAGCAGGCTCACAGTCCGCGAATGAGGCGGGAGGTCGAGAAGATGTCCGTACTTGTGGATGAGTCCTTGGTAAGTCATGCCGAGAGTTTAACATAGTTGGATATACTTTGATTCGATGAAATGGATTCTGCGTATTGCGTACTGCGCATTGTTGACGGCATGTGCGACCGCCGCGCCTCTTCGCACGCTCGCGCCTGCCTCGCCCACCTCAACCTCTCCCACGCTGACGCCAAAACCAACAATTAGTAATTACCAATTACCAACATCCACACCACAATTACAAATTACCACTCCCCAATTACCAACTGAAAGTCTCCAGTCTCCAGTCTCTAGTTCCCCAATTCTCAATTGGAAAGACATGCCCATCATCCCAACTAATATTGATCCAAGTTTGCGAAAGGTTTATGAACGCGGTCTATCCCTCGGCAACGACCCGCACGCGTTTTCATTATTCGGCGATTGCCAGGCGCGACCCACTGAATTTTTCGGCGTCTTTGAAACGGACGAATCGTTGTATCAAAGCTTATCCCCCAACTTGCAAGAGACCGTAGATAATTTTCGCGGCTCGTTCAATCGCGAAAGCCCGACTGCACAAGACGGCACGACCCCAGGCGCGCTCTTGTGGATTCAATGGCATCAGGGAAAATTCGATTGCACGTTCGCCGAAACGCCTGTCGAATGTGAACTGCGGATTCATCGTCCGTCGTTCGTCATCATTCAGATCGGCACGCATTTTGAGAGGCGCAACACGGAATATTTGCGAAGAATTATCGAGCAGTTGCTTGACGAAGGCGTTGTCCCCATTCTCGCCACCAAAGCCGACAACCGCGAAAAAGACGAACGCGTCAACCGCGATATGGCTCTGCTTGCCTTCGAATATGATCTACCGTTGTGGAATTTTTGGGCGGCGGTCTCCGACCTCCCCAATCGCGGACTCTACACCCGCGACGACCGCCCCCTGCAAGGCGACATCTACCTCACCGACGAAGCCGCGCAAATTCATCGCATGACGGGGCTGGAGGCATTGGATGTTGTGTGGCGGACAGTTGTGGGGAATTAAAACGTAGGGGCGACGTTTCGTCGCCCATTTTGTCAGATAATTATTTGGGCGTGGGGACCACGCCCCTACATCATCCTTTCAACGACGGCGCATCCTTATCGTACACGAACACCTGAATATCCATCCCATCATTGTTCAGCAGATCGATCGCAGGTTTGAACGTCGCGTCTTTGATCTTTTGCATGTCGCCTGCTGGCGCATACACGCTCAAGCGCGCTTCTTCATCAGACATTTTGACAACTTTCACCTCCGCGTCCGCACACGCGGCTTTGATCGCATCGGTCATTTGTTTGATCGCGTCATCGAGTGACATAAACAACTCCTCTCAATTTCCAATCCTCTAATTCTTCAATTCTCTTCCATCATCAACGGAGATTGCTTCGGGCGGCGCTTCGACTGCGGGTCTCTACTTGCATTCGACCCTCCGCTCAGCGCGAACATTGCCCTCGCAATGACGGGGTGGTGTTGTTATTTCGCGATCTTCGCAACCGTCACACCCGCGCCGCCTTCATTATCCTTCGGCTCTTCGAACGATGTGACAAACTCACTGCTCTTCAACGCATTGCGAACCGCATCGCGCATCTTGCCTGTCCCTTTGCCGTGCACGATCCGCACGAACAACAATCCCGCCGAATACGCGCGCTCCAAATATTTTTCCAACTCATCGAGTCCCTCGTCCACCAGTTTGCCGCGCAGATTCAATTCGAGACCTGGCGATTTCGCGCTAGAGACTTGCGACTTGAGACTTGAGACTGGAGACTGTTCACTGATAACTGATGACTGCTCGTTGGACTTCCTCACCAACTCCGACATCCTCGCCCTCACGCGCAGACTCCCGATCTGCACCTCCGCATCCGACTCACCGAGGGCTGTCACCACACCTTCGGCATTCAACGTGCTGACGGTGACTCGCTCGCCCAATTTTAGAGACTGGAGATTAGAGATTGGAGATTGGTCGGGCTTTCTTTCGACGGGAGCGGCGATCTTTGTCTCAACTTTTTCGATCTTCTCTTCAATAGACTTGATCGCTTCGAGCGGTTGCTTTGCTTTCTTCAACTGCGATTTAAGCGAATCGATGTTGCTTCTCAACACTGCCACTTCAAGTTCACCTTCGGCGCGGGCTTTGGCAAGGACTTCGCGCCGCTCGTCTTCGATTTTTTCGAGTCGCTTCTCTATCTCTTTAGTTTGTGCTTCGAGTCGGTCACGTGCCTTCTCCAACTTCTGACGTTCACGCGAAGTGCGATTGCGTTCCTTGCGAATGTCGTCGAGCAGTTTGTCGGCACGCAGGTCGTCGGGGTGAATCTCTCCCTTAGCCGAGTCAATTATCGGCTGGGAGAGACCGAGTCGCTGGGCGATGAGGAGCGCGTTGGAACGTCCAGGGAGTCCCAGCGTGAGGTGATACGTCGGGCGCAGAGTCTTGATGTCGAATTCCAGCGACGCATTGACGACGCCTTCGGTGGAGTGCGCGAATGTTTTGAGTTCGGGATAATGCGTCGCGACGAGAGTCGTGCATCCGCTTTCGAGCAGGTGACTGAGGATCGCGCGCGCGAGAGCCGCTCCCTCTTGCGGATCAGTCCCCGCGCCGAGTTCGTCGAAGATGACGAGCGAGCGATGGTCAATGTGTTTGAGGATGCGGATGATGTTCGTGATGTGACCGCTGAACGTGCTGAGCGATTGCTCGATGGACTGCTCGTCGCCGATGTCGGCAAACACGCTGTGAAAAAATGGAATCTCCGAGCCGCTCTGCGCGGGGATGTGCAATCCGCTTTGCGCCATGAG
>CAYWCN010000107.1:0-9905 GCA_964456775.1 uncultured Anaerolinea sp.
CCTTGCACCGCATTCATTTTCCGCTGGGTGAAAAAGATGATCGCAAGGAAGACCACATTCAATATCACAAAAACACAACCGAGAATTCCAACCGTCAGCATAGATTCGTTGCTCATATTTGCTCCTTTGGTAAATAGCGATTAGCGATCAGCGGTTAGCTTTTAACCGCTGGATCAGCGCATTAAGCATTTTACGAATTTCAACCAAGTCACTACTCATGGACTGAAATTTCTCTTGAGGAAGATAACCAAGATCACCCGCGAGCAGAAGAAGATACTCTAATTCACTGGACGAGCCCATCGCAATTAAGCAGTAACGCTTTAATTCGGCATCCGAATCTTTTCCGCATCCTTCGGCAATGTTTGCGGGGATGGATACTGAGGCGCGTTGAATTTGGCTGGTCAGCGCATACATCTCCTGTTTAGGAAAACTCTCGGTTGATTTATAAATCATGAGAGTCAGTGCGTGTGCCTTTTCCCAAACTTTGAGAGACCGAAAATCTTTCATTCACACTTCACTTTCCAACGATTCGTCTTTGATGATCAACTTGTAGCATTTAACCAATGGCTAATCACTAACTGCTAACAGCTAACGGCTAACAGTAACCTGCACCACCGCGCTATCCACGTGCTGATCGGTTCGCACCACCTGCAACTGTATCGCATACAACCCGCTCAAGCCATCCGTGTTCCACTCGGCGAGTAGACCATTGGTCACGGGAGCGTTGCCTTCGCCGATCTGAATCCACTCTTGCGGATTGAGTCCCTGCCCGATCAACACGCGATACGATGCGAAGTCTGCGCCAGCCGCGGTGCCGTTGACTTGCACCACGCCGCCCACCTCCGCAAATAATTCTGGAAAGGTGATGTTCACATCAGGGTTTGTCGGGGGCGCTTGAATGACATCATACGATGAAGGCGGAATCGCCACGCCCGCGCTCTCAGCCCATGCGCGCGCGTCAGATGGCACGACGAGATACACGCGTTCTTCAATTAGTTGTGGCAATGTAAAGACTGTTGCGAGCAAACCTGTCTCGCGGTTGATGGCGTATTTGCGATACATGTTGTCTGCCTGCACAGGTTCGTTGCCTTGCAAGAAAACTTCATTCACCACGTTGGGACAATCCGATGTGGGCAACATGCCCGAAGGATCGCACACATTGATCACCGAAACTCCCGCAGGCAGTGACCAATCTTCGGCAGGCAAATTTTGCGACGCGATCTGCATCAGTGCGTTCCACAACACACTGGAAATTCGCGGCGATAAATTTGTTGATTCGCGCGAACCAGCCCACACCGCAACCACACGCAACGGCGAATAACCGATCGTCCATGCGTCAAGCGCGTCGGCGGTTTGACCCAGCATCACGGCGGCGGGTCTGCCCACGTTGAACGCACTTGAATTATCCACGCGCGCCGATTCATCGCTCAACGAATGATTGATCAAATACGCCAGCGCGGGCGTCACAACTGGCTTCGCTTGCGGCGTCGTCCAATCGAGCCACACGCTGTCGTCGTTGCCCTCCACTTTCAAAATCGTCACCGACGTAAATTCATCGTTGATACTCTGCCCAAAATGCACGCCCTGCTCTGCGAACACACCGTACGCGCTCGCCGCGTCCAACAGCGACAGATCAACATTGCGCGCGACCCCAAATGACGACATGATGCTGTCCACATTTTCGACGCCCATTTGCGCGAGCACTTGCGCGGCGGGCGCGGGATAATCGTTCACCAACGCCGTCCGCAAACGGATGGGTCCGTGATACACACCGTCAAAATTTTGGATTTCCGTTTTACCTGGGATGTCCCACACTAGCGACGCGGGACTCAAGCCTCGAGTGAATCCAGTCAAATAGACAAACGCGTCTAACGCGGACCCCGACCTGTGCGCGCCTATGAGAGGCGTTTCTTGCCCCTGAAACGTTTCTCCGACGGCCGCGAGAATTTGTCCCGTTGTAGGATCGGTGATGATCGCACTCGCGGACGAATCGGGAATCGTGATCGAAGGCGGCAACGCGGATAAGAATCGCAATGAGTCACATTGAATGGATGGATCGCGCAAACCCGCGAGCCGCGCCGCGTAAAACGCGCTGACGCATGAGGCTTGCTGTTGCACGTTGAAGTCTAACGTTGAGATGATCGTCAAGCCGCCGCGTTCGATACGCGCGCGCGGAAATTGCGAATCCAATTGGGCGAGGAGCAGGTTGACGAAAGCCGCGGCAGGCTGAACGTCGGAAGGAGGCGGAGGCTGAAAGAAGGGAGATTCTCCCAGCGCGTTGGCGGTCGCTTCGTCGGATAAAAATCCAAGAGCCGACATCTTCCGAATCGTTTCGCGTCCGCGTTCGATGGCGGTCTGCGGCGCGTCGTGCGGATTCAGACTCGGCGAGTCGCTCACCGCCGCGAGGATGGCGGACTCGGCGGTGGAAAGTTGCGTGGCGGATTTTCCAAAATAGAGCTGCGCCGCGCTTTCGACGCCGAACGCGTAGCGACCGAAGTGCGCCGAGTTGAGATACCACTCGAGGATTTGCGTGCGCCCGAATTGCGACGTGATCTGCGCGGCAAGGATGCGTTCACGCAGCGCGCGGCGGAGGGAGGGCGGCTCGTTGAAGAGGAGGAGGTCGGAGACGAGTTTTTGCGCGAGGGTGTCGTGTAATTCATAATTGGTAATTGAGGCGAGGTTATAGCCCGCGTGATCATAAAAATTTGGATCGGAGGTAGCGATGACGGCATCCGCGAGGGATTGCGGAAGATGTTGCGGGTTCGTGTCGCTGAGGGGAATGTAACGGCGCGGCGAATCGTCGGGCGCGAAGGTGAATAAAATATGTTCGCGCGTGCGATCATAGATGCGCGTGGGTTGGAGGAGGAGACCGTTTGGAGGGTTAAGGAGAATTGGGAGAATTTGGGGCGAGGGGAGGCCGCGCGTGAGGCTCACATACGCAAACGCGGTGACCATGATGAGCGCGGCAGTCATCAACGAAAGGATCATCCCCGCGCTGACGAAGAGACTGCGCTTGCGAGAGTCGCTGGCGTGTTGCTTGGCGAGTCGCCGCTCCCGCCGCGCGCGCAGGATGGGGAGGGTGGAGGGCATGGGGGAATTGTAAAGGATGAGGGATGAAGGAGGAAGGATGAATAGTAAAGGGTGGAAAGATGAAAGAGGAAAGATGGTTGAAAGTAGAAAGTGGAATTGAGGGTAAAATGGGTTGTGACGTTGCTACGCATTGATTGGAATGAAATAGAGGAACAGATGAGTCAAATCTATAAATTACCCCTTGTCTTGGAACCACAACCTGAAGGTGGATATGTTGTTACCTGTCCTTTATTGCCCGAGTTGATCACTGAGGGCGAAGATGTGCAGGAAGCTTTACAAAACGCAAACGACGCTCTGGCGGCAATTGTTGATGGGTTCAAGCATTTGAATAAACCATTGCCATCCGCGTTGCAACCCGCACAAGAAAATACTCCTCTTTGGCTTGAAACTGTTTTAGCAGTATGAAATACCGCGAGGCGTCGAAGAAACTCAAAACGCTTGGCTGTGACGAATTGCCGCGTCGCGGAGCAGGGTCTCATCGAATATGGCACAACCCGAAAAACGGGAAGATTTCTCCACTCCCTGATTGGGGATCAAAAGATTTGAAACTTGGAACGTTGAGAGCAGTAATCCGTCAATTGGGGTTGGATTGGCAAGAGTTCTTGAATGCAAAATAATCCATGAAAGTTTATTACGATCAAAAACTTGATACGCTGACCGTCATTCTCGCTGAAACACCTATTGTTGAAAGCGACGAGGACAAGCCTGGCGTGATTCTTGATTATGACGATAAAGGGAATCTTGTCTCACTGGAAATTTTAGACGCATCGCGACGAGTGAGCGTTTCAAGCAAAATTGAATATCAGGTCTCGCCTGTGGCGGGGTAGGAAAATGAAAACTCCGAGGAAAATTCTCGGAGTTTTTGTTTTCAAGCAGGCAACAATAAAGACTATCTCTCGATCAAATCTCCTAGCCATTCCAACAGCCCCGCATGGACGTGAACGTCCATGCTATTCCTACGAAGCCGACTGGAAGTCGGCTCCCTCTAAAGAGGACACAAGTCCGCTTGAGCGGACTTTGTAAATTTAGCCCTGACGTTCACGTCGGGGCGGCGAAGGGATAGAGTTCAATTCTCCAGCAAGTCGGACAAGAACTCCATCAACCCGCCCGAGCCGTTTTCAGGCAGGTCGCTTTTCACAGTTCCATTCATTCCATTGATCAACACGAGATGTTCGCGCCCGTTGAAGGGAAGTTCGGTCATCCACACAGGGAGCAAGGTGAGGCGGAACGATTCGACCATCATGCCTGCCGAAGAGGTGGAGAGGAGTTTGAAAGAGGAAATGATCAGCGGCAGTTCACGTTTGTAATGCGCCAATGCCTGCACGCGGGCATCGAGCGAAGCCTCTGCCATGGGAATGTCGTAGACTTCGGCGGGCCAGTTCGCAAGATAACCCGCTTCGTATGGTTTCACCGCTTTCAACTCAAACGTGGGAATCAATTGCTGGAAGACGCCTGAAAGTTTTCGCGCGGCAGGGATGGGTAGATCGTTGACTTGGACAGGATACGAATCGGAAACGCGCCTTATCCGCGTTTCGCGGGTTCGTTGACCGAAAATGTCATCTTCGTTTTCATACACTTCACCTGTGTACTGGATCTCGCCGCCGAGGTCGAACGTCCACAACGGGAGATAAGCGCCACGCAAATTTGGGCGGGGGGACCCCGCCCCTACCTGAATTTTATTTTTCCCGACCCATTCAACCAAATATTTAATCGCGCGATGTTGATCGAACGCATGCGGGATGATCCCATCGGGCGCGAGCAATTGCTCTTCCGATTCCCAGTTGACGACGTGAGGCGAACCGCAATAGACGCATGTTGTCGAGATTTGATTCGGCGGCAGGATGAACTCACATCCGCAACCTTCGCAGTGGAAGACTTGCTGGTTCAACGGCTTGCCGTGTCCGCGCGCGGTTGCCATGGCGATGATGAAATCCTTTTCATCGGCTGTGCCGGGTTGCGCGGCAAACTTTTGGTTGCGCGAACAGTATTCGCAAGTCAGCGATTGACCGTCGGGAGAGAACGACATCCGCCCGCCGCATTTGGGACACATGAATCGCTCGGCGTCTGCGGAGCGCAATCCCTCAGGCGGAAGGGGCAGATGGTCGGGATCAATGATCTCGTCCGCTTTGAGCTTACCGTCGAGGATCGCCAGCGCGCGCCGCGCCCGCGCATGTTGCAGATTATGCGCGAGACAATTTTCCAATGCCTTGCGCTTTTCGGCTTTATCATCAATCAACTGGCTCATCCAAAACCATGTTTCGGCGAGGACGTCATGGTCATGGCTCATGTAGGCGGCGCGATCCAAGTAGCGGAGCGCGGCGTCTTTGTGTCCCGCCTTCGCTTCGATGATCCCACTGCGTAATAATTCTCTGCCGTAATCGCTGAACATGATTGCCTCTTTTCCAAGAGAGTATTTCTTAATTCGTCATCACCATCATTTTTGTACACGGATTCCGCGGAAATCACGGAAAAGAACTTTTAAGGGCCCGCGCACACGTAATGAATCTTCCTGTTAGGGATGCAGTTGCACTGCATCCCGTTCGCAGTGCAACTGCGAACGAACAAAAGCAGTCGTTACGGACCCGCACACACATAATGGATCAACAGGTCGCTTCGTTCTCTGACAACTCCATCTATGGACAATTCACCGGGATAATAATCTCCGCGCGTGAGAAGCGCGATGACCATATCCTGCGGATCGAGCGTATCCGTTGTCAGTTGAATCGTAAACTCTCCGCCGCGCGAATCAGGCGGAAGGTCAGCAGGAATCGTCAGGTAATCCTCCGGCACGATCTCGCGGAAGGGTATCCCTTTTTGAGCAACGATGTTTTGCTTCTCGTCCAAGATGGTGAAGACCAGTTTTCCATCCGAATCATCAGGCACGGATTTGATGAACACTGACACCGATTGCAGTCTGCCGCAGAAATTCGTAAACGACTGACGGACTTCAGCCCCAGTATAAATTTCGGCTTGCGGGGCGTCTTCCTTTTCTAAATTTTTGTAGGTGGGCAGAACGCATGTACCGCCGACATAGGCGTCATAGCCGCAGTAAGTGTAGTAGGTTGTGTAGATGCCAATCGAGAAAAAGACGGCGGTCAGCAGGATCGAACCGATACTGAAATATTCCGCGAGCCGCCGTCTTTGTTCATTCGCCGCGACCAACCCTACGAGACCCAGAAAAAACATTGGCGCGTATGGGATGTAATAACGTCCATGCTTCGCGAGGGCAAGGACTCCGCCGGTGGCGTAATTGCCGACGAAGGCAACCGTGTAGGTTACGACACACGCAAACGCGAAGAACGCGATCAAAAAGAATCGAACCCCGCGAGGGATGGTCACGCGTCCCGGCTCGGCAACGAATGCGGCGATGAGACCAATCAGCCAGATCAGATATAACGGGCTGGGTACTTTGCCCGCCCAATATCCATACGCGGCGATCCAACCTTGGACTTGATACGGAAACGTCAGAACCATTCCCTGCACGAGCGGCGTGATGAATCCCATTGGGTCCGACAACATCGAACTCATCTGGCGCGGGACGCTTTGCTCTCCGCCTTGTCCGTATGTCGAAACGTTCGTCGCGTAGACCGACCAGCCAACATTGAAGACGGCGGACGCCGCCAACACGACGCCTAAAAATAGAAACCATTTTTTTGAGGGGAAAGGATGTCGAACGATGAGCAGTAACAGGGGAAACAAAATAATCGCGCCGGGCTTCGCGCATCCCAACAACAACGAAAGGACGACCAACGCCCAGAGAGACGAGGATTTAATTCCCTGCTTTTCGTTCAGATAGATTCCGAGAACCAAACCGATGAAGGCAAAACTGAGTCCGTTCGTGAAGCCGTCCCCGTTCAATGTGGAGGCTTGAAACATGGTGCTGGGTGAAAGCGCGAGCAAAGCAAAGACCCACTTGCCAAACGGAATTTTGCGAATGGCGAAATATCCGCACAGGACATAGATCGTCAAACCAGTGATCCGCAGAAGAATGATCGTTGGCAGAATTGGGAAGTCGAATTTCCACCATAAGTACCTGCCGAGCAATGCCTGCGGCAAAAAAATGACGGGCGAATAAATGGACTGCGTCCCTTGTCCGTAACGAAGATTATCAGAAGCGCCAAACCGCCGCAGAAAATTTTCGCGGCTGAACAGGTCGAAGGCGGGCGATTGCACCAACCTGCGTTGATACGAAAGTTCAAACACTTCCTGGTGAATGCTCACGTTTGAAAAAACGGGCAGGTACTCATTCTCCGACATGTAATAAATGCGCACGAGATGCCGCTCTTCGTCGAAGCCCGCGCCATACGGAATTGTCACGCAATAAAAAATTCCGATCAGCAGACCCGCGATCAGAAAAAAATTTGCCGCATCAATAAATTTATTTTTTTGTTCGATCACTCCGCGTTATCCTTTTCTCACAACTGCATCCGTCATCTTCGCCACGCGCGCCATCTCTTTCACATCATGCACGCGGATGATGTCTGCGCCGCGCGTGATTCCAACCGCCACTGTCGCGGCTGTCCCTTCGACTCGCTGGTTGGCGGGCAGATCGAGCGTGAAGCCAATAAATGATTTTCTGGATGACCCCAACAGCACGGGATACCCCAACGCGCGGATTTCATCCAGCCTGTTGATCAACTCGAGATTATGCTCACGCTTCTTTCCGAACCCGATGCCTGGGTCCACCATTAGACGCGACTCTTCCACCCCAGCCTTTTTTGCGATCTCCACACTGACGAGTAGTTCGCGCTTCACATCTTCGATGAGATCTTCGTACTCAGAACCAATATACGCATTCCCAAGCCGCTCACGCACTTCAACACTCGCGGGATTACTGCGATTGTGCATCAGGATCACTGGCACGCGAAAAGCCGCCGCAACCGAAGCAAGCCGAGGGTCGGCACGAAGCGCCCAGACATCGTTGAGGATGTTCGCGCCTGCTTTGAATCCTGCCTCGGCAACGTCCGCTTTGGAGGTGTCAATCGAGATGAGCGCGTCGGGAAAATTTTTGCGGATGTCTTGAATGACGGGGATCACGCGTTCGATCTCTTCCTCCGCAGTGATAGGTTGCGAACCGGGGCGAGTCGATTCGCCGCCGATGTCGAGGATGTCGACGCCGTTATCGAGAAAATATTTTGCTTGTTCGAGTGCGGGAGACTTGCCCTCACCCCGTCCCTCTCCCGAGGGGAGAGGGGGTATCAGCCCGTCGCCTGAAAATGAATCGGGCGTGATGTTGATGATGCCCATCACGTACGTTTTGCTTCCCCACTTGAATGTAAAGTTTCCAACTTGCAGAGAGTCGGATTTCATTGAGCGTGTTTATTTGTATGCAACTTGCGCTTCGACTGCGCGGCGCGAACATCACGCGCCACTCCGCTCAGCGCGGAAATCATGGGATCTGATCCAACGGGCGGGCGAGCCAGGCTTCGGCTTCGTTGATGTCGGAGAAAATTTTCATCGCGGCGGCAGTGCCAGCCAGGGCGAGCGCGGCAACTTCGCGGATCGAGTCCGCCACTTTTTCATCGGCGACGACAACGGCGACGCGAATATTTCTCGCGGACGGATCGCTATTCGCTTCGACCGCCGCGCGGATGGCTTGTTCGGGAATCTCTTTCACCGCGCGCAAGTCGTATAAATTTCGCGTGCGTCCTGTTGCGCCAAGCAAATGTTCCATCGCAAATTCGCGCCAGTCATTCAATGTCGCGTCGGATAGATCGGTAAATGTCAGCGTCATGCCTCCATCGCCGCGCCGCACGACAGTCATGCCGACGCCGGGTTTGGGTTTCCAGTTGAGGGGTTTGATTTCAGTCATGGGAGTGCCTCCGAGGTGATTATATCGTACCAAACCTCTTTACCGCGAAGCGCGCGAAGAACGCGAAGAAAAACTTTAACTCTTTGCGACCTTAGCGGTCTTTGCGGTTCGTTTTTTCCAACACACTCAGGATATATTCCCCGGTGCGTTTGCCTGACGTTCCGTCGGTGAAGGTGATCTCATCCGCGACGAATTTCCGCCTCTCTTCCGCGTCGACGGTTGGATTCGCCAGGTAGAGATTTAACGCGTCCCGAAGTTGACTCTCGTTCTCCGCCACGCGTCCCGCTTTCGCCTCGCGGAATCGTTTATGCGTGGGCCAGTCACCGATCTCTTTCAGCGACAGCGAAAATTTATTTTTCTTGTTCCACCCACCAGGGACGTCAATCGTCGCGGCGATCATGGGCGTATCGTGGACAGCGGTCTCGACCAGCATCGTCGAATAGACCGTCACCACCACATCCGAATACGCCATCATGGAGGATTTCTCGTCCATGTCTTCGCCGCCGTAGTAGCCGAGCGATCCGCCCAACGCGACGGGTTGGACAACATGCACATGCGGGTATTTCTTTTCCAACTCAAATACACGCGCGCGTTCTTCGGCAAAAATCTTCGGCTTATCCTGAAAATGACTCGGATGCAAACGGATCAACAACTGCGAAGGTTCTGTCAGCGAATCGGACGAAACCAACTTCGCCAGCGCTTCGATGTTCGGATAGTTCGGCGCGAAATGGACAAAACTACTGGCGTACGAAATTAATTTGCGGCTGGGGTCGAGTTTATGTAACTTGAAATACTCGTCACGCGGCATGAGCCATTGCTTACGAAAATATCCGTCATACGAGGGGATGCCGCCGATGTTCACGTTTTCAGGATTCCAGTCCGAGCCGTAGACCAGTTCATCCTTTTGCAGTTGCGACCAACACGTTGCATATTGCACATCCGCGCCCGAGACGTTGTACGACGACGAATTGTCCCAGCCGACGATGACGGTCATGTTTGGGAT
>CAYWCN010000108.1:0-9478 GCA_964456775.1 uncultured Anaerolinea sp.
GCGGCGCAGGGACAGATGTCGCGCTCGAAACTGCGGATGTCGCGTTGATGGGCGACGATCTCAGCAAACTTCCATTCGCCGTCGGCTTGGGACGCGCCACACGCGCGATCATCATTCAAAATTTAGCGATCGCATTGGGTGTGATCGGCTTGCTTATCGTCACCTCACTAACTGGTATCATCAGCATCGGCATCGCCGTCATCTTTCACGAAGGAAGCACGCTGGTCGTTGTGGTGAATGCGTTGAGGTTGTTGAGATATAAATCCGCGTAGGTCAGGCTTTTAGCCTGACGTCTTCGCCACGTAAAAGTTCGTCGGGCTGCAAGCCCGACCTACAAAACTTGGGGCGTCTATTCATGTGCTCGAATCCGCAGTAGTATAATTTTGCCGTATCTGTTGTACGAAAAGGAGAGGCTCATGGAACCCAACTCAACGACAAAAAACCTGATTGCTTGGAGCGCCATCGCAACCATTGTTGCAGGCGTCATTCATCTTGTCATCATTCCCGAACATTGGGAGCATGCGCCCGCTCATGGGATATTCTTTCTCATCGTGGGCATTCTCCAGATCGTTTGGGGAATTGCCATCTGGAGAAAACCATCGGCAAAGGTATACAACATCGGCGCGATCATGGCTGGATGGCTGATCGTCCTCTATGTTCTGACCCGCATCTTCCCAGCCCCCTTCGGTCACGGCGGACCCGAAGAGGTCGCATGGATCGATATCGCTTGCAAGTTTTGTGAAGCGCTTGGCATGTTTACGCTGGCAATTCTGATCTTTCAAGGCACACTTATCCACTCCAGCCGTCCGCTCGCATGGCGCGCTATAACAATGATCGTGCTTCTCTCGTTCGTAAGCGGCTTTGCCACGTACAGTATCGCTCGCGCGGCAGAACCCCTCTTCCCTGCGCTGGGAAGCACGGAACACCATGATGAACATCAAGAAGAACCCAACCACCATCACGATGAAGGCACGCCTACGGGAGAGCACGATTACTAATCGTCTCAGTTGACTCACACTCCCAGCCCAATGGGATTCCTCAACGCCATCCTGAACAGGCCGTCAGATGAAAAACCATTTCTACTATTAGTAACAGGCTTCCCTGCGAAAGAAGCGGAAGTCCCCATTATCACAAAAAAGCCGCTTCATCCAGTTAGAAAAGCGGGCGTCACCTTGAAAGTGACGCCCGCTTTATTCAATCAATTTCAGAGAGCGCGGGATCGCAAAAATCTGGCGCTTCGGTCAAGAATGGAGCAAAGACGACCTTATTCTTGCCGACGCTATCGCCCGAGCCAGGACCTCTGCCCGAAGGTCCGCTGGGGTCGCCCCAATAATTTCCATCGGCAGTTGCCGCGCTGGCATGGATGCCGCTCGTCCAATTCGGCTCGATACCCACCGTTCTGTTATTGGCAAAACAATTGTTGTGGATCTGAATGTCTTCATTGAAATTCGAGTATATACCGCTGGGGTGCGCCTCCAGAGTTGCCTGAAAACCAGGAATGCTGGTGAACATATCTGCAATAAACGGCGAATCTTGCACTTGCTGAATCAAATCTTCGGTATCGGGATCTATGCCCGCAAGGATGGGATTGATCACGCCCACCGCGCCGCCATAAGCGGCTGACTCGTTTTGATAAAACTGGCTCCCCGTAATGGTGATATTTACGTGATTGGTAAACATGCCACCGCCCCAATTCCCGTTGGCGTTGCCCGTGACGCGGTTCTTCATGAAAAAACTATCGGCGATCACCAGCGTGGCAAAATAGGCATACAAGCCGCCGCCATTGCCGTCCGATTCGTTGCCTTCAAAACGAGTAGACTGGATCGAAGACCGCGACGAATCGATGAACAACGCGCCGCCATTGTTTGTGCTTGTGTTATTGATGAACTCGCTATTTGAAATGTCGAGTCTACCGAGGGTGAAATAGATCGCGCCGCCGTTATCGGAGTGGTTATTGATAAAGTGAGTATTTTTCAGAGTGATGGAGGAGCTCATCGAATAGATGGCGCCGCCCCAATCTTTTGCCACATCCCCGTTTTGGATGGTTACGTTATCCATAGTTAACGTCGAATTGACCATCAATTCAAAAAAGCGGAATGGCTCGGCGTTCTCGGCGCGGGTCAAGGTCGCGCCATTGCCGTGAATGGTCATGGGATACGCGATTGGCGGAAGCGCGGTGCCGACATCGGTAACACTGATCAGCCATTCATACACGGGAGGCGATTGGTCAACTTGGGTAAAAACATATTCGCCAGGCATTAACTCGATCACGCTCTCGCCCAAGACTCCTGTTTTGCATGAATCAAATTGCTTTGCCGTGTTCGCCGCCATAATAGCTTCCGCTAATGAGCATTTTCCATTTTGCGCGAACGGATAGATTTCCTGCTCGAGGGTATCCACGAAGATCACATTTTCAGGCGAGGGAGTTGACGTGGGAGGAACAGGTTCGTCGGTCGGACTGGATGACACGAAGGCGGTAGACGAGGGCAAATTCACATCCGTTGAAACGACAGGCGCGGGCGTAGACACAGTCCCGCTTCCGCAAGCAGTGGACATTAAAGCCAAAATCAAAAACAATGTTACAAAGGGACGCATGGATTCTCCTAATTTTTTTCCAATTATATAATGACGGGCTAAACCGCGCAGGAAATGAAAATATCACTCTGAGAAAGAGTGATATTTCAAGCAGACGATCTCTACTCTAGTCTCGAACTTACTCTTCCCCCGTTAATAACTTTATCCGTTCCCACGGTTTCAAATTTTCATCCTCTGCCAGCAAACTCTTCAACTGATACAACTCATCGCGCAGGGCGGCGGCGCGTTCGAATTCGAGATTCTTCGCGGCTTCTTTCATTTGGATCTCCATGTCGCGCACAACTTGGCGCAATTCATTGCGCGGCAGGTCTTGCTTCACTTTGTATTCGCCGCGCATTTCGCCGACAGCCTTCGCGCTCAATTCTTCGGTGAGATCATGGATCGCTTTGTGGATACTGATCGGCACGATGCCATGTTCGGTGTTGTATTTCACCTGTTTGGCGCGACGGCGATTTGTTTCGTCAATCGCGCGTTTCATCGAGTCGGTCATCTTGTCGGCGTACATGATCACACGCCCGTTGACATGACGCGCCGCGCGACCGATCGTTTGGATCAACGCAGTTTCCGAACGCAGGAAGCCCTCTTTGTCCGCGTCCAAGATTCCAACCAGCGACACTTCGGGCAAGTCCAAACCTTCGCGCAACAAGTTGATTCCCACCAGCACATCGTACACGCCCATACGCAGGTCGCGCAAAATGCCCACGCGCTCGAGCGTCTCCACATCCGAATGCAGGTATTGGACTTTCATCTCCAACTCTTTCAAGTATTCGGATAGATCTTCCGACATCCTCTTCGTCAGAGTTGTGACAAGGACACGCTCGCCTCTTTCGACCCTCTGCTTGATCTCACCAACCAAGTCGTCCACCTGCCCTCGAGTGGGACGCACTTCCACTTCGGGATCAACGAGTCCCGTCGGGCGGATGATCTGCTCGACGACTTGTTCCGCGTGTCCCATCTCGTACGGTCCAGGCGTGGCGGACGTGTAGATCGTGCTTCCCATCACCTCTTCGAACTCCTCGAACTTGAGCGGACGATTATCCACCGCGCTCGGCAAACGGAATCCATATTCGACGAGCGTTTCTTTCCTCGCTCGGTCGCCGTTATACATGCCGCGAATCTGCGGAACGGTCATGTGGCTTTCATCAATCACCAGCAGATAATCTGTCGGCAGGAAGTCAATCATCGTCCACGGATGTGTGCCAGCCGCGCGGCGATCTAAATGACGCGAGTAATTCTCGACGCCTGAGCAATAGCCGACCTCTTTCAACATTTCGAGATCGTAGCGCGCGCGTTGTTCGAGTCTCTGCGCTTCGAGGTGCTTGCCTGTCTCTTTGAAGAATTTCAGCCGATCTTCCAACTCGGCTTCGATGTCAGCGATGGCATCTTTCATCTTGTCGGCGGCGGTGAGATATTGCTTGGCAGGGTAAATTGAGATTTCGTTCGGCTCCTCGAACACTTCGCCAGTAACGGGACTGAACTGCATGATGCGTTCCACTTCATCGCCAAAGAAGGTGATACGGAATCCTTTTTTGTCTTCATACGCAGGGATGATTTCCAACGTGTCGCCACGCACGCGGAAGGTGCCAGTCTTCAAATCCATGTCGTTGCGTTGATATTGCGATTCGATCAACTGACGAAGTAGCGCATTGCGACGATACATCTCACCTACTTTGAGAGTGACTGTCCCTTTGCCGAACTCTTCGGGGTTGCCCAAACCGTAAATGCACGAAACGGACGCAACGATGATCACGTCGCGCCGCGAGATCAACGCGGCGGTAGCGGCAAGGCGCAGGCGTTCGATCTCTTCGTTGATCTGAGTCTCTTTTTCGATGTACAAGTCATGCCGCGGGACATATGCCTCTGGCTGGTAGTAATCGTAATACGAAACAAAATACGATACCGCGTTCTGCGGGAAGAACTCTTTGAACTCGGCATACAACTGCGCGGCAAGCGTCTTGTTGTGAGCCATGATGAGCGCGGGCTTTTGCAACTCCTGGATCACAGACGCGATGGTAAACGTCTTGCCCGTGCCTGTCGCGCCGAGCAACACTTGATGTTTCTTGCCGCTATGCACGCCATCCACAAGTCCGCGGATGGCTTCGGGCTGATCGCCCATTGGGATAAAGGGTGCTTGAAGTTTGAAGTCCATGTGATATGTGAATTGCGCTTCGACTGCGCGGCGAAAAATCACTCGCCACTCCGCTCAGCGCGAAAAGATAATCTGAACGTACGTTCTATATTGTACCTCGAAATGCCGAGGCGTCGAGTCCGCTTGGGGAAACTGAGGCAGGCATCCCGTCGAAAAGAGGCGAGAGTATAATCCATCCATGAAAACGATACTGAACATTCTCGGCGTCCTGCTTTTTCTTCCAGGCTTGGTTTTTTTCCTGCAGGGAATCAACATCCTGCCCGGCAGTTACATGACCGGTGATCCGCAGTGGGCGATCAACGGCGGCATCATGATGCTCGTCGGCGCGGGACTGTATTTTTTCGCAAGACGAAATGGCTGACGAGATCAAAGTCAACGACAGGGTGGAAATTTTTTTGAAGCATCTCGATGGCTGGCTTGCTGGCGTGGTCGTCCGCATCGATCCATACTCCGCTCATCGCAGTTTCATTTGGGTTCAACTCGACGAAACTGCGGAAGCCCCACTCGGACACGATCGGCTGATCTCGGTGCTGAACCCGAAGAACTTCAGAAAAATTTAATGCGCGCTGGATGAACAACCGCTTCGCGCCGACGGGACGGCTGAGTCGTATAATAGCGGCATGGACTCCCCCTTCGACCTCGCCATCGCCGCGCGTCAACCGCTGTTCAATGATCCGCATGATTCCGCCTTCCGCCTCCTCAACGGATTCACCGAAGGCGACCCAAGTCTTTCACTAGACATCTACGCGCGAACGCTGGTCATTCACAACTACGCGGGTGACCCGACGCAAAACCAACATGTTATTGAAAACCTAGTCAATGCTTTACCCAACTCTCTGAATTGGCTACGCGCTGGGATTCTGAAACAGCGAAACGGACTCACACAAGAGGACAAGCGCGGGGTACTTCTCTTCGGCGATGCGCCTGATACAAAAATTATCGAGCATGGAGTTTGGTACGCGCTCGACCTCACCATGAACCGCGACGCGAGTTTTTATCTCGATACAAGCCTGTTGCGAAAATGGCTCATCGAAAATATGAGGGGCAAATCCGTGCTGAACACGTTTGCTTACACGGGAAGTTTCGGCGTCGCGGCGCTGGCTGGCGGAGTGAGCCGTGTCGTTCAAGTGGATCGCAACCGCCGCTTTCTTGACCTGGCGAGAAAATCATACGCGTTCAACGGATTTTCAGTCAATCGAAATGATTTCCTCGCGCTCGATTTTTTCCCCGCAGTCAGCAGGTTCAAAACAGGGAAACAAACTTTCGATTGCGTGATCCTCGACCCGCCATTCTTTTCGTCCACGTCCAAAGGCAAAGTGGATCAGGAAAACGAAGGCGCGCGACTCGTCAACAAAGTGCGTCCGCTCGTCAACGATGGCGGATATTTAATCGCTATTAACAACGCGTTGTACGTCAGTGGACGGGAGTACATGCAAACGCTTGAAGAATTATGCAGGGACGGGTATTTGAAGATCGAAGAATTGATCCCAGTGCCCGAGCATTTCGTTGGGTATAACCGACTGAACAAACCCATCACCGACCCCGCGCCGTTCAATCATTCGACGAAGATCGCCGTGTTGAAGGTGCGTCGCAAGGCATAGATTACGCAATCCATCATGCTATACTTGAATCATTATGAAACAACAAAAACTCACCCACGCTGGTTGTGTCGTTTTCCAAGTGAAAGGCAAGCGCAAGACTTATTTGGTGGTTTCATCCTCAACAGGTAAACATTGGATACTGCCGAAGGGGCACATTGAACGAGGGGAATCTCCACGCAAAGCGGCGTTGAGGGAATTACGAGAAGAGGCGGGGGTCGTTGGGAAAATTATTCAAGTTGGACCCGTGCAGTCGTACGCAATGAAAAATGAGGACGTCATCGTTCAATATTTCGTTGTGCAGTTCTCAAAGTCGGTCGAACCAGACGAAAACCGCACGCTTCGATGGGAGACGCAAAAGAAGGCATTGGAACTGCTCTCCTTTGATGAAGCAAAGAACGCGCTTCGAGAATCCCTGAAATCCATTAGGCAGGTCGCATGAATACAGCCCAGGTCAGTATCGAACTCATTTTGGCGGGCATCCTTGCGCTGTGCGCATTCGTCCTCCCATTTTGGAAGGGACAGAGCATCAATCCCGAACTTTTGCAAAGCGAAGCGTTGATCGGTTTTCTGGGTCTCGCCTATTTGCTGGGCGTTGTCTTCGATAAACTAGCAGACACGATGCTGACTCCCGCAGAGCATTATTTGCGTATCAAGCAGGGAGCGAAATTTCTCGACGATCATAAAAACTTCAAAGGGAAAGACCCCTTCCCGCAGAACGATCTCGAATTTAGCCTGAAAAAAGCAAAGGACGGTCGGCTGGATTGGATGAATTCCCTCAAGAGCCGAATCCGCACGAGCCGCGAACTGGCAGTGTTGGGCTTGCCCGCCGTGATGGGATTGACGATCTACGAAGGCGTCACAAGGACCTGCGGACCGAATCAACCCGCGTGCGCCGCTTGGTGGATGTATCTTCCCGTCGTGTTGAATCTTCTTCTCTTCATCGCAATGATCTGGCTTGAGTCAAAATCATCGGATGAAGATTCGTTGGGCGGTAAAAGTCTCTCGAAATTAAAAACTCATCAGCTATCGCCTGACCGCGAAACGCGCGAGTTGCAACTTCAGCAGGCGAAAAGACAAGCGAATGCCGCTTCTGTCCCCTATTATTTACTGCTCGCCAATTCCGTGATTACGGCGGGGATTATCGCGCTCTTCAATCTCAATAACCAAATTATCATTTTGCTTGCCGTTGGGGGGACAATCATTTCTCTGCTGGCGTTGTGGTCGTGTTTACGGATCACGCGCACGTATTTGAAGTTCGTTGCCAGAGAGATGGCGTCGACGTTGAAAAAGTAATAATAGCGCAAAGGCGACATGAATGTCGCGTTACGGAATGCTTAATCGCTTTCCTTTTTGCGCGGAAAGGCGATGATGATTCCCAGCACGAGGGCGGCGAGGGCGATTGCGGCGACGCTGAGAGTCATCTCTTGCGGGCTCTTGGTGGTGATCGCATTAGGCGGAGTTGCGGATGAGGCGGCGAGGATCGTCGCGGTAGCGGTCGGCTGAAGTGTGGGAAACGCCGAGGCGGCTGAAGCAGGCGTCACCTGCGGAGGAGGCGTGGCTCCTTTCATCACAAGAAGTTGCTGACCGACGTACACATCATCCGAATCCCAATTGTTGAGTCGCTGAATCTCTTTGATCGTTGTGCCGTACGTGATGGCAATGCTCCACAACGTTTGTCCATATTGCACTTCGTGGATCACATCGCCGCCCAGGTTGGCGGTTGCGATCGCGATGGGAAGCGAGTATTGCGGAAGCGTGCCGTTTTCGGCGGCGAGGGTTGCGCCCGCGTTGTATGCCTGTTGCGTGAGCGGAATGCCCGTGAGGACGGCGTTGGCATTCGATTGCATTTGGCCGCTGGTTGTTTGGAGCGCGGTCTCGACGACCAAAATATAACCGTCTTCGGTGGCGGCGATGCCCGCGCCGATGTCACTGCGATAAGGCGAGAGCATTGTGTTCGTGTGCGGCTCGTCGCCGAGCCAGCCTTGCACCGCGTCTTTCGAGCTTTGTGAGAGTATCCAATTTTCCGAGCGGTAGCCATCTTGGTAAAGATCGCCCGAAAGCGGATACCCCAATGTCATCATCCATTGACCGAGAGTCAGGTTGTTCGGTCGCCAGTGACCCGGCATGCCCGACGCGATCCCGCTCGCCTCATCCTGCGCGATCTGCATCAAGGCGGGATGCACCGCCAGCGCGTTCAATCCGTTGGCGAGGCGCAAGGCGTTGACTTCGTTGATGAGTTCGGCAGGTGTCGGTGTGGACTCTTGCGCATCCGCAACTTGCACGCGCGCAAATCCAAACGAGATGAGCGCGAGGGATAGAATCGAAGCCAGCAGGATTTTCTTCAGCGTCAATTTATTTTCCTTTTTCGACTTCACCGCCTGCGTTAGCCTAGTCCGCGCTTGCCCACGCTTCTATCTCGACTTTATAAACTGGACTCGCCAACGCGGCGACATACAACAACGTGCTACATGGTTTGTGTCCGCCAAGTTTGGATGCGACCAGTTCGCGCCGCTTCGCCGTATCAATTTCGCCGACGAGATAATAAGTGAGTTTGACAATATCCTTCACGCCCATGTTCGCGGCTTGAAGATTGCGGAAGATATTTTCGAGGGCAACATCAATTTGCTCGAGCGGATCGTCTGGGACTATGCCGTCCTCTCTCATACCCACCTGACCAGAGATGACCAGGATGCGTTCATTCCCTGAAACTTCAACGTGATGGGAATATCCGCCAAGCGGCTGATGGACATTCTGCGGGTTTCGAAATTCTTTCATTGGGATAACTCCTTAATTGATTTGAGGCGGTTTAGCCACAGAGACGCGGAGTCACGGAGAAAAAAATACTGGGTTTCTCGGCGTTTCTGCGACTCTGCGGCAGAGATGCGAAAGACGAACCTTGATTATCTGGATCGCGGTTGCAAATATTATATAATGAATTCAGGAACAGAAAACGAGCATGGACATCACCCAAACGCTCCACGTCACCAACCGCAAAGACTGGCGAAACTGGCTCAAGAAGAATCACGAGACCGAAAAAGACATCTGGCTGGTTTATTACAAAAAAGCGACAGGCAAGCCGCGCATCGAGTACAACGACGCGGTGGAGGAAGCCCTGTGCTTCGGCTGGATCGAC
>CAYWCN010000109.1:0-9456 GCA_964456775.1 uncultured Anaerolinea sp.
GTCACTGAACGTAATCATCCGCTTGCATCTGGAATCGCAACGGTTTCCCTGCAATATCATGGAAGCGCAAGAAATTACCTGCTCGATAGCGCTCAGACGATTGCTTGGCTCTGTGATAAAGATGGTAACGCGAAGGATCATCCTGCTGTAAGTATTAACCAATACGGGGATGGCTGGGCGTGCGCATGGATGTATGATCTGACGAAAAGTGTTGTTTTAACACGTCAGGGCAACCCTGAGTGGGCGGACCAAGAGAGAGACGGTTTTTCCGATATACGACCAAGCGATATGTTCTATGGTTGGATAGATCTGGATCGGATTGAGATCCCGCAGGCAGACGAACAACAACGGCTGCTTGTCAATGTGATCCATTTTCTAAGCCAGAACGGGCGGCCATTGCCCCGGTTATGGTATTTTCCAGACAAAAGCAAAGGCATGGTCATTGCTACAAGCGATACACATCAAAACCCGGGCTGGGCGGTCGAGCGGGTCATCGAACATGCGGAGAAGCATGGCGGTCATATATCTGTTTACAGCATGCCGCCTTTTTATACAGTTCCTTATCGGGCAGCGCAAAGGGTTCGATGGTGGCTGGAAGATCTCCACGTAATGGATGAAGCCTATTTTCCTTCCCCAGCAAGAGTCGCGGATTGGCGGGCGCGAGGGCATGAGTTCGGTATCCATCCGCTAATCGAAGGGGATTATGTGGAGAGTTGGGAAACCAATTGGAAACGGTATACGGGAGTCGGGTATGGACTCCCATCGCCCACGATGCGAGTCCATAGAATTTTATGGAACGGCTGGGTGAATCCTGCCAAGTTGCAGGCAAGTTATGGCATCCGAATGAATCTGGATTTCTATCATGTCGGCGATGGCTTTAGGAAAAATAACGGAGAATGGGTGTATGGGCATTTCACTGGCAGTGGGTTACCGATGCGATTTGTTGATGAGAACGGAAGGATTCTGAATATTTATCAGCAGTTGACTCATTTGGCTGACGATCATATTTTGAACCTGCATTGGGGAGGTTCGGTGAAAATACCCGCAGAACAGGCAGTGGATGTTTCAAAAGCGATGATCGACCGCAGTCTTGCAGGCGGGTACGCCGCGATCGGCGCGATCTTTCACACCGATCCTTTTGCGGTGGGGGAGGAATGGGCGGCTGAGGAGGGTAAGTGGATGGATGGCACGCTAGGATACGCCGCCGGCAAAAGCGTTCCAATTTGGTGCAGTGAAACGTGGTTAGATTTTGTGGAGGCGCGTTGCGATTCGTCCATTGAAAACATAGTTTGGTTGCCAAGCGAGAACCACCTGACGTTTGCACTTGAGGTTCCCGCTTTCCGTTCCGGTACGATGAGTATTCTGATCCCTCTTGAGCATGCAACATTCCATCTTATGGGAGTAGATGTAAATGGAACAACTGCTGAGTTCGTGGAGCATACGGTTGGCGCTCAAAAATATGCCTGGGTCGAAGTTTTCGAAGGAGAGAATGTCATCGAGGCATACTATAGATAGTACATGGTCGCTAATTTTGTGGTGAATTTTATGTGTCATGGTTTGGAAAATAATGAAAATCTCGATCATCGTTCCTTGCTACAACGAAGTTGATAATATTGAAAACCTCGACCACGAGTTCTTCCCAGTTGCAGAGGGACTCCTTGGCGCTCGCCTGCTGGACGATAAAGTTATCAATGATGTGGAGGTCGTGTTTGTAGATGATGGCAGTAACGATAAAACGTCGGAAGTGTTGACATCGGCGTTTGCCGGGCGAGGGCATGGAAATTTCGTTTTGAAATTCGAAAAGCACGAGGTGAATCGCGGGCTTGGCGCGGCAATCCGCACAGGGTTTAACGCATCAACAGGCGATATCATTGTTACAACCGACAGTGACGGCACTTACAAGTTTTCGACGATTCCTGCGCTTATTACAGCGATGAATGGCGGTGTTGATCTCATTACAGCGTCTCCTTATCATCCGGAAGGAGAAGTGGTCGGCGTACCTGCATTTCGTATCTTTTTGAGCCGCGGCTCTTCTCTTTTGTATCGCCTTCTCCTCAAATGGAATATCTACACCTACACCGCTTTGTATCGCGGCTACCGTCGCAAGGTGATCGAAGATATTTCTTTCCGCGCCGACGATTACCTCGCGGGGACCGAATTGATGGTGAAAGCCATGCTTAAAGGATACACCGTTGCGGAATTCCCGGCAGCGTTGCATCGCCGGGTGTTTGGGGTTTCTAAAGCCCGCCTCATGCAGACTATCCGCTCACATTTGCGTTTTCAGACGGGGTTATTGCTCCACCGCCTCCATGTCCGATCGCTGTTTTCTTGAGTTCTCTCAAGAGTTGTTTACCTTACCAGTTCGCTGATATCTATAAACCATGCGAGTTGCTTTCGTCGTTCCCTATGTTCCTAACTTGATTCGAGTCAGATCCTACAATCTACTGTTGCAATTGGCAAAGCAGGGGATCGATGTTACGCTCTTTACCATTGCGACAAACGCCGAGGAAGAAAGGGAGGCTCTCGCCCTAAGGGACAAAATATCTGACGTGGTCGTCCGTAGGCAATCGCCTTGGCGGTCCATGGTGAATTGCATGGCAGCACTGCCGACGAAAACCCCGCTTCAATCTGTTTTCAGTTGGAATCCCCACCTGCAGGCTGACCTCACCATTCGGCAGGGATCGGATTGTTTCGATGTCATCCATGTGGAGCACTTACGCGGATCAAAATATGGGAGGATTATCAAATCCAATTTTCCAAATATACCTGTTGTGTGGGATAGTGTGGATTGCATCAGCCACCTATTTGCGCAAACGTCAGCACGAAGCAAGAGTCCGGCTGGAAAGTGGATGTCTGCCCTTGAGTTGAAAAGGACACGCAAGGCAGAAGGCGAATTAGTGGGTTTGTTCGACCATATCCTAATCACCTCGCCGGTAGATAGGGATGAATTGTTGCGGGTGGCACTGCCAAGGAAAACGGTTCCTGTTTCGATTCTTCCGAACGGGGTGGACCTGGAGTATTTCCGCCGGACTACTGATCACCCCAGAGACGAAGAGACAATTGTCTTTACTGGGAAGATGAGCTATCATGCTAATATCTCCATGGTCGATCATCTCGTCCATGAGATTATGCCTAAGGTGTGGGTAAAGCGGCCTACGGCGAAACTAATCATCGTCGGAAAAGACCCGCCGCGCAGGGTGAGGGAGTTTGCGCAGAATTCTCTTGTCGAGGTCACCGGCACAGTAGAAGATATCCGGCCTTATCTTTGGAGGGCTACAGCGGCGGTCGTGCCGTTAGTGTATGGCGCCGGAATCCAAAATAAGATCCTTGAAGCCATGGCGAGCGAAACCCCGGTGATCACCACTTCGGCGGCGTTTTTAGGACTTCAGGCAAACCCGGGCACCGATGCCTTAATTGTGGATACAGCGGAAGATTTCTCTGAAGCAATTGTACGATTGATCGAAAATCAAGCCTTACAGCGTGAGATCGGAAGTGCTGGATTGCGGTATGTGAATACACATCATGATTGGTCTGACATATCGTCGCAGTTGGTTACCTGTTATCGCACAGCAATTTCCCAAAAGACATCAAGTGTTGGCAAATAGTGCATCCTTAATTCTGCGTATAGCGAGCATCTCTCCAGCGCTTTTCCTAGGTAACTTTTATCAGGGTTGTTCGTCATGATTGCTGAGGAGAAATCGACGCGTGTGATTTCTGATTTACCCTTTTCTGTTTTCAATATTCAATTATCAAATCTTTTCGGTTAAAATCAAGCAATGGATCCAAATCCTTACATAAAACCACTTATTAAGTGGTGGCGATTGCTGGCGATCACTGTTGCGCTGGCTGTTGTTTCTAGTTCCATCTCTACGTTCTTTCAGCCTGATGAGTATGTCTCACGTACCACGCTGATGACCGGTAGTACATTTTTAAATCCCAACCCGGACTCAGGTCAAATTTTTATTACTCAACAGTTGGCTGCGTTTTATGCAGACATGGTCAAACGCGAGCCGGTTCAAGAGGCGACCAAACAGGCTCTGGGTATTGACTGGCTACCTGCCTATACTGCGAGAGTTGTTCCCAATACGCAGCTCATCGAGATACTGGTTACAGACACGGATCCAAAACGTGCGCAGATCATAGCCAATGAACTGGCGAATCAATTGATCTCCCAGAGCCCGGCTGTGAATCAATCCGAAACAACTGGTCAGCGGCAGGAATTCATCAAAGAGCAGCTTACGAGTATCGAGATCCAAATTCAGGAAACCGAAAAGCAGATCGAAGACCTGCAAAAGACTCTGACTATCATGAACAGCACGAGTCAAATTTCAAAGACAGAGCAGGATATCAAGAATTTAACTGACAAGCTGGTAAGCCTGCGTCAAAATTACGCCACATTCCTTGCTAACTCTCAGCAGGGCGCATCAAATACATTGACCGTGGTGGAGCCAGCCAATCTGCCGACTTCATCGGCGGGCACAAATAAACTCCTCATCGTTGCGCTGGCTGGAATTGTTGGGCTAATCCTTGCCGCTGGGGCAGCCTATGGTTTGGAGTACCTCGATCGCACCATAAAAACCACAGCCGATGTAGAGCGTGTCTTCAATTTGCCAGTGATCGGTTATCTTGCAAACATCTCCGAGAATGGGAACAATGCCACGTATGTGGTGAGCCACCCGAATTCGCTAGTGGCTGAAAATTTCAGGTTATTGCACTCCAACCTTGAATTCTTCCAGGCATATAACTCGTCCAAG
The DNA here is from genome assembly GCA_964456775.1 of uncultured Anaerolinea sp. Lineage (GTDB taxonomy): Bacteria > Chloroflexota > Anaerolineae > Anaerolineales > Villigracilaceae > Defluviilinea. The sequence continues at coordinate 4,755 of CAYWCN010000109.1, forward strand.
ACGATCCTTGTTACCAGTCCAACGCAAGGAAATGGCAAGACCACGGTCGCGGTGAACCTCGCGTTGACCATTGCCGCGAGCGATCAAAAAGTTGCCATCGTTGATGCGGATTTGCGGCGGCCTGCCGTTCATACGGCGCTGAAGATCTCGCAAAGCCCGGGGCTTGCAGACATCATTCACAGCAAGGTCAGCGTGAAGGAAGTGGTGCGTTCGGTGAAGGGGAAGAAAATTGATGTGGTAGCGGCTGGAACGGTACCTCCCAGCGTTACCGAAGTGGTTGGTTCGAAGCGAATTGCCGCTATCCTCAACGATGTGCGGGATGATTACGACGCGATCATCGTGGATGCCCCACCTTTGGTCATTTCGGATTCGTATAATCTCGCGTCGAAAGTGGATGGCGTTATTCTTGTGTTGGAACCCGGCACAACGAAGGACGATCAGGCGAAAGTGATCAAGGAACAATTGAACCGCGCCGGGGCAAGGATCATCGGTATTGTGTTCAATAAAGTTTCAGATGTAAATGCGAAGAGTTACGGTGACACAAAATACCTGTCCATGTACTCGCCCCAGCATTACAACGATTATGTTGCGAACAAACCGGCTGTGGAAGAGACCGACTCCGGGTCGAAAAAATTGCTGGCATTCTTCGAGCATGGCGAAGTTCCGCCGGATGTGAAGGATTCGCTCGAAACCGCATTCGAAAAATTCCAACAGCAGAGGACCTCTCTGCTAGGCAAGTTCCGCAAGCCGCCTAAGAAAAAATAACTGCAAGAGCGAAAGCCCTCGAACACGAGGGCTTTTTTGTTGAATGGCGTGTATACTGTCGAAGATGGGAAGATGGCTCACGATGGTAACAAGACCCACGCGGGCGAGGCAGACAGCCCGTCGGAGGGAGGCGGGGTGGAAGTCCCATGGATCTTGCCCGCAACTTATCTGTCTTTCCGTCGTATGGATAGTGCGAGGAGCATAGGTGACCGACGAACTTGCCTGGGTGATCCAGGCGCAACAAGGCAACGACGAAGCGTTTACGAAGCTCGTCGAAGAACATCAGACGCATGTGTATAACTTGTGTTATCGGATGCTGGGCGAGCCCGAATCGGCGGAGGATGCCGCGCAAGAAACTTTCCTGCGCGCTTACCAGAACCTGCATCGCTATGACCAGAGCCGTTCGTTTGTCACGTGGCTTCTCTCGATTGCCGCGCATTATTGCATTGACCGATTGCGACGGCGAAAGTTGTCGGTTTTTTCGATGGATGAGGAGCGGGAGGATGGAACGGTCTTCGAGATTTCAGACCCCGCTTCTCCCGACCCCGAGGCTGAATCGGCGAAACGCGAAGACCGCGACCGCCTTCACTTGCTGTTGAAGAATCTCGACGAGACCGATCGCGCGGCGGTGGTCTTGCGGTATTGGTATGACTATTCGGAGGTCGAGATCGCTGAATCATTAAAGTTAACCGTTAGCGCGGTCAAGAGCCGTTTGCACCGCTCGCGCCGGGCGTTGGCGGGCATGTGGGATGAGAAGAAAGATCCTGCTCCCGTTCAAACGAAAAGGAGACGCCATGAATCACCAGCCTTTTGAAGAGTGGCTATTGAATAACACAACGATCAACACAGAGCAGAAGCGCGAGTTGGAAGCGCACACGCGCGCTTGCGCGTATTGCGCCGCGCTTATGAAGACCGAGAAGACGCTGCACGATATGCGGATGGCTTCTCCGGCAAAGGGATTTGTCTCTCGATTTGAGGTACGGCTCGCGGCTCAAAAAGCGGCGGACCGCAAACGCAGGCTGATCGGGTTCGTCTTGTTCGGCGTGGTTGGTTCGGCATTATTGTTGTGGCTAACTTCGCCGTACTTTGCCGGGTTCGTATCCTCTCCGGCAGGCTGGCTCACTACGTTGGTCGAGTGGGGCGTTTTCTTTCTCACCACATTGCTGGCGTCGCTTCAAGCCGGCGCGGTCATCTTCGATGTGCTCAGCGGGTTTCTCTCGCCGTTCGCATGGATGGTGATGATCTCTGGCGCGGCGGGCATCAGCCTGCTTTGGTCTATTTCAATTTGGCGGTTCGCTCGGCGGGGCGTTCCGCAAGGAGTTTGAACTATGAAACATACAATTCGCTTCGTTTCTCTCATCCTGCTTTTGGCGCTGACGTTGATCCCCTCCAGCGCTGTGTTCGCGCAGGGAGAAGGTCCGACTGGCGAGGGCAAGATCATTTTTGGACAGAACTTTACGCTGGAGAGCGGCGATACCTTTACAGGCGACCTCGTGGTCTTTGGCGGCAACGTCACCATCGAAAAGGATGCCTCGCTCAACGGCGATCTGGTCGTTTTTGGCGGGACCGTTTCGAGTGATGGAACCGTGGATGGCGAAATCGTCATCGTCGGCGGACAGGTGAGCCTGGATAAACATGCTGTGGTGACCCGCGATGTTGTCACGGTTGGCGGGCAGTTGAGCAAAGCGGAAGGCGCCGATATTCAAGGCGAAGTGGTGAACAACGCGCAACCGGCGCTCGATCTCCCGAACGGAAATGTGCCGCCGCGCGTTGAGGTCCCTACGCCTTCCTTTGATTGGGGTTTTCGGGTGATCTCGGGCATCTTCCAGACGGTATTCACTGCCGTCCTAGCCGCCGCGTTCGCCATGCTGTTGGCGTTGTTTTGGAAGCCTCAAATGGAACGCGCCGGCGATGTGCTTGTCGCTCAGCCGGTGATGGTCGGCGCGGTTGGATTTTTGGCGGTCTTTCTCGGCGCGATCCTGTTCCTGACTGTCATCCCGCCTGTGATCGTTGGGTTCGCCCTCTTGTTTGGCGTGGTTGCATTGGGCGCGGAGGTAGGCGACCGGTTCACGCGGGCGATCAACCAGACTTGGTCGCCTGTATTGACCGCCGGCTTCGGGACGTTCTTGCTGGTACTGGTCGCGGGCGCATTTGGAGAAGTTCCCTGCATTGGGTGGCTGGCTCAATTTTTGCTTGCCCTGCTGGGAATCGGCGCGGCAATCGTCACGTGGTTCGGGATCCGCGTGGGACACACTCCGCAGATCCAGCCGCCGCCATCGGCGCAGTCGTAAAATCCTGCATGATATAATTTTTCCGCCCCGTGATGAAGTTCCGGGGCGGAATGATTTATTGGAGGAAGCATGGCTATCAGAGAAATCCCTATTCCGAACACGATCATACACAACACTCCGCCGCCGTTGATCGAAGTCGCCGGCACGCACCGCGAGATGGGACGTCAGATCGGCGAGGCGAGGCGCGAACAAGTGCAGCACAGCGTGGCGAACGCGCGCGCGTTGATTGCGCAATCCTATTCCGCGCTTGAGTTGACGTGGGAAGGCGCGCAGATCCAATCTCGGAAGTATCTGCCGTTTTCAGAGGAGCGTTATCCGCAATACGTAGACGAGATGCGCGGGGTGGCTGAAGGTGCGAACGTGGAATTCGACGACATCGTGGCGCTCAATGCTATGGAAGCGGTGACGATGGATGCGCTTCACCTCACGCGCTGTACGAGTTTTGCCGTCAACGAACAGCGGACGGGGGATGGTCACGTGCTTGCGGCGCATAATGAGGATTGGGTGCCGGAGGATGAGAATGATGTGTTTGTCGTCTCTGCCAAGCCGAAGGAGGAACCCCCGTTTCTTGCCATGACGTATGGCGGACTCCTCCCAAACGTGGGATTCAACGCCTACGGCATCGCTCAACTGATCGACTCGGTCTACCCCAACGACTCGCGCACCGGCATTCCTCGGTTGGTCGTTGCGCGCGCGGTGTTGTCTTCGCGCCGCATCTCCGGCGCCATCGGGCGGATGCTCATTCCGCATCGCGCGGCGGGATACAATCACTTGCTCGTCCACGAAAGCGGAGAGATGTATTCGGTGGAAGTCTCTGCGAAACGCTTCGACATCCTGCATGGCACAGACGGATACATGGTTCACACCAATCATTATCTTTCCCAGACGATGAAAGAGATCGAAAAGGATCCCGAGGAACTGATCTCATCGCGTGTTCGTTACTTCCGCGCCAATCGTTTACTGCGCGAAAATTCCACACACACCATCAAATCGTTGCAGGCGATCCAAAAGGATCACGTGAACTTGCCCAACTCGATCTGCAATCACAACATCGTCGGCACCGACCCGATGGATCGCGAAAGCACGATCACTGCCCTTGTTATTGACTTGACCGCCCGCGAGATGCACATCGCCTGGGGAAACCCATGTCAGAACGCGTATCACACGTATCATTTGGATGCGTGATGAAAAGAGGCTTGAGGATGATGTTTGTTTGGATTAGATCTGTTTTCAACGTTACCCGCTCTGAGGAAAATATGTTTTTGTTTATGCTTCTATTTCCCAAACGGGTATTTCGTTTTTCATTTCTGCTGAAACGTCATTAGGTTCTTGGAAAGTCGTTATTACATTGAAGAAGCGGCGTGCACTAGCGAGTTGCTTGTTACCTACCGACGAAATAAAAACAACCTCAACGTTTATTTGACGGCTTAATTTTCCGGGAAAGCGGAATTTCTCTTGTTCAATGTTATCTAACTTGAACCAGAATAAGTTTTTTTCTAGGTCGAATTGTATAAAATCTATCTCATAAGTTTTCCCTACCCTCATAGGGACTTTTCCAATACTTCTCCAAGCAAAAAATTCTTTGGTTTGAGGCAAGTCGTTTCTTGTATATAAAACAGGCGTATACACAAAAACATTTATTTTAT
>CAYWCN010000110.1:0-9342 GCA_964456775.1 uncultured Anaerolinea sp.
CGTTGATGTTCATTCCAAGAAACGACACCATCAAATAATATTCGGTTGCGATACCCGCGATCGTCGCGAAAGAAAAAAAGATCGCGAGAAACATCGCGCGCGAGTGTCTCCTGCAAAAGATCGAAGCCATTTGTTCGGCAACCACCATCAGCCGCGTCGCCTTACTTTTTTTCTGGATGAACGGCTTGCTGTGCAGGATCTTCGTGATCGGGCGGATTCCTTTATACAGCAGGATGTTGTACACGAGCGGCAACGCTAGCAATATCCCAACGACGATCAGACTCAGGGTCAGCCTGATTCCGTTTCCTGAAATTAATCCCACCCTGACGATCGCCCACGCGCCGACGCCGATCAGCACAAAGTTGACGATGAACTCCAATAATTTATCCATGATCACCGCGGACGTGGCGCGCGCAAATGAGATACCGTGATTGCGCTGGAGATAAATGATCTGCAGGGGTTCGCCTCCCACTTGCGGACCTGGCGTGAAGTAACTCAACCCAAACACCGACAGGCGATATCGAATCATCGGCAGAAACGGCATGGACGGATTCTCGGCGCGGACGATGATCCACCAGCGGGCTGTCATGCAGACGATGACGGAAGCGTTGAGGAGCAGGATCAATCCGATCTGCCAGAGTTTGAGGTTCTTGAGCGCGTTCCAAATTTCGGCGAAAGGCGCATTGCGGAGGGCGAAGTAGAGGAGGATGAGTAGGATCGAGTAAACCGCGAAGACGCGAAGGAATTTCGCCCTCACCCTAGCCCTCTCTCGCTGGGAGGGGGGACTTACGGCATCAGAATCCCCATCTCCCGCTGGGAGAGGGGTTAGGGGTGAGGGAGATGTCAAAGTACAGAAACTCCTTCACCTTCAGGCGGATTCTCAATTAATCGCTTCATCTCTGTCAACACGGCTTGATGGATCGCATTGGTTTCTGTTGTCCCAAGTTGCTTTGCATAAATGGGATTTCCGATCTGCACCCGAACGCGGACATCTTTGAGCTTGCCGCGCATCATCATGAATACTTGAAATGCGGCGGCGAGTGCTTCGCGTTCCATACGAGTTTTTCTGATCCGTGTAAGTGGATGGGTCATGGCTTTCTTCCACACCACGCCGCGCACGAGGATGGGCAAGATCGGCGTGTCAGGACTCATGCGCAAAAATATGCCGACGCTGTCTGTCCATTGTTGTAGCGACTCTGCCGCGTCGGAATGGAAGTCGGGATCAGGCTCGATGTGTCCAGCGGGATAGGTCAATACCGCGCCGCCGTTTCGTAGATATGTACTGACTTGTCGTACCAGCGTCATTCTTGACGATGGGTCGTCGGTCACATAAAAGAGTTGTTTTGAAACGTTCGTCAACGCTTCGAGGAACGGACGTTGTTGGGCGATGATCTTCAGGTCAGGTCGGTTCAACGCGGCGAAGGTTGCGGTTGAGTCTGCCAAGCCTGGATGGTTGGACAATGCCAGAAAGCCTGAGGCGGGGATGAAGTCCGCACCGTGGACGCGCATGTCATCGAAGTGATGTCTCAATACGGCGCGCGCGCCTTCGGGTAATCCGCTTTTGCCTGTGACCGTGTCAAACTCCACCATTTGACCCGCGAAGGTTTGCGCATGATTGAAAAAAATCTTTTGGACGAGCCGCGCAGGCAGCGTGCCGCTTCGCAAACCGAAAGAGGAGACAATGTCGTCGAGATTAATTTGTGTGAAGGTTTCGAGTTGGGAGGGCATGGGGGAGAGTCGCAGGATACGAGTTACAAGATGCGAGTTATCAGTGAGCAGTGATCGGTAATTGGTAATTGGTCGTCGCCTGATGTCTCATTCGCGCTCCATAGTGAAGTTCAGGGGATAGCCTGCATTGTTCGATTCGAAATGCGCTTTATCAATCCGCTTCTCGGCTTCGGATTTTGCAAGTGTTTGCACATAGGCGTTGCCGTTGACGTGGGCAGTGAGCATGATCTCGGATGCGCGATCCACGCCGAGGAAGAAGATCGTTTTGAGAATATGCACGACAAAATCCATCGGGGTGATGTTGTCGTTGTGGATGATGACTTTGTAAAGCGGCTCGATGGCGGTTTCGGAGTCTTCGAGGATTTCAATTTCGGGGAGGATTTGGGCAATCATTTTTTTAAACACAAAGGGCACGAAGGGGCACAAAGGAAAAGATTTGTTTTTTTCACTTTCCACTTTCTTCCCTTCGGCACGCTCAGGACGGCGCTTTCGTCTTTCATTTTTTCGTTAGCGAGTCAATTTCTTCTTTCGTCAACTCAATTTCCGCCGCGTCGAAATTTTCCTTTATATGTTGCGGATTGAACGACATTGGTATCGTGATGACGCGCGGATGAGAAATGACCCACGCCAGCGCGATCTGAAAAATGCTCGCGTTGTGCGCTTTGGCGATTGCTTCCAGTGTTTTGTTCGAGCGGAGATTGCCCTCGTCTACTGGCGAATATGCCGTAAACAAAATGTCATTTTGCTGGCAATACTCCAGCACGCCGTTGTTCACGTACGAACGATCCGAAATGCTGAATGGGACTTGGTTGGTGATGATCGGCGTTTCAGAAAGTGACTGCGCTTGTTTGAGCATTTTCAAATCGAAGTTGCTCACGCCGAGATGTTTTACTTTTCCATCGCGCACGAGTTTGTTCAACGCGCGGAAGGTCTCTTCGTATTTTGTGACAGTCCCAGGCCAGTGGATGAGGTACAGGTCAATGTAATCCATGTTGAGTCGGCGCAGGGAATTTTCACAGGCGGATAACACATCATCGTATCGAAGATGACTCGGTGTGACTTTGGACGTGATGAATAAGTCCTCCCGCTTCTTCCCTGACGTGCGAACTGCTTCGCCGATCAACTCTTCGCTGTGCCCGCCTGCGTACCTTTCGGCGGTGTCGAAGTGAGTGTACCCAGCCTCAAGGGCGGAGCGAAGCGCTGTCAACGATTTTGAGTCGAGTGAATGGTTCGGCGATGAGTCGCCGCCGATGCGCCACGCGCCGAATCCAATTTTGGGAATCGAAAGTCCATGTAGAGATTCGTATTTCATGTTTCCCATTCTACTCCGTCATTCTCTGAATCGGATTTGGCGAGCAAGCGTTCGGTGGACTCGATCTGGTCGCTGTCGCCGATGAAGCCGACGCGGTCATCTGCCTCGAAGGTGGTATACGATTTGGGGTTGGCGATCAGCTGTCCCTTGCGCATGATCGCAACGACCGACGCGCCAGTGAGCGCGCGCAGGTTGGCATCCTTCAGGGTCCTGCCCACGAGCGGACCGTCCGCATCCAAGCTGAACCATGTCACTTCGATGCCACTGCTGGCGTTGATGAGGTCGTGTAAGAGGCGGTGTTCGGTTTGCGTATCGATTTCTAAATTGTAATGATCGTGTCGAACCGCATCCATGTAACGGATGATCTCTTGCACGGGGAAGTCGAGTTTGAGCAATGCGTGCCGAACGATCTCCAATCCGCCTTCGAGCTCCGGGTGAATCACATCCTGTGCGCCGAGTTGAGCGAGGCGGTCAATCCCTTCTTCGGTGGTGGTGCGGGCAATGATAGGCAGGTCGGGGTTGATATCTTTGGCGGCGGTGACGATCAGTTGCGCGGATGTTTCATCGGGAATGGTCACAACCAGAACACGGGCATGATCCAAGTGCGCGTGAGTCATCACTTCCGAGTTGCTGGCATCGCCGTACAACGTAGGGACGCCTCTCTCGTTGAGACTTGTGATGCGCTCCGCATCGGCTTCGATAACGAGCATGGGGACCGAGAGTTTTTCAAGCACATCCACCATGTGTTTGCCGACCCTACCATAGCCAATGATGACCGCATGATTGACGAGTTTGTCTTTTTTGATCTCCAGAATCTTGACGTTCGCGTCCAGTTTTTTCCAGAACCCGGGAATCTTGCGGAACTGGGTTTCCAGCCAGGGCAGGGATTTGTACATGAAGGGATTTACGGTAATCGAGATCAAGGCGGCGGCGAGGATGAGCGAGTATTGATCGGTATCAAACAAGTTCAACGATAAGCCGCCCTGCCCGAGGATGAATGAAAATTCACCGACCTGACTTAACCCAACTGCCACGACAAGAAATGTGCGCGCGGGGCGGGGGAAGAAAAACCCCAACAGGAGGACGATGATTCCCTTACCGAAGATCACCAGCGCGCTTAAGGCGATCACATGCCCGATGTTTTCCCATAAAAATAAGGGATTGACGAGCATGCCCACGGAAACAAAGAAGAGGACGGAGAAAGTTTCGCGGAACGAGAACAAGTCCGCGCCCACTTGGTGACTCAAATGGGATTGGCTGATGATCGCGCCGGCAACGAACGCGCCCAAAGCCACTGAAATGCCAAATAACTCGGACGCGCTCATGGCAGTGCCGAGTGTGATCGCAAGGATCGCCAGGATGAACAATTCGCGCGAGCGGGTATGGGCGATCTTTTCGAGAAGCCAGGGGAGCAGGCGTGTGCCGGCAAAGAACATGATGACGAGGAATGCGGCAGACTTTAACAGCGTCATCCCTAGCTCGCCCCAGTCGAATGCGCCGGAACTCGGGACGAGGGTCGGCATCAGGATCAAAATTAGTACCGATAAAATATCCTCCATCACCAGCCAGCCGACCGCCACTTGTCCGTGCGAGGTGTTCAGCAGGGAGTTGTCCATCAATCCGCGTAGAAGCACAACGGTACTGGCAACCGAAATCGCCAGCCCCAAGACCAAGCCTGCTAACAGCGACCAGCCCCAGAATTGAGTCAATGCGATGCCGAGGACGGTGGCAAAAGCGGTTTGGATGAGCGCGCCGGGGATGGCAACGTCGCGCACGTTCCACAAGTCTTGAAATGAAAAATGCAGACCAACGCCGAACATTAGGAAGATCACCCCCAATTCGGCTAGTTGCTGGATCGTGTCGGTATCGCCGACAAACCCGGGCGTGAACGGACCAATCACAATGCCCGCTAGTAAATATCCAACAATGGTGGGCAACCCAATACGACGCGCTACGACTCCACCCAAAAAAGCGACGATCAACGCCAGAGTAATGTTGATGAGCAAAGGTACTTCGTGGTGCATAGTTCCTCCAAATAATATTAAGTTAGCTCTCGTTTAGACATCTTCCCAATTGTACCTAATAAAAATCCCGCCGGACGAGGCGGGATGAAGTTACTTCAATAACTCAACATTGAGGTGACTGTTACTTCCCAAGTGACAGTCACCTGTAACTACACACCCTCACGCCCCCAGCCGATTGATCCCATCGAACGCGGCGGTCTTATAGCATTCCGCCAGTGTGGGATAGTTGAACACGGTATTGATGAAGTATTCCACTTTGCCTTTGAACGCCATCACCGCCTGCCCGATATGAATCAATTCACTCGCGCCTTCGCCGATGATGTGCACGCCGAGCAGTTCGTGTGTTTCGAGGTGGAAGATCAACTTGAGCAAACCAGTCTGGTCGCCGATGATCTGTCCGCGGGCGATCTCGCGGTATTGCGCCTTGCCTACTTCGTAAGGGATGCCCGCTTCGGTGAGTTCTTCTTCATTTTTCCCAACCGTCGAAATTTCAGGGATGGTGTAAATGCCATACGGGAAAAGATCGGGCGCGCTTTGAGTCGGGATGCCAAACGCGTGGCACGCGGCGAGTCGTCCCTGCTCCATCGAAGTGGACGCAAGCGACGGGAATCCGATCACGTCGCCGACGGCGAAAATGTTCGGCGTTTTCGTCTGATACTTCTCGTTCACTTTGATCAAGCCCCGCTCGTCCATTTCGATTCCCAGCGTATCCGCGCCGAGTGTCTTCGTCGCGCCTGTCCGCCCGATGCTGTAAAGAGCCATCTCGGTGACGATCTGTTTTCCGCTGGCGAGCGTGATCTTCACTCGTTCACCCTGTTCGTCGTTGATGGGTTGAATATCTTTGACCTCTTCACCCAGCCTGAAGATCGCGCGTTGTTGGTTGAGATGATACGTCAACGACTCCATGATCTCCGCATCTACGAAGGGGAGCAGGCGGCGGCGCTTGTCAATGACGGTGACTCGCACGCCGAGCGCGGCAAAGATGCACGCGTATTCGAGTCCGATCACGCCCGCGCCGACAACTGCCAGCGTGCGCGGAAGATGATCCAACTGGAGCAAGTCGTCGCTGATGAAGATGCGCTTCCCGTCGAAGGGGATATGTTCACTGCGTGTGGCAGTCGTCCCCGTCGCGATGATCGTGTTGGCGGCGGTCACATCGCGCCAGCCGTGTTGGTCAACCGACTTGAGTCGAATCGTATGCTCATCCAAAAAGGAGGCTTCGGCGGCGATCAACTCGACGCGGTTGCGTTGCAGTTGATGCCGCACGATGTCGAGTTCATGTTGAATGACATGATCGGTGCGATACAACAGATCCGCCATCGTAATGTTTTGCTTCACTGCGTACGACGCGCCATACAAACTGTGTTCGCGATACCCCGAAAGATGCAGAACCGCCTCGCGCAATGTTTTGCTGGGAATCGTCCCCGTGTTGATGCAGACCCCGCCCAATATCGTTTTGCGTTCGACGACCACGACGCGCTTATTCAACTTCGCCGCCTGGATCGCCGCGCGTTGACCCGCAGGTCCCGAACCGATCACGAGCAAATCATAATCATAGTCTGCCATGCTGACCTCGCTTTTGTGTTTCGATTCATCGCATTAGGACGAATCGCTTCTTTCGCGACGTGGAAGTTGATTCGGCGCCTCGACTCTTATTTGCCCTTCTTCTTTCTTCCGAACATGCCGAACCTTCCGAGGATCTCACGCGATTGATCCATGTTGATGACGAATGTTGCCACGCCGCTCAACAACCCGCCGATCGTGACCACCGAGGCGGAGAAATCTTGCCCCATGCCGTCAATTGATTCGGTGGATACCGCGCGATACGCAGGTTTCTGCATCTGCATCGGTTGAGATTTATCTGGCGCCATGAGCGGACCCGTCCCCGCTGGATTGCGTTCGAGTATTTCATTTTCTTGTAATGGCTTGGCGAAGACGTAATCCAAAACCATGTCGCCTGCCGAGTTGACGAGCATTACCATTTCACCCTCTTCGCTCAACCCCCAATCGCCCCAGTATTGATCAACCGGGAGGGTGACCTCGCCCTCATCCTTGCTCGAAGCGATACGCAAGTCGCCGCCCGCCGCGATCATCGTCCCGGCGGGAAATGTGAAGATGTTATCGCCATCGGTGAAAACAAAGCCGCTTAGGTCTGCGTCTCGGTTGAGATTGTTGTGAAGCGATACCCAATCCACTTTGGAATTAGCCACCTGCGAGATGGTAATGTCGCCGGGCGAGACGAGATCGGTGACGATGACGTTGTTGTACGCGGCTTGTCCGCCCACCCAGGCGATGTAGAAAGCGGCGATCACAGCAAGCACGATCAATATCTTCTTGAACATGGCGGCTCTCCTCGTATGCGCTGATTTCGATTTCGGGAATTATAGTCCGCTATGGAAAAGTTGTAACGTGTATAATTCCTTTAAAACGGAGAATGTGATGGGATACTTTGTCGCGGTCGCTTTATTTGGAGTCTTGGTGTACTCGTTGGTCACGGGCAAGATCCATGCCCGCAGGCGCAGACCGGTGATTCGCGCTGAACGTCCGTTGTATTATTGGTTTTTGATCTTGATCCAAATAGCGATCATCATTGTCGGTCTATTGGACGGACTCGGTATCATCCACATCTTCAACTAGAGGCTTGCGCGATGGACTTTTTACTTTCGATAGATACGATGTGGATCGTAGCGTTGATCCTTGGCGTGTTTATCGTCTACCAGTTGCGCTCAGGAGAAATCCTCCTGCGCTTCTTCGGTTCCATCACACGCGCGCGAGCGCCGATCATCTATTGGCTGTTCATCCTCTTTTACATTGTAGTTCTGGGCATCGTCGTGTACGCGTGGATGGACGGACTGAGGATTCCTGTTTCAGATTTCTTTGATTAAGTGACGAAAGGTTTTGGAAAACTACATGACTTCTGCTGTCATCATAGACGCCATCCGCACGCCGATCGGGGCACTGGGTGGGATTCTGTCCTCGCTTCGCCCCGACGATATGGCGGCTTCTGTTATCCGTGAAGTGATTCAACGTACCAGCCTCGACCCCGCGCTGGTAGAGGAAGTGATCCTCGGATGCGCGAATCAAGCGGGCGAAGACAATCGCAACATCGCGCGGATGTCCGCTTTGCTGGCAGGACTTCCCGTTGACGTTGCAGGCGTGACGGTGAATCGCTTGTGCGCGTCGGGGTTAAGCGCGGTGAACCAAGCCGCGCGGGCGATCAAGGCTGGGGAGGGAGAGGTCTTCATCGCGGGCGGAGTCGAATCGATGAGTCGCGCTCCGTATTCTGTTCCAAAAGCGGAAGCGGGATTCTCGTTCGGCAATCTCACCGCATGGGACACCGCGCTCGGCTGGCGATATCCGAATCCTGTGATGAAAGAAAAGCATGGCACGCACTCGATGGGCGAGACCGCCGAAAACATCGCGCAGGAACGTCCGCACATCACGCGCGAAAAGCAAGATGCGTTTTCACTAGTGAGTCATCAACGCGCCATCGCCGCTATTGACTCGGGACGACTCGCAAAAGAAATTTTCCCAGTTTCCATCCCGCAGAAAAAAGGCGAACCAAAACTTGTTTCAATTGATGAACGCCCGCGCCGCGACACGACGATGGAATCATTGGCGAGACTCAAACCCGCGTTCGCAAAAGAAGGTGGAACTGTCACCGCGGGAAATTCGTCTGGACTCAATGACGGCGCGGCGGCGATCTTGATGATGAGCGAAGAAAAAGCCAACGCATTGAATCTCAAACCGCTCGCGCGCATCGTCGCCTCGGCTGTCGCTGGAGTCCCGCCGCGTGTGATGGGATACGGACCGATCCCCGCGACAATAAAAGTGTTACAGCGCGCAGGCTTGCAAATGAAAGACATCGGGCTTGTCGAACTCAATGAAGCCTTCGCCGTGCAATCGCTGGCTGTGATGGAAGACTTGCAACTTGACCCCGAGATCGTCAACGTCAACGGCGGCGCGATTGCAATTGGGCATCCGCTTGGATGTTCGGGAGCGCGACTCATCACAACGCTCGCGCATGAAATGAAATTGCGCGGCAATGTCAAATACGGACTCGCTACGCTTTGCGTCGGCGTTGGTCAAGGCGAAGCGACGATCATTGAATCTTTATAAATTTTCGGAGCGCGGACTTCAGTCCGCTTTTGGCATAAGGCGGACTCAAGCCCGCGCTCCGAGTTTATTCTGAAGTCCGTATTCCGTATAATTTGAGATAAGATAAACTAGTCACCCGACAGTTTCATAAATAGGAGCATAAAGAAACAGGAAAGGATA
>CAYWCN010000111.1:0-8931 GCA_964456775.1 uncultured Anaerolinea sp.
TGTCACATCGCCATCGGACGCGCCTACCGCTTCACTCTCACGGGTGGGGCTGAGTTGACCGACGAAGAATTTATCGCCGCTGGAGGCAACGTCAGCCTCAACCACGTCGACTTCATGATCGGCTCTCCGCACATTGACATTGACGGAATCAAAGACGACGGCTCACGCGAACCCGTGATGCGAAACGGTGAATGGGCGTTCGAGGCGTAAGGATTGGTTGCGAGTAAAAAAATTAACCGCGAAGAGCGCTAAGAACGCAAAGATAAAAAAGATTTTTCTTAGCGACCTTCGCGCGCTTAGCGGTTCAAGAAGGTTTTCTTCGCGGTTCAAAAAGGATTTCCATGACTGAATCAGAATTCGACCAACTGCTCGGAAAATACGCGGATGTGGTCGTGCGCATTGGACTCAACCTGCGCAAGGGACAACGCCTGCTCCTGCGCGGAATCCTCGAGGATGCGCCGTTGATGCGCAAAGTGACTGAAAGCGCGTACAAGGCTGGCGCGGTCTACGTCGAGCCGATCTACACGGACGAACGAATCGCCCGCATCCGTTTTGAACATGCTGACCCTGAGTCGCTGACCGAAGTCCCCAACTGGATGTTGACGCGCTACGAGGAATACTACGAACGCATGGACGCGGAACTCGCCGTCTATTCATCTGATCCTGAATTACTTTCAGGAATTGATCCCGATCTGATCGCAAAGGAACGCAAAGCCATCAGGCAAAAGTTCGAGCCGCTCCGCAAGTACGAAAACACGACCAACTGGTGCGTGGTGGCAACCGCGACACCGGCGTGGGCGCGGAAGGTGTTCCCAGATGTCCCTGCGAAAGAAGCGGTGGAAAAATTATGGGCAGAGATCTTCGCCAGTTGCCGAATCTACGAAGTGGACCCGGTCGCCGCGTGGCAGGATCACGTCGAGAAACTCAAAAAGTATCGCGACTATCTGAATGAGCAGAAATTCACCGCGTTACATTATCAATCCCCCGGCACAGACTTGACCATCGGCTTGCCTGAAAAGCATCTCTGGCAGGGCGCCCAGGCGGAATTCAAAAATGGAATCACGGGCATCCCTAACCTCCCCACCGAGGAAGTGTTCACCACGCCGCACAAAGATAAAGTGGACGGCACGGTCACATCCACGAGGCCATTGAACTATAGCGGTGTGTTGATCGAAGACTTCAGCCTGACGTTCGAGAACGGACGCGCGGTAAAAGTGTCCGCGAAAAAGGGCGAAGAGACGTTGAAGAAATTGATCGAAACCGACGAGAACGCGGCGCGGCTCGGCGAATGCGCGCTCGTGCCGAACAGTTCGCCCATCAGCCAGCGCAAGATTCTGTTTTACAACACACTCTTCGACGAGAACGCATCCTGTCACATCGCCATCGGAAATTCCTACCGCGACACTATCATCGGCGGCGAAGATATGACCGAAGAAGAGTTCGCCGCGGCAGGAGGCAACAAAAGCCTCACGCATGTGGATTTTATGATCGGCTCGGATCAATTGGACATTGATGGGATTAAAGCGGATGGTTCAAGGGTGCCTGTGTTTCGTAAAGGCGAGTGGGCGGTGAAGGTTTAACCCGTCATTGCGAGGAAGCCCGAAGGGCTGACGAAGCAATCCCCGTCACTGTGTGGGAGATTGCTTCGCCCCTAGCGGGGCTCGCAATGACGGCATTAGAAAAAAAGCCTCGTCGCGAGGCTTTTTTGATTCTTAGAACATATGTTATACTTCCGAGCCTTCCAGGAAAAACTGCATGACCATCGGCAAAAGACTCGCCTCCCTCACACAAGGACTCCCTCCCACCTACTGGCTCTTGTGGAGCGGCACACTCATCAACCGCCTCGGCGGGTTCGTCATCCCCTTCCTCTCGCTTTACCTCACCAGCCAGCGCGGCATCTCGGTGGGGCAAGCCGCGTTCATGGTCTCGCTCTTTGGCGCGGGCTCGTTCCTCTCGCAACTCGTTGGCGGCGAACTGACCGACCGCTTCGGCCGCCGCCCCGTGATGCTGATGAGTTTCCTCATCACGCCGTTCTTCATGCTCGCGCTCGGTCTGGCGCGCGAGATCAAACTCATCGCGGTCTTCACCTTCCTCGTCGGCTTTTTCACGGATCTCTATCGTCCCGCCGTCGGCGCGGCAATTGCGGATCTAGTCCCAGCCGAATCGCGGACGCGGGCATACGGATATAACTTCTGGGCGATCAACTTCGGCGCGGCGGTCGCCCCGGTTCTCGCGGGACTTTTTGCCGGGTACAACTACCTCATCCTTTTCGCCGCCGACGCCTTGACCACCTTCCTCTTCGGCCTCATCGTCTTCTTCGGCATCCGCGAGACGCGTCCTTCTGAGGCGCATCACGCCGCGCACATCTCACTCAACGAACGGATGAGTCAACTCAAGCGCGAACCGATCCTGTTGATATTCTCCCTGCTCGCTTTATTCTTCGGAATGATCTATACACAAAGCTACGTGTCTCTGCCGCTCGACATGGTCGCGCACGGACTCGGTCCCGAACAATTCGGCGCCACGATTGCCGTCAACGGGTTCCTCATCATCCTCGTTATGATTCCCATCAGCCACATGGCAGTCAAATGGCATCGCTTTCGGACGATGGCGATTTCCGCCGTTTTCCTCGGCGCGGGCTTTGGCTTCACCGCGCTGGCAGGAACTCTCCCCTTGTTCATCGTCAGCGTCATCATTTGGACTCTCGGAGAGATCGCCGCCACCTCCGTCGCGCCCGCCATCATCGCAGACTTATCCCCCGTTGAACTACGCGGTTTATATCAAGGCATCTTCGGCTCAGCGTGGGGACTCGCCTACTTCCTCGGTCCGCTCACAGGCGGATGGATGTATGAAAACTTGGGCAGTGACGCATTATGGGCAGGCTGTTTATTGCTGGGAATCGTCATCGCCTTTTGCTATCTCGCCTTGGGCGCGCCAGCAAAACGAAGGATGGAATCAACAAATAGCGCGGCGAATTAGAAACTCAGCGCTTCAAAAAAGTTCAGACAACAGTTCGATTCGCCAAGCAAATCGTGTTGCCTGTTTTGCCGAAGTTATTTTGCCTTCACCAACGTCAATTTTTCTTTTCCCAGCCGATAATTCCCGTTATGTTTTAGCACCTGCTCCACCAGATCCTCGGGAACATCCACAAACGTGAATTTATCCTCGATGCGGATCTTCCCAATGGTGTAGCCAGGGATGTTCGCATGGAAAGCGATCGTGCCGACGATGTCATTCGGGCGGATTCCGCTCGACTTGCCCTTGTTCAACTTCAAGCGCACCATCCCCTCCTCATGCGACGCGTCACCGCGAAGCCTCTGCCTGCCTCCCCTCCCCGACTCTTCGCGCCGCCCAAACTTTTCACCCCTCCCGCCTCGCTTGCCCTGAGCGGAGCCGAAGGGTTCGTCTTTCCTCTTTCTTTCGTCTCTCACTTCACCAATCTCAGCAATTGGACGTTGCTTCTCATCCGCTCGCGCGATCTTGATCGCGGCGGCGGCAATGTTCAACGGATCATGCCCTGCCGCGATCAACTCATTAACCATTTCAAGTTCGCGCTTGAATCGTCCGCGCCCGAGCCAGACCTTCATCGTTTCGATCACTTGATTTTCGCGGTGACGATGAATATCGCCAACGGTTGGAAGTTCCATCTTGGTAACAGGTTGCTTTGTCAACGCTTCCACTTCTCGCATGCGGCGTCTTTCGCGCGGCGCGAGCAAGGTGATGGCGACGCCAGTTTTGCCTGCGCGTCCTGTTCTTCCGATACGATGAATATAAACTTCGGCATCATCTGGCAAATGGAAATTGAATACGTGTGAAATATCGTCAATGTCGAGCCCGCGCGCAGCGACGTCGGTGGCGACGAGAACTTTCAATTGATTCGCGCGGAAACGTCCAAGCACGCGTTCGCGGGCGTTTTGGTCCAAGTCGCCGTGGATCGCTTCGGCAGGGATTCCTCGCACGACAAGTTCGTTGGCAAGCGACGCGGTCTCTGCGCGGGTACGGGCGAAGATCAGCGCGCTTTTGATTGGCTCGATCTCGAAGAGACGGGTAAGCGCGTTGGTCTTGTCACTTTCGTGGACGAGATAATAACGCTGTTCGATGGCTGAGGCGGTGAGTGTGCTTCGTTTAACTGCGACAGTTTGAGGGTCGCGCATGAAGCGGTCTGCCAATTTGCGGATCCGCGCGGGCATGGTGGCGCTGAATAACGCGGTCTGCCTCTCCGTTGGAGTCGTCGCAAGGATCTTTTCCACCTCTTCCACGAATCCCATGTTGAGCATTTCATCCGCTTCATCGAGCACAACCGTTTTGATGTCGTTCAACACCAAGACTTTGCGTTCAAGCAGGTCGTTCAAACGGCCCGGCGTGCCGACGACAACATCCACGCCACGTTTGAGGTTTCCGATCTGCGGACCATACGGCTGACCGCCATACACAGCCAGCACGCGGACGTGCAGATGTTTGCCGTACTCGTTCAACGAATTGGCGACCTGCAACGCGAGTTCGCGCGTAGGCGCAAGCACCAACGCCTGCGGATTTTTTTGCCTTTGAAAATGTTGCAGAATGGGGAGCGCGAACGCGGCGGTCTTGCCGGTGCCTGTCTGCGCCTGACCGATCACATCTGCCCCCGTGAGCATGATCGGAATCAACGCGGCTTGGATCGGCGTCGGCGTGGAGTAGCCGAGTTCGGTGATCGCCTGCATGATCTCGTCACGCAGGTTTAAAGAAGTAAATTCGGTTGTCATCGTTTTTCCTTTTTATCTATCCGTCATTGCGAGCCACGAAGTGGCGAAGCAATCTCCCTCATCGTAACGGAGATTGCTTCGTCGCCCTACGGGCTCCTCGCAATGACGGAGTATTGTGGAATGTTCCGACGACTCCGTTTCACTTCCTTCTTGCTATCAAAGCCTTCCTTTTCAGGTCGGCTTGCCCAACAAAAAAGCCCGAGAGTACTTCATCGGGCGTTTGGAGAGTGTCAAAACATTTCCCAGATTAATTACAGCGGCGGGAGTATAACATGGTTTCATGAAACAAGCATTTTGTGAAACCGCGCCCGAGAAAACTAAACCCTGC
This sequence comes from uncultured Anaerolinea sp., assembly GCA_964456775.1. Taxonomy (GTDB): domain Bacteria; phylum Chloroflexota; class Anaerolineae; order Anaerolineales; family Villigracilaceae; genus Defluviilinea. The sequence goes on from CAYWCN010000111.1 coordinate 5,071, forward strand.
CACGGATTGCACGGATTTTCGCAGATTTTAAAACATCAGTGCGAATCCGTACAATCCGTGATCAAGAATCGTCAGCGCATCGAAATCGCAACTGAAAATCATCTCAAACCGTGTAGAATTGAACAAACAGGAATGAACATGGACACACTTCAACCCGGTCAGATGCTTGGCTCCTACCGCATCATCAGTCAGGTCGGTAAAGGAGGGATGGCAACCGTCTATAAGGCGTATCAGGCGTCCATGGATCGGAACGTGGCGATCAAAGTCCTGCCGCGCCAACTGGCGGAGAGTCCCGAATTCGCGGCGCGCTTCCAACAGGAGGCGCGCATCATCGCGCGGCTCGAGCATCCGCACATTTTGCCCGTGTTCGACTTCGGCGAAAGCGACGGCGTCACCTATTTCGTGATGCGCTACCTCGAAGCGGGGACGCTCAAAACCAAAATGGAGGCGGGTCCGCTTTCGTTGAACGAGATCGACCGCCTCTTCACCCAACTCGCCGAAGCGTTGAATTACGCGCACGGGCACGGCATCGTGCACCGCGACCTCAAACCCGCCAACGCCCTCATTGACAACGACGGAAATTTATTCCTCACCGATTTCGGTATCGCCAAACTGTTAGAAAGCGCCTCCCCTCGCCTCACCCAAACCGACGCGATCCTCGGCACGCCCGCATACATCAGCCCCGAACAAGCCAAAGCGGAAAGCATCAACCAACGCTCCGATATTTATTCGCTCGGCATCATCCTCTATGAAATGGTCACAGGCAGTGTGCCGTTCGTCGCCGATACGCCGCTCGCCGTCATCCTCAAACACATCAGCGATCCGTTGCCGCCGCCGTCCGTCCGCAAAAAAGATATTCCCGAACCCATCGAACAAGTCATCCTCAAAGCGCTTGCCAAAGAACCGACTGACCGCTACTCCACCGCGTCGGAATTTCTCTCCGCGTGGAAGCGCGCGCTCGAAGAAACGGAAACATCGCGTCACACGCCAGACTCCAAACCCGCGCCCGCCTCTCGCACATGGACGCCCACCGATCAGACTCAGGGTATGCCTGCCTCTGCTCCGTCAACCGCTCCCTCCTCTTCAAGAGGATACACAGGCTGGATCGTCGGCTGTCTTGTCGTTGTGTGTCTCGCATTCGGTGTTGCGGGCATCGGCATCCTCTACTTCAACTGGCAACCTCCAGCCTTTCTCGCTCCTCCCACATTAACTCCATTTCCAACGTTTACTCCGGCACCCACACAAACTCCACTTCCTGTCTTTACCTCCGTGCCAAACAACACCGCCGAAGTTCTCTTACAAGATGATTTCTCTGATGACAATCAATGGGGGACGATCACCGAAGCGGATCATGCCGTCGAATACGATGGCGATGCCCTGCGAATGCAAGTTTTCCAACAAACGAACTGGTTCCTATGGAGCACGCCGAACGACGAGAGTTATGGAAACATTCATATCGAAGTTACCGCCACAAACAACGACGGAGAATCCACGACCGCGTTCGGCATTATGTGCCGTCAGCAAGAAGCGAGCGGCTCTTACTACTATTTCGCCATAACCTCCGCCGGACAATACGTGATCGCCATCGCAAAAGAAGGCGAGACCGACATCTTCCTCACCAACAACGATCAATGGAGTGATTCGAGTTTGATCGCGCAAAACAAGAAGTCCTACCGCATCGGCGCGGACTGCGGCAACGGCGTCTTATCGCTCTATGTGGACGGTCAATTGATCAATTCAGTAAAAGACAGCACATATACTAGCGGTAACATCGGCCTCTTCGCGTGGAGCGGCGAGAATGTCAAGACGGCGGATGTCAGCTTCGATGATTTCATTATGACAACGCTTAAATAGGTATCGGAATAGTTGACACAGAAGAGTTAGCATGACGGACGACAATTCGATCAACGCCGAAGAATTATGGCGTGAATGGTTTACCACCGATGCGTTCAGCGTGGAAAAGCGTATTTTTCGGCGGTTTCGTCTTTTACCGCACGATCCGCGTTGTAAGTTCTGCAATGCGCCATTCGAGGGAATTGGAGGAGTTTACGTCCGCGCTTTTTATGGGAAGAAACGATCGAGCCTGAATCCGCGCTACTGCAACATGTGTGAGCATTTTGCCAGCCAATATCCGGGCGGCGCGGAGGTGGCAATGTCCATGCTGTTCGCGGATGTGCGCGGCTCCACTGCGCTCTCTGAACAGATGAGCCCCATGGACTTCAGCAGATTGATCAACCGTTTTTACATCGAGTCAACCCGCATCATCACACACGAGGATGGGCTGGTGGAAAAACTGGCGGGCGACGCTGTCGCCGCCTTTTGGGGCGCAGGGTTTGCCGGATCAGATTATGTGCATCGAACAATCCATGCCGCTCAAAAATTAGCAAAGGTTATGAAGGAACACGAGATCCCTGTGGGAATCGGCGTCCATGCGGGAGTTGCTTTCTTCGGCGCGATGGGTGAAGCGAATGGGTTGATCAATATCTCTGCCATTGGCGATGAAGTGAATCTCGCCGCGAGGATCGCCTCCAAAGCCGCCGCGGGCGAGATCATCGTCAGTGAGAAAGCGTTGAAAGAGGCGGGAACAGATGTAAGCGCGTATGAATCGCGCAGTCTGGAATTGAAGGGGATCAGCGAACTCGTGCCCGTGCGCGTGATGCGCGGATAATTTCCTTTTGTGCCTTTTGGGGGTTTGTGGTTAAATTCCCCCCGCTATGGATTCTAAAACCCTGCAAGTCCTTGAATATCACAAAGTCCGCGAACGGCTCAAAGCCTTTTGCGATTTTTCCGCGTCGATGGAGCTCGCGCTCACCCTCGAGCCGACCGATTCATTCGACCTTGCGATTGCCCGCCTTGCGGAGACGACTGAGGCGCGTTCGTTGTTTTCCACGAACGATAACATCGGCATCGGCGGCGCGCACGACATCCGCCAAGCCGTTGACCTTGCCGCGCGCGGCGGCGTTCTCGACCCCGAGCAATTGCTGGATATAAAATCCACGCTCATTTCGTGCCGCGAGTTGAAGAAATCGCTCGAGCGCAAAACGGACGAACTCCCGCGTCTTTCCCAAATTGCGATTGGTTTGCCCGACCCCCACGGAATCGTGGACTCGATCACGCGCATCCTCTCAGACCGCGGCGAAGTGTTGGATTCCGCCTCGCCCAAACTCGCCGACTTGCGACGTGAAATAAAAATCGCACACGGACGGTTGATGTCGCGGTTGCAAAAATATCTCACCGAGTCTGCGAACAAACTGCAAGAGCCGATCATCACCCAACGCGACGGACGTTATGTGATTCCGTTGCGAGCCGAGTTCAAAGGGAGCATCAAAGCCGTCGTCCACGATCAATCATCCAGCGGCGCGACATTGTTCGTGGAGCCGCTTCCTGTCGTAGAACTTAACAACGAACTGCGCGAACTCGAATTGAAAGCCCGCGACGAAGAACGAAGAATCCTTGCCGAAGTTTCCGCGCAAGTCGGCGAACATGCGGAAGAGTTCAAATACGGCGTTGAAAATCTTGCCATGCTCGACCTCATCTTTGCGAAGGCGAAGTATGCGGAGGAGTTGAGAGCAAGTGAGCCAGTGATTAGTGATCAGTTATCAGTGAACAGCAAGTCATCGGATCAATCGTCAATCGTAAATCGTAAATCAAAAATCAACATCACTCACGCTCGCCATCCCCTCCTCGATCTTCAAACCGTCGTGCCCATTGACGTGAACCCGAAAGAAGGGACGCGCGCGATCATCATCACGGGACCGAACACGGGCGGCAAAACGGTTTCGCTCAAAACGGTGGGTTTGCTCGCCCTCATGGCGCAAAGCGGATTGCACATCCCCGCGCAGAGCGGCTCGGAGATTCCAT
>CAYWCN010000112.1:0-8920 GCA_964456775.1 uncultured Anaerolinea sp.
TCGCCGATCTGATACGGGAAGCGGATGAGATTCGTCTGCTTATCCAACAGCGCCACGTAGACGATATCGGCTTGGAAGATCTCCCGCATCTGACCGCCGATCAGCTGGATCATCGCTTCGAGTTCTGTCTCCGCCACGAGGGCTTGACTCACCGTGCTGATGGCGGCGAGTTCCGTGGCGCGTTTGCGTTCCTCGTCGAAGAGACGCGCATTCTCGAGCGCCACTCCCAAACTGGAAGCCAGCGTCTGGAGCAACCGCACATCCGATTCAGTGAAAGCGTTGTCGCGCTCGAAATTCTGAACGTTGAGACCGCCGATCGCCTCGCCGCCGATCAGGATCGGCACCGTGAGCCACGATTTCGACAGCGCCTGCGAACCCGGGTAGATAAATTTATCCTTGTATTTTTCCAACGCCTCATTGGATTGGATCAAGAGCGTCTCTTTTGTTTCGAACACATACGAAGTCAGTCCCTGCCCAAGCGGGAAAGTCTTGTCGCGGTAGACCTGCCCGTCCTCGAACAAATACTTGAGGAGAACCAGGTTTTGAGGGCGGTCAATGATCGCGATGCCCGCGCCTTGCGCGTCGAAGATCTCGCGCATCTTATCGCCGACCAGGTCGTAAATTGCCTGCATCTCCAGCTTGGACGCTAATCCCTCTTGCACACTGTTGATGATGGCAAGTTCGGCGGCGCGGTCCTCCGTCTCTTTGAGCAGGCGCTGGGTCTCTTCGAACAGACGCGCGTTCTCGAGCGCGATGCTCATCGAATTGGCGATGGTCGAAAGCAGTCTCACGTCCGAATCGCCGAACGCGTTTTCCGCATCTAGATTTTGCAGGCTGATGATGCCCGTCACTTCGCTCCCGACGATCATCGGCACAAAAAGCAAAGACTTGGGCTCTTCGCCTTCCAACACAGTCTCTTCGCCAAGGTCTGTCGCAATTTTGCGATAGTCCCGATTGATCAACCACGGCTGGCGCGTGTCCACCACCCGCTGGCGGAATCGGTCTATTGGCACGGCTCTATCGAATCGAATCCGTTCTCCGCGTTCGATGAGATAGCGATGATCAATTTCATTTACGGCGGGGTTATATAGCGAGATTAACGTGGCTTGCGCATCGAAGATCTCCGTCACCTTGTCGCCAACGAGATCAATAATGGATTGAAATTCCAGTTTGGACGCCAACCCCTGTTGCACGCTGGTAATAACCGCCAGTTCGGCGTTCCGTTCTTCGGTCTCTTTGAGCAGGCGGGTGGTTTCCTCAAAAAGTTGAGCATTCTGCAAGGCAACTGCCAGACTGGAGGCGATGGTTTTCAACAAGCTAACATCGCTTGCTGAATAGGCGTTCTCGTGTTCAATATTTTGCAGAGATACAACTCCCACAACTTCATCGCCTGCGATCATAGGCACCCCCAGCCATGATTGAGGCTTGTCATCGTCTGCAACATTGGTTGCGCCGAGTTCGGTAGTACGTCTGTCTGCATCCTCATTGAAACAGAGTGTTTCGCGTGTTTGAATAATATGCCCTGTTGGACCCCTGCCTGCTGGATATAATCCATCAATTACCACCCGCTTGCCTTGATGCAGGTAATAGGGAATTCGGAACGTTCCTGCTACTTTATCGTGCAGGGCAATGTAGGTCGTTTGCGTATCGAATACATCACGGACCTTATCGCCAACCAAATCAATGATGGATTGAATATCAAGCTTGGACGCAAGACCCTGTTGAACGCCGTTGATCAATGCCAATTCGGCTGCGCGCTGCTCGGTCTCTTTGAGCAGACGCTGGGTCTCATCGAACAGACGCGCGTTTTCGAGCGCGATGCTCATCGAGTTGGCAATCGTCGTCAGCAAGCGCACATCCGAATCGCTAAAAGCATTCTCACGGTCAAGATTTTGAAGTGAAATCACACCTTTGATTTCATTCCCCACAACCATTGGCACAAACAAAACGGACTTGGGTATCTCGCCCTGTATCGCGACGGGATTTCCATAGTTTGCTGCGGCTTCGGCAGTATTTTCGTTGATCAACAAGTATTGATGGGTTTCGATGACATGCTTGCGATACCCGATCAATTCCAGGGGCGTACTCGGGAAACGCGCGCCGCGTTCAATGATGTACGGGAAATGGATTAAATTTTCCTTGCTATCGTAAAGTCCGATATCCGCCACCTGCGCATCGAAGATGTCGCGGATTTTGTCTCCGACGAGATCGTAAATGCCTTGAATATCCATCTTGGCGACCAACCCCGCCTGTACGGAATTGATGATGGCAAGTTCGGCGTTGCGTTGTTCGGTCTCTTTAAGCAGGCGCTGGGTCTCATCGAAGAGACGGGCGCTTTCGAGCGCGACACTCATCGAGTTGGCAAGCGTTTCGAGCAAGCGCACGTCCGATGGAGCGAACGCATTTTCGCGTTCAAGATTCTGGAGTGAAATAATGCCTTTGACTTCATTTCCCACAACCAGAGGCACAAACAGCAGAGAACCTTTACTATATGTCGTAGTGGATGTGGCTTCTGGGTCATACAAGACAGGGTCATCAAAACTATAAATCCCGTATTTGGGCGCCTCGGTTTTTACATTTTGATTGATCAGGAGCGATTGTTTCGTTTCATCAAAGTACTCAAAGAATCGCTTATCCTTTATCTTGCTGATTTCGAAAGAGTGAACCTCATCTCCCCCATAAGGGATAAGCATACGGTTGGACTGTCGGTCAAAGGCGAAGATCACAACACTTGGCGCATTGAATATCTCACGAATCTTATCGCCAACAACATTATAGATGCCTTGCATATCCAGTTTTGCCGCCAGCGCGGTTTGGACGCTGTTGATAATGGCAAGCTCGGCATTACGTTGTTCGGTTTCTTTGAGCAGGCGTTGGGTTTCGTCGAAGAGACGCGCGTTCTCGAGCGCCACGCCCATCGAGTTGGCGAGCGTCTGCAACAAGCGCGCGTCATTTTCTGTGTAAGCATACTTCTTGTAACTTTGAACGCTAACAACACCCGTCATAGACTCGCTGAGAAACATGGGAACACCGAGAAACGACTCGTTCAGGTCTTCATTGCTATCGGGAGAAAGAACATCCATCACGTCATGCTGTCGCTGCTGTTCATCCGTGCCCAGCAAAAGATATTTCCGCGATTGAATAATAATGGAGTAGAGTCCCCGACCGATCGGCAGGGGTTGAACCTGAGCGAGTGTTTGCCCTCGTTCCACATAATATTTGGAGTGAACGAATTCATCCCCGTGCCGATAGGTGGAAATATACGTGGTATCCGCCTTGAAAATCTCGCGGATCTTGTCACCAACCAGATCGTAAATGCCTTGCATATCCAGATTAGATGCCAACCCTGCTTGCACGCTGGTGATGACGGTCAACTCGGCTTCGCGTTGCGCAAGTTGCTGTTCTATGGTTTGTGATCCATGCAAAACTTTGGCTGATTTCTTCGTCGAATTGACTTTTGACGCCTTTGTGCGACGCGACAATACTCCCCGCTTCGTAACTTTTTTATCTTTGGGTTTAACCGCCTTGCCTGCCGAATTCGGCTTCCTCGCCATGCCCATCTCTCCTCAGTTGGGTGACAACGCATCTATGATACAGCCCACCAAAATACAAGTCAATAGGCATGTCATGCTGAGCCGCTTTGCGGCGAAGAATCTCCTCGCCAACAGGGAAGACTCTTCGTCGCCCTATCGGGCTCCTCAGAGTGACATGATTCGAATATTTCGGATTGGCGTGGACGGAACCAGATCACATCCGGGCCAGACGGCGTCCGCGCCCGCTTCTTTCGCCCTTTGAGTTGACTCAACCACCTCAGCCTCATCCCCCTTCCACAGCGTCGCAACGGGATCAAGATTCCCGAACAGCAGAATATCCTTCAACACCTCACGCGACGCGGCGAGATCGTTCAACTGATCCACCGAAACCGCGTCCGCGCCTGATTCAGCCAACGCCGCGGCAGACTTGTTCGTATTCCCGCACACCGACAACACGCGCGGACTCGGAAGACTCGCGTGCAACTCCCTCAACGCGGGCAGGACGAACTGCTCGAACTTCGCGGGTCCAATGAACCCGGGCGACCCTCCCATCTCGTGGACGGTGATAAAGTCCGCGCCTGCTTCTCGATACGCATTGCCAATCTTTGCAAGGAAAGAGGAAAGATGAAAGAGGGCATCGAGAACCGCGTTTGGCTCGCGCTTCATCTCAGCAAACAACCCGCCTGGCTCGATGATGTACAAAAGCAACGTATACGGACCGGGAATCATTCCGCTGACGACGACTTCATCCCCGATCTCTTCCTTCAAAAGTTTTATTCCTTCGTAGATCGTCGGCAGTCTCCCTTTTTGTTCAAACTCAGCGTTTTGAAAATAGGCAGAATTCAAATATTTGGTCGAAGCGAACAACTGCTTCTTCACCTGCGGGAATTGAATCTCTCCGCTCTCGTAAAAATTCAACTCCGCGCCCAACGCTTCGGCAGGAGCGCATAGATCAAGCGGCAAGGTTGCAGACGGCATCCCCGTCAACTTGAAGGTACTTGCCGCCGCGCGCGCCATCTTCTCCGCATCGTGATGGACTTCATGCAATGCAAGTCTCTCGCTTTGCAATCCCTCCTCTGTGACATGAATCAACCCGCTGAACGCGGGAGGCGAGGGAAGTTTAATTCCATTCAACAGCGAAAGTATATCTGCGCGAGAGCTCATTTCAAAACCTCAAAGTCCGTCATTGCGAGTGGCGCATCGCGCCACGAAGCAATCCCCGTGACAATCAGGCATCGCAAGACTTGACAGAGATTGCTTCGTCGGGATTTCGATGCTATCGCATCTCTACCCTCCTCGCAATGACGGTTGTCAATCATGGAGTTTTCCCAAACAGACGAAATCGAATCTCTTTCCCCAGCGGATACAGTGGAAGCAAGTCCGCGCGATAGCCTTTGCCCGCAACTTCCTGCATTAGCACACGCGCTTGTTGTAACACGGCGCGATCCCAGCCAAAGGGAAGCGATAAGAGTTTTTCGATCATGGGGTGCATCTTCGCGTTTGTCTTCTGATGATACAACCTGAACTGCAACTGCCACGCCTCCAACTCGCCGTACACCGAAAGCGCGGTGACGAGTCCCTGTTGCAGATGCTTCACTTCATGGATCAACAACGTCAGCAAGAGCGGGTCGGCGGGATTCGTTTGAAGCGAATAATGAACCGTGTTCAAATGAATGGTTTTTAGCGGCGTCCAAAACGCGCCGACATTTTTTCGCACATTCCAAAACCCGATGTACGTTCTATGCGCCCGCAAATACGACGCGGCGACCCGTCCCTCCTCCCCAAATCTCTCGAGCGAAAGTAGAAGATTCTCGCTCCATGCCGCGCGCGTCATTTTTGATAGCAAGTGAGAGTCGCTCCGATTACAATTACAAGGGTTCAATCGACAGTTACACCGCTAAGCCCGCAAAGAACGCAAAGAAAACCTTTTTAACTTGGCGACCTTAGCGTGCTTCGCGGTAAGAATCTTTCATGTGCAGTAGAGAAATTACATTTATGTGCAGCGGACCGCGCTAAAAGCGTTTAACGTCTGCATACTATTCGAGTATAAATCATCTGAGGCAAACATGCGACCAGTGGCAATTCTAGGAATCGGACAAACACCCATCGGCGAGCATTGGGACAAATCCCTGCGCGAGATCGGCGGAGAAGCCGCGTTCGCCGCCATGCAAGACGCGGGCGTCGAACAAGTGGACGCGCTCTTTATCGGCAACATGCTCTCCTCCACCATCAGCGGGCAGAACCAACTCGGCGCGTTCTTTTCGGATTGGATCGGACTGTGGAAACAGGAAGCGGTGAAAGTGGAAGCCGCTTGCGCCTCGGGAGCGGCGGCGCTTCGTTCCGCCCTGATGGCTGTCGCGGCAGGCGACGCGGACTCGGCGCTTGTGGTCGGCGTCGAAAAGATGACCGACAAAGCGGGGCACGACGTCACCTCCGCGCTTGCCACCGCCGCCGACGCGGATTACGAACTGGAACAGGGCATCTCCTTTGTCGGCTTGAACGCGCTCATCATGCGGCGTTACATGCACGAGTTCGGCTGGAAGCATGAGGATTTCGCGCCGTTCTCGATCAACGCGCACGCCAACGCCATGCACAATCCGTTCGCGCGACTGCATGAAAAGATCAGCGTGGAAAAATTCGAGAGGTCGAGCATGGTCGCCACGCCGATCAATTTGCTGGATGCCTCTCCCATCGGTGACGGCGCGGCGGCTGTGGTCATTGTCCCTGCGGAGAAGGTTGTGTCGCTGAACGGCAAACCGAAAATAATCATCGCGGGGTCCGCTTCTTCAACAGATACCATCGCTGTCCATTCGCGCAAAGACCCGTTGTTTTTATCCGCCGCGTATGAATCGTCGAAGCGCGCGTATGAGATGGCAAACGTTTTACCCGATGATATTGACGTGTTCGAACTGCACGACGCGTTTTCGATCATGGCGGCACTGTCACTCGAGGCGTGCGGGTTCGCGGAGAAAGGTCAAGGCGTGCGACTCGGCTTGGATGGGCGAATCAGCCCGAAAGGCGAAAGACCCGTCTGCACGCGGGGAGGACTCAAAGCGCGCGGGCATCCTGTTGGGGCAACGGGAATCTATCAGATCGTCGAAGTTGTCCAGCAATTGCGCGGCGAGTGCGGCGTCACGCAAGTGGATGGCGCGAAGATCGGCATGGCGCAAAACATCGGCGGCTCGGGCGCGACGATCGTCACGCACATCTTGAAAGCGGAATAGACTCGAAAAATCCTTTTTTTGTTTTGCAACTTTTTTTGATTTGGCATATACTATGGAAGGAAGGAGCGAGAATGGCTGACAAACGAAAAATAGACCGTCGTGACTTCACGTATTACATGCAAGTGAAAGACGAAGGCACGAAGCAGGTCATCGGGTATCTCTCCGACATCAGTTCAGGAGGGTTCAAACTCGATTGCCCAAAGAACATTCCGCCCGGGCAGGATTTTCGGATGCACATTGACCTGACTCCCGATCTTGCCTCCGACCAAACCACCATGGTCTTCATCGCCCGCAGTAAATGGACTCACCCGGATTACGTGGACCCCAGCACGTTCAACGTGGGCTTCGAGATCATCAACATCACGCCCAGCGATATGCTCATCTTCCAGCGCATGTTCGAAAAATACGGCTCGGAAAGCCCCTCGAGAAAGAAAAGCTCGGACGATTATTTGTGGAGATGACTCTCTTCAATCGGTTTCCTCAACAGACGGGCGGCATCAGCCGCTCGTTTTCTTGTAGAATATAGCGCATGTCTTTCAGAATTATCCGTTTTATTATCCGCGTTTTGATGCGCGTGATCGCCGACATTGAAGTTCACGGGTTGGAAAAAATCCCCGGCGGCAATCTCATTGGCGCGGCGAATCACCTCGGCAGGCTGGATACCGCCGCGTTGTTAGCCGTGATCGACCGCGAAGACCTCATCCTGCCGGTGGCTGAAAAATACAAAAATCACTGGCTGTTCGGTCCCATCGGGCGCGCCACGAACGCGATCTGGCTCAATCGCTTTGAGGCTGATTTTTCCGCGCTGCGCGAAATATTGGCGCGTATGAAAGATGGCGGGTTACTCGTCATCGCGCCGGAGGGCACGCGCTCGAAGACCGAGGCATTGCAGGAGGCAAAACTGGGTGTGGCGTTCCTCGCCAGCAAAAGCGGATTCCCGGTCGTGCCTGTGGCGGTGACCGGCACCGAAGACCGTCTCATCGCTGAAAACTTGAAACGATTCCGCCGCTCAAAGATCGTGGTACATGTGGGCGAGCCGTTCAAGGTTGAGATTCCCAAAGGCAAGGGGCGCGAGCAGGCGTTACGAGATGCCACCGACGAGATCATGTGCCGCATTGCGGCGATGCTCCCCGAAAAATATCGCGGCTTCTACGCAGATCATCCGCGCCTCAAAGAATTGCTCACGCGATAAACGAACATGCTTCGCACACTTCGCTTCCTCATCCGCGTCCTGCTGAACCTGATCGCCCGCGTCGAGATTCACGGCAGGGAAAACGCTCCGCGCACCGGCGGGATGATCATCGCCGGGAATCATATCGGCATCCTCGACATCGTGATGGTGTACTACGCGATCGACCGCACCGACCTATTCATCCCCGTCGCCGAAAAGTGGGAAAAGATCGGCTGGATCCGCTGGCTGGGAAAATATCTAAACTTTATATTCGTGGATCGTTTCAACCCGGACTTGAAAGCCATGCGGAAAATGATCGCGCTCATGGAAGACGGGAAGTGTCTCATCATCGCCCCCGAAGGGACGCGTTCGCCCACCGGTTCTTTGATCGACGGGAAGCCTGGTGTCGCTTTTCTGGCGGCTCGTTCGGGATTCCCGGTCACCCCCGTTGGAATCACCGGCACGGAAGATAAAACGATCCTTGAGAATGTCAAACGCTTCAAGAGATCAACCATCACATTGACCGGCGGAAAGCCGTTCGTCATTCCCCCGCTGGCAAAAGAGAACCGCGACGCCGCGCTTCAACATGCGACAGATGAGGTCATGTGCCAGATCGCGGCACTGTTGCCAGAGAAGTATCGCGGTGTGTATGCGGGGCATGAGAGGGTGAAGGAGTTACTGGTAAGTACGTCCAGCAGTTGAACTGCTGGACGAACGTATTGCCAGCCTCAAACCCGCACAGGGACAAGCCCCCGTGCTATTCTTACAAAGCCCGCTAAAGCGGACTTATAAAATCTCCCCTTCCCCTCTCTTCAAAAACTGACCATCCCCTCGTTTCCCCTTCCACTCGTTTCCATCCACAATTAATTTCCCGCGCAGGAAAACTTTTTCAGGGTAGCCTGTTAATTCCCAGCCTTCGTACAGGTTATAGTCCGTTCGTTGATGCGACATGGCGACGCCGTATTTCACTTTCTTTTCGGGGTCCCAGATCA
>CAYWCN010000113.1:0-8754 GCA_964456775.1 uncultured Anaerolinea sp.
AAAGGCTCCGAATTCATCACGATCAGACATGGTAACCTCCTTGGGGTTAACGGTTTTGGTTAGTAGACCTCACAGGTCTTCAAGACCTGTGAGGTCTTTGATCACTATTTTTTCTTAAGTCCCATCAATTCTAACATACGGTATAAGCCTGCCAGATAGCCGTTCAGTTGGACGACAGGCTCGACGACATTCTCGCCGAGGAATTCTGCCGTGCCGCGCAGGTTGTTGACCGTGTCGCTGGTGGCTTTGAGGATGGGACGCACCTCGTTTTGCAGAAGATTGATGAGGCTGGCGAGCTGGACGATCAACACGATGAGAGCGACACCGATCACCAGCGATTCAAGCGCGACGACGATGATGAACACGTCGCGGATGCGGTCGGTGGGGGTGGACGGCTGCATCAGGGCGATGATGGCGGCGACGAGTCCGACCAGAATGATGACCGCGCCAATAATCACGCCGATCATCAGGCGTTTCATCTGCTTCTCCTGTTCGATCTGTTCAGGAGTGCGCGGAGTAGGTTCGGGGTTTGTTGGCGGTGTTGTCATAATCAAATTATAGCATTGTTATTTACGCATGTTCGTCCCGCAGGTTTCTGAAAACATGCCGAGACTGCGGCGCGGTTTCTACATCCCAAGCAATTTCATCTCATGTTGCACGGTTTCCGTCCAACCTTCGCGGATGGGGCGGGGGTTGAAGCCAAGTTCGCGGCGGGCTTTGCTGTCGTCCGCGAGATAGGATAGTCCAGCGACGCTCACCAGTCCTTCCGATGTGAAGGTGTCTGGGAGCCAGCGGTCGAAGGGACGCGAGAGTTTCGCCATGAACAACAAGACTCCATCGGGGAGGATCGTTGGCATCTTTGCGCCAGAGACCTCGGCGGCGAGGCGATACATTTCAACCACCGTGCTTTTTTCGCCTGAGATGATATACGCTTCGCCAATTCTTCCTTTTTCCATCATGGCGATGTGAGTGCTGGCGGTATCTTCCACGCGCGCCCAACACATGACCGATCTCGCGGGAATCGCAGGGAGTTTCCCTTTCAGAAAATCTCTGAGGCTTGCTCGCACTGCGCTGGTGTCGTCGGGTCCGTAGATCATGCCAGGCTGGGCGATCATCAGCGGCAGTCCTTGCTTGATGAAGTCCTCGGCGATCCTGTGCGCCTCGCCTTTTGTTTTTTCGTAGGTGGTCGCATAGTTCCCAGAAAAGCGATAGGTCTCGTCTACGGTTTTGCCATGCGTATTCGAAAAGACCGCGCAGGTGCTGGTGTACACGCCTTTAGGGATTTTCAATTCACGCATCAATTCAAGGACGTTTTGCGTGCCGTTCACGTTGACGGCGTACGCCTCGCCTTTGTTTCGTTCGACGATCTTGTACCAACCTGCCACATGGAACACGCCGTCCATGCCTGTCATCGCCTCGCGCATGGACTCTTTGTCGGTCACGTCGCCCTTGTACAACTTGACGCCGAGTTCTTCCATCCATTTTGCTTTTTGTGGGTCGCGCACAATTGCGCGGACTTCATGCTCTGCTTTGACGAGTTGCCGAACGATCTCGCCGCCTAGGAAACCTGTCGCGCCTGTGATGAAATATTTCATTGGTCGTGTCCTCGTTGCAAATTTGTAACCTGCGGCAATTGTAGCCGACCTTGACCTTTCGTTGCTTCCGCAGTATTATACCACAAACCGACCGTTCGGTAGGGAAAACTATGACACGAGATGAACTCATCGAAACCGCCGCGCAGGTCTTTCGTCAGAAAGGCTATCATGGCGCGTCTATGGAAGATATTGCCGCCGCCGTGAATTTGCGGAAGGCGAGCCTGTATCACCACTTTTCTTCCAAGCAGGAAATTCTGCTCGAAATTCTCGACCGCGCATTGCAATTGCTCCTCGAAAAGATTTCCGCCATCACCGAACAAAACATTTCCGCCGACAAGAAACTGCGGTTGATGATCCGCCAATATCTGCAGATCCTTGCAGAGAACGTTGATCTCGCCGCAGTTTTGCTTTTTGAGCACCGCGCCCTCGAACGCAGGCAACATGCGCGGCACATTCCCAGCCGCGATAAATTCGAATCGCTTTGGAAAGATGTCATTGCCGAAGGCGTGAGCAAAAAGATATTCAAATGCGACGACCCGTCCATGGCTGTCCGCGCATTGCTTGGTCAGATGAATTGGACGATCACATGGTTCCATGATGACGGCGGCAAATCCATCGAACAAATTGCCGACGAATATTCTGACCTGCTCCTGAACGGACTCCTCAGGTGAACGAAAGGAAACTCATGTACTCATTCGACCCAACCGAAGAACAACAAATGCTCATGGATGCGGTGAAGAAATACGCCGATAACGATTTGCGTCCCGCCGCGCATGAAGCGGAGGAGAGCAGGGAACTGCCGAAGAAACTCATCGGCAAAGGCTGGGAACTTGGACTCTTGCAAGCCTCGATTCCCGAATCCTATGGCGGATTTGGCGAGCGGAGCGCGGTCACTGGCGCGCTGGCTATCGAAGAGATGGCATTCGGCGACCTTGCTGGTACGCTGGCTGTGATGACGCCGAGTCTGTTTGCGACGCCGATTCTGCTGGCGGGCAGTGAGGAGCAGAAGAAGGAATATTTGCCGAAGATTGTCGCGGGCGAGTGGAGTCCGTTCACTGCGGCGTTGATCGAGTACGCGTTCGACTTCGACCCGAACGATTTGAAAACGACGGCAACACTTCAAGGCGAGAATTATGTTCTCAACGGCGAGAAGGCGTTTGTCCCGTTTGCGAGGGGAGCCGAATCAATTCTCGTGTACGCGAATCTCGATGGGCAGAGTCAAGCCTTCATCGTCGGAAAAGAAGCGGCGGGGTTATCCGTCGGCGAGGAGCGCGAGAAGTTGATGAGTCTCAACGCCCTGCCGATGTATCGAGTCAAGTTGGAGAATGTGAAAGTCCCTGTTGCGAATCGACTCGGCGGTGCGGCGGGTTGCGATTTTGATATCCTGCTCGCTTCGATGAGAATCGCCAATGCCGCGACAGCCGTCGGTGTGGCGAATGCGGCGTTCGAGTATTCCATGAAGTATGCAAAAGAGCGCGAAGCCTTCGGCGTGAAGATCGCGCAGAAGCAAGCCATCGCGTTCATGCTCGCCGAAATGCGGACGGAGATCGAAGCGATCCGTTTGCTGACGTGGGAAGCCGCGTGGAAGTTGGATCAAGGACGCGAAGACGCGGTCAACGAAGCGTATCTCGCATCCACGGGCGCGGCGGATATGGCGATGGTGGTCACGGACCGCGCCGTGCAAATCCTTGGAGGGCATGGCTACATCCGCGAACATCCCGTTGAGATGTGGATGAGGAATGGGAGAGGGGTTGCGATGTTTACGGGACTTGCTATTGTTTGATGTCGTTGCGAGGAACTGCGAAGCAGTGACGAAGCAATCTCCTCGCAACAGAAGTCAGTTTGTTACAGGAGATTGCTTCGGGCGAAATAGCATCGCCCTCGCAACGACATAAATGGAATGGAGAAAAAATGCCAATCGAATTTGAAGCGCCGAAACCGATTACGAACGCGCAGTTTGTTTTGAAGACTGTCGCCGAGGAAATGATGCGACCCAAGTCGCGTTACTTCGATGAGCACGAACACGAGATTCCCTGGGATTACATCGAGTTCATGCACTCTGCCATGAAAGCGATGGGCGGAAGCTCGCTCGCGCCCAAAGAAAATGGAAACGGCAAAGATGCTGAAAAAGAAAAACGTCCACCCATCGGTTATCAGTTGATCGCCGCGCAGTTGGAGGCGTTGTCGTGGGGTGACGTGGGGATGTATCACTGCCTGCCAGGCGGCGGACTCGGCGCGGCGGCGGTTCATTCCGCAGGGACGGCTGATCAGCGTGCGAAATTTTTATCACGCTTCAACGGAGACAAACCCACGTTCGCGGCGATGTGCATCACTGAAGCGGGCGCAGGCTCGGACAACTCCGCCATCCGCACACGCGCGGTGTTGGACGAAAAGACCAACGAGTGGGTGATCAACGGCGAGAAGATCTTCGTCACAGGCGGTGACAAATCTTTTACTGAATATGAAAAACTTGGACGCGGCTTCATCGTCGTGTGGGCTTCGATCGATCCTTCGGCGGGGCGGGCGGGGATGCGGGCGTTCGTCGTCGAAGGCGGGACGAAGGGCGTGATGGTTGTGAAGTTGGAACACAAGATGGGAATCCGAGTCAGCGACACGGCGGCGATCTCGCTCGTGGATGCACGCGTTCCGTTCGAGAATATTTTGGGAAGTCCCACAGTCGAGAAAAATATGGCTGGATTCAAGAAAGCGATGGCGACGTTCGATGCGACTCGTCCGCTCGTCGCCGCGACAGGCGTCGGCGTGGCAAGAGCCGCTCTCGATTTCCTGAAAGAGAAACTCGCCGAGAGCGGAGTCAAAATCCGTTATGGGTTGCCGCGTCAAAAGTTGACAACCATCGAACGGGATGTGATTGACATGGAGATCATGTTGAAGTCGTCGTGGTTGATGGTCATCAAGGCGACGTGGATGGCGGACAATAAAAAACCGAACGCGCTGGAGGCTTCGATGAGCAAGGTGAAGGCGGGCGATGTGACGACGAAGATCACGCAAAAGGTCGTCGAAATTTTGGGTCCGCTTGGGTACAGCCGCGAGTTCCTCGCCGAGAAATGGATGCGCGACGCGAAGATCACGGATATTTATGAAGGGACGGGGCAGATCAATCGTCTCGTGGTGGCGAGGCAGATACTTGGATATTCGGGGGCGGAGTTGAGGTGAGTGGTAATTGGAGATTAGAGACTGGAGATTGGAGACTTGTATACTCGGTGGTTGAGTAGTCCCGCGATGCTTTTCGCGGGACGTATCGAAACCACCACGTCGTAAAGAAATTTTGTAACAAGAATTCTCTTGAACACTGGTGGTTTCGATACGCCCTTGGCTACCGCCTCGGGCTACTCAACCACCGATGAATGATTGAAAATGAGGTGATTATGAAATATAAAATTCATAAGGCAGTTGTGATCGGCGCGGGGACGATGGGGGCGGCGATTGCGGCGCATTTGGCGAACGCGGGCGTGCCTGTGACGTTGCTCGACATTGCGTCGAAAGAGGGCGATAGGAACAAGATCGTGAAAGACGGCTGGGACAGGTGTCTCAAAGCCAAGCCTGCCAATTTAATGGCGGACGAGTTGAAGTCGTTGGTGAAACTCGGCAATCTTGAAGATGACTTCGGCGCGGTGGGGGAGGCGGATTGGGTCGTTGAGGCAATCGTCGAGAATTTGAAGATCAAGCAAGAGTTGATGGCTCGCATTGACGGAGTCCGCAAGGCAAGCGCGATTGTTTCGACGAACACTTCGGGAATCCCTGTGAATGAGATTGCCGATGGACGCTCGAAAGAATTCAAGAAACATTTTCTGGGGACGCATTTTTTCAACCCGCCGAGATATTTGAAGTTGCTGGAAGTCATCCCGACGAAAGACACGGATAAAGCCGTCATCGAGTTTATCTCGTGGTTTGCCGAAAATCGTTTGGGCAAGGGAATCGTGCTGTGCAAGGATACGCCAAACTTCATCGGCAACCGTGTCGCTTTTGGGACGGGCGCGTTTGCGATGGACTTCTTCTTGAAGAACGATTACACCGTAGATGAAGTGGACGCGCTCACGGGTCCGTTGATGGGACGACCGAAGACGGCGTCCTTCCGTTTGATGGACTTGGTGGGCATTGACGTGTGGGATCTCGTGGGGCGTAATCTTGCCCCGTTGATTCTGTATGACAAGTTGGGACAGGAATATCTCAATGCCGAAGCGCCGAAGAAATTGATCTCGACTATGATCGAACGCAAATGGCTTGGAAATAAAACGAAGATTGGTTTCTACAAAGAAGTTCGCAACGCTGAAGGCAAAAAAGAATTCTGGTCGCTGGATCTGAAGACTCTCGAACACGTCGCGCCGACGAAGCCGCGGTTCGAATCGGTCAAAGCGGCGAAAGATGTCGAGGGATTGGGAGACAGGCTGAAGGTCATGTTAGAAGCGGACGACAAGGCGGCGCAGTTAGTCCGCGCGTTGACGTATCAAAGTTTCCAATACGCGTCGTCCATCATCCCCGAAGTTGCGGATACCGTGAAGCCGATTGACGATGCAGTCCGCTGGGGATTCATGCACGAGGCGGGTCCGTTCGAGACGTGGGACATGCTTGGGGTGCGCGAGACCGCCAAACGGATGAAAGAGGCGGGTTATCCTGCGGCGAAGTGGGTGAGCGCGATGTTGAAGAATGGCGTCGAGTCGTTTTATCAATACAAGCGAAGCAGTCCTGCGGACAAGAATGGCGAGAAGATCGCTGTGTATGACGCGGTGAAGGGCAAGTATGTGAAGCTGAAAAAGATTGAAGGTGCCGTGATGCTGCGCGGCACGAAAGTCGTTTCGCAAAATGCGGGCGCGACATTGCGCGACATGGGCGACGGCGTTGCGTGTTTGGAATTTCACACGAAGATGAATTCGCTCGATGAAGACGTGATGAACATGAACGTCGAGACGTTTGAACGGCTTGAAAATTTCGACGGTCTCGTGATCGGCAACGAAGGCGAAAATTTTAGCGCGGGCGCAAATTTATTTATGATGGTTGTCGGCGCGCAACAAGGCATGTGGGGCATGCTCGACGGCGCGGTGCGCAAATTGCAAGACATGAACATGCGCATGCGTTATTCGCCGAAGCCGATCGTCGTTGCGCCTGCGGGGCTCACGCTCGGCGGCGGATGCGAGATCACGATGCACGCGTCGCGCGTGGTTGCCGCGGCGGAAACATATATCGGGCTCGTCGAACTCGGCGTGGGAGTCATCCCTGCGGGCGCGGGCACGAAAGAAATGTTGCGGCGCATCGTCAACCCTGTGATGCGAGTCGAAAATGCCGAGCCGCTCGCCGCACTGCAAAAAGCGTTTCTGCAAATGGGACAGGCGAAGGTCGCCACGAGCGCGGAGGAAGCGCGCGGCATGAATATCCTGTTGCCCGCCGACCGCATCGTGATGAATCGCAGTCATCTGCTCGCCGAAGCGAAGAACGAAGTCCTGCACATGATCGCCGCAGGATACAAACCGCCCGCGCCCGAACTCATCTATGCCGCGGGTCGTGACGCGCTTGCCGCAATCCGCATCGGCGCGTGGATGTTCAAGGAAGGTCATTACATCACGCAATACGATCATCACGTCGCGGGCAAACTCGCCTACGTCATGTGCGGCGGCGAACTCACGCGCGGTCAATGGGTGAGCGAGCAATACATCCTCGATCTCGAACGCGAAGCGATTCTCTCACTCTTCGGTGAAGAAAAAACGCAAGCGCGGATGTGGAGTATTTTGCAGACTGGAAAACCTTTAAGAAATTAGAGATTAGAGACTGGAGATTAGAGACTATCAAAGTCTCCAGTCTCTAGTCTCTCAAGGAGCTTTTATGAAAGAAGCAATTATAGTATCAGCAGTCCGCACTCCCGTCGGCAAAGCAAAACGCGGAGGACTTGCCACGGTTCGTACCGACGAGATGTCTGCCGCGACTATCCAAGCCTTGCTCAAGCGGACGCCGAATCTCGACCCCGCCCAGATCGAGGATGTGGTCATCGGTTGCGCCTTCCCCGAAGGCGAGCAGGGACTCAACATGGCGCGCATGATCGCCCTCCGTGCGGGCTTGCCTGATTCGGTTCCCGCTGAGACGATCAATCGCTATTGCGCGTCGGGCGTGCAGTCCATTGCGCATGTGGCGTATGCGATTCAATCGGGACAGATCGAAGTCGGCATCGCGGGCGGAGCCGAGTCCATGACGATGGTTCCAATGGCGGGATTCAAGTTTTCGCCGAATCCATACTTCGCACAGGATTTGCCGCAGTATTACACCAACATGGGACTCACCGCAGAGAATGTCTCGGTCAAGTACGGAGTCAGCCGCGAAAACCAGGACGAGTTCTCGTTGAAGAGTAATCAGAAAGCGGCGAAGGCAGTGAACTCTGGATTGTTCGATCCCGAACTCGTTCCGTTGGATGTTGAAATCACGGAACTCGATGGGAATGAAAAACCCGTCAAGAAGAATTTCACCGTGAAGCGCGACGAAGGTCCACGCGCGGATACGAGCATGGAAGCATTGTCCAAACTCAAGCCCGCCTTCAAAGAAGATGGCGTCGTCACTGCGGGCAACTCCTCGCAAATGTCCGATGGCGCGGCGGCGGTGATGGTCATGTCCACTGAGAAGGCAAACGCTCTTGGACTCAAACCGTTGGTGCGATTCGTTTCGTTTGCGGTGGGAGGCGTCCCGCCTGAGTTGATGGGGATCGGTCCCATCGTCGCGATTCCGAAAGCGTTGAAACTCGCAGGCTTGACGCTGAACGATATTGACCTGATAGAATTAAACGAAGCCTTCGCCGCGCAGTCGCTGGCTGTCATCCGCACGCTGGAAATTGACGAGAGCAAGGTCAACGTCAACGGCGGCGCGATCGCGTTGGGGCATCCGCTGGGATGCACAGGCTCGAAACTCACCACGCAACTTATCTACGAAATGGCTCGCCGCAAATCCAAGTATGGAATGGTCACCATGTGCATCGGCGGCGGCATGGGCGCGGCGGCGGTGTTTGAGAATTTACAAAATTAGCCTGCTAGTCGGCTGGTCAACTAGTCTGCTTGTCGCATCAGCTCAGACTTTTGACCTTCGACTAGAAGACTAGAAAACTAATAGACTAGGAGACTAAACAAAATGCCCCTCACAGTATCACAACTCATGGAAAAAATGC
>CAYWCN010000114.1:0-8312 GCA_964456775.1 uncultured Anaerolinea sp.
AACCTGCAATTCGCCGCGCTGGCAAACGTCCCTGCGGGCGCGCCGTTCTTCCCTGCCGCGTATCACGACAAGGACAAGCCTGCTTTCGCGCTCGCCACTGAATCGGCAGACATGGCAGTGCAAGCATTTGAAAATGCAAAGACCATCGAAGAGGGAAGAAATAATTTAACCAGCGAGATCGAAAAGCACGGAAAGAAACTCGCCAAAATCTCACAGTCTCTAGTCTCCAGTTCTCCAAAATTTTTGGGTATAGACTTCTCCCTCGCCCCCTTCCCCGACGACGCGCACTCTCTCGGCAACGCCGTCGAAAAAATGGGAATCCCCAAGATCGGATTGCACGGTTCGCTCGCCGCCGCCGCCATCCTCACCGAAGCCGTTGACCGCGCCGATTTTCCTCATACAGGCTTCAGCGGATTCATGCAACCCGTGCTGGAAGATTCCGTCCTTGCGAAGCGCGCCGCCGAAGGGACTCTCACGATCAAAGACGCGTTGCTTTATTCGGCAGTATGCGGAACGGGACTGGATACGATTCCGCTCGCGGGAGATACAACCGCCGAGCAACTCGTGCCGTTGTTGCTAGACCTTTCCGCGCTGGCATTGCGACTCGACAAACCCCTCACCGCGCGGCTGATGCCCATCCCTGGGAAGAAGGCGGGCGATGAAACGAATTTCGATTTTCCGTTTTTTGCGAATAGCAAGGTGATGAGTTTGGATTCGGTTGAATTACATCCCCCGTTCAATCAGAATGAAGTCTTGCAAATCAAAAGGCGTTAATGTTTTGATGAGTGATCAAGCATAAATGAAGTTGGTCATTCGAGATAATAGGTCAGCATAAAACTTCATGCGGCTACTTGGTGTATAATGTAGCCACATGAAGGAGTTGCCATGAGCGAGGTTAGAGTTGGTACACGTGAATTAAAAAACAAATTGAGCGAGTACATCCGCCGCGTCAAGAAGGGACAGACCGTCATCGTGACCGAACGTGGGAATGTCGTTGCCCAACTGATCCCTCCCCAGCAGACCATCGAAGAACGTGTCTGGGCAATGGTGGATGCGGGTCTGGCTGATTGGAATGGGAAGAAAATGACGCCGTATCAGCCAAAGGTCGTTAATCGGAGCGGTACGTTGATGTCGGATATGATTCTGGAAGATCGGCGATGATCGTCTACTTCGATACCAGCGCTCTGGTAAAGAGATATTTGCGCGAAACCGGTTCGGACAAGGTCGTCGCTTTATTGAACGAACCCGACCACCTTTTTGGCAGCAGTGTAATTACAAAGGTGGAAATTTCCGCCGCATTTCAGAAGGCAGTTCGGATGGACATTGTTTCATCAGCGATGGCGACGGAAATTTGGGATGACTTTCTCAATCATTGGCAGACATTTACCCGTCTGCACGTTACGGCGGGGATCATCGAAAGGGCAAGCGATATTGCATGGAAACATGGATTACGAGGATACGACTCGCTTCACCTTGCGGCTGCGTCGCTTTGGCAGGAAACGCTCGGCGTGACGGTTACTTTTGCCGTTTTTGACCGCGATCTTCGCCTAGCCTGTCTCAAGGCGGGAATGAATCCTTGGCCCGCAGAGTAGGGTCAAAAAGAAGTGTTTCAAATCTAAAAACGATGAAAGAAGAAAGAGGAAAGAGGAAAGAGGAAAGAAGAGATGACAAGTCTTTCTTCTTTCCTCTTTCGTTATCCTTAACTCCTGCTCAACCACCGAACCGCCCCACTACCAAACTACCAAACTATCAAACCCTCAACTTCCACAACGTAAACGGATCGTCGAATCCCTTCACGTTATCAGAAAAGCGACTCAACACATCGGGCTTGAGGCTTTGCGAAAGGAACTCCTGCACTTCGGGGTCTTTGTAGATTTCCTCGGTGAAGATCAACTCGCCGCCTTGAGAAAAGCCCGGCAGGCGCGCGGCAATGTTGACCGTCGAGCCGAAGTAATCCAAACGGTCATTCAAATTGACAACAATGCACGGACCTTTGTGCATCCCTGCTTTGAGCCATAGCATCGGCTCGCCGCGTTCCATGATTTTCACTTGCGCCTTCCACACTGCGCGCAACGCCGCGATGGGATGACGGAATGCCGCCATCACTGAATCTCCCATTGTTTTGACGATCGCGCCTCCCTCCGCGGCGATCTCATCCTCGAGCAATTGAAAATGTTCGCGCACGCGGCCGAACGCAGGCGCATCGCCGATCCTTCGATACAGCCGAGTCGACTCGCGCAAGTCGGTGAACATCAACGTGATCGAGCCCACGGAAATTTCCTCGCCCGGTCGAATCACTTCGGTTGCGAACAAATCGCGGAACACTTGCAATGCCGTCACGTCTGCGGCGGTGGCGGCTTGATCTCCCCACGACGTGCGCTCAAGCTGAAAGGTTGAGTCGGCTTCGGTAGCGTTGATCAGGTTGAGGGTCGGAAGAAGCGAGACGCGATGTTCATCCAGAGACCATCCAAATTGAGTCACGCGCAAATCGGTTTTCGAAGCGCCATCCGCATCCGCAAAGATCGAGAGCGAACCGTTTGCCGTTGAGGCGCGCATCGTATAACGCCCCGGCTCGAGATGCACATCCACAGGCAGTGACCGCAGCGGCGACAAACTTTGCGACATCACCACATGCGGCTGCAACTGCGGGCTTCCCACGCAAAACGCGGCGGCGTAATCAATCGCGCGCACCGAGGCGTTGGGGCGAAAGACCACTTCGATGTTGTGATCGAAGTTCGCGCGGAAATCAATCTGGCACGTGTTGCAATGCGAGTCGCCATGCACCTCGGCGAGATTGCTATGACCCTCGGTGATGCCGCGGCACGATGGACACAACAGATCCCACGACATATCCACAATGCCCGCGCGCGTGGCGCGTAAAAACATTTCAAGCACCGCGCGGCGATTCGTCTTCCACGCGTCGGCAAGCGCGTACGGTCTGATGCGCTGGATGGACAACTCGTCGGCATGATCGAGAAAATCTTCGAGACGATTCACCAATTCGGGATTCGTGCCCTGCTTCACCACCGCTTCACTCTGGACCTTGAACCTGTTTCGCCCTCCCGAGCTTAACGCGCGCTGACGAGGCGTCTCGGTCAGTGATTCGCCGCGATTGATGATCTCATCGTATTTGCGAAACGCGCGCTCGAAGCGGTTCCTCGCAATGACGCCGATCACAAACGGGATTCCAAGTTGGGCAAGGATGTTTCCGGTGATGAATGTGGAACTATAGGTGATGCGCGTCCCACCTTCGGGCAATGGGGTGAACTGCGCGTTTGTCCGCATCTCATCGAGCGGACCTTTGCTGTAGCGGCGCGTGATGCCGAACGAGTACGGGTACGTCCACTCGAACGGCTCCTCCTCCCACTCCACGCGGAGGATGGGAAGTTTCATCCGCGCCCGTTTCGTCCCTTTGACGTTGCTCAGCAGTTCCGCCTCCGGCTGACCTGTGTCGCGGTTGAATCGGTTCGTGTCCGCCGCGTATTGCCAGATCGCCTCAGGGGAGGATTTGATGTCCCATTGCCAGGTGAAGGAGAATTCTTTTGCCATGTGAGTTGGATGCAGAAAGTTGGGACGATTTTACCCAGAAATGATTGCGAGAGGGTTAAGAAAGCATTTCATTTCGTCTTGCATCAATTCCTTGACATCGCGTCCCGATGAAAATACAATGCCAGAAAGTAGCGGATCTGTTTTACATAACCGGGAGGAGCAATGGCCAGGAAGAAAAAGAATGACATAAACCCTATTTGGGCAACCACTATCACCACAATAGGCGTGATTATTGTCGCGCTGTTTGCGTTTCCACCTTTTCAACGATTGTTCGAGCCCAAGGCGTCGCCAACTGCTATATCCACAGACACTCCTGTGCCAACGAGCACATTCACTCTCCAGCCAGACACGCCCGCACCCAGCCTAACTTTTACAGAGACATATACGCCTACATTTACACCCACCGAAACGCTCACGCCAATTCCGCCAACATTAACACTTACGCTCGCGCCTGGTTTGCCAATCGGGATGCAAGTCAAAGTAACTGCCAACCCTCCGAGCGGCAAGAAACCTCTTAAAGTCACAATAGACGCAAGAGACTCGTTCGTGCGAGCACCCAATGGAGATATTTTTCAGTGTAGGAATGGCGCGTGCAGTTATACGTGGTATTTGACTAATCCAGGTGGGCAATCTGTCCAACAGACGGAAAAAGGCGGATACATTAACTTTACGTTCGATAAAAAAGGGACGTACTATATCAATGTTTACATCTGCCATGGAGCCGATAATCCCACCTGCGCCAGCAGTGGAATCTCGGTGAAAGTAGACTGATCTGAATGATCGCGAACACGCGGTTCGGCGGGCTAAAGCCCTGCCTCAGTTCATGGAAGTCGGCTGAAAGCCGACTCGCCCAATAGCCCCGAAGGGGCTTCCATGTACTGAGCAGGCGGCTTTAGCCCCGCGCGATTCACGCCCTAAAATATTTAACGCGCCATTAACAAGGGGAAAAATGAATCATGGTATTGTTAACCCATGCCTGAAACCGTCCTCGTTGTTGAAGACGAGCCAGCCTTACGCGATACCCTCACCTACAACCTAAAAAAGGACGGGTTCACCGTCGAAGCCGTGGGTGATGGACGTCTCGCGCTTGAATCGGCGCGTAAACTCAAACCCGACCTCATCATCCTCGACATCATGCTCCCTGAACTGGATGGCTTCGAGGTGGCGCGCATCCTCCGCAAAGAGATGACCACTCCCATCCTCATGCTCACCGCCCGCGACGATGAAATTGACCGCGTCGTCGGTCTCGAAATGGGCGCGGACGATTACCTGACCAAGCCCTTCTCGATGCGCGAATTGATGGCGCGCGTCAAAGCGCAACTGCGACGCACGCGGCTTTTACAAGAGGAACTCGGAAAGTCTGCGCCTGAGAAAAAACACGAAACGCTGACGTTCGGGAATCTCGTCATCAACCTCACGCGGCAGGAAGTGATCTTGAGGGACGCGCCGCTTCCTTTGAAACCTCAAGAATATCAACTGCTCCTGTTCTTTGCCGAACATCGCGGACAAATGCTCTCGCGCGAATTCATCCTCGAACGCGTCTGGGGCTGGGACTACATCGGCGACAGCCGCACGGTAGATGTTCACGTCCGCTGGCTGAGGCAGAAAATAGAAGAAGATTCCAGCAACCCCGCGCGGATCGTTACGGTACGCGGAGGCGGGTATCGCTTCGAGGGATAAATTTGATACAGCATGAACGCATCCAATAAAACCGATCTTTCAATTTCGATGGGGCAGGCAAATATCTACAGCCTGTTTTTCGCTGTTCCGTTCGCCGTAATTTTCGTGTGGATATATATTTACCGTTGGGGGCTGGGACAATTCGCGGCAGGGTTTAATGACCTCTTTGCCGACATTCTCGTTGTGTTGATTCTTGGCATCGTGATCCACGAACTCATCCACGGACTGGCATGGATGCTCTTCGGCAGACTCCCGTTCAGTTCCATCAAATTCGGGTTTCAACTCAAAAGTTTTACACCGTACGCGCATTGCAAAGTTCCGCTGAAGGTCAATCCATACCGCATCGGCACGGCAATGCCAGGCATTTTACTTGGCGTTACCCCCGCTCTCATTGGAATTGTCAACGGCAGTGGCTGGTTGCTGGCATTCGGCTTGTTGTTCACCGTTGCCGCAGGCGGCGACATGCTCATCCTCTGGCTTCTGCGAAATGTAAGCAAGGATAAACTCGTGGAAGATCACCCAACGAACGCGGGTTGCTATATTCTCGATGACGACAAGATAACATAAGCGATTTTGGATTTACGACTGAAAACCTTTGCCTCAGATGGCACGGATTCAAAAAACCCGTGACTAAAAATTTATGGACTATCGCCTCATTCTCCTGATCGCTGCTCTCATTCTCGCCGCGTGGTTTGCGTGGCGATACTACAAACTGCGCCGCGAGGCAGATGAATTTGCAAAACAGATTCGCCTGCAACTCTACGACACCCAGATCAAAGAACTCGAACATCTTTCCAGCGCGATCACGTCCATCATCGCAGCACGCAGTACGCAATACGCAGTATTGGATTCCGAACGCGCCCGCCTCGCCACCGTCCTCGACCAGATGACCGACGGCGTGCTCATCGCCGACGCGCAAGGCATCATCCAATTTGCCAACCCCGCCGCGGGAAAATTATTCCAATCGTCCAATCCTGTCAACCACAGCCTCACCGAGATCATCCGACATCATCAACTCATCGAAGCGTGGCGGCGCTGTCAACAGACGGGCGAACTGCAAAGCGAATCGGTTGAAGTGCCGATGCGCCAACAATTTTTGCAACTCATCGTCATCCCCGATTCGCACGCGGGCGGAAGCCTGCTCCTCGCCCAAGACCTCACGCGCATCCGCCGCCTCGAAACCGTGCGACGCGATTTCATCAGCAACCTCTCGCACGAACTTCGCACGCCGCTCGCCTCGCTCAAAGCATTGACGGAAACTTTGCAAGACGGCGCATTGGATGACCCTCCCGCCGCGCGCAAATTTATTGATCAGATTCAAACCGAGGTGGACGCGCTCACGCAAATGGTGACCGAACTCCTCGAACTCTCGCGCATCGAATCAGGTCGCCTCTTGCTCGACCTTCAACCTGTCTCGCCCTCCGATCTGCTTTTCTCCGCCTCCAAGCGGATGCAACTGCAAGCCGAACGCGCGGGTTTGAGTCTGCGCGTGGAATGTGAAAAGGATCTACCCAAAGTGAAAATCGATTCGCAGAGACTCGAACAAGTGTTGGTGAATCTGATCCACAACGCCGTCAAGTTCACGCGTTCAGGCGGCGAAGTCGTTTTGGGAGCCGAGGCAGGCATGGGCGAGGTCAGATTCGCTGTTCGGGATTCGGGCATCGGCATCCCGCGCGAAGACGTCCAACGGATCTTCGAGCGATTCTATCGAGTCGACAAATCCCGCGCGGGGAGCGGAACGGGCTTGGGCTTGTCCATTGCGAAACATATCGTTGAAGCGCACAACGGAAAAATTTGGGCAGAGAGTATCGAGGGGCAGGGGAGCGCGTTTTACTTTTCGATTCCGTTAGTTTGACCATTGCATAATTGTTGTGCGTCCGCAAAGCCTCTGCAAAGCACAAGTGAAAGACTCCGTGCTATCCTTTGCGCATGGAAATATTCCTGATCGCCGCAACATCATTGCTCATTGCAGTATTCATCACAGATACATTACGCAAGCGGAGCGCCTACCTGTGCCAGCAGGTTGAGGTTGCAAAGCAACAGCCGACGATCAGGAAATAGTTTCATTCTCTCCTCAGCGCACAAGAGCCGGGTCTCCTCCCCGGCTCTTGTG
This sequence comes from uncultured Anaerolinea sp., assembly GCA_964456775.1. Taxonomy (GTDB): domain Bacteria; phylum Chloroflexota; class Anaerolineae; order Anaerolineales; family Villigracilaceae; genus Defluviilinea. The sequence continues at coordinate 7,343 of CAYWCN010000114.1, forward strand.
CCGTTAATAGATAGACCTCACAGGTTTCGCGAAGCGAACCTGTGAGGTCTTAATTTTTAACAAGACGTTAACTTGTTCTTCTTCTGTCCTTAAAACCTGCTTGATACGATGGGGGCATGAAACTAAACAGGAGAACAAAAAACATGTACAAAAATTTTCGTTTGATCGGTATGACCCTGCTCGCATTGAGTTTGTTTGTAGCAGGTTGCGGAGCGCCCTCGGCGCAGACTCAAGTAGTTGAAGTTGAACCAACCTCCCCGTCCGCCACTGAAGCGGCGGTGGAAGACCCAATGGCGATGTATCTGCCCGATGCTGTATCAGGTGATATCGTTACCGCTGGTTCGTCTACGGTATTCCCGCTCTCTGAGCGCATGAAGCAACGCTTTGAAGAAGAAGGCTTTGCTGGAAACCTGACCATCGACTCGATCGGTTCAGGCGCAGGCATTGAACGCTTCTGCGTGGCAGGCGAAACCGACATCGCCAACGCCTCACGCAAGATCAAAGATAGTGAAGTGGAATCATGCACAGGCATTGGCAGGACTGTCGTTGAGTTTCAGGTTGGGATCGATGCTCTCGCCGTGGTGGTGAGCGCCGAAAATGATTTCGTCACCGATGTGACCAAAGTCGAACTCGCGCAGATCTACTCGACCGCTGTGAATTGGTCCGATGTGCGCCCCGAGTGGCCCAACGAGCCGATCCTGCGCTTCAGCCCAGGCACCGACTCTGGCACGTTCGATTACTTTGTCGAAGCAGTGATGGGTCCCGCGTTCCCGAATGCGGAAGGCAAAGCCGACCTCGAAGCGGGCGAAGCCGCGATCCTTGAATCGGCTGGCACTCAATTCTCAGAAGATGACAATGTGCTCGTGCAAGGCGTGCAGGGTTCGCCCTACGCCATCGGGTACTTTGGATATGCCTACTATCAGGAAAACGCTTCCACTCTCAAAGCCTTATCTGTGGATGGTGTTGCTCC
>CAYWCN010000115.1:0-8106 GCA_964456775.1 uncultured Anaerolinea sp.
ACTTGATTGAATCCGATCGCATCGAGAGTCACATCCGCTTCGGTGAGTTTGCCCGCGTTGAGCAGCGCGCGCAAACCGATATAACTCGCGCCGAACAAACCGGGCAAGCCGATCTTCTTCCCTTTCAAATCCTGCGGCACGAGCACGCCAAGTTCGCTCTTCGCAACCACCGACACAGGATATTGCTGGTACCACGCGGCAACATACGTGACAGGCAATCCCTGCGCGCGCGCGAGTAAGACCTGTTCACCCGAAACGACCGCGAACGGCAACTCGCCCGCGCCCACCAACGCGACGCCGTCGGTCTCAAACTTGTAATCGAACTCGATCTCGATGCCCGCGTCTTTGAAATATCCTTTTTCAACTGCAACATAGAACGGCGCATATTGGATGTTGGGGATATACCCCATCGGCAAGCGGATGTGGGTCAACGCTTCATTCTCGACGTTCGGCTTGCCGCACGCCGTCAGCATCAGCGACATCCCCAGCATGAGTAAAACTATCTTACGAAACATGTAAATCTCCTTTTGTTGAGAGACCTCACAGGTCTCAGAGACCTGTGAGGTCTGTTTGCTAATTTTGCCACCTCAAAAATTTATTCTCCAACGTTCTTACAATTCCATACAACATCAGAGCCAGCGCGATCAAGGTGAAGACGGCGACGAAGACCATCGGCGTGTCGTATTGGAAATCACCGAGTTGCAACAAGAAGCCGAGACCACTTTCCGCGTCGACAAGTTCTCCCACAATCGCGCCGATGACTGAGAGCGTCGCGCCGATGCGCAAGCCGCCAAGAAACACAGGCAGGGACGCGGGCACTTCCACCTTCCACAGGATCTGCGCGCGCGAGGCGTGGAGGGAGTTCATCAAGTCGTATAACGCGGTTGGCACGGCACGGACTCCCACAATCGTATTCACCAACACGGGAAAGAACACGATCAACGCGCAGATGACCACCTTCGAGAGAATCCCATCTCCAAGCCAGATCACCAGCAACGGCGCAATCGCAATGACGGGGATCGCCTGACTCGCCACAAGATACGGCGATAATACTTTTTCCAGCGAGCGCGATTTCGCAAGCGAGTATCCAACAATCGTAGCAAACGCCACGCCGACGATTAACCCCAAAACAATTTCAGTCAATGTGATGGCAGTGTGATGCGGCAAACTTCCATCGTTCATGGCTTTGAGGAAACGCGTCCATACACTGAGCGGGGAGGGCAGGATAAAGTTGGGAATCCCACTGAGGCGCGTGAGCAAGTCCCAGCCGAGGAGGAAGGCGAGGAGGGAGAGGAGGATGGGGGTGAAGCGTTTGATCATAAAGATTATCTCGTCATTGCGAGGAGGGCTTTGCCCGACGAAGCAATCTCCAACCTTGTGACGGGGGTTGCTTCGCCCTTCGGGCTCGCAATGACGGGGTTGGGGGTGGGGCAAACAAAAAGCGCCGCGAAAGGTCGGGGCGCAGAATCAGACATCCCTGAGTCCGAAGCGGAATGTTGCTAGGCAACAAAATCCCGAAAACACAATGTGCGTTTTCGGGGAGTTAAGTCGAATCAGACTCGCGGTGAGTCGATATCCTTCTTCTATCCAGACTGTGACTGTCGGCTCTGGAATTTCACCAGTATCGTGCTTATTGTTCAATCAGCAGTTCAACTGCTGATTGAACATTCCGCTCGCGGGCTATACCGCCGATCGGGAATTTCACCCTGCCCCGAAGGTTGTATTCAATTGATGCGATTATAACGCAACTCGTGGGGCGGGATGGCATCCCGCTAAGCAACACGGCGGATTACCAATCCGCCCCACAAATTTATCTCAACTGTGACTTGATCTTTTCAGCCGTGTCTTTATAGCCCGCGAGTTTGTCGCGCTCCTTTTGCACGAGCGCGGCGGGGGCTTTGTTGGCAAAGTCGCTGGACAGCAATTTCTCCAGCCGTTCGATGTGCGACTCGGCTTCTTTCAACTCTTTTTCAAGGCGAGCACGGTCTAGATTAGCATCTGTTATTACTAATTCGTTTAACGAAAGCAGAATTTCAACCGACTCAACTACCAGAACCGTGTACCCTTCTATACGCGAGTCAATAGGAATTTCGTCTCCTTGAACTTTTCTTTGTTCATCGTTTATAGAAATGTTATTTGCATCCAAACCAGCGAGTGAAATCAATATGTTTTCCTGAGACCGAAGCAATTTCACAATTTCTTTATTTGTAAAGAAGATACCAACAAATTTTTGGCTCGACTTAACTTGCTTCTCAGCGCGCAAGTTGCGGATGGAACGCACGATCTCTTGGATCAACTCGAAGTCGGCGACCTTCGCTTCTTCCCACCCTTCGGGCTGATTCGCCTGTGGGAACTTTGCCACAACGAGAGCGGCGGGCCAGTCTTTGCAGAGACCGGAGATCGGAGACTCGCGTAACGCGCTTCGCAAGTGTCCCCAAATTTCTTCGGTGACGAACGGCGTGAACGGATGCAACAATCGCAAGCAAGTATCGAACACGCGCGCCAAAGTTTCAATTGTCTGCGTGTGAGTCGCTTCGTTCTTCATTTGCTCTTTCGCAACTTCCACATACCAATCGGCGAAGTCTGACCAGATGAAATCGTAAATCTGTTGCCCAGCCTGCCCGTATTGGAAGTTTTGGAAATTGCGTTCCACATCGCGGATGAGTTGGTTGAGGCGGGCTGAGATCCATTGGTCGGCAAGAGAAGTGGAGACTGGAGACTGGAGACTAGTCCCGTTTTCCTGATTCTCGAGTCCTCCAATCGCGTTAATCACAAACCTCCCCACATTCCAAAGTTTGTTGGTGAAGTTGCGGTTGGCTTCGACGCGTTTCACCGAAAGGTTCATGTCGTGCCCGGGTGTGGAACCAACCAGAAGGGTGAAGCGAAGCGCGTCCGTGCCGAATTGATCCATCACGGTAAGCGGGTCGATCACGTTGCCATAGGTCTTCGACATTTTGCGTCCCTGCTCATCGCGCACCAAGCCATGCAGGTACACGGTATGGAACGGCGCTTCGCCGGTGAACTCGAGCCCCATCATGATCATGCGCGCCACCCAGAAGAAGATGATGTCGTAGCCCGTTTCCATGTATGTGGTCGGGTAAAAATATTTCAGGTCGGGCGTTTCCTGGGGCCAGCCCAATGTGGAGAAGGGCCACAAGCCCGACGAAAACCACGTATCGAGCACATCGTCATCCTGGCGAAGTTCTTTCGAGCCGCACGTCGCGCACGCAGTTGGGTCTTCGCGCGTCACGGTCATGTGCCCATCCGCGCAATACCACACGGGGATGCGGTGCCCCCACCACAACTGACGGCTAATGCACCAGTCTTTGATATTGTCGAGCCAGTTGAAATATACTTTTTCAAATCGTTCCGGTACGATCTTGATGCGTCCATCGCGCACGGCATCGAGTCCCGCTTTCGCAAGCGAGTCCATTTTCACGAACCATTGCTCGGAGATCATCGGCTCGACGATCTCTCCGCCGCGTTGCGAGCGCGGGATGGTGGTGGTGTATTTCTCTTCCCGGATGACAAGCCCTGCGGCTTTCATGTCAGCCCATAGATTCTTCCGCGCTTCGTATCGGTCCTGACCTTTGTACTTGCCTCCGTTTTCGTTGACCTTTGCCTCCACATCGAGCATGGAGAGGATGGGCAGGTTGTGTTTCTGCGCGATGTTGTAATCGTTCGGGTCGTGACCCGGCGTGATCTTGAGCGCGCCGGTACCGAATTCCATGCTCACGTATTCGTCCGCGATCACGGGAATCTCGCGATTCAGGATCGGCACGATGACTGTCTTGCCGATGAATTTTTTGAATCGTTCGTCATCGGGATGCACTGCCACAGCCGTATCGCCAAGAATCGTTTCGGGGCGGATAGTGGCGACGGGGATGTATTCATCTGTAGGGGCGGACGGCCGTCCACCCTTACTCGCCAGCATATATTTGAAGTAATACAACGTCACATCTTCTTCGCTGTATTCCACTTCGATATCGGAGACCGCTGTTTTGAGTCCCGGCGACCAGTTGATGAGACGCGCGCCGCGATAGATCAGTCCCTTTTCGTAGAGGCGGACGAACGCCTCCCTTACGGCGCGACTCAGCCCATCGTCGAGGGTGAAGCGTTCGCGGCTCCAGTCACACGACGCGCCGAGGCGCCGGACCTGTGTGGTGATGATGTTCCCGTATTTGTGCTTCCACTCCCAGGTGCGCCGGAGGAATTCTTCGCGCCCGAGTTCCTCGCGCGTCACCTCTTCTTTTTGCAGAATGTCGCGCTCGACCATGAGTTGTGTGGCGATGCCGGCGTGATCGACTCCCGGCACCCACAACGTGGAGTAGCCCTTCATGCGGTGATAGCGGATCATCAGGTCTTCGACGCTGACGAACATGGCGTGACCCAGATGCAGTTCGCCCGTCACGTTCGGCGGCGGGATGGCGATGACGAACGGCTCGACGTTCGGGTCGAAGCCCGGCTTGTTGGGGTCGTTGTGCGGTTGGAAAAATCCACCCGCCTCCCACATCGCATAGATGCGCGACTCGGTGGCTTTGAAATCGTAGGCTTTGGGTAGTTCGTGTTTGGTCATTTTCTTTTTTCCTTATATCGCTGTGACGCCCATCCGACCTTGACGGGATAGGCGCTCAATCGTTGATACAGTTCGCCGGCATGGTGTTGAATGTGGCGGATATTGTAGATCTGCAATTCGAGTTTGTTCGCGAGCGCGCCGGCTGCGCCGGTCTTTTCTTCGAGATCCATCAGCGCGATCTGCTCGATCACATCTTTTTCAACTTGCGCGAGTTTTTGCAGGATTTCCGCTTTTGTAAACGGTTTGCCCGGATTGGAATAGCGTCTCTGCTCCCAGCGCGGATAACCCTTGTCTTTCGCCTTCAAGTACTGATGTCCAAAGTGCAGGGCATGATGGGCGACGAACCAAAACTTATCCTTATCTCGCGGATCGTCCCATGCCTTCGGCGGGCATTGGATGACTGCCTGCTTCAACATCGCCAACGCCGAAAGATATTGGGATTGGAGGATGGGTTTGATCTTCATAGCACACCTTGATTAAACAAAAAACACTCCGTCCAACAAGAGGACGAAGTGCAAACTCCGTGGTACCACCTCAATTCGGTTGAAGGTTTGAAGGTTATACGTTGCAGGTCTTCGCCTTCAACATTCAACCTTCCAACTTTCAAACGCGCTTTGATTGCTGTAACGGGCAATCCCGTGTCGGTCTAGTTACCAGTGAACAGCGGCTTTCTTCGACATGAATTTCAGACGACTTCGGCGATCTTTTTCTGGGAAGGTTTTCAGTCAGCGACCTTCGTTCCTGTCAGAGAGACGATTACCTACTACTTCTGAATGGTTCGGATTATAAAGAGGGAAGCGGATCGAGTCAAGTTTTTTCTTTGATATAATCCCCTCGTCGCCCTGGTAGTTCAATGGATAGAACAAGGCACTCCTAAGGCTTAGATGTGGGTTCGATTCCCGCCCGGGGCATAGATATAGACAGACGACTTTTCCAATTATTATGAAATATTAATGAATTGCCTCTTGCAAAACCGGTAGGGATAGTGTAATATTCAAAGCGATGAACGCTAGGGTGCCCCCCTCACCCTGGCGTTCATCATTTAAGTGCATGGTGGGGAAATGCGACCAATTCAAGCAAGTTTCAAAATAAGAAATCCGAAGTCATGTGACTTCGGATTTTTCAAAACATAGCCACCTTATGCGGCAACAGGCACGAAGATACTCGGCTTCCATCTCGCTGTCATTGCGTGTGTGTTGATCCGCGCAAACACGATTGGTTTTCCCTCGCTTCCGTATTTGTCCAGTAAGTCAAGGTTCAGCAAGCGGACTTCGGGATCGTCTTCAGGTAAAAGTACTAACTCGAACTTTTCTGGGAGAACATCCAGAACTTTCGGGTTGCTCATCACATACTTGATGATCTCACCCGTCAAGCGAACATTGCGCTCAACCACTTCTTGATCTACTTTTGGGTTAGCCATTCTTGGTATCTCCTGCGATAATCATATCGCTTTTCGACGATATCATCCATTGCAATTGTAAATGCTTCGTTGTAATCCTGCACAGGCATTCTGGATTTCTCTTCCTTTTTAGTTGGGTGCATAACGTCGCGATGAGCATATCCATGAGCGGTATCGTACCTGACTACAGGAGTCCACTCACTGTCTTCCAAAAATTGACATTCCAACTGCACAACAAACCGAAGGATTTGGCCGCGTTCAGACTCGAACATCACGCGCAAAGCATTGTCATAATCCAACAGGCGACGGAATTCAACGGTACGCATATGCTAATTCTACAACTTCGCAAACCGACTCACCACCTTCGCCATCCCGGCGGGACGATCCATCACGCCGCCTTGGTGGATTCCGATTGGCGTGCCTTCTTTTGCGTATGCCAACTCCACGAAAGCTTGACCCGTGATGAATCTGGCTCCGTCAATCGCGCAAGAGGTAACGAAGCCGATGCGCTCGCCATTCGCGTTGACGATGGGATCGCCGTTGTGCGCCATGCGCGTGCGCTGTTCGTCGAATGTGAATCGAATCACCACGCCTTTGCGTTCTTTCTCACGCGCAACGAACGCCTCGCGCCCGATGAACCACGGCTTGTACGTTTTCACGTACGAACCGAATCCGCCTTCGGCGACGCCCAAATCTCGCCCATCGAATTTACCAGAGCCGAGTCCCATCTCGTGACCATACAACGGAAGTCCCGCCTCGGTACGAAGCGAATCTCTCGCACCTAGACCAATCGCTTTGACGCCAACCGACTCGCCGACTTTCAAAACTGTATTCCAAAACTCGACCGAGCGCTCAGGGTGCACGAACAACTCGAACGCCATCTTCTCGCCCGTATAGCCCGTGCGCGAAACGATGAGATCGAAATTACCAATTACAGCATTACATAACTCAGTCCTTTTGAGCGCAATTACTTTTTTACGTGTCTCATCATCCACGCCCATCGCAAACAAAATATCTCTCGACTTCGGACCCTGCAATGCAATATCCACACGCATCGCGTCTCCCGCTTTCACGTCGCGCAAGTTGCGGATCTCCGCGTTATATCCAAACGTCCGCGCCCACGGACGCGCGTTATCAATTTTCACTTTTCCATCACGCACACTTTCGAGCCACGTGCGATCCTTATCATCGTTCGACGCGTTCACGACCACGAGATAATCATCCCAGCCGCGGCGATAGACGAGCGTATCGTCCAGCACGTCCGCATCGGGCGTGAGAAAATGCGTGTACAGCGACGCGCCTGGTTGCAGTCCGCCGCAATCGTTGCCGCAGACCGCATCGAGGAACGAAGCGGCATCCGCGCCGCGCACATCATACACGCCCATGTGCGAAACATCGAACAGCCCCGCCGCCTGCCGCGTCGCCAAATGCTCCTCATAAATAGACGTGTACACCACAGGCATCTCCCACCCCGCGAACGGAACCATCCGCCCGCCGAGATCGCGATGGACTTGATTCAACGCCGTCTTTTGTAAGGGCGGATTGCCATCCGCCCCTACGGATTCATTCCACACAAACGGATGCAACGCTTCTTTTTCGGACTTTGAGTCTGCTCCCACGTAATAAGGTTTATCCTCGCTGACGCCTCTTCCGCTCACCTTCGTGGGCTTCAACTTTTTCCAATCCATCACGATGGTTGGACCAGGCATCCTCCTCGCGCTGAAATCTTTCTCGCCGTTCAACGCAAACGACGTGTACCCATCCGACAGATCGCGCAGCCACGTTGCCACAACTCCCGCCTTCGCCGCAGGGACTTGCAAATAGTACGCGCCCATGTCCACGCAAGTGAGCGTGCCTTTGACAACGCCTTTTGGCGTGGCGATCGTTGTCGCTTGTGATTCTCCAGCCTTCAACACGCTCAGATCGGATGAGACAGCAAAATCCAACATCTGCCGCACACGGAAGCCCGTCAACTCAAACACACCAGTTTTAGATTTATCATCTATAAAATAGTAATGCGGATACCCGCTCTTCTTATATTTGAAATCAATCCCCGCCTTCTCTGTCAACTTCCGCACGCGCAACTTCGCGTTGTTCAACACATTGAAATCCACCTTCGCGCGGCGTTGAC
>CAYWCN010000116.1:0-7991 GCA_964456775.1 uncultured Anaerolinea sp.
GTTGGCACAGCGCGCCAGCGATTCCTCTACAGCAAATGGCTGTACGTGAAATTCGATAAGTTGAATTACTTCTGCTGGGTCGCGCCGTCTGTTGTGGACGTGGTCGGCGATGTGACCACGCTCGAATACACGGAACTCAACTTGCAATCCATCGGGAGCAACATGTACGGTCCGCCGCAGAACGTGTACGCGGTCCGCGATGGGAAGAATGTCACCATCTATTGGGATAAAGTGGTAATGACCGAAGACGACGACCGAGGCTACTTGCTCGAGTTGTTCGTCTGCCAGAACGGCGCGTATATTTGGTGGACGGATTCATACCCCGACCAGTTCAAGACCAGCTACACGGTCAAAGATGAAGCGGGATGCAATTTCCCGTCATCGGGAAAACTGTACACTGTCGAAAAGCACGGGTTCTCCCAGCCAGCGATCATCAAATGGCCCCCGCCATAAGAATTAACACGTCCAAACTCAGATCCAATTCAACTGGAGGTTACCATGTCAACTGAAACTGTCTCCTCTGCGCCGATCAAGCGTTCGCTCGGATGCGCCTCGAACCTGATCCTCGGATTGCTCGTCTCGGTTCTGAGCGTGCTGACCGCCGCAGCCAACTACGCGGCGTATCGCGCGAATGTATCCGCCTCCGATCTGGAGTCGGAAGGCAACCGATCGCTGGCGCTCTCCAACACGGAATACATCCGCGCGAACCAGTTCGTCATTCTGGACTACACCATGTTCGATGGGGAATTTATCAACCGCGACGTGGATGATTTTGCCGCCGACTATTACAAGAACAACTTCTCCGCCGCATTGCAATCCAGCATCGATCGCGGCTCTGCATTCGACGATCAGTATTACACCGAGGTGTATAAAGACTCAGACGCGACCTTCAATGACGCGGTCGCAAGCTTTGACGCGTCGAATGCAACCAGAGATCGCGAAGCGGGCTTTCAATTGTCCATGCTCTTTGCGGCGGTTGGGCTGGCGTTTGCCGCGTACGGCTCCCTGCTCGATGAGCGAAACCTCATGCGTATTCTTTTCGCCTTGCTCTCGTTGATCATGCTGGGGATCGGAACCCTGCAGATCATTCGGGTCGTGTTGTTTTTCTGATCCGATCTCCCGCCATACACGCGGGATAGCGCTTCACTACGACATGCCTCGGCGAATTTTCATACAAGTTGGCGTTCTAGCCGCGTTGTTGATCTCGTGCGTCGCGACGCGAATCGATCAACCACGGGCGACCGAAACGATCCAACTCAGTCTTACAGAGACGACGACGCCAACTCCGCCGCCAACTCTCACTGCGACTCCGCAACCGCATCATTCGCCGGTTCAACTTGGTCCTAACCAGACAGATTTTCCGCCGGGGACAAATCCGCTCACCGGGCTTGAGGTGCACGACCCGTCGCTGTTGGGTTATCCCGCCGTGTTGGTGTCCGTCAGCAATATGCCTGTGACAGCCCGTCCGCAGGCGGGACCGGCGTTCGCGCAGTGGATCTTCGAATTCTATATCGGCTTTGGCTCCACACGCTTCATGTCTGTTTTTTATGGGGATAACTTGCGAGAGATTCCAAACGTCACCGGCGGATGCAAGGTGCGCGAGGAAGTCATCTTTCCAACAGGGAATTGGATCGGCAATCGCGTGTGGCTCGATGAAAACGCGAACGGCGTGCAGGAAAGTTGGGAAGCGGGAGTCGGCGGCGTATGCGTCCGCTTGCTGGATGCGAACAGCCGAAATGTTCTGGGTGAAACGACAACCGATTCAAATGGATATTTCGCCTTCGATAATCCGCGTGTTGATGCAGTCATCCAAGTCGTCAAGCCAGCGTCATATCAATTCACGTTGCAAAATGTCGGCGATGAGGATTCCGATTCGGATGCGGATGCCGAAGGTGAGATAAAAGTCCCCGCGGGCGAATCAACCCTCCCGTTTTTTGACGCGGGGTTCGTCCTGAATGAAATCCCAACGATGACGCCAAGTCCTGTTGTGACCGGGACTCCTCCAAATTGGTTTTTTCCATTTGAGCCGTACATTGGACCTGTGCGTTCGGGGCGGCTCACGTATAACCGCATCGGCGGGATGTTCCCGAATAGTTGTCTTGTGTATGCGAGCGCAGCGGAGGACATCGGCGAACAACTCGACGCGTGCGAGATCGCGTACGGCGTGGATAAGACCACGCCCAACAGCGCGCTGCTCACGCGCACGCGTTTGCGCGAACTTGCAAAAGAGGCGTTGAACCCAAAACAGCCTGTGAATTATTCGGGAAATGTTTTTTCTGAATCGCCTCCTGAGGGCGGACGCGTTGCGAACTTCATCAAAGTTTTCTTCAATTCGTTCACGCAATCGGGTTGGCAATACGACCCGATCTCGCAGACGTATTTGCGTTTGACTGACCATGCCGATCAAACGGGAAATCTTTTCCCCGCCACCGATCGTTTGACGGGCAGGCAAGTGGCGTTTGAAAATGTGGTCGTGTTATTTGCCGATTATGCGCGCTATCGTCACAATCAGTTCGAGATCATGTTGGGCGCGGGTCAAAAAGGATTGGCGTATCTGTTCCGCGATGGGCAGGCTTTCCGAATCCAATGGTCAACGTTGAACCGCGAATGGGAAAAAGAGACAGGCTTACTGCGCCCGATCTATTTCGTCGATTCGCACAACAACCCCATCCCCCTCCATTCTGGCAGAACGTGGATTCATCTCGTCACTCCGTTTTCGGGTTTGAACGAAGTAGGCAATGGCAATTGGTCTGTGAAGTTTGTCCAGCCGATTGATCCGCTGGATACGCCGACTCCGTGAAAGGCAAGAGAGAATTAGAGGATTAGAGGATTGAGATTAGAGACTGGAGATTGGAGACTCGAGACTTATGAATTCCTACTCTGCCAAACTAAAAACTCTCTTTAAGAAGAACGCGAATCCATCTCAAGCCGCGCCGATGAAGAAGTATATGCGCGATCAATTCGAGTATTTGGGGATCAAGTCTCCGCAGGTGAAGGAGTTGCTTCGGGAGCATGTAAAACTTCATGGCTTGCCGACGCTTGATGAGGTTGACGAGATCGCTCTCAACTTGTGGAATTTGCCCCAGCGCGAGTTTCAATACGTTGCGATGAGTTTGATGGAGAGGCTGGAAAAGAAACTACCCAAGTCATCTATCAAAACGCTGGAATACATGATCACGCACAAATCGTGGTGGGACACGGTGGACAACATCGCTCACATCGTTGGCGCGCACTTTCGCCGCTTCCCTGATGTGAAAGAAAAATATCTCGCCAAGTGGCGCAAATCAAAAAACATCTGGCTTAGGCGCACGGCGATACTGTTTCAACTCGACTACAAGAAGGAAACTGATTTTGATCTGTTGTGCAAGATCATCCGCGAGAACCTCGGCTCGGACGAGTTCTTCATCAACAAAGCCATCGGCTGGGCGTTGCGCCAATACGCGTACATTGACGCGAAGGCTGTGAAAAAGTTCGTGAAGGAAACCGACCTGCATCCCCTCAGTCGGCGCGAGGCGATGAAGCATCTCATCTAATGTCGTTGCGAGTGATAGCGAAGCAATCTCCCTCAACGTCGAGGAGATTGCTTCGTCGTCGCTACGCTCCTCCTCGCAACGACATTAACGATTTCTCAAAAACTTCGTCGCGTCTGAAAAGTGACCTTTGAGATAATCGCGCACTTCTGTATCTATCTCCATTTCATCCAACGCCTTGTGCATACACCACTCCCACTGACCGCTTTCCGTCTCACCGATGGAGAATGGCGCGTGCCGCATCCGCAAGGCAGGATGTCCGCGTGATTCGATGTAGAGTTGAGGTCCGCCCGACCAGCCCGTGAGGAACATGAAAAGTTTTTCACGCGATTGTTTCAAGCTCTTCGGGTGAATGGCGCGGATGTCTGCGGCTTCGGGAGCGGAATCCATTAAGTCGTAGAAGCGGTCAACGAGCGCGCGTACGCCCGTCTCGCCGCCGAGGAGTTCGTAGAGGGGATGTTCAGAGTCAATCATGTTGAGATTGTAATACAACTCATCCCATCATTACGAGCAACCGATAGGGAGCGAAGCAATCCCCAACACGACGAGGAGATTGCTTCGTCAGCCCTTCGGGCTTCCTCGCAATGACGGCGATACTTTTGCCTTTATAATGGCAACAATCAGGAGCAACCTATGACCAAAGATACCGAAGCCGTCATTTTATCCGCCGCGCGAACGCCAATTGGAAAATTTCAGGGCGCGTTGAGTTCTGTCCCTGCGACGCAACTTGGCGCGATCGCAGTCAAAGCCGCGGTGGAGCGAGCAGGCATCCATGCCGAAGAGATCGAAGAAGTCATCATGGGCAACGTCGTGCAGGCGGGCGAGGGTCAGGCTCCCGCGCGGCAATCGGGAATTTTGAGCGGCGTCCCCGCGACCGTCAGCGCGAGCACGATCAACAAAGTCTGCGGCTCGGGGCTAAAAGCCGCGATGATGGCGAGTCAGGCTGTTCGGGCGGGCGATGCGTCGCTCTTCGTCGCAGGCGGATTCGAATCGATGAGTCGCGCTCCGTTCCTCGTCGCGGGTCGTTCAGGCGAATTAAAATTTGGAGACCAGCCGCTCACCGACGCGCTTCTCAAAGACGGCTTGTGGGATCCGTTCGAAAATTGGAGCATGGGCAACGCGGCTGAATTTATTGCGGATGAATATGAGGTGACGCGCGAGGCGATGGACAACTTTGCGCTTCGCTCGCACGGGAAGGCTGTTGAGGCGCAAGCGGCAGGCCGATTCGCGCCTGAGATCGTCCCCGTGCGAATCGAATCGCGCAAAGGCGAAGTGGTCGTGGACACGGACGAAGGTCCGCGCAAAGATTCGACTCTCGAGGCGTTATCCAAACTCAAGCCTGCCTTCAAAGCAAATGGAAAAGTGACTCCTGGAAATTCATCCCCGATGAACGATGGCGGCGCGGCGGTTGTGATCTCGTCGCGCGCGTACGCGGAAAAAAATAATTTGAAACCGATGGCGCGCGTGGTGGGCTATGCACAAGCCGCAGTCGAACCGAAATTTTTGTTCGCCGCGCCCGCTCATGCGATTCCGAAGTTGTTGAAAAAAATTGACTGGAAATTATCCGACGTTGATTTGATCGAACTCAACGAAGCCTTCGCCGCGCAAGTCCTCGCAGATGGATACGCGTTGGCAGACCAAGGCTGGGATTGGGACAAGGTCAACGTCAACGGCGGCGCGATCGCGTTAGGGCATCCGCTCGGCGCAAGCGGCGCGCGCGTGTTGACGACGTTACTCTACGCGTTAAAAGATCGCGGGTTGAAAAGAGGCATCGCTTCGTTGTGTTTGGGCGGCGGCGAGGCGGTGGCGATGGCGGTGGAGGTGGAGTGAGTGGTAATTGGGGCGGTAGAGACTGGAGATTGGAGATTGAGAATTAGAGAATTGGAGAATTCAAGGTGTATCACGGTGGTTGAGTAGCCCCGAATGCTCTTTGAGGGGCGTATCGAAACCACCGCGCCGTAAAGCAAATCTCGTAACAAAATTACGCTTGAATACTGGTGGTTTCGATATGGACGGACAATCGCCGCCCTACTCAACCACCGAGGTATGAATCTAATGGACAAACACGAACGCGACTCGAAGATCGAACTTTACGGTAATGGCTATTCCATGCTCATGGAGACGCTCAAAGACATTCCGCGCGAGATGTGGAAGTTCAAACCTGAACCGAAAGAGTGGAGCGTGCATGAGGTGTTGGTGCACTTGGCAGATTCAGAATCAAACGCCGCGTTGCGCGCTCGCAAGTTGATCGTCGAGCCAGGCGGCACGTTCATGGGGTACGATCAGGACAAGTGGGCAATCGACTTGGATTATCACGATCAAAGTTGGGAAGACGCGCTGGACGTTGTGAGACTCGTCCGCAAGACGACGTATGAGTTACTCAAGAAACAACCCGACGAAGTTTTTGAACATACGGGGAAACATCCGCAATATGATGAGACGTACACGTTCGAGAAGTGGCTGAATATTTACTCGGCGCATATTCCAGGTCACATTGAGCAG
Source organism: uncultured Anaerolinea sp. (assembly GCA_964456775.1). Taxonomy (GTDB): domain Bacteria; phylum Chloroflexota; class Anaerolineae; order Anaerolineales; family Villigracilaceae; genus Defluviilinea. The sequence goes on from CAYWCN010000116.1 coordinate 6,033, forward strand.
ATTCGGAATAACTATAAAATTTGGAGAGATAGGCATGGGTAACGTAAACAAGTAGACAAGTAAACACGTACACACGTGTCTCCCTGTCTACTTGTTTACCTGTTTACTCCTCGAGGAGCGCACATGGAAATCAAATATGTTTTCGTAGTGGGGGCTGGCACAATGGGCAACGGCATCGCGCAAGTCGCGGCGACATCGGGGTATCAAGTCACTTGCATGGACGTTCAGCCTGCCGCGCTGGAAAAAGCCAAAGCCGCGATTGCCAAGTCAACGGCGAAACTGCTCGAAAAGGGAACAATTTCCGCCGAGGGCAAAGCCTCCGCCGACGCGATTCAATATGTGTCGAACATGGACACGATGAAAGACGCGGATTTTGTCATCGAAGCCGCGACGGAAAACCCCGAACTCAAATTCAAAATATTCAAGGACATGGATGCCAACGCGCGTGAAGGCGTGATTTTGGCAAGCAACACCTCGTCAATTTCAATTACGAAGATCGCCGCACAGACCAAACGTCCCGAAAAAGTGATCGGGATGCACTTCATGAATCCCGTCCCGTTGATGAAACTCGTGGAGGTCATCAAAGGTCTCGCCACCAGCGAAGAGACTCTCGCCACAACCCTCGAACTGTGCAAGGTTATGGGCAAGGAAGCGTGGGAGGCAAACGATTCTCCAGGCTTCATCTCGAATCGCATTTTGTGCCCGATGATCAACGAAGCGATCTTCGCCCTGCAAGAGGGAGTCGGCACAAAAGAAGCCATTGATGCGGTGATGAAACTCGGCATGAATCACCCGATGGGTCCGCTCACGCTCGCGGATTTGATCGGGCTCGATGTGGTGCTGTTCATCATGGAAGTCCTGCACCGCGACCTCGGCGAGGATAAATACCGCCCCGCACCGCTGTTGAGGAAGATGGTGGATGCGGGGTACTTGGGGAGGAAATCGGGGAGAGGGTTTTATAGTTATCAGTAAACGAGTGAACAGTGATCGGTGATCAGTGCGTAACCAAGAACTCCGAGACGCTGATGCGAAATCTCGGAGTTCTGCTATTGGGGGCAATTCTTTTCGAGAGTAAAATATACCCATGAGCGCCAACCATCCACGAATTTCAACCACGAATAAACGAATGAGCCCTCCCTCCGTTCGCGCATTCGTGGACGGCGCTTCCTCATCTTCATCCCAACTTCACATACACTTCCCCTCGCGAAGCATCCCTTTGGGACAAATCCGACCCCAGACTTTGAATCCGCATCCCAACTTCCCATGTCGCATTTGGGGGAAGACGGAAGGGGGTCATTAACCATGCCCCATGACCCAGCCTACCTCGAAGCAGAAAACAGAGTCGAATCTGCTCGGCACTCTAAAATACCTGATCTCGATTTAAGCCCTCCTTCAGGTGCCCGCGAAAACGAAAAACTTACTAAAGTGCCAGAATCAATAGGTTATCTCACACAATTGATTTCTCTGAATCTTTCTGGCAATCAATTAACCGAGCTACCCAAGTCGCTTTTAAACCTCACAAAATTAATAACCTTGAATTTATCCAGAAATCAATTATCTGAGCTACCAAAGTCACTTGCTAATCTCAAAGGACTAAGAGATCTCAACCTTTCATCTAACAGACTAACTGATCTACCTGCAACACTTTCCAAACTCAAAGATTTGCGGACTCTTTATCTCGACAACAATCCCCTGATTCCTGAACTCGCCGAAGCCTACAAACAAGGCATTGATGGTGTCAAAGCGTACCTTCGCGCCAAGTCCAAAGCACAAATCATTCTCAACGAAGCCAAACTCATCTTGGTTGGCGAAGGCGAAGTTGGTAAGACTTGTCTACTAAGCGCATTGCGCGGTGAACCCTTTGTTGAAGGTCTAGCTACAACTCATGGTATAGAGATTAAATATGTAGGACTTACGCAGTTGAAAGAGAGTGAGTAAACTGAGGGAATGAACCCTCCG
>CAYWCN010000117.1:0-7966 GCA_964456775.1 uncultured Anaerolinea sp.
ATATTTACTCGCGCTTCCTCTTTGAAAAGGAAGTGATGGAACGCCGCGAAAAATCTGAACTCTCTGCCGACGATTTCTGTGAGATCATGGAGCGCGCCCAAAAAGCGACTTACGGTGACGGTCTCGATGAACGCTATTTGCAAAAATTCATGTGGACGTGGAAGCCTCATTATTATTCACCGGGCTTCCCGTTCTACAACTTCCCGTACTCGTTCGGTCTGCTCTTTGCCACAGGCTTGTATGCCATCTACCAAAAACGCGGCGCGGACTTTGTCCCCGATTACATGAACCTGCTTGCCTCCACCGGCGAAGCGTCTGCCGCGAAACTCGCCAAGCGTTTCGGCATTGATATCACGCAGAAAAAATTCTGGCAGGACAGCCTCGCCATCATCGGCAAACAGATCAATCGGTTTTGTGAGTTGTGATTTGTTGTAGGGGCGAACGGCCGTTCGCCCTTACCGGAGGAACCATGCAAAAAACAAGAATCTTCCTCGCCATTTCAATTCTCATCCTCGCAACGCTTGCATGCAACGCGTTATCCCCGACCGCCCAGCCGACGCCAGTCATAATTCTTGAGCCGGGGAATCCATCCACACCTTCAAACCTGCCCGCCAGCGAAGCGGATGTTCCGCGCATTTCGTTGGAAGAAGCGTACACTGCCTACACTGCCGGCGCGGCGATCATCCTGGATGTGCGAGGCACGGAGGCATACAGCGAGAAGCATGTAGTAGGCGCATTGTCCATTCCGTTGGATCGATTTGAAATTGACATTAATAGCGTCAACCTCGACAAAGACCAATGGATCATCACGTACTGCACATGACCGAACGAACATACGAGCGCCCGTGCGGCGTTCCTCATGTTGCACAATGGATACACACAGGTCGAAGCATTGCTCGGCGGGTTGGAAGCGTGGATCAATGCGGGGTATCCGGTTGAGCCGTGAAAGCGTAGACAGGTAAACAAGTACACAGGTACATACGTATCTACTTGTTTACTTGTTTACTTGTTTACGGATTTACGTGTGTACTTCCCCCATGACCATCCTCTCCATTCACCACGTTCAATTAGCAATGCCCGCGAATCAGGAAGATTCAGCGCGGGCATTTTATGTTCGCATACTCGGCTTTCAAGAAATTCCCAAACCTGCCGAGCTCGCCAAACGCGGAGGCGCGTGGTTTGAGTTTAGAAACGTTCAATTGCACCTCGGCGTTGAAACAGATTTCCGCGCCGCGCGCAAGGCGCATCCCGCATTCCTCGTGGACGATCTCGATTCGCTTCTTGAAAAGATTCAGGTTGCTGGTTATGAATGGGATCTGTCGCAACCGCCGCTGGAGGGATTCAAGCGCGCGCATGTGTTCGACCCGTTTGGGAATCGGATCGAGTTGATGGAGAAATTGTAGGACAAATTGACAATTTGTCCTACGTAGACGATGAACACGCCTCATGTCACCCGTTGGGCTGATTCAGCCGCCCCGACCGAATCCACGCTGACGCGTCTGTGCGCGGATGAAGGTTTGCATCCTTACACGTGGTCAAACGGACCGCACGACACGTACGCGGCACATTCACATTCGTACGACAAAGTGATCTATGTGGTGCGCGGTTCGATCACATTCGGTTTGCCGGAGTTGGGTCAATCACTGGAGTTGCATGCGGGGGATAGACTCGATCTCCCTGCCGGGGTTGCGCACAATGCCCAAGTCGGCGCGGAAGGGGTGGTCTGCCTGGAGGGACACAAAGGCTGAGAGGGTGAATCAGGTTGCCCGCGCCGCCCTGAGCGTGTCGAAGGGTCGAAATGAGCCGGGTTCTTCATCCAAAATAAAAAGCCCTCGTTGAGTGACGAGGGCTTGTCGTTCGCTGTCGTTTACCAATCGCCTTGAAGCCAGCCGCGCATTTGCATCGCGTCTACCACGCGCTGGATGGCGACCATGTATGCCGCGTCGCGCATGTAGACGTTCTTTTTCTCCGACATTTCATAGACGGCGCTGAACGCGGCGGTGATCTTTTCGTCCAGCCGCCCCAGCACTTCTTGTTTCGACCAGTAAAAGTTCATGTCGTTCTGTACGCCCTCGAAGTAAGAGGTGGTGACGCCGCCCGCGTTGCACAAAAAGTCGGGGACGAGGAAGATGCCTGTCTCTTTGATATATTCATCCGCTTCGGGCGTAGTGGGACCGTTCGCGCCTTCTGCCATGATCTTCACTTTTTTGGAAATTTTCTTCACGGTATCGGCGTTGACCTGATTTTCAAGCGCGGCAGGGATAAGCACATCCACATCTTTTGAGATCCAGGCATCGCCGTCTTCCACGACGTAATCGGCCGCGGTTGCTTTTGCTTTGTCCACTGTGCCGTATTGATCGGTGATCGAAAGCAGGAACTTCGCATCCACGCCGCCTTTGTGACTGTAGGTGTAAGATTTTTTATCGTTGCGGTCCCAACACGAAACACAAGCGACTTTGCCGCCGAGAATTTCTACAAATCCAATGGCAGTGTATTGCGCCACGTTGCCAAAGCCCTGGATCGCCGCCACAGAATTCTTCGGGTCTATGTTGCGGCGCTTCATCGCCTCGCGGATGTTGTAGATCACGCCGAAGCCGGTCGCTTCGGTGCGACCTTGCGAGCCGCCGCTGCCGACCGGTTTGCCGGTGAACGCGCCCGGGGTAAATTCGCCGGTGAGTTTCGAATACTCGTCCATCATCCAGCCCATCATTTGCGCGTTGGTGCCCACATCCGGCGCGGGGATGTCTTGCCGCGGTCCGATGTTTCGGATCATCTGGTGTACCCAGCCTCGGCAAAGGTTTTCTTTTTCATTTAATGAAAGTTTGGAGGGGTCAACGATGATGCCGCCTTTTCCGCCGCTGAGAGGGATGTCCACCACCGCGCATTTCCACGTCATCCACATGGCGAGGGCGCGCACGGTATCGAGGGTCTCATCCGCCGCAAAGCGGATGCCGCCTTTGCTGGGTCCGCGCACGTCGCTGTGTTGCACGCGGAAGCCGGTGAATACATTGAGCGAGTTGTCGTCCATCCGCACCGGGATGCGAAAGGTGAATTCGCGCGTGGGCACACGCAAGACCTCGCGCACGCCGGCGTCGAGATTCAATTGTTCGGCGACATGGTCGAATTGCGATTGCGCGATCTCGAACGCGTTCCTTTTTTCTGACATGGTCGTTGACTCCTGAGGAGAAAATATAAACGGGCATCCCGGTCTGGGAAGCCCGTTTTTCAAGCAAGGATTAGAGCGTGGTTGTCTGTTGACCCGTCGCTGTTTCCATGTTTCAAGCGTAACACAGTACCCGAACAATCGTCAATACGGCGAAACTCATGCTGAAAAATAACAAGACCAGACTTCCGTCTGGTCTGTTCGTTCATTCGTCGAAAGTATCCTCGTCGGCGTCATCATCGCCGTGGTCGAACTCATACTCGACCTTGTCGCTGTCGAGATGCACCCAGAGCAGTAACACATGCCCGTCGTTTGTTTCCACGTTGCGAGCCGCAAAGATGGGAGCACTTTGCTCCACGCCGGAATCGTTGCGATAATGCAGATGGATGGGGGCTTTTGCGTTCCACGCGCGGTAACAGCGTTCCACCAGCGCGGGTCCGTTGAACGTGCGCAAACGCGTCAACGCCGGGACGGATAACTGGGCGCGCTCGTTCAAGCCTAACGCCCATCCGTCGTTTACCGCCTCGAAAATCGGCGGAGGTCCTTCGATGATTGTGATCTTGTCGTCCATAGTGGCGACACTATACCATAAAAGGGATTTTGCAAGCGTTGCGGTTGTATTAGATGATCGTTGGAGTTTTCGCCCAATGAAATTGCCACACAAGACGCTTGCGCCCATTCTTGCCGGTAGGTATACTTGACTCATGCAACCAGAAAAGATCGGGATATACGAGATCAAATCGGAGTTGGGACGCGGCGGCATGGCAACCGTTTACCGGGGATACGATTCCCGCTTCGAACGCGAGGTTGCCGTCAAAATTCTGCCGCCCGAACTGCTCCACGCCGACCCGCAATTCCGGACTCGATTCCAACGCGAGGCGAAGATCATCGCCCAGCTCGAGCATCCTTCCATTGTGCCGGTCTACGACGTGGGCGAGACCGAAGACGGCAAACTGCCTTATTTCGTGATGAAGTACATGAACGGGGGATCGTTATCCGAGCGCATCAAAAAGGGAATCATGAGCGTGGCGGAGGCGGCGCGCATCCTCGAACAGATCGCGCCCGGTTTAGATGAAGCGCACTCGCGCGGCATCATCCACCGCGACCTGAAACCCAGCAACATTTTGTTCGATAGCCGCGGCACGCCGTACATTTCCGATTTTGGGATCGCCAAGATGAGCCAAAGCGCCGGCACGATGACCGGCAGCGGCATCATCGGCACGCCCGCGTACATGTCGCCGGAGCAAGCCACCGGCGAGCAAGTGGACGGACGCACGGATATTTATTCGCTCGGCATCATCCTCTTTGAGATGCTGACCGGCAAACAACCGTACGAAGCCGATACGCCGATGGCGGTCGCGATCAAACACGTGACCGATCCCGTTCCGCGAATTTTGACCTTCAACCCAAACCTGCCGGCGGATATGGATCTCATCATCCAAAAAGCGATGGCAAAAAGCCGCGACGACCGCTTCGGCACCGCCGTCGAGATGGTGCAAACCCTCAAAGAGATCGCCGGTGATTTTGGTCCGGAGAAAAAGAATCAGACCCTTTCCACATTGCGGGCAACGATGAAACAAAAGCCCGGCAATGAAAAAAGAAAACTTCCACTGGCAACGATCGCGGTGATCGTGCTGGGCATCCTCGGAGTCGCGGCGGCGGGACTCTTCCTCACAAACCGGAACAGTTTGCCCGTCGGAAAAGAAGCGACGGGAACTCCCACGCCGACAATTGCCCCAGCCACGTCCACTTCCGCGCCGACGGTTGAGTCTACATCTACATCCGCACCGGCGACCGAGACCGCCACGATCCCCGCGCCGACAGAAACGCTCGCGCCGAAAGTCCCGGTCATCGGCGGCGCGGATAAAATTGCCTTCGTGCGCGATAACGATATTTGGATCATGAACGTGGACGGCAGCGACCTGCGTTCGGTGACCTCCGATGGACGCGAAAAATCCAACGTGGAATGGCTGCCAGATGGCAACCTTATTTTGTACGTGACCGGTAAGACCGTGAAAACGGTGAACATCACAGACCAGCGCGAAGAGATCCTCACCAGTTTTGCCTCGGCGGAATATTTCGACGCTTTCCGCGTCTCACCCGACGGACAGCAGGTTGCCATCAGCGTCAACCGCGAACTGCATGTTGTGCCATTCGACGCCGGCGCGTTCCCCGCCAACACCACCAAAGCCGACCTGCTCGCCATGAACGGATGTCTCTTCTATAATGAGATCGGCGCGAAGAATCTGTTATGGTCGAAAGACGGGCAAAAACTTGCGGTCGAATTTTCCGCGCCCTCCGGTGCGAACGTGGCAGATACGATCCGCATCCTCGACATCCATCTTTGCAAAACATCCGAACCGATCCGCCTCGATGAATTCCCCGCACAACGATTCCCATTCCCGCTTGAGATCGTCACACTCAATTGGGACGGCGACCAACTCTTTGCGTTGAACAGCAACGTCCGCAACGACGGCTACGGCAACCTCGTGTTGTACAACACGTTCACACACAAAGCCAAACCCGTCGCGCCCGTGGGCGGCAAATGTTGTTACCGCGACACGGCATTCAGCCCCGACGGAACCTATCTCATCTTTGCCTTTCAAGATATCAGCCTCGGCACCGAAGGCAAGATCGTGCTGTATTACATCCCCGTCGGCTCGCTCGACACCGAAGGCGCGCTCGAACCCGTCGCCCTCCCCGATGGATTTTTCAGCCGCCGCACCGACTCGCCCTTGCCGGTCTTCCGCCCGTACAAACCGTGATCACACACTTTTTGCCATGCCATGCTGAGCCCTTCGATACACTCAGGGCGGGCATTCACGCCGCTCTTCTACACCGCACGGACGTGAACGTCCGTGCTATTCCTACAAAGCCCGCTAAAGCGGACTTATACCGGGCGGGCTGTATGTTCATCACAAATTTTTCAAAATCTCTTTGACCAACCCCGGTCCGCGATAGATCAACCCCGTGTACACCTGAACAAGACTCGCGCCCAACGCGAGTCTTTTCTTTGCATCTTCGGGACTCGCAACTCCTCCCACGCTGATGATGGGGACTCTCTCATTAACAAGTTTCACCACTCGACTCAAAACCGCTTCGCTCCGACCTTTGAGCGGACTCCCGCTTAGTCCGCCTGTCTCGCCCTTCAAACTTGACCGCACTCCCTCGCGTGACAGTGTTGTATTCGTCGCGATGATCCCGTCCATTTTTTTATCGAGAATGACTCCGATTGCATCATCTAATTCTTCATCTAATAAATCGGGAGAGATTTTTACAAGTAGGGGCGGACGGCCGTCCGCCCCTACACGCGCATTGATCATCGCCCCAAGCAATCCCTCCAACATTTCTCGTCCCTGCAACCTCCGCAACCCAACCGTATTCGGCGACGAGATGTTAATGGTCAAATAATCCGCCAGCGGAGCAAACACCCTCATCAACTCAACATAATCCTGCGCGGCTTCTTCGATGGGCGTATCCTTATTCTTCCCCAAGTTCACACCAACGATCACAGATTTCCGACTTCCAACCTTCGACATTCGACCTGCAACCTTCAACATGCCTTGAGATGGAAATCCCATCCGATTGATCACCGCCTCATCCTCCGCCAGCCGAAACACGCGCGGACGCGGATTCCCAGCCTGAGGCTTCGGCGTGACCGTCCCAATCTCGATGTGACCGAATCCCAGCGCGGCGAGTCCGCGAACCGCGACGCCGTCCTTGTCATATCCCGCCGCGAGACCGATGGGATTCTTGAAAGTCAAGCCGAATGCGTGAACGGGTTTGGATGGGACTCTATTAAGTTGAGTGAGTAGCCACAATGTGGGAGGAAAATACTGCGTACTGCGTAGTGCGTACAACGTCAACGAGTGGGAGGTTTCGGGGTCGAGACGAAAGAGGAGCGGGCGGAGAAGGGAATACATGATGTTATGTCACTCTCCCGACGAACATCGGGACGATGTGAGGGAGCGGTTTCCAGCGACCGAAGAGTCTCTCACGCCGTCGTAGAGATGCTTCGGGGCAAAGAACGCCCCTCAGCATGACATGAAAGTTTAAAACTTCTTTTGCCCGCTCTTATTCAAGAAATACTGGATCATTTCCTCCTCAGGGTGCGGAATATTCATCAACGCGAACATCGCCGCCAGCTCGCCGCGGTGATGCGTGTTGTGATTCGGCGGCTGGATCATCATCTGCCACAACGGAAGCGTGAATGTCTCGCCTTTTGGGTTGGTGTATGTCACATCGCGCCACAGGCTGGTCTCCGTTTGCTCTAAAACGTAATCGCGCATGTTCTTTTCCACATCCACCCAATACGCGCGGATGGATTTCACATCGGGAAAATCTTTCGCATCGAGGAACTCGCCTTTTTCGCCGAGCCAACGCTGACGCCACATCCGCTCCGAACTCATCATGTGGACAAGGATCGCGTGAGCGGTATCCCATGAATGTCCATGTTTGTGGAATAGGCTTTCGTGATCGAGCGTCTCTGCAACAGCGAGATAACGCTTGTTCGCCCAGTAGTTGTACTCGTAAAGTTCTTCAAGATAATTTTTGAATTGCATATTTTCTCCGTGGGGCGGGATGCCATCCCGCCTTACGACCGTTTCTTTCCTTGTTTCAGCATCTCGATCATTTTGACGATGCGATTCTGCCGCGTCTCTTCCTTCTTCGCTTCGTTGATCCACATCACGTATTCTCTTTTGTGCGAGTACGAAAGTTTATCAAAGAACGCTTTGGCTTCTTTATTCTTAGGACTTACGCAGTTGCAGAAAGGATATAGGTAGGATGTTTGAGATAAGCACG
>CAYWCN010000118.1:0-7960 GCA_964456775.1 uncultured Anaerolinea sp.
TCAGTCGGGGCGATAGGATTTGAACCTACGACCCCTTGCACCCCATGCAAGTGCGCTACCGGGCTGCGCCACGCCCCGATTGAGTAGGGAAAAGTCCCCGGTGACAGGGCGGGATTATAGCCCCGTTTCATCATTCTGGCAACAAAATAATTTTTCCGTCATTGCGAGTCTTCGAGAAGCAATCCCCATCACCGTGTAGGAGATTGCTTCGTCGGCTAAAGCCTCCTCGCAATGACGGGGTAGGGTAACTGCAATGACATTCAGGATTGATTATGCTACAATAGCAAAACTCGTTTGGAGTTTCCCATGGCAAACATGATCGAAGTGCAAATAGACAGCGTCCGCGTTCACTTGATGACGCCCAACCGATTGGTGGTGCTGAAACAAGTTAACGAAGATCGCTATTTACCCATCTGGGTCGGCGTGTATGAAGCGGAGGCGATCACGGTCGCATTACAGGAAGTGGAAGTGAGCCGTCCGCTTACGCATGACCTGCTCAAGAATGTGTTCAATGCGTTCAACGCGCGGATCACGCGCATCGAGATCGTCAAGTTGGAGAACGATACTTATTACGGCGCGATCATCGCGGATGTGAACGGCAAAGAAATTCGCATCGACTCGCGCTCGTCGGATGCGATCGCGTTGTCGGTGCGGGCGCACGTGCCGATCCTCGTCCACGCGAGCGTGATGGACGCGGCGAGCATTGTCCCTGAGGAGGAAGTGGCTGAAAATGCGGCTCCGCCTCCCAAAGCCGAACCAACTCCCCTGTCGAAAGAAGGAGCCGAGCGTTTGTCCGTCTTCGAAAATTTTTTGGATAAACTCGATTTCGATAAGCCCGATGAAAATAAATCCGAGGACGATGCACCGGACAAGCCAACAAAGCCCAAGAAAAAATGAACGATTACCTGCCCACTGAAACCGCCCCCGCCACATCAACGGCAGTGCCGCATAGCCGCGAAGCCGAAGAAGCCGTCGTTGGGGCGGTGTTCATTAACCCTGAGGTGTATTACGACGTCGCGCAGTTTTTGAACGCGGACGATTTTTACATCCACCGTCACAAGTGGATCTGGGAATCGTTCACGAGCCTGCACGAACAACGCATCCCCATCGACCTGTTGACTGTTTCGAACGAACTCGACAAGCGCGGTCAACTCGGCGAACTCGGCGGACCTGCGTATCTCACCGCGTTGGTGAATCAAGTGCCGTCGTCGCTCAACGCCGAATCGTATGGGCGCATCGTGGAGGGACATTCGATCCGCCGCAAGATGATCGACGCGGCGAATAAGATCGCTTCGATTGCGTACAACGAGAAGACGAACGTTGACGATGTGATGGATGAGGCGGAGAAGGCGGTCTTCAACGTCAGCGAACGGCGGCTCAAACACGACCTTCAGCCGATCTCCAATGTGTTGAGCGAGTACTACGACCGAATTGATACGCTCGCCAAACGCCCCGATGAGATCGTCGGTGTGCCGACGGGATTCATTGACCTCGACAAAATGCTCACGGGTTTACAACCATCGGACTTGTTGATCATCGCTGGTCGTCCTGGTCAGGGTAAAACAGGTTTCTTGCTTTCGATTGCAAAGAACGCGGGATTGACTCATAAGAAACACGTTGCCATTTTTTCACTCGAAATGTCGAATGAACAAGTTGTGCAGAGATTGATCGCGCAAGAAACGGGAATCGACTCGCAACGTCTGCGGACGGGAAAGCTGCAAGAGAGCGAGTGGCCCCTGTTCACCCACTCGATTGAAGTGTTCGGCGACACGCACATTTATCTCGACGACACTCCTGCTATCACACCCTTGCAGTTAAGAACAAAATGTCGCAGACTTCACCTGGAGTTTGGACTTGATTTGATTATCGTAGATTACCTCCAATTGATGAGCGGCGATACTCGCAACGATAACCGCGTGCAGGAAGTTTCGTATATTTCGCGCAATCTCAAAGTGTTGGCGCGCGAGTTGAATGTGCCTGTGCTTGCCGCGGCGCAGTTGAGTCGCGCAGTGGAGCAACGCTCCGATAAACGCCCTGTGCTTTCGGATCTAAGGGAATCGGGATCGCTGGAACAGGACGCTGACATCGTGATGTTCATTTATCGTCCCGACCAATACGAGAAGGATACAGTGAAGCAAAACGTGGCGGAGATCATCGTGGCGAAGCATCGTAACGGTCCCGTTGGGAGCGTGGAGCTGGTGTTTCGCGGCGCGTTGGCGAAGTTCGAGAATGCGGCGACGAGGGTGTTTAAACCCAATGAATAATTTGCCACAGAGACACAGAGAACACAGAGATTTTTAATTGAGGTTTCGTGAGCAAGTTTAGAGGATTCACAGATTCGGAAACATTCACGCAACTGCCAGATAAGTTCTTTCACGAGTTGTTGAAAGAGATTGACGACGCGGCGGAGTTGAAGGTGACGTTGTATTTTCTCTGGCGCGCGGAGCATATGGACAGTCCGTTTCGGGCGTTGACGAAGATGGATTTCGATGTGAAGGAGTTGGGGCTGGGGGCGGAGGAGATCAAGCGCGGGCTGGAAAAAGCTGTCAAACACGGGAGCCTGCTGAAGGTCGAAAGAGAAGCGGTGGTTTACTTCCTGTTGAATTCTCCGCGGGGGCGGGCGGGAATCCAGGCGATAGAAAGTGGAAAGTGGAATCCATCTAGTGTTGTTTCTGCGCCGCCGATGGAGCGTCCGAATGTGTTTCGGTTGTACGAGGAGAATATCGGTCCGCTGACGCCGATGATCGCGGACGCGTTGAAAGATGCGGAAGAGACGTATCATGCGGAGTGGATCGCCGAGGCGATCGAGCTCGCGGTGAAAAACAATAAACGCAATTGGAAATATTGCGAAGCGATCTTGAAACGATGGAAAGATGAAGGCAGGCATGGAAAAACGAATCAACGGGACGCTAGACAAGGTTCTGAGCGCTACACAAAAAGCGAGTTCGCCGAATATCTCGATGGATAACGTCGCGCCGTTGCCTCGCACTTTGCTCGGGAAACCCGATTGCCCGCACTGCGGAGGCGTGGGCTTCTTGCGCGTGGACGTGCCAGTGGGACACGAAAAATTTGGTCGGCTCGAACCGTGCGTGTGCCGCGCGAACGAGATCGCCGACAACGCGCGTCAACGATTGTATGAGATGAGCAATCTCGAACGGTTGAGTCATCTCACGTTTGCGAATTTCAATCCGTCGGGCAACCCCAAAGCGGAATTTGTCTCGCCGCAGGAAGTGGCGAGTCTGCGCGACGCGCTCGACGCTTCGGAACATTTTGCAAAAACGTTGAGCGGATGGCTGTTGCTTGAAGGCTCGTACGGATGCGGCAAAACGCATCTCGCGGCGGCAATCGCAAATGAATGTGTGCAACGCGGCGTGCCAACGTTGTTTATTACGGTTCCTGATCTGTTGGATTCACTTCGCTTCGCATATGCCGACCCTGAAACAACTTTTGAAGAACGCTTTGAAACCATCCGCACCGCAGACTTGCTCGTGATGGATGATTTCGGCACGCAGAACGCCACGCCGTGGGCGCAGGAAAAATTATTTCAGATCATCAACGCTCGGTACATCAACAAACTCCCGACGGTCATCACAACGAATTTGATTCTGGATGAAGTCGAGAGCCGCATCCGCTCGCGTTTGCAGGATGCGGAGTTCGTGAAGTACATCCGCATCACCGCGCCCGACTTCCGCCGCCCCACCGAGACGAGCAACCCTGGCATCTCGATGCTGTCGCTTTCGCACATCAAGGACTTGTCGTTCGGCAATTTTGAAACACGCGACGATGAAGTTGGTAAAGAAATTGTCACAACGATCACGAAAGAGCGACAAGACCGTTACGGGCGTCCCGTCAAAGACAAGGAGATCGTGCGTGAGAAAGTCACCGCGCAACACATCAAACGCTTGCACGAGGCGCTGGATGCGGCTGTCCATTTTGCGGAGGGTCCCAACGGCTGGCTGGTGATCCTCGGCGGATCGCACTCAGGCAAGACGCATCTCGCCGCGGCGGTTGGGAATTATCGCCTGCTCCTCGGCGGACAAGCGATTCTTGCGGAAGTTTCGACTCTGCTCGACTACCTCAAAGCCACCTTCCGCCCCAACTCGGACGTGACGTTTGATCGCCGTTCCTACGAGATTCGTACCACGCCCCTGCTCATGCTCGATGACTTGAAAGAAAGCGGAATCAGTTCCGTGTGGGCGGAGGATAAATTACATCAAATCTTAAATCATCGCTACTACGCGAATCTACCGACGGTGATCACATCCACGCTCGACCCTGAGTCGTTTGCGAAGAGTTATCCGAGTCTGTGGAATAAATTGTTGGATACGAGCAAGTGCCAAATCTGCGTGATTGATATGCCGCCGTATCGGAGAATGGGGAAGACGAAGAAGGCGGCGAAGAAAAGTGGAAAAGGGTGATGGTACTTAATTGCCCAAGTTGCAAAAAAGAAATCGAGTTGCAGCAGAAATACTTCTATCATGCGGGTTTCAGCAACCGATGGTTCTTATATTGCGACAAAGACTCAAGTGCCTTAGAGTTCGGTAGCTATAATCCCAACTACCAACGAATCGTAGGATCCAAACATCCTTGGAGTTTAACAGCCAAAGAAAAAACCAAACTCGAAAAGCATTTGGCGCCTTGCAAATGCGGAGGACGTTTTCGATTCAATGCCCCACCGCTTTGTCCATTCTGCAAATCCAGTTTAGCATCTCTCCTCCCCGATGATATTCACTTCATTAAGATTGGCGAGATAATAGACGCAGATCAGAACGAGAGTGTCTGGCTTTTGAACAATTTGAAGTAAACATCGGTGGTTGAGTAGGCGGCGTTCGTCCGCCGTATCGAAACCACCACTAACATCTATACCTTTTGTAACAGTAATTACTTTTGATACTTGGTGGTTTCGATACACCCTCGGCTATCGCCTCGGGCTACTCAACCACCGATTTCTTTTTAAAATCATCAACCTGATTGAAAACGCTCCTCAACGCGGCTTATACAAATCTGCATAGCCTCATCTGGAATAATCTTCCGCGTCTTGATATAAAGCGGCAAGAAATTAATTCTGTTTAGGAGAACTACTGAATGTTACCTACTTACTTACTGTCCCTGCGCGAAGGACTTGAAGCCGCGCTGATCATCGGCATCGTGCTGGGCGCGTTGACCAAGATCCGCCGCAGTGACCTCTCCCCCGCCGTGTGGATGGGAACAGCGAGCGCGGTGATCGTCTGCATCCTCGCCGCAATCCTGCTCACCTCCTTCGGCATGTCGCTCAAAGAACGCGCGGAACAAATCTTCGAAGGCACGACCATGCTCATCGCGGCAGGCATCCTCACGTGGATGATCTTCTGGATGCGCAAGCAAGCGCGCTTTCTCAAAAGCGAACTGGAAGATGGCGTCAACAAAGCCGTCATCTCCAATGGCAAACGCGCGGTGTTCTGGCTGGCATTTGTCGCGGTCGTGCGCGAGGGTATCGAACTCGCCCTCTTCATCACTGCCGCGTTCTTCGTCGGCGACACGAGTCAAGTGACGGACAACGTCGCGCAGACGCTGGCTGGCACGATCCTCGGTCTTGGCACAGCCATCCTGCTCGGCTACACCCTCTTCGCAACCACTGTCCGCCTCGATCTGCGCCGCTTCTTCCAAATGACGGGTCTCTTGCTCATCCTCTTCGCGGCGGGACTCGTCGCGCACGGCGTGCATGAGTTCAACGAGGTCGGCTGGATTCCGCCCGTGGTTGAACACATCTGGGATGTGAACGCGATCCTCGACGAAAATTCCGTTGCGGGGCAATTGATGAAAACGCTCTTCGGCTACAACGGAAACCCCTCGCTGACCGAGATCATCGCCTACTTCGGATATTTGATCGTCATCCTTTCGATGTGGCGACGTGAAGCCACGGTTCCCTCCAAGGCGACGGCTGAGTCGCCAGCGTAGACTTTTTTCCCATCTTGAAGCAGAGAACCCTGCGAAGGTTGTAAACCTTCGCAGGGTTCATTTTAGAGTATGTCATTCTGAGCCGCGCTCTTGGTTTCTGCGGCGAAGAATCTCCACCACGTGAGGAGAGACTCTTCGCTATCGCTCAGAGTGACACGCCTAACTAAAAATTCCCATCTCACCAGTCGGTGAATATCCAGGAAACACAGATGCAACATCCGCATTGCCCAAGCGGTGCTTAAGCATCTCGCTCAACACCTGACGATAATCGGTGGTGATGGCGAGGTCGGCGTGATCGTAGAGTTGATCATTGTGCAAGCCGGGCCACGCGCCATAGACCTGCCCGCCGTTGACTCCGCCGCCAAGCGCGAACATCACATTGCCATGACCGTGATCCGTGCCGTAGGATTCGTTTTGCACGAGGCGGCGCCCAAACTCGCTGATGACCACGACAGATAATTTGTCGGTGTATCCCGAATCGAGATCGAGATAAAAATTGGACAGTCCGCTGGCGAGGTTACCAAGCAAGTCCGCGATGTAACCGCCGTTGCCATCGTTCTCGTATTCGTGCGTGTCCCAGCCGCCGTAATCAACGGTCGCCACGCGCAGACCCGTTTCAAGTTTGATCATCCGCGCGACCGTTTTGAGTTGCTGGCTGAGTTCATCGTCGTTGTAACTCGCGCTGTTCGATGGCTGATACTCTCCCTCCACGATGGGGCTGACGATGTTGAGTGAATCGAGCGTGCGGATGCCTGCGCGATGCAAGAGAGTCTCGCCGCTGTACATCTGCCGCAACGCGACCTGTTGTGACGCGGCGAGTCCGTTATCCCATTGTGAAAATTCGGAGGGGTCGTTGAGATTCACCGTTGGGACAAAATTCAACAGCGACGAAGGCGCGCCCGATGTGGACAGCGCGGGCAAAATGGACGACACGCCTTGCGTCTGCAAGTGACGCGTGATCCATCCCGACGTTGTGCTTTTCTGCCCAGGCGTGCCAAGCTCGATATATTCCATCGCGTCGAAGTGACTGCGCGTGTCGTAGTTGAGTCCCACCGCGTGGACGACCGCCATCTTGCCTTGTTGGTACAGTCCGTGAAGTGGGGCAAGCGCGGGATGTAAACCGAATTGGTCGTTCAACGGCAACAAGTTGCTGATCTTGATGTTCGGGCGTGCCAATTCATAATAGCCGCGATCATCGCCAGCCATCGGCGGGACGACGTTGAGCGCGTCCCAGCCGCCGCGCAAAAAGACGACCACGAGCGTGTCGGCTGAAGAGTCATCCTGCCTGAACGCGACATTGGTCAGCCGCGCGCCAGCCAGTTCGGCAATGGCGGCGGAGCATCCCTGCAAAAAGTTTCGGCGTGAGTATTTTTGTGTCGGCATAATTTTCCTTTCCGCAAATCCACGCTAATCTGCGCTAATCTTTATTCGCGGAGATTAGTGAAGATTAGTGGATCAATTTTCTATTTCCATTGAAAATCGGGGCTCATAAGAATCACTTCGACCATCGCGGGCAGGACATAATCAATGTGATCCTGCGGCAATTCATCTTGCGCGCCATATTCCTGCGCCATGACCGCGATTACCGCCTGACGGTCCACGTCGGACATGGGACGGTTGAGGATGCGCGGAATCCAAAAGTCCGCGAGGGATTCGGCGGTGCGGAGTTCGGCAGGAGTCTGCGCGACGATGTCCGTGCGGATGATGCGTTGTTGTTCCTCGTCGTCCATCCAGTTTTCGGTGATGCCGACCGCGAAATTCCAACGATACAAAAGCGACATGGTATTCGCCCACGCTTCTTTCACATCGGGGTAGCCATCGGGCGGACGCCGCTCGAACATGGCTTGCCCCATCATCCCGCACATCCACGCGATTCCGCCGGGGAGTTTGGTGAAGTCTGTGTTGACGGCGCGCATCATCGAGATGGCGGCTTCGATGGGGCGTTTGATCTTCGCGCCCCACGTCTGTTTGAATTCAGGCGAAAGCAGGATCGTCTCGACCACGCGCTTGAGTTGATCGGGCG
>CAYWCN010000119.1:0-7586 GCA_964456775.1 uncultured Anaerolinea sp.
CGGCGCGCCAAAGTCGAGTTGAGTTTTCCAAGCGTAAGACAGTTTCGTGCGCTCACCCCAAAATTGATCCGCCATCAACATATCGGAGGTCGCGTGGATCGGCTGCATCGAAGCGACCACGTTGAGTTTGCCGAGGCGCGGCGCATCGTCGGGATGGATCACCTGCACGTGTTCGATGCGATGACGCCGCGCGGGCAAATGATTTTCTTTTTCATAGTTGCGGAGTTGCTCGTACGCATTCAGCGCTTCGTGATTGGCGCGGTCGCCGATAGCGTGGACGGTGAGACCCAGCCCAACTTGCGCGGCTTTGCGCCCATGCTCGAAGAGTTCTTCGCCGTCCATGTTGAGGATGCCGCGATTGGATTCCTCGCCGTTGTATGGCTGGAACATCGCCGCCGTGTGCGGACCGAGCGCGCCATCCATGAACACTTTGATGTTGCCGATGCGAAGCATGTCGTCGCCGAATCCGCCGCGCAGACCGATGGCGTGAATTTCGTCGAGCAGTTCAACGGGCAAATTTTTCAGCACGCGCAGTTTCAATTTCTTTTCCGCGTGAAGCGTTTGCAATGCCATGAACGATTCGCGGCGGTCAAAATCGTGGACGCCGGTGAGTCCCATCTTCCATAAATTGAGTTGGGCTTTCTCGATGGCATTGGTAATTTCTTGGATCGTCGGCTCGGGGATGACTTTTCCCACAAGTCCCATCGCGGTTTCGAGCAGGATGCCTGTCGCGTTGCCGTGCGCATCGCGTTGGATCTGTCCGTTGTACGGGTCGGGTGTGGACGCGGTGATGTTCGCCAGTTGCATGGCTTTCGTGTTGACCCACGCGGCGTGAAGAGATTTGACTGTGAGGTACACCGGGTTGTTCGGCGCAATCACATCCAGTTCGCTTGCGTGGGGCCAGCCACCCCACTCATTTTGATTCCAGCCGTGACCGAGAATCCATTCGCCGGGTTTGGATGTTTTCACGCGCTCTGCTACGCGGCGCAGACATTCCTCTTTGGTGTTCACTTCGCAATCAATTTTTTGTAACGCGAGCGAATATTGATGCAAATGCAAATGCGCGTCGGTCAGCCCGGGGACGATGACGCGTCCGCGCATGTCCTGTCCTTTGGCGCGAGGGAATTGGTTGAATAAATAATTCGTTTCGCCCACCGCGATGATTTTGTCTCCCTCGATCACAAGGGCGGAGGCTTTCGGTTGAGATTTGTCTTGCGTGTGAATGATGGCGTTGTGGAGGAGGATCATGTTCATTCCTGAAAACAAACCTGACAGGTCTCGTCATGTCATTGCCTGTCAAAACTTTTGCGCGGACAATGACCATTTTCCATCAGTCTGACGCGGAGACCTGTCAGGTTTATAAACGTTACGTCAATTTGTCCAACAGCGAATCCAATTCCTCGTCGGAATAATAATAGATCGTCACCGTGCCGCCGCGTTTGCCGTGTTTGAGCGCGACCTTCGTGCCGAGGCTGGATTGCAATTTCTTTTCCACGTCGTTCACATTCGGGCTTCGACCTGATTTCTTTTTCACGGCGGGTCTCTGCCCCGAAAGTTTTCGCGCCAACATTTCAGTTGACCTCACGCTCAGATCGAGATTGAGGATCTGCTTCAACAAATGTTCCTGCGCTTTGGCGGATAACGACAACATCGCGCGCGCGTGCCCCTCGGAGATGCGACCGTCTACGAGCGCTTGCTTCACCGCCGCAGACGCATCGAGCAGACGCAGGGTGTTGGTCACCGCGACGCGGCTTTTTCCCACACGTGTAGCGATGGTCTCATGCGACATCCTGAATTCTTTGGCAAGGTTCTGATATGCCTCCGCCTCTTCGATCGGATTCAAGTCCGCGCGTTGGACGTTTTCGATGAGCGCGAGTTCAAGCAGTTGCTGGTCGGTCGCCGAGCGGATGACCACCGGCACTGTTTTCAACCCGGCTTTGCGCGAGGCTTGCAAACGCCGCTCACCGGCGATCAACGTGTACGCGCCTCCGCGTCCCGGCGAGACGATGAGGGGTTGGATCACTCCATGCTCGCGGATGGATGCGGCGAGATTCTCCAATTCGGTGGTATCGAACTTTTCGCGCGGCTGACGCGGGTTGCGCTGGATCGAATCGATTGCGACTTGCGTCACTCCGCCCGCCTCGCCGCCTGCGGCTATTTTTCCGCCGGGGATGAGGGCGTCGAGTCCTTTGCCGAGACCGGTACGTTTTGCCATAATTTCTCCTCGTGTTAACGCGCAGGGGCGAACGGCCGTTCGCCCCTGCGAATGATTCTATTTTCCGTCGCCCTTCAACAATTCTTTCGCCAATGACTCATACGCCTGCGCGCCAACGGATGACGGCGCATACGAGGAGATCGGCAATCCATACGAAGGCGCTTCAGCGAGGCGGATACTGCGCGGCACCACGCTCTTGAAGACCAGTCCAGGGAAATGGTTGTTGACTTCTTTCACCACATCGGAAGCGAGATTGGTGCGAGAGTCGAACATCGTCAGGATCACGCCGCGAACGCGCAATTTGGGAAAGAGCGAGGATTGGACTCGCTCGATGGTCTGCGTGATCTGCCCAAGTCCCTCCAGCGCGAGGTATTCGCATTGCACGGGAATCAGCACGCCGTCTTTCGCCGCGACGAGTCCGTTGACGGTGAGAAGTCCCAGCGAGGGAGGGCAGTCGATCAGGATGTAATCGTATTTACCTTTGAATGAGTCGAGCGCGTCTCTCAAACGAAATTCTCTGCCGTCTTCTTCGACCAATTCCACTTCCGCGCCCGCAAGGGATGGCGATGACGGCAACAGCGAAAGTTGAAGCCGCTCGTTGAAGAGGATCGAAGAGGCTGGCACATCGCCCGAAAGCAACGCATCGTATGTGCTGATGGATACGTTGTTCTTTTCCACGCCGAGGCTGGAGGTGGCGTTGGCTTGCGGATCAATATCCACGATGAGGACGCGCTGGTCGAGTTTCGCAAGATACGCGCCGAGGTTGATGGCGGTAGTGGTCTTGCCCACTCCGCCTTTTTGGTTGACGAGGGTATAGATACGAGTCATGGCGATTTTTGATTTCCGATTGACGATTTACGATTTTTTGTCCGCCAATCTCCACGAATATAAATTGATTAGCGAAGATTAGCGGAATAGATTTTTTACTGCAACACTTCCATCAAACAGGATTCGATCTCTGCCTGCGTGGGGATTCCTTCCAGCCCAATGCGTGACACAGAATGAGAAGCGATTAACGTAGCAAATCGCGCGGCTTCCCACGGGTCGCGTGTGTTGAACAAGCGGATAAAAAACGCGGATGCGAAAATATCGCCCGCGCCGGTCGCGTCCACTTCCTCCACATCGGGCGCGCGGAAGCGGCGGCGATCCCCGTTCCAGTGCAGGATGCAACCCTCAGCGCCTTCGGTGACAACTAGCATCCGCGTTTGATGCGCCATTTGTTCGATGAGTTCGTGATCGCTGTTCACATCCTCGCGGCTGATGACGACCGCGTTGGCTTTTTGCAAAACAGATTCGGGGTTTGTCCATGCACTGCGCGAGACGCGCCCATCCGAATCCCATTGCCTCATCCAACCTTGCGGAGTGACGCCGAGAAGCGCGGGCGAAAAATCGTCGGGCAAGGATGAATCCATTTCATTGGCAATGGGACCAAGATGGATGATCGAAGCGTTGCGCCATGATGCGGGAACGGAAGCAAAATCAATCCTTGAGGCTTGCGCGCGCAAATATTGGACGCGCCCACGATCGGTATAAATATTTTCAAAGGTTGTACTGTGTGGAGAGTCCATTGAGACGATTGGGATTCCATCCAACGTGTCGAGCGGAGTTTCTTCCCCAACTGCCGTCACGATTCCCACTTTCATTCCCAGCGCGCGCGCTGTCAACGCGGAGTAGGCGACTGTCCCGCCGAGCCTCGCGCCGTTCGCGGTTAGATCATGCGCTACATGACCGATCACGAGATACTCCACCGCTTCGAGCGAACCAAGGTTGGGCATGGGCAGATTATACTCGCCGCCCCGTTAAAAATCTTTCCTCTTTCGTCTTTCACGAAGAAAGAAGAAAGAGGAAAGAAAAATTATCATGCAAGAGTTTGTGAGTTATTCGTTTTTAGGCACGATCGTCACCTTGCGGTGAGGCTCTTCGCCGGAACTTTCCGTTTTCACATCCGGGTGATCGCGCAAGGCAATGTGGATGATGCGCCGTTCGCCGGAGGGCATGGGTTCGAGCGATTGCTTCTTCCCATTTTTGGCAACCTGATCCGCCATACGCATCGCCATTTGGATCAATTGCTTTTCGCGGCGGTTGCGGTAGCCTTCCACGTCCACGTAGAGTTGCACCCAATCATTCACTTCCTTGCCGACCACGAGCGACGCCACATATTGGAACGCGTTCAACGTTTCGGAGTGCCGCCCGATCAACACGCTGAGATCGTCGCCGCGAATATCCACGTGGATACTGCGCCGGCCTTCGCGGTCGCGCTCGCCGTAATGCGCGGAGACTTGCGCCTCGAGGTGCATCATGTGGATCAACTTCGAAATTGTCGCCTCTGTCGCTTCGAGGACGGAATCATGCTCGGACTTGTCCTGAGCCGTGTCGAAGGGTTGCGATTCGGCTGACGAGGCTGAAGCAGGCTCACTCGGAGTTTGAACCGCTTTCGGTTTCGCTTCCGACTCCCTTTTGGCTGGTTCCACAACTTCGGCCGGCATCCCGCCTTCAGGGATGACCGTCAGGCGCACGCGTACTTGCGCTTTGCCAAATCCGAACAAGCCTTTGTTGCCGGCGTCCAGCACATCCACATGGACGCGGTCTGCCGTCAGACCCAATTCGGTCAGCCCTTGCGCGAGGGCTTCTTCCACGGTGGGCGCAATGATCTCAAGTGTTGTCGTTTGATTCATGCCCGCCTCCTTTGTCGTTACGATTTATTGCCGCCGGGCAACAGGTTTCGCCAATTGACCCTGCCCATCATGGCATATTGAACGATGCTCAGGATGTTGCTCGTCACAAAATAGACCGAAAGCCCGGCGGCGTAATTGAGAGAGAACATAAACAACATGATCGGCATATAGATGCTCATCATTTTGCCGGTCGCCGCCGATTGGTCGTTGGGGTTGGTGGAGGGCGGCATGGTGAGTTTGGTTTGAACGAACGTGGTGAGCGCCACGGTGATCGCCAGCAGGGGAACGCCCACGCCGAAGATGAGCGTTTTTTCGGGCAAGCCCATGTCAATGCCGAGGAACCGGCTGTTGAGCGGGATGAGCGAGACCACATCCTGCAAGCCGAACGCATCGAGGCTCTTGGACAATTTGAGAATGCTCAACGGGTATGAACCGATGGCATACGTGATGCTGGGGATGAGCGCGAACAGGATCGGGAATTGGATCAGCGTCGGCAAACATGAGCCGAAGACGTTGATGTTCCTCTCGCGGTAGATGCGCATCTGTTCCTGCGCGAGTTTTTCGCGGTCTTTGGCATACTTCTTCTGGATGGCGAGCCACTCTTTGTCGTTTTGCAGTTCCTGCATGGCTTTGGCGCCCTTCATCTGTTGCGCGTTGAGGGGCCAAGTGGCTAAGCGGATCAACACGGTGAGCAGGATGATCGCAATGCCGAAGCTGTGCCCGACAAATTGGTAGATGAAGATGAGGATGTTGACGATCAGGTCAATGACGAGGTTGAAGTTCGTGAACGCCACCACGAGGACGGCGATCACCGCGATGGTCTTGAAGGTTTCGCGGAGGTTGATCTGCGGCAGTTCGGGTCTCTGCGCCTGAGTTTGATTATTGGGATTCTTCATGGTTCAGTTCGCTCTTTATTTCCCGGGAGGAAATTTCCACAGGTCGTCGCCGTCATTGTCGAGGGCAACGAGATAATAATCGGAATCAATGTAGGCGACAAGCACCAAGCCGTCTGCAGAGACCGGCGTTGTGTATGCCTTGCTCTTCTCTGCGGCTTGAAACCACAGGTCAATTTTGCCGTCGGCGCTGATGGAGTACACCCCGCCGGATTCTGTCGCGACGAGAACTTTGTCGCCAACGACAAGCGGATTGGCGGTGATGGACGCATCCGGTTGAACAGGTTCCCAATTTAATTTTTGTTCCGCTGTGTTATAGGAGTAGAAATATCCATCCACATCGGCGAAGTACAGGTTATCGCCATCGGCAACGGGCGTTCCCCAGATCCAGCCTTTTGTGTCCACTACGGGTTGATGTTTGCCGGTGACCGGGTCGAATCGTTCGAGTTGTTTGGCAAGCGAACCGACGTACAGCATCCCGTCGCCGCCGAGGGCAACCCCGCCGGGGACTGCGCCGCCGAGGTCTGCCCGCCAAAGGATTTTATTGGTGGCGAGGTCAATAGCCACCACGCTTTTATCCAGCGATGTGACGAACAGCCGTTCGCCGTCGGTGACGGGCTGCGCCCACAAGCGCGCATCGTGTTCGCCGGCTTTCGAGATTTGGATCACTTCCGCCGCTTGCTTAACCGATTTCCCGTCGTTGAGATCGAGTACATACACTTTGCCGTCCGAGTTCGGAGCGAAGAGGCGTCCGTCCACTTCGAGCGGAGGGGCGATCCACAAACCGCCCGCCTGATCGAATTTCCATTCGACCTTGGGGGTTGGCTTGCTATCGGCGGCGTTGAAATCGTTGGGGTCAACGGCGTACATCACATGCTTGTTGCTCGAATCAAGGATGACGACGAGTCCGTCGCTCAAGATAACCGGCGTGGCGATGAACATGCTGGGATTCGTGTTGAACAATGAAAAACCAGCCTTTTCGCCGGAGAAGGTCCACAACTGGTCGTGAGACTTCATGTCAATGGCGTAGACCGCGGTGGTGTGCGCCAGATACGCCACTTCGTCGGTGGCGGAGAGGCCGGGCCACGCGGTCGCGCCGGTACATCCGCTCAACAGCACAGCCGCGAGCAGGATGATGGATACAAATAAAAACTTTTTCTTTCGCATGGAAAAAACTTGCTCCTATGGAACGGGGTCGTAGCCCCCGGGGTTGAACGGGTTACATCGCAGCACGCGCCAGCCAGCCATCAGCGAGCCTTTCAACGCGCCGTGTTTATAAATTGCTTGATAACCGTAATGTGAACAGGATGGATAAAAGCGGCAGGTGTTTTCGGGAAGCCCTTTGGAGAGGGTCGCCTGATAAAGACGGATCAATGATAACAAGAGGATGCGCGGCGCGTTCCAAAGCGTGCGAGGCATGTCGCGCAGACGCGGCTCGTGAGAATAATCGTGCAGATGGAATTCAGGCGTCATGGGTTGGGGCGGGTGTGTACAGTTGCGCGCGTTGCAGAAGGCTGAGCAGGGCTTGGCGGGTTTCCTCCAACGTGGCGGAGGTCAGCCCGGAGCGGGCGATCAGGATCAAGTCCGCGCCTGAGGCGTTGTCCTGAGCTTGTCGAAGGACGATGTTGGGGAGCAGAGTCCGCATCGCTTCGCGCAAGATGCGCTTAGCCCGGTTGCGCCGCACAGCGGTCCCGGCGGCGCGTCCTGCCGCAACTCCAACTCGTACGTTTCCCTGCGGATTCTTCTCAACAATCAAAACGACAAGCGGGTGGGCATAGGACCTGCCGGAACGCCGCACCCGCT
>CAYWCN010000120.1:0-7528 GCA_964456775.1 uncultured Anaerolinea sp.
TGAGCGCGGACAACTTCACGCCCGAATCTTTTTCCATCGCGTCCAACACTTCGCGCGTTTGATACGCTGTCGCTTCCAGCGCGGCGCGGGCGATGTGACCTTTGTTGACGTAGCGCGTCATCCCCACGATCACGCCTCGCGCATCGGATTTCCAATATGGCGCGTAGAGTCCGCTGAAGGCAGGGACGAAGTAGATTCCGCCGTTATCCTCGACAGACTTCGCCAACACTTCTACCTCAGAGGACGATTGGATCAATCCCAAATTATCTCTCAGCCATTGAACCAACGCGCCCGCGATAGCAATCGAACCTTCCAACGCGTAGACGGCTTTGCGGTTTCCGATCTTGTATCCCAGCGTGGTGAGCAATCCCGCTTTGCTTTGCACGGGCTTCTCGCCTGTGTTCATCAACATAAAACAACCCGTGCCATAGGTGTTCTTCGCCTCGCCCGCTTTGAAACACGTCTGCCCGAACAACGCGGCTTGTTGGTCGCCGAGATCGCCAGAGATGGGAATGCCGTGTAGGGGCGAACGGCCGTTCGCCCCTACGTGCCCATAAATTTCTGACGACGATCTGATCGTCGGCAGCATCGCGCGCGGGATGCCCATTGCTTTGAGAATCTCCTCATCCCAATCCAACGACTTGAGATTCATCAGCATGGTGCGCGAGGCGTTCGTCACATCGATGACATGCTCACCCGTGAGATTCCAGATCAACCACGAGTCAATTGTTCCAAACAGCAAATCCCCTCTTTTGGCTTTCGCTTTTGCGCCTTGCACGTTATCCAAAATCCACTTTATTTTTGGACCCGAAAAATATGTGGCGAGCGGCAGACCTGTTTTCTTCCGAAAGCGATTCTGTCCGCCTGTGCTTCGACTTCGGTCTTCGTCTCCGCTATCGCTTCGCTCAGACCTCCGCTCAGCGCGAGCCAACTTCTTGATGATCTCATCCGTCCGCGTGTCTTGCCAGACGATGGCGTTGTAAATGGGCTTGCCGGTGTGTCTGTCCCAGACAACGGTTGTTTCGCGTTGGTTTGTGATTCCGATTGCGGCAATGTCAGCGGCGGTGGCGGACTGAAGTCCGCGCTCCGTCACCTTCAACGTATTCCCCCAAATCTCCAGCGGATCATGCTCCACCCAGCCGGGCTTCGGGAAAATTTGTTTGTGTTCTTTTTGGGCGACAGAAACCACATTCCCGCTATGATCGAAAATGATAAAACGCGTGCTGGTCGTCCCTTGGTCAATCGCCGCGACGTATTTTGCCATTTGATTCCTCCGCCCCATTGTAAAACAAAAGTCCCCGCTGAAAACATCGGGGACTCTCTTCTTTCCTCTTTCGTCTTTCATTTCTTCTTCGGCGGCGTCTTTGCGGCTTGCACGTCACTGCTATTCAAAAACTTGAACACGCCCACTGCCACTGCCGCGCCCGCTAACGGACCCAGAAAATAGATGACATACGTGAACGGGTTGACCAGGCTGGGCGAGGCAAAGATCGCCGGACCGAACGTGCGCGCCGGGTTGAGCGATGCCCCGGTCAGCGGGCCGCCGACGAGGATCGAAACAACCAGAGTCAAACCGATCGCCAAACCAGCCAAATTTCCAGACTTGCCCGCAACAGCGTTATGCAATACGGAAGTGACCAGGAAAAACGTGAGAATGAGTTCCACCAGTGCGGCATTGACCGGCATCGAGTTCGTCAACGAGCCAACGGTCGCGCCGGCGGAAATGTCCCCGGTAAAAGTTTTGAGCAGGAACGCGGCGATCACCGCTCCAAGAAATTGCGCGATCCAATAAAAGACCGCCTCGCCCCATTGGATCGTATTGTTGAGCGCAAGCCCGAACGTCACAGCGGGGTTGATATGCGTCCCGGAAATATAGCCGTAGGTATAAACGAACGCCGCCACAGTGAGACCATGAGCCAACGCCACTCCCAGCAACCCAGCCCCGGCGATCCCCGCGCCCGCGCCGATGAACACCAGCGCGAACGTGCCGATCAACTCGGCAACAAACACTTTTGAATTGAACATGTATCCTCCATAAAATTTAGATGATTATGAAACCCCGATCTCGAAGTTGCGTCACGCCCAATGACGCGCGCCAGCAAGAAAGGACTTTCCGCTCATGGATTTTTTCCCGGCGGGCTGCACTTCATCCAGGATGAGAACCCCGCCTCTCGCGCCGACGGCGGGCTGATTCGCCTGCGTCAGCCTCTGCCCCGCTCCGTAGGACAAATTGGCAATTTGTCCTACATGCGCGCGATGGATTTTGAGACTCGCGCCATCGAATTCCATGAACGCGCCGGGCCACGGGTTCAACGCGCGGATTTGTCTTTCCAGTTCGTTCACATCGCGCGTGAAGTCGAGTCGCCCGTCATCCTTTTTCATCATCGGCGCGTAGGTTGACAGTGAATCATCTTGCGGCTCTGGTTGAATTTCGCCCGCGATCCAGCGCGGAAGAATTTCGATCAGCAAGTCCGCTCCAAGATGGGATAAGACATCGGTGACTGAACCAGCCGTCCCGTCGGGAGGGAGGCGCATTGCCTTCTTTGCAAGCATCGCGCCGGTGTCGAGTCCCGCATCCATTTTCATGATGGTCACGCCGGTCTCTTCATCCCCATGCAAAATCGCGGCGTTGATGGGAGCCGCGCCGCGCCACCGCGGAAGCAACGAGGCGTGCACATTGAGGCATCCGAAGCGTGGCAAGTCGAGCACATCCTGTTTGAGGATTTGCCCGAACGCGGCAACGACGATGAGTTCAGGCGACCACGCGCGGAGTTGACTCATCGCTTCGGGCGCGCGCAACTTTTCGGGCTGCATGACCGGGATGCCCAGCTCGAGCGCGAGCGTTTTGACCGGCGGCATCTTCACCTCGCGCCCGCGTCCGGATGCGCGGTCGGGCTGAGTGATCACGCCCGCAATCGTATGTTCTTGCGGGGTCTGAGACCCCGTAAAAGCGTGAAGCGCGCGCAGACTCGGCAATGCAAATTCAGGCGAACCCATGAAGACAATTTTTGTCATGCGGCGATTGTACCAGCAGGGACAGAGTTACCCTGCCCCTACCTTCCTAGAAAAATCGGTTGCACTTTGTTCTGTTTAGTTGTACAATCGTAAAAATTCAAACCTGATTATTCGGAGGAATAAACCATGGAAACAACAAGTGACGACAAACTGTGGGCTGCATTGAGTTACGTCTTTGCCCCACTCATCGGCATCATCGTATTGCTGATGGAGGATAAGAAAGCCCGTCCGTTCATTAAGTTCCACGCGGTACAGTCTATTGCGGCGAGCATCGCTTTCTGGATCGTCGCGACCATCATCACGACTGTGACTGTCGGTTTCGGCGGATTGTGCGTGCCGGTGCTGTGGCTGGTGTTCCTGTATTGGGCATATCAGGCATATCAGGGACAAATGGTTAACATTCCCGTTGTCACCAACTTCATCAAGGGTCAGGGTTGGGCATAATCCTCGCAAGGTAATCGAAGGCTCACTGTGTTGTGCAGTGAGCCTTTTTGATTACTTCGCCTGATGCAAAACGTCCCGCAGTGTCCTGAGCTTGTCGAAAGGCTCGGTTGAAAAAGCCGCATTTTGCAAGAAGCCTGCGAGACGATGTGTAATTGGAGTAAACAATGAACATCGGCAAATCATTTTCATTCGTATTCGACGACAAAAATTGGATGGGCAAACTCGGCTTGGGAGCGTTGATCACGCTCATCCCCATCCTCAACTTCGCGTGGACCGGGTACATGGTCGGCATCATCCGCAACGTGATGAACGGCTCGCCCGAACCCCTGCCCACCTGGGACGACCTCGGGAAAAAATTCATGGACGGGTTGTTGTTGACCGTTGCGGGCTTGGTCTACGCGATCCCGATCATCGTTGTCTTCTGCCTGCCGCTCAGTTTTATGATCGTGCCAGCCATCCTCTCCGGCAACAGCGACATGCAGGATATTGCGAGCGCCATTGCAGGACTGGGAACCGCGCTATTCGTTTGTTTGTTATGCGTCTTCATCGTCTACGTGCTGGCGTTGTCGGTGATCTATCCAGCCATCCTCGTCATCTTCGCCCGCGAAGGGACTCTGGCGTCGTGCTTTAAATTCCGCGAAGTGTTCAGCCTCATCAGCCAAAACTCCTCCCCGTTCATCACTGCGTGGGCAGTCAACATCGGCGTGAGTTTTGCCGTCAGTTTTGTGGTGGGCATCGCGCAGACCGTTCTGAATCTCATCCCATGCCTCGGTCAGATCGCCGCCGTGATCGTCACATTCGGGATCGTCGTCTATGCCACAGCCGTCTATGCCCATTTGTTCGGTCAATTCGGCAACGCCGCCGCCGCGCAAAATCAAGCAATGACTCAAAGTTAATTTGCCGTAATCGTCCCGCAGGTTTCATCGAGGTTCATCAGTGATGTCAAAAACCTGCGGGACGTTTTCATTATGCAACCTATCTCCTGAACACTCGTATAAGCCATAGAAAACAAATCAGGAGATCGTCATGAATACCACCAAACCCACCCTCGTCCACGTCATCGCATGGACAACCCTCGCCAGCGGCGTGGTCAACATTCTTTTCGGCATCACCGCGCTCAGTTCATTCATCGGCTTCATCTGCGCGCCGTTCTCGATCCTGCCCATCATCTTCGGCGCGTTCGAGTTGGTCTACGCCTCAAAACTTTTTGGCACAGACCCGATCAAACCGTCCACCAACATCGCCGTTATCGAGATCGCCTGCGCTTTCTTCGGCAACATCTTTTCGATGATCGTCGGCATTCTTGCGCTCGTCTTTTACAACGACACCATCGTCAAGGATTACTTCGCCCGCCTCAATGGGACTTCCACACCGGTGACTGTGACTCCATCCACACCCGCTTCCTTACCGGAACCTCCGCCTGCCCCGCCAGTGGAGGAATTGCCCTCCCCTTCAACAGAAGAGACTCCCGCCAAACCCAAACGCGCGCCGCGAAAAATAGCGAAGAAGTAAACAGAAAACTTCCGAAGTCTGAGCGACTTCGGAAGTTTTGTTTTTGCTGTACAATCATTTTCATGAAAGGGAAGCCGCGAAGCAAAAAAGTTCGTTTCATTTTGACAAATACAGCGCGGGTTATTCTCACGCTGAGTTTCCTGATCACCCTGGTCGCCTTGTTTGGGGTAAACGACGCCCTCCATCCGCCACGCATCATCCCGCCGGGAAATACGCTTCGCAAGGAGAACATCAAATACCAGCGCCTCGACCTGATCACAGATGACGGAGTCCGTTTGGCGGCGTGGTACACGTCTCCGCGCAATGGCGTCGTGATCTTGCTCGCGCATGGATACGGCGATAACCGCCCGGAGTGGGTCCACGCGCTGTTGGCAAAAAAGGGATACGGCGTTCTCTCGTGGGATGCGCGCGCGCACGGCGAAAGCGGCGGCGATATTTCCACGATTGGCTATCTCGAAGTGCTGGATGTGAAAGCCGCGCTGAAATATGCGCTCACCCAACCCGGCGTGAAGCACATCGGCGCGTGGGGAGGTTCGATGGGCGCGGCAACGCTCATCCGCGCCGCGTCAATTTTCCCTGAGATCGAAGCGGTGTTCGTGGATAGCTCGTTTGCCACGCTCGACGATGAGGTCAATTATCTCGTCCCGATTCCCATTCTGAATCCATTGACAAAATATTTTGCATACGCCGAAACGGGGATCGATATCCATTCGGTCAATCCACTGCATGACATATCCCTGATCAGCCCGCGCCCGGTCTACATCGTTCACGGCACCGGGGATACCGTCGCGCCGCCCGACGCGGGCAGGAGGCTCTTCGAAGCCGCAGGCGAACCGCGCTTCTTGTGGGAGGCGAAGGGCGTCAAACACTTGTCCATTTACCTCGATAACCCTCGACGGTATAAGAATCGCCTGCTTGATTTCTTCAACGAGTGGTTACTGGGCAAATGATTTGATGAGTCTCTGTTAAGGCGGATTGCGGGTTGCCGTTATCCATTTTGATTTAATGGTATCCTCATTTCAACCATGAACCCTATCGCTTCCATTCTGGATATTCAGCCTGTCCTCGTTCTGGACGGCGCGCTCGCCACCGAACTTGAGAATCGCGGCTATGACCTGAAAGACGATCTTTGGTCGGCGAAAATTTTGCTCGAACAACCGGAAGCCATCCGACAACTCCATTACGATTATTTCAAAGCGGGCGCGGACTGCGTCATCACCGCCAGTTACCAAGCGAGCATCGAGGGATTCAAAAAGCGCGGCTTGAATGAAAAGGAAGCCATTGCGTTGATCCAACAATCCGTCCATCTTGCGCGCGACGCGCAGGAGGAATATTGGGCAGACGGAGGCAATCACAAATATCGCCCCGCGCCGTTCATCGCCGCCTCCATCGGACCGTACGGCGCGTTCCTCGCAGACGGCTCCGAATATCGTGGGAACTACGGACTGACCGAAAAAGAGTTGATGGACTTTCACCGTCCGCGCATGAAGGCGTTGTTGGGGGCAAGACCAGACATCCTAGCGTGCGAAACCATCCCGTCGCTGACCGAGGCGCAGGCGTTATCCAAATTGCTGAAGGAATTTCCCACCGTCACCGCGTGGTTCAGTTTTTCGGCGCGCGATGAAAAACATATTTCCGAAGGTCAACTCTTCGCCGATTGCGTCCGCCTGCTGGACGATAACCCGCAGATCACGGCAATCGGAGTCAATTGCACGTCGCCGAAATATATCTCCTCGTTGATCCGCGAGGGCAAAGGACAAACTGCCAAGCCGATCCTTGTGTATCCCAACCTCGGTGAAAGTTACGACGCGGTCAAACATGATTGGGACGGCAAACCCGCGACTGAATCGTTTGGGGAAGAAGCAAAAGTTTGGTATCAGGCTGGCGCGCGTCTGATCGGCGGATGTTGCCGCACTTCGCCGCAGGACATCCGCGTGATCGCCGGGTGGGTTAGAAACAGGTCAAACCAATTCGCTTGAAAACGGAGGTCTGTGTATGCAGCCACCACTGAAAAAAAGAATCCTGATCGTCAGCGGGATATTGCTGATCCAGTTCAATTATTCGATAGCCACGCGCGTTTTGCAAGGCGGGATCATCCCTAAACTGCCCATTGATGTCTTTCCGCTTGTCGTGGTCTGGGCGATTCCGTATGCCCTGTGGTATCCGATCATCGCCACTGCCGGGGTTTGGTTGGTTCTGAAAAGCCGCGAGAGACTCTTCCATGAATTTGCCTGGGGTTTCCTGTTGACCTGCATCATGGGGGTTTTGACGTTCTATTTTTTCCCCACGTACATCATTGACTCGAAACTGGTCGGCACCGATATTTTCACAGACCTGCTCCGCCTCCTGCGCGCCATGGACGGCGATTACGCGGCGTTTCCCAGCGCGCATGTCTACGTCACGACCATCCTCGCGCTTTTCTATAACCGCTGGTATCCGAAATATGGCTGGCTCTGGTTCTTCATCTATGCAATGATCTCGCTCTCAACACTGTTCACGCACCAGCATTACATCATGGATGTGGTCGGCGGCACAACCTACGCATGGATCGGCTATC
>CAYWCN010000121.1:0-7516 GCA_964456775.1 uncultured Anaerolinea sp.
GGGTCTACGGCTTTCACCCACGCGCCGTTTTCCATGGATTTCAATTCTTCGATTCCGCCCTCGGTGGTTTTGTAGATGGTGAGCATCACTGCCTCCTTGCATAAGAATATCCGCGCAGGAGGCGGCTCACCTCCTACGTGATCGGTTGAAAATGATGTTGCGCTATGTCGACTCCTCCCAAACTGGGAGGCTGACTCTCGTCCTGATGAAACATGATGATGAATTGTACGCCCGAAAATTGGATTGCACAATCGCCACGCGGACTGCAATTCTGTGAACGCTTCTTTCGCAGGGACGGCTGGTTCAGTCTTCGTGAGGCATTCTCCACGCCTCGGCACCGCACGGGGATCAATCCCCGCGCTATTCCTACGAAGTCCGTTCAAACGGACTCGCTCTCTCGTTCTGGCGGCAGTTGAACTGCCGCCAGAACAACTACGGTGATGAAATCGCAAAGTGAACTTTGCGGCACGAACTCCCGACTATAATTGCCTTTGAATGAAACTCTCCGAGAGAAACATTTCGCTTGGCATATTATTTGTCGGCGCGATCCTCCGCCTGCGACAATATTTCAGCGGGCGTTCCCTCTGGGCAGACGAGGCGATGCTGGCGTTGAACATCGTCAACCGAAACTTCGCCGAACTGTTCCAGCCGTTGGAATACGACCAGGGCGCGCCGCTGGGATTTTTACTCGTTGAGAAATTGTTCAATACTCTTTTTGGAAGAACCGAACTCGTCTTGCGGTTTTTCCCCTTGCTTGCAGGGCTGGCGTCGCTATGGTTGTTTTACTTGTTGCTTATGTCGTTGCGAAGAGGAGCGGAGCGACGACGAAGCAATCTCCTCGCCAAGTCGGAGATTGCTTCGGGCTGGGGTCTCGATACGCCCTTCGCAACGAACACTCAGGGCTACTCGACCACCAGCCCTCGCAATGACGGGATTAGTTTTCTCCTTGCTCTCGCAATGTTCGCTTTCAATCCCCAACTCGTAAATTACTCATCCGAAGCCAAACAATACATCGTGGACGTGGCTGTCGCGCTCGGTTTGCTTTTGCTCGCAATTCCGATATTCCAAAACCAATTCAACAAAAGGAATGTCATCCTGCTTGCCATCGCGGGGATTCTTGCGCTGTGGTTCTCGCATCCCGCGCTGTTCGTCTTTGCCGGAATTGGCGTCGCTCTCGTCGTTCAATTCTTGCAGGCACGAGCCTACATAAATTTGCGAACAACTTTGGGAATTGGTTTCCTCTGGCTGGCGAATCTGGCATTGTTGTATTTCATCAATCTACGAAACCTGAGCCAGAACAATTACCTCGCGGATTACTGGGCGGAGGGATTCATCTCCCTGCAATCGTGGAGCGACCGTGGCTGGGTAAGCGACCTCATCAACTATCAATTCGATATTCAATTCATCCCTTTGCTCGTTTTTATTTTGATCCTGATCGGTTGGATTGCTTTGTTTCGAGAGCAACGGAGCATGGCTTTTGCTTTCGCCTTCACAACTTTCTCTGCATTTATCGCCTCGGCGTTGCATCTGTACCCCGTCAACGGACGGTTGAGTCTGTTTTTGATTCCGCTGGGGATTCTTTTGCTCGCCAAAACAGTTGAGTTTTTGCAACAGACTTTCTCCTCGAACAAGTTTGCTTCAACAAGCATCACGATCCTGCTAAGCGGATATTTGCTCATCAACCCGTTCATTACGTCGCTTCAAAATTTCATCTCCCCGAAATACTACGAGCACATCCGCCCGACGATGCAGGTGTTGGCGGATTCATGGAAAGACGGCGACGCGCTCTTCGTCACTGCCTGGGCGGAACCTGCATTTCGCTATTACGCTCCGTTCTATGGACTCGAAGATGTGGAATATGTCTCCAGCAAGATCGAAGATTATCCAGACGGGGAAAAGTTGAAGAGCCGAATCAGTTCACTTGTCGGAGAGAAGCGGGTGTGGGTGTTGTTCTCCCACGTCTACGGGCAGGGAGGTTTCAACGAGCGCGATTACCTAGTCGCATACTTGAATGAGATCGGCGAAAAGCGGCGCGAGATTCTAAAATCAGGCACGTCGGTCTATTTGTATTTCTACGATTTGAGCAAATAAAATCTCAGCCGCGAATTGCGCGAAAAATTCTCTAATTCTCTAATTCTCTAATCCCCAACCCTTCGACTACGCTCAGGACAAGTCTCCAGTCTCAAATCTCTGGTCTCGATACGCTACTCGACCACCAAATCCCCCAATTACAAATTACCAATTACTCCTCCCCCCCGCTAGGTTGTTCCACCCTCACCACCTCGCCATGCACATTGATGACCACTTTGAAGCCCATCATGCCGAGATAGGCGCGCATGTCTTCAGGGATGCCTTGTTGGGCGAGTTGGTCGAATTGCTTGTCAATATTTTTTAACTGCTGTTCGATGGCGGCTTTGGTGAAGACATCCTCCTGCCCGAGCATCTTGGCGGTTTGCTCGGAGATGAAATCTTCACTGCCTTTCATGAGATCGGTGATCTGCTTGAACACCTCGCGATCCACCTGCTCCGAGGGGATGTGGCGGCGGAATCCAAGATCGTCCACCACATAGCAGGGATCATCACCGATGAATGCAGTTTCAGCGGCGCGACCTGATTCGTCTACAACGAGACCGGCAAAAAGAGGTTGGCGCATAATTTGATCGTAGGGGCGAATGGCCATTCGCCCCTACGAATTAATTGGATTGCTTGCCTTCCACCGCCGCGAGCAGGATCCCAGCCGCGATGCCGAGGCGGCGATCCAACATGCGCGCAACATCCATGCTGAAATCGAGATTCAATTCATAGCGGAAGAAGTTGAGGTTTTGCTTGAGGTCGGCGACGCGCGTCGTGCCGAATGTAATATCATAATTTTGCGGAAGCCACGAACCGAGAACGAGTCGGCGCAATAACGCGAGTCCCATGCTATCTTCGAAAAGCAAGCCTTTCACGTTGTCGTTTTCATCCAGCACTTCCCATTCGTCGCGCAACAGCGAGCGCAATCCCTTGCGCCGCAACACGCCCACCTTCTGATTCATCTCCGTATCCACCACATCATACGACGCGGAAAAATCCATCATCTGCCGCGCTTTGATGCTCAACACCTCGCGCGTTTTCGATTCGTCGGCATACACGCGGATGTCCTCCTTCCAGCGGAACATCTTCTGCTCGCTGAACATGACTTGGTTTCCCATCGGATCGTAAAAACGGAATCTCCCCGTCAGCGCGATGGCTTGCCGCTTGAGCAAATACGTGGGGTGTTGAAAGATCGAATTCATGGCATTCTCCTTATGTAGCGCAAGTTAGCAACTTGCACCACGCTAAAATATCTGGACGCGCGTTCCCTCGCCGGGTCTGTGAAGATACTCCGTTTCAGCCGGGACGTTCGGGCTGGTCCAGCGATATAAAAATTTCGCGGCGTCTGACGGCAGATTCACGCATCCGTGACTGCGCGGACGTCCATAATCATTATGCCAATACGTGCCGTGGAATGCGTTGCCAATGCCAGTGAAGAACGCGCACCACGGGACGCCGGGTAAATTATAAATGTTCTCTAACGCGTCGCCTTGATTCGTCATGTGAACGGATGGACCTTTGTGGTACGTACGGAATTCTCCTGTAGGCGTTTCCGTCCCCGTTGCGCCGCTGGAGCAACGTTGTGAAAAGACAAGTTTCTCGCCCTCGAAGGCTGTGACCATCTGTGTCGGCAGATCAACCACGATATGTTTTTCTGAATCGGGGACTTCGGGCGAAAGCGGAGTCAACTCTTCGTTCGGCACCAACCGCATCGCATGAGACGGGACGTAAAAATATTTCCGCAGTTGCGAATCGTAGATCTGATACCAGATGCTTTTCTCCTCGCGTGTGACGACGACGCGCTTCACCCAATGCGTGGACTGGTAGTACAGCCGATAACCGCGCTTGGCATAGACGTACGGATCGAGTTTCACATCCACGAACGGAATCGTGATCTCGCCCAGTTGTCCCTTTTCAAAGAGATTGAAATTCGGCTTCTGGTAATTCGTCTCGACCGGGAAGACCCAGCCTGAATACGTGAACCCCTCGTCGTTGATCCGATACCACGCGCTGTTGAAGTCGTTGCCGAATTCGCCGTTCTCCTCGATGCCGGTCACTTCCACCACATTATCCTTGCCGAAGTGATGGACCTTGTTCGCGCTGAAACTCGGCGCGTCGTACAACGGGACGCCGCTGATGGTCATACATCCCTGCGTGATGCTGTTTTCAGCCAGCGCGCGGCTGACTTTCAAATCTTTCAGCGCGAAGACAAGAGTCCCCGCGCCGATGAGTTTGAGAAAATCGCGGCGGGTGAGTTGTGGGTTGAGCATTTGACAAGTTTAACTGGAAAACGCGGGGATTTGTTCCGTTGTTACTTTTTTCTTATACTTTTATCTCCACCCTCGTCCCGACTCGGCCGTATACGGCTTCCTTCTCCGGCGGCACGGATGGGGTGGTCCAGCGGAAGAGCCATTTCGCGGCTTGCGGGGTCATGTTGATGCAACCGTGACTGCGAGGACGCCCGTAATCGTTGTGCCAAAACGTGCCGTGAAAGGAGAAACCTTTCTCATGGATGTACGAGACCCACGGCACGCCGGGCAGGTCGAATCCGTCGGAGGCGATGTCACCGGCTGCCATGTGGCGCGTGGGTCGTTTGTGATAGGTGATGAATTCGCCGTCAGGCGTGGTGTATTTTCCCTTTCGCAAGAGTCCGCCGGTGGAGACGCGCGTCGCGTAGACGAGTCGATTCCGCTCGTATGCCATCACCAACTGGCTGGGAAGATTCACGACGACAAGTTTTTCCTCGTTGGGAATGTCGGGGGAAAGTGGGGCAAGCTCCCCGTCGGAGAGGAGGCGGATGTGTTTCCCTTGCGCGAAATATTGCTGTTGAAATTTATCGTCTAACAGCGAGTACCAGATCTGCCCATCCGCCGGGTTGACCGCGCTGGCGATCACCCAATGGACAGACTCGTAATACAAGCGATGGACGACCTCGGACGTTGCGTCCGCTTGGCTGTGCGCGTCGGTGAATGGGACGCTGACCTCGCCAAGCACACTTGTGAGCGAGATTTCTCGAGGCGTGTTGAGGATCGTGCGCACCGGCTGGACGCCGCCCGAATAGACGTAGCCGTCGTCTTCCACTTGATACCAGATGCGGTTGTAGGCTTTCTCATCCTCGCTGACGGCAGTGTTGGTGATCGGGACGATGAGATCGCGCCAGTATGCTTTTTTTCGTTTCGATTTTTTATTCGGCTCTTCGAACGACCATAACGCGCCGTCGATCACCCGCCCTTGAATATCGCTGAATTCATCCTGTTGATTCGAGAGGAAAGGAATCTCCGGCAGGATCATCCCCAACATGCCGTAGCCGCTTAATTTCAAAAAATCACGCCGGGAAATTTTATGTGAAACCACACTAAATGCCTGCTTCAATAAAACTCTTTAGGCGATAGTCGTTGGTGATGCTAACCTGCCATAAAGACAAAACTACGACAATCAGGCTTGCAGGAAAAACAATGGATGGGTAGATGACAACAAAATACGCACCGCTCAGTGAAAGAATAGAAAGAATAATCAGGTCGATAAGTCTTCGAGTTTGCCAGTCAACGTATTGCAACGAAAACACCATACCAGCGTTTTGTTTGCGTTTTATTTCCTTGATGTTAAGCCAATAAAACCCCGACCCAAAAAATAAGAACAAACTTGTTGCAGCAAACCACAATACAGGTCTAGTGACAAGACTAATGCTGATTCCTTGAATTACAGTATATAAGAAAAACCAAGTGGCTGAAAAGATGGTGAATGAACGCTGGAGAATTTGGGTATCCAGATAATACCTAACCCAAAATAATATAACTATCATTAAACTACTAAAAGCAAGAATCGGACTGCTAAAATTTGACAATTCAATAGATTTCCCAAATTCCGGGGTTGTAATCACATAAACTAATATTGCTATATTGATTCCCTGTGCAATATTGGTTATTTCCAAATACATATCTTTTACGATTGAATTTGGTTTTTTACCCTTTTTTGATCTCATACCTTACTCTTTGAGAATGCTTACAAACTTAATAATGCACGTTCACCACAGTGCCTTCGGATGCCCAGTAAAACAACCACTCCGCATCGGGGATCGAAAGGTTCACGCATCCGTGACTCATCGGCGTGCCGAAGTTGCTGTGCCAATACGTGCCATGCAAACCGTAGCCTTTGTAAAAATACATCGTGTACGGCACATCGGGCAGGTAATACCCGGGACCCGACATGTCGGTTGACTTGAGTTTGATCCAGATTTTGAATTTACCGGTCACGGTCGGCGTCATCGAAGTTCCCGTAGAGACCACAAAAGAATTGACGATGGTATCGCCTTCGTAGGCATACACCATTTGATTCGACAGGTCAACATCGATCCAGCGCGCGCCGCCTCGCGTTTCATTAGATTGAGCAGGCGCGGCGGGCGGGGCAGCCGTCGGCGGCACGTACGCGCTCGTCGGCGTGTCTGCCACAATGTCCATGGCGAGAACGCCGGGCGTTTCAGTTGCCGCTGGCGGATTCGTCGGCTCGCTAGTCGGCATCGCGGTGGGCGTTGCGATCGGTTCGGCAGTTGACGGAACGATCTCCGTCGCTCCGGTTGCGGGGATCACTGCAGGAGTTGCAGTTGCCGGAGCCTGCGCCACCGGCGCCCCGGCGTCAAGCGGCGTGACGGACGGTTTGGGAATCTCGACCCGCGCCCACAAATTTTCCTGCGCGGCTGGGGGCGTGGGCGTTCTCAACAACGGGGAAAACGCCGACCACGCGGCAAACGCGAACACAACGCACGCCAGCAAACCCACTGCGCCGGCGTATAACAAGATGCGATTATTCCGTTTTGGTTCGGCGGATTTTTTTTCTACGCGGGATTCGCGGACGATGGGGATTCCAGCGCGCGGTGCGGGCGAAGCCGGCGCTTCCATACGTTCATTCGACGGGTGGACCTGCTTCAGTTTCCCCTCAGCCCACTCCACCGCCTTGCGCGCCCGCGGACTCGCCGGACTGAGTTCCAGCGCTTTGCGGGCATAAGCGAGCGCGTCGTCCGGGTTCGAGTCGGAGGCGGCGAGGATGAGCCACGCATCCTCCATCTCCGGCGCGGAGAGGGCGGCTTGCTCGCCGAGCATCCGCGCGGTAAATTTGTCGCCTCGGAACAAGGCTTCGCGTGCTTTTCTTATGAGTTCCTGTGCTTCGTTGATGTTCGCGTTCATGCTTCAGCCTTTTTCTCTGACGACCATTACCTTTGAATTTCTACGGTTGTGCCTATCTCTGCCCAATCATACAACAAAATTGAGTCGGATGTGCCGAGGACAACGCATCCGTACGACACCGGACTGCCGAGGTAGCCCTCCCAAAGCGTCGCGCCGTTCGGCAGGATCGGCAGGGCGTGGATCCCGTTTTCGAGTCCGCCGGAATAATAAATGCCGAGCCAGTTGGGCATCCAGATATTCCACGTGGCGCCGTACGCGTTGGG
>CAYWCN010000122.1:0-7482 GCA_964456775.1 uncultured Anaerolinea sp.
TTTATGGCGGCAAGTATCTCGTCTACGCGCCGGACGGCGAACAGCAATTCCCCTCAGGGTTTGGCGATGATGGCAAACTGTTCACGGATGATGACCCGGTCATGGACTTGCCCGCGGGCTGGTCGTTAGTTGACTTGGATCAAACTCCCTTTGCGATCGACCGCGAGGAGAATCCAACGGTTGAACTGTACGAACCCGAAGGCGCGGCGTTGGATGATTTCTCCGATCTTTCCTATACCGAAGGCTTCGATAAGATGGTGGAGAAATTCAAGAACGAGTATGCGTTCACTGAATTGAAGAAGATCGATTGGGACGCGAAGGCGAAGGAGTTTCGTCCCGCATTCGAAGCCGCTGAGAAAGCGAAAGACCCTCACGCGTACGCGCTGGCTTTACGCGATTTCATTTGGTCCATTCCCGATACGCATGTTGGCTTCGACCAATCTTTGCTCAATGATGATTTCCAGAACGAAACCGCCGGCGGAATTGGATTTGGTATCCGCGAGACCGACGACGGCAAGATCATTGCCAATTTCATTTTGGATGGCGGACCTGCCGACCTAGCCGGCATGGAGTGGGGCGCTGAGATCGTTTCACTCGACGGGACGCCTGTTGCCGACGTGGTCGAATCAACTGTCCCGTGGTCATCTCCGTTCAGCAGTCCCATCAACAAACATCTTCAACAGTTGCGTTATGCCACGCGCTTCAAACTTGATAAGGGCGAAGTGGAAGTTGTGTTCAAGAACCCCGGCAAAGCGGAAAAGAAAGCCGCGCTCGATGTTGTCGCAGAACGCGACAGTTTCACATATTCATCGTTCTACGCAGGCACTTCGCCCACTGAACTTCCGGTCGAATTCGATGTCCTGCCCAGCGGCTATGGCTATATCAAGGTCAATAGTTTTCTGGATAACGATGTCCTTTCGATCCAAGTGTGGGAACGCGCCATCAAATTCTTCAACGACAACGGTATTCCGGGCGTGATCCTCGACTTGCGCGTCAACGGCGGCGGGAGCGGATGGCTGGCTGACCAAATGGCGGGCTATTTCTTCGACAAAGAAACGCTGGTGGGCAACACGGCGTATTACGATGATTCCACCGGCGAGTTCTACATGGATCCCGGCGATGAGACGTATATGATTCCCCCGCGCGAAGACCTGCAATACAATGGAGCAGTGGTCGTGATGGTCGGTCCCGCGTGCGCGAGCGCGTGCGAATTCTTCTCGTACGATATGACCATCAACGATCGCGCGACGGTCGTCGGGTTTTACCCCTCGGATGGCGCGGGCGGCAGTGTGGAGCAATTCATCATGCCGGAAAACCTCACCGTGCAAATGACCATCGGCAGGGCAGTGGACGCGGAAGGGAATATTCACCTTGAGGGCAAAGGCGTTGTGCCGGATGTCAAAGTCCCGGTAACGGCTGAAACACTGCAGCGACTCGCCAATGGCGATGACGTGGCGCTTGAAGTTGCCGAGAAAGTGGTAAGCCAGCCTGCCGGCGCGGGCGTGACTCCTTCCGGGCCGCCGAAGATGGCGAGCGAGTCAGGCGCATCGGCGGCGTTTAGAGGCGGGGACAAATTCCTCGAAGACCTCGCGCGCGAGAATTATCAGTCGTCTGATTATTCCAAGCCGGGCACACTCACCTTCACGGTTCCGTTGCTCAAGGACGAGTCGCTTGTGTGGATGTATGCGTGGTGCACAACCACCACCGATATCCTCAACCAGAACTTCCAGAATATCAAACTGAAATTCATGTTGGATGGCGTGGAAGTTCCGCTCGATTCACTCGCCAATGAAGACTTGGAAAATAACGGACAGCAATGCCGCTTGTATTACACCGCGCTGAGCGACTGGCCCGCCGGTGAACATCACCTCAGCATTACAGCGACGTTCGCCCGCTCCATCAACGACGGCACATCCGATTATGTGGCTGGCGATTATGTGATGGAATATGATGTGTTCGTGAAGCCCTGATCACGAGGCGAGCACGTCCAAAGAACTGAATCAAGCCCGCGTCCGAAAATGACGCGGGCTTTTTATCTTCCTGAACCATTTTAGGTTCATCCAGCAGTTCAACTGCTGGATGAACAGGCATGAATAATGATCCTATTCAGCAACGGGCGTCAACACGGCTTCATGGTTGTTCTCGATGTTCATGATCGCAGGGATGAAGAACCCGATGACGGTCATGAGAATGCAGACTGCGCCGCCGAAGATGAACCAGAAGCGGATTCCGAATTGGTCGGCGATGGGACCCGAGACCAGCAGGCTAAGCGGTATCATCGCTGTTGCGCCCGCGCCGAGGAGCGAAAAGACGCGTCCTTGTTTATCGGGGGCGACTGTGGATTGCAGGATCGCCATCAGCGGTCCGTTGGCAAAGACTTGCGTGAAACCGATGATGAAGTTGGCGGTGAGCAGGAGGTAGAACTTGTCGGCTGGCACGAACCCGATCAGGACGCATCCGACGCCGATGCCGATGATGCCGCTGAACGAGGTGATGATGCGGCGTTTGAATCCACCCCACGCGCTGAGCAAAATTCCGCCCGCGATCATGCCGACCCCGAACATCGCTTCGCTCCAACCGAGTTCTGGCGCGCTGCCCTTGAACACTTTTGTGATCACGAGCGGCAGGAGCGCGGAACTTGGCGTGATCATGAAATTCAAGATCATGGCAAGGATGGTCAAGCCAAGCAATCCGCGCCATTGCACAACATAATGAAAGCCTTCTTTCAAGTCTTCCCAGTACGTGGGCGGCTTGTGGATCGCGTCGCGCGCAGGCTGAGGCACGGGGATAAATAACAGCGGGAAGATCGCCAGGGCGGCGGTTGCGATGTCAATGAGCAATACATTTTGTGTCGAGAATGCCTCGATCAACAACGCGCCAAGCGGAGGCGCGGCAATGCCGACCAGACCTTGAAGCAATTGATTCGCGCCAGATAACCGGGCAAGGTGTTTATCGGGGACCATCAACGACGTGGAGGCGGTCATGGCGGGCGAATGAAACGCCGTGCCAAACGAGCGGATGAACATGACCGCGTAAATGTGCCAAACTTGAATTTGATCGGACACGAACAGGTAGAACAAAAACGCGGTGGCGAGCGCGATGCTCCCATCTGCTACGATCATGATCAGGCGGCGATTCCAACGGTCGACCAGCGCGCCGATGAACGGACCAAAAATGATCTGGGGCAAAAAAGCCACCAACGTGGCGGTTGCCAACACGGTGGCGGAGCCGGTCTTTTGAGTCAGCCACCACACGAGCGCGAATTGAACTAAAGCCGAACCGAATAACGAGAACGCCTGCCCGGTCCAAATGGTGAAAAAGCGCGGCGCCCAATTTTGTGGGATGGATGTGGTTTGATTTTCCATGTAAGTCCCTTCAATGTGTTTGTCGCTTTATAATATGTGTAACGTCGAAAACCGTCAACCGATTTTAGAAGGGTATATGACTGCGATGAATTTCTCTTCACAACGTTCGCCCGTGTATAGTCGCAATGGCATCGTCGCAACCTCACAACCTCTTGCCACAGCCGCGGGTTTGGAAATACTTGCAAAGGGAGGCAACGCGGCGGATGCGGCTGTGGCGGCGGGCGCGGCGCTCAACGTCACCGAGCCAACCTCCACTGGGATTGGCGGCGATATGTTCGCGCTGTATTTTTCTGCGGATACGAAACGAGTCACCGCCCTCAATGGATCGGGAGCGGCTCCCTCCACCCTTACGCTTGATCGGCTAAAGACCAGCGGATTCGCATCTTCGATTCCCCCGTTCCATCCATACACTGTGACTGTCCCCGGCGCGTGCGCGGGCTGGTTCGACCTGATTCAAAAACACGGCTCACTCTCGATGTCTGAGATTCTCGCGCCCGCGATTCGACTCGCCAGCGAAGGCTTTCCCGTCGCGCCGATCACATCCTATTTTTGGGGGCGCGGCGTGGAACGTCAACTCGCCTCCGCGCCGAACGGACATGAGTTAACGATTGACGGACGCGGACCCAACGCGGGCGAAATTTTCCGCAACCCTGGGTTGGCGAAAACATTTGAAATGATCGCGCGCGGCGGCAAGGACGCGTACTATCAAGGTGAAATTGCCGAGGCAATCGTCGCCGTGTTGAATGAAGCGGGCGGATGTATGCAAATGGACGATCTCGCGTCGCACACTTCCACGTGGGAAGAACCGATCTCGGTTGATTATCGCGGCTATCGCGTCTACGAATGTCCGCCCAATGGACAAGGTATCACCGCGTTGATCGCGTTGAATATTTTGGAGGGATTCGATCTTGCCTCACTTGAATCCCTTTCCATTGAAAAGATGCACTTGATGATCGAAGCCATGCGTCTCGCCTTTGCCGATGCGAGTTGGTATGTGACTGATCCAAAGTTTTCAAACATCCCCATCAATGAACTGCTGTCGAAAGAGTATGCAAGTCAACGCCGCAAACTAATTAA
The DNA here is from genome assembly GCA_964456775.1 of uncultured Anaerolinea sp. Taxonomy (GTDB): domain Bacteria; phylum Chloroflexota; class Anaerolineae; order Anaerolineales; family Villigracilaceae; genus Defluviilinea. The sequence goes on from CAYWCN010000122.1 coordinate 4,443, forward strand.
TACGCAGTCCGCAACACGCAATATCGAACGCGGCTACCCCGTCTCCTCCTCTGACACCGTCTACCTCAGCGTCGTGGACAAATTCGGCAACGCCTGCTCATTCATCAACAGCAACTACATGGGATTCGGCACAGGCATCGTCCCAAAAGGCTGGGGCTTCACCCTGCAAAATCGCGGACACAACTTCAGCCTCGACCCAAATCACCCCAACGCCCTCGCCCCGCGCAAACGACCCTATCACACGATCATCCCCGCAATGGTGACAAAGCTTACCGCGAAGTACGCTAGGAACGCAAAGAATTCAGAAAATCTTAGCGATCTTAGCGAGCTTCGCGGTTCAAAAGATTCTTTTGAAGAATCTTTATACGCCTCCTACGGCGTCATGGGCGGATTCATGCAACCGCAGGGACACGTGCAAGTGTTATCCGCTTTGGTGGATGATGGGCTCGATCCGCAAGGCGCGTTAGATCGTCCACGCTTTTGCATTGACGTGGACGAATCAGGCGGACGCGTTGCCATCGAAGAGGGAATGCCAGAAGCCACATTCAACGGCTTGCAAAAAATGGGACACCCCGTTTATTCGGTCACTGGTTACGAACGCGCCTTGTTCGGCAGGGGGCAGGTCATCCTCCGCAACGCAGAAACAGGCGTCCTGTGCGGTGGCAGCGATCCACGCGCGGATGGGTATGCGGGGACTCTTGTTTGATGTCGCTGCGAGCGTTCGTTGCGAAGCAGTCTCCTCGCATAACAGGAGATTGCTTCGTCGCTCCCGTTGGTCGCTCCTCGCAACGACATATTCGCTTAATATTCTCCCGCAAATTGTTCATGCACCCACAAAAATTCCTGGCGTTTGTTCATCACTTTGATAAGGCCACCAAAGCTATTCAGTGGGTCTTTGGCTTTGATGAGAGCGTGAAGTTCTCTAAGGGTTGATCCTTCGGCACGAATGCCAACGCCGTGTTCAAGGTTAGTTGAATCTGCCGCGCCCATGAATTCGCCGAGTTTGGTTGCTTCGCCAAGAGATGCGTCGATGATGGATTTGCCGAAGCTGAGTTGTTCTTCGATGGCTTCGTAGGAAGGTTTATCTAATGCGAGTTTGACGGCGGAGGAGGCGACGGGCAGTACCATGCTCAATGTGCCTGAGAGGAGTTTGAGATAGGGGCTGGCTTTCTTGAACCATTCGCGGTCTAGGTCGAGATCGTAGACGCCTTTCTTCATGTCGCCGTTGTTGAGGACGGGAAGCGGAAGGCGGGAATGTTCGCACCACAGCACGAGGCGGAACTTTTCTCGAATCCATGATTGGGGATTGAATTTGCTTCGCTCCAATGGGAAGAGGCTGAAGAGACGCGGTCCTTCTCTGGCTTCGTCGGTGAGGACTTGGAGGAGATCGGTATATTGTTTGTCAACCTGACTCAAGATGCGTCGCGTGTTGTCATTGACTTCGTTCAGCGTGCCTTTGACGTGGGCAAACTCTTTCATCAAAACTTCAATTGAAATTTGCGGTGTCGCGGCGGGGGCATTGTGAAGAAGTTGCTCGATGGATTGCCATTCGTTGCAAACGGGACATGGTTGTTCGGGGCGACCGCGTTTGAGGTTGTCCATCAGTTTGCTGACTTCAAACAAACCGATGCAAGGATTTGGATTCAAGCAGGGCACGGTTACTTCACATCGCAAGCCTTCCCAGAAACTATCAACCAAATATCGAACTTCTTCGGTGAGCATGGCGAGGAAGCGTTCGGGGTATGGCGCACGGACGGTGATGTGGACGTCGTTGCCTTTGTGTTCGAGCAGGGCGCGACCGTTGTAGTCAGCATCAAGAATCAGCCCCCGTTGCCAGTGGACACTGTCGTTGTAGTTGACACGTCCCAACGAATATTTGTGCAAGCGGACGATGAGTTGATAGAACAATCCTTCGGCATTAGCGGATTGACCGTTTTGCGCATCAACGATGCGGCAGATTTGAGTTTGTTGCGAATCGCCTACGAAAGGAGTGGCCAGCCACACGTTTTTATTGTTTTCAGGGCGGTTATCTGGAACAAGTTGGGCGATTAGTGCTTGAGGTCCTTCGAACTGGTGAAAGTCTAGGCGAAGCAATGGGTTCTCTGTAAATAGGTCTGCGAGGTTAGACACACGGAAGGAAACTGGGTTCCCATATGCGGGATCAACCACAAGGTAGGAAAGATCGAAGCGTTCCATCAGGCGGAGAAAGATCAGGTGGAGTCTTCGTGGATAGCGTTTGTCCACTGGACGAGTCGGGTCATCCCATAAATGACTGAGACGCGAGAATTTCACCAAGCCATGAGCAGCGCGTGTTTGCTCATCGTCGAGAATGTAACTCATGGCTACCGCAAGCCAGTCAGGACGCAGGATGACGATGTCGCGCAGGGCGGGGTCATTTTCGTAATGCGTGAGATGACCAAGACGGTGCGAGATGGTGATGAAGAGGCGTGCGATGTCATCATCCATATCCTGGGCGCGGCAGATGGCGAGGACTTCATCGAGAGGCAGGTAGGGTGTGTTTTTCTCTTGCAGGGCGGTACGGACATCGGCAAAACTTTTTGGCACTGAGCGACCCACTTCAGGGAGAGTGGCGGCGATGCGGGCGATGGCTTCTTTGAGTTCTTCGATGCCTTTGCGGTGACCGTGCGCGTCGGGCTTGCTATCCACGAAGAAAAAGTCAACGACGGTTTCTCTGCCGAAGAGGTCCCACAGTTCCTGACGGTCAATATTGGGCTGACGCTGTTGCGGACCACCATGTGTGGCGACGACGAGGATCTTTGCGCTCGGCTCGCGGCGCTTGATCAGTTGAATCCATTCCTTGACGAGGCCCTGTTGGGAACCTTCGCGCGGCTTCCAGACAACGAGATAGACGGCAGGCGCGCTAAAGAACAACTGGTGTGTGGGACGGTAGACGCGCTGACCACCGAAGTCCCAGCCGTTGAGGGTGAGTTCGATTTGTGTGGCAGGAACTGTTAACTTTACATATTAGGACTTACGCAGTTGCAGAAAGGATATAGGTAGGATGTTTGAGATAAGCACG
>CAYWCN010000123.1:0-7301 GCA_964456775.1 uncultured Anaerolinea sp.
GAATTTCAAAGTAAAAACATTGTTGTGTATTGAACCAGAATCCAATTGTATATTGAAGGGATTCGGAATCTTGAGCGAACGGATAGCCCGATCCCAAAATTTGGGAACAATATCCCATAAGAATGATACTGTTCTTAGGAAAATCAATGCCAATATCGTGATTACAATGACAGCGGCAACTGGGTATGGAATAGAAATACCGAACGAAATAAAATACCCTTGAAGGGTATCCGCCCATTTCGTAAAACGCCCCACAAGATACCCAAGCGATACAGCGACAATAAATTGTTCAATTTTTGAGAAGTCTGGTTTTCCGTCCATGCCCCGATTATATGCCTTCTACGAGGTGAGAGGGGATACTGGCTAACAAAAAATACTCACAGGGAGTCTTTTTAGTGCCCACGGAGATTCGAATAACGTCCCCTTGCGGGGACGACAGTCGTAACCAAAAACGCGCCTCACGGCGCGTTAGGTTTTGTTAGTGCCCCCACGGGGATTCGAACCCCGGTCGTAGCCTTGAAAGGGCTGCGTCCTAGTCCACTAGACGATGGGGGCAAACTTTCAACAGAGCGGGCGGATTTTATCATCCCACTTTACAGCGGTCAAGCAATTGAGTTACTTCTCTTCTTTCGCGCGTTGGTTGATGAGAGCCATCATGTCTATGTGTTCGCGATTGAAGAGGATGGCGGGACTTTCCACTTTCAGGTTGGGGATGAGGATGGCGGTCAGCAGGCAATCGAAAACGGGGATGAAGTTGCGGGTCTTATCCGAGATCAACACCGAGAAATCGAAGCGGCCTGAAACCTCCAGTTTGCCTTCCACTTCATAGACCGGTGTGGCGAGACGCGAAGGCATACTGGCGACATGGGAATATCCGCCGCGCACAATGGCAGAGGGACCAAGGTCTTCGCGCCGCGCGGTGCACATGGCATACACATGGATCTTCACGAGACGGATGACCTCGAAGTGATCCACGAGTTTGGTCGGCATGTGAATCCGCGCGAGGCGCGCATCGTGAACCTCGATATATGACTTTGTGGGGTCGTTCATCGTGCCCATCAGACCGCTCGTCCCTGCCATCACTTTGCCCACGATCCGATAACCGGAGGTGTACAAGTCGGCGGGGAGAAAACGATAGGTGCGCGGAGAAGTTTCCATAGGCGTTTGGTCAGTCCAGCGGGGGGGTGGGATGGTTTCCCTTGGGCGGGGCAGGCCGCCGCGTCGGTTTGAGGCGGCGGGCAGATTTTCCCGCTTCGGGGTTGAGGAGCATGTTCAGCCAGGCGACGGATCGTTCGTCGTATTCGCGCCTGCCGCACACGTCGCAGATCCACGCGGGGAATTCAGGCACGGTGATCAGTTCTTCGCCAAGCCACGTGAAGTACGTGATGTGACGCAAGCGCATAATGCCCGCGCCGCATTGCGCGCAGGGAACGCGATCGGGTTGAGGCGAACGATGGACAGAAGCATCAGGATTCATGGTTGACTCCCGGTGGATTGCGCGGCGCTGGCATGATCGTAATGGTCTAACACTTCCCAATTGCGCGGGGGCCAATAGATCACCACCGCTCTGCCGATCACATTTTCGATCGGCAACAGACCCCATTCGTGCGAGTCTTTCGATTCGTTGCGGTTATCGCCCAACACGAACAATTGCCCATCTTCAATCTTCCATGAACCATTGTAAAACGGCGCGTCGGCGATATACGGTTCATCGAGCGCGACGCCGTTGACCAGCACGTTTCCATTTTGCACTGTCACCGTTTCACCGGGCAAGCCGATGACGCGCTTGATCAAATCTTGATTAGGATCCAGCGGATAACTAAAGACGATGATATCGCCGCGCGCCGGCGCGCCGACCTTGTACGCAAGTTTGTTGACGAGGATATACTCGCCGTTTTCGAGCGAGGGATTCATGCTGAAGCCGTCCACGCGGACGCGGGCAGACACGGCGTTGATTCCAAAATAGAGGACGACTGCCAGAAAAAGCGTTTCGAGGATGTCGAGCCCCATCCGCTTCCAATCGGACGGTGGGGTTGATTCGCCAGCGGGGGCATTTTCAGGCTGGGATTGGGTTGTTTGAAATGATTCCATTGGGCGGGATTATACTGCCATTTATTGGCGGGCGTTTCCCCTTAAGGTGGGGTTAACCATTGTCGTCGTAAAGCCAAACATACCACCATGTCACCCTGAGGAAGCGTGTTTTTCGCGACCGAAGGGTCTCGGATGAGCCTTTCAGAGATGCTTCGGGGCAAACATCGCCCCTCAGCATGACATGTAACTGTTATCCATTATTCACGTTACATCACGGGAATTCGATGCACAATTGATTCAGAATCTCCCTGCGTAATTGCACCATTTTAGGAGATTCGTAAAAGTAGAGTATCTTTTCGTCTGCTATGGATGCGGAGGCGGGATCGGGTTTTGGCGAAAGCACGAAGAAGGCAAACGCTTCGGCAATATCCTCCGCGGGACTGGTGGCGGCATATTCGGTGAGGAACTGATCCTCATACGTGTCGTAGAAATCGTAGAGCAGGTCGTAGTAGGTGTCCTCATCTTCCTCCGCGTCTATTTCCTGCCATTCCGCGTACAGGCCGGACCAAAAGCGTTGGAAGTATCGGTTGATGTAGGAATTCTCGTTACTGCATCCCTCGCCGGGGAAGTAGTTTGTGCAGGCGTCGAATTCTTTTTGGTAGATCCTGTCGTTGTTGGGGTCTTCGAAGATCGCCTCGCTCGGCGGCACCTGCGTGGAATTGAGCGTGAGCAGGTGGGCGAACTCATGCAAGAGGGTGAAGGTGAGCACTTCCTTGTTGGTGGAGTCAAGAATGTCCACCTCAAGGACCCATTCTTTGGCGTCGTATCCGCTTTGCGCCACCGCCGCCAGGATGTTCCCGTTGCCGTCGGTGATGATGGAGAAGCCGGTGACGAAATCCCTGTCTTCGAGAGGGATCAACCGCGTGAAGTAATTCCAAATTTCTTCATGTGTGGCGCGGTCTGCCTGCTCATCTTCGTATTGATCGGGCACCGATTCGTTGAACGGCGCGCTGAGTTTATCTCCGTTGACGAAATAAGAAACGAGATAGATCTCGTCGTCAGCCTCAGATTCCGCGTAGAAATCGAAGTTGATGGCAATGTCGAGGATCTCTGAGGTGACCACAGGGCAACTCACTTCGGGAAACGGCGTCGGCGCGAGGGTGGCTGTGGGAATCGGCGTGAAGGTGGGCGGGATCGGCGTGGGCGGAAGCGGAGTCGGCGTATCGGGGACGATCAGCCTCGTGGCGGCGCGGCAGGCTAACGTCGAGGAAAGAAGCGCGATGGTGATGAGGATGAGTTTTCGTCGGAGCATGATTCTATCGAGGCGGGATGATGATCCAACCGGCATCCAGAAAATAAAGATACAGGTATCCGAGGAGCATGACGATCCACAAGGCGAGCTGGATGCGGTCGAGGATGTTTTCCCATGAAACGGCAAGGTTGTCTTTGATGGTCTGGACGATGTCGGCGAGGTTATCGAGTTTGCCGCTGACCGTCTGTTTCCAATCGTTGAGGTAAAACTCGCTTTGGATGGTTTCGTACAACTTCGCGGTGTACCAATCGCCGATGAGCAAAAGGCTTTGTTCGGCGCGTTCGAATTCGAGCATCACTTCGAGGCGGTGTTCGGCGATCTGACGGATCAGTCCATGTGTGGCGCGCGGGCGGCGCGGCTTTTGAAAAAATGATTCGTTGATCTTATCGAGCAGGTGTTCGATGGATTGATCCAACATGCGGTAACGCAATAATTGATAATTGCCGATCTTGAGCAGGGCAATGTCGGAACGGAAATCGGCTTTGGGCGCGATGATGACCGAACCTTCCCAATCCACGAGGGTGAGTTCTTCGGCGGAGTAACGCGCGCGCGACCTGAGGATCTCGCTCATTTCTTCTTTGTCGAACACATCGCGTTGCGAGCGGATGAACCGCGCAAGCCCCAGCGCGTTCTTTTCGATCCATTTATCGGGCGTGGGTCTTGCTTCTGTCACCAGCAGAATGGAATATTCCTCATACAACCCGCTTTGGCGGATCGCTTCGGGGATATAGCGCGACTGCAACGCGGCTTGAATTTTCATCCGCACAGGCAGGAACATGGCGACGAACAAGTCATCGTGCATGTAACGGCACTCGACCATCTGCACGCGCCCGTCGTACCGATGACGCATCACCGAAACAGCGAAGCCCTCGATCACCACAGTCTCTTCGCCAAGGGTCACGAGGTCAATGTCTACCGGTTGAAAATAGGGCGCGTCTTTGATGAGTCCCTTGAACTGTTCGGCGGGCAGGGCTTTTCCATCGTCCGCATCGGGGAAGGCAAGTAAATAACAAATTTCCATGGCTTAAGTGTACTACATCTAATTTTCGGTTGGATTTATACTTGGATGGATGTCATTGCGAGGAGCGTTTGTTGCGACGAAGCAATCTTTATGAATCGAGGAGATTGCTTCGCGGCGCAAAGCGCCGCTCGCAACGACATAATAGACAGGTGAAAAATGAATTTACAAGCTCAATACAACAAATGGAAAGAAACAACGCTCAAGAAGTCGCTGGATAAAACTCCAGAGCGGAAAACGCGCTTCGAAACGACTGCGGGGATCGAACTGCCTCGCCTCTCTCTCCCGGTGGAGGCTGACTCAGTTTACCCCGAGCGACTCGGCTTCCCCGGCGAATACCCCTTCACGCGCGGAGTCCAACCGACGATGTACCGCTCCCGCTTCTGGACGATGCGGCAATACGCGGGCTTTTCCACCGCGGAAGAATCCAACAAGCGCTATCGCTATCTGCTTCAGCAAGGTCAAACAGGATTGTCCGTCGCTTTCGACCTTCCCACTCAAATCGGCTATGACGCGGACGACCCCATCGCGCAAGGTGAAGTCGGCAAAGTGGGAGTCTCAATCTCGTCTATTCACGATATGGAGCAATTGTTCGACCAAATCCCGCTCGATAAAGTTTCCACCTCCATGACGATCAACGCGCCTGCGGGAGTTTTACTGGCGATGTATATCGCGGTCGCCAAACGCCAAGGGGTAGACGTGAGCAAACTGCGCGGCACGATCCAAAACGATATTCTCAAAGAATATGTCGCGCGCGGCACATACATCTTCCCGCCCGCGCCTTCCATGCGACTCATCACCGACATATTTTCATTTTGCGAGAAGGAGGTCCCGAATTGGAATACGATCTCGATCTCAGGTTATCACATCCGCGAAGCAGGCTCGACTTCGGTGCAAGAGGTTGCGTTCACGCTGGCGAACGGGATCGCCTACGTCGAATCCGCGCTGAAGGCTGGCTTGAACGTGGACGAGTTCGCCGGTCAACTTTCGTTCTTCTTCAACGCGCACAACAACTTTTTGGAAGAGGTCGCCAAGTTCCGCGCCGCGCGCAGGCTGTGGGCGAACATCATGCGCGAGAGGTTCAAAGCGCAGAAGCCGTCCTCGTGGCAACTTCGCTTCCATACGCAGACCGCAGGCTCGACCCTCACCGCGCAACAGCCTGAAAATAATGTGGTGCGTGTGACGGTGCAGGCGTTGTCTGCCGTCCTCGGCGGGACACAATCTTTGCACACCAACTCGATGGACGAGGCATTGTGGCTTCCCACCGAAAAAGCCGTGCGCGTCGCGCTTCGCACACAGCAAATCCTTGCGTATGAATCGGGTGTCGCTGATTCGGTTGATCCGCTGGCGGGATCGTACCTCATCGAATACCTCACCGACGAGATCGAAAAAGGCGCGCAGGAATACATCTCCAAAATTGACGACATGGGCGGCGCGTTGCAAGCCATCGAAAAAGGATTCATGCAAAGCGAGATCCAAAACGCCGCCTACGCCGCGCAGCAAGCCATCGAAAGAGGGGAGCAGGTGGTGGTGGGAGTCAATCAATTTGCAGTTGACGAGGAAGTGACTTTGGAACGCTTGAGGGTTGATCCCGCCATTGAGTTGGGTCAGCGCGAGAGGTTGAAGAAATTGCGAGAGACTAGAGACCAGAGACTGGCAGATGAGTTGCTCGGCAAGTTGAAGTCCGCGGCGAATGGAACGGAGAATTTGATGCCATTGTTCATTGAATGTGTGGAAAACGATGTGACACTTGGAGAGATTTGTAATGCCTTGCGAGTGGTGTGGGGGGAGTACGTGGCGGAAGGGTTCTAGTTAAAACAAAACAGCCTCGAATTTTTTCGAGGCTGTCGTTTTTCTACTTTACCTTGATCTTTACCCCCGCGGCTTCGAGTTCTTCGAGCAGGTCTTCGTCCACACCGTGCATCCGCATCTCGGTCAATTGATCAATGGTCAGGTCATCGCTGTATTTGCTCCGCATCTCGCGGATGAAGCGCGGCGTAACGTGATGGATGCTTAATTCGACCAATTCATCCACATCCAGATTCTCAAATCCCATCTCGCGTAATTCGCGCACGAATTTCGGGGTCACATTGTGGTTGCGGAGTTCGATGATCTCGTCCAGGTCCAGGTCTTTGAGTCCAGATTCGACCAGAGTTTTGATGAACATAGCGGAAACATCGTGGTTGCTGAGTTCAATGAGTTCGTCCACATCGAGGTCTTTGAATCCTGCTTCGCGCACACCGGCGATGAATTCTGGAGAGACATCGTGGTTGCTCAGTTCTACCAGTTCGTCAATATCCATGTTTTTCAACCCGAGGTCAGCTAGTTTTGTGATGAATTCGGGAGAGACGCCGTGATCGCCAAGTTCCACCAGGTCATCCACGTCGAAATCTTTGTAGCCGAGTTTCTTCAATTCCACGACATACTTCGGCGAAATATCGTGGTTTCTCAACTCGACGATCTCATCCACATCGAGGTCCTTCAATCCCTGCTCGCGCAACTCGAGAACATATTTTGCCGAAACATCATGTTGACCGAGCTCGATCAACTCTTCCATGCTGAGTTCGGTCAAACCTGCCTGCCTCAATTCGGCGATGTATTTTGGCGAGATATCGTTGTTGACCAGTTCCATCAAATCACCGGGGTCGAGGTCTTTGATGCCTAGCCCGTTCATTTCGCCGACGAACTTTGCGGAAACGCCCAGCAATTTCATTTCGACCAGTTCATCCACATCGAAACTGGAAACGCCCAGGTCGCGCAATTCGCGGGCGTAGCGCGGTGTGATGTCGTGAACGCGCAAGCGGATCCATTCACCCAAGCCGTCGGGTTCCACGCCAAGCCCAAGCATCTCGCGGATGTATTCGGCGGTCAACTTGTGCGCCTGCATCTCCTGCAGATCGCTCATGGTGACGTGATCAATATCCGCTTCTTTGAGGGCGG
>CAYWCN010000124.1:0-7162 GCA_964456775.1 uncultured Anaerolinea sp.
TCACGCCGCGCCGCGCTTCGCGTTGCACGAACTTCAACGCGTCGTCCACGATCCAACGGATGGGCGCGTCGCTCAACCCCGATAACGCCTGATTCTCCCGCGCCCAACTCACGGACTTCTTCGACGCGTCCACGTGAGTCACCTTCGCGCCAGCCGACGCGGCGGCGAGAGAAGCCAACCCTGTATAGCCGAATAAATTTAAAACATTTACTTCTTTGCGATCTCCGCGCGCTTCGCGGTTAATTAAGTTTGCAAACCAATCCCAATGCGAAGCGACTTCAGGGAAGACTCCTAGATGCCGCCCTGGAGTTGTCATCACTTTAAATTTTAGTTCGCGCTGAGCGGAGGCGCTGTGCTTGTCAGCGCCGAAGTCGAAGCGGGGGAGCGGATATTGCATCGTCCAATGCTCATCCACTTTCTTTTTCACATCCCAATGCCCGCCGCTCTCCTCGCCCGTGGAAATAAACACCGCGTCCGCGTTCTTCCACTCGGAGGTTGATGCGCGCTTCCACATCGCCTGCGACTCAGGTCGCACAAAAACATATTTGCCGAAGCGCTCCAACTTTAATCCATCGCCGCTATCCAGCAGGGCGTAGTCTTTCCATTTAGTGGCTTCAAGCAATGTAAATGAATTCGTCAATTCTCTGATTCTCCAATTGCCAAACATGATGTGGTCTCGATACGTCCCGCGACGCTTCGACTTCGCTATCGCTCCGCTCAGCGCGCGCGGGACTACTCGACCACCAATAGTCTCAAGTCTCCAGTCTCCAAGAATTACCACTTACCCCCATAGGACAACAGAGGGACTACCCAAACAAGTTACAAAACCTTGATTTTTCCCTCAAACGGCGTATAATGTGGGAAAAAGTGGTACAAAGTGGTAGGAACGCCGGCATCCCCGGCGTTCACCGATTAAAGGATAAATAGCACAAATGTTCCTCAGCCAGTTCCAGCATAATCTCGATGACAAAGGGCGCCTGATGATCCCGGCGCGTTATCGCGACTTGTTGGCGGCTGGCGCGTTCATCACCCAAGGATTCGACAAATGCCTGATGGTGATGACCGATGCGTACTTCAAAGAAGTGTACGAACGCATCAACAACATGAACATGGCAGACGCCTCTGCCCGCATGTTGCGCCGACTCATCCTCTCGAACGCATATCCTGTTGAAGTGGACAAAGTCGGGCGCATCCTCGTCCCGCAAAACCTGCGCGAGTTCCTCGGCGTCGCAAGCGGCGAACTCACTGTGGCGGGGCAGGGCGATTACTTCGAAGTGTGGACTCCTGCCGATTGGAAATCGCAAATGGATAATTTGCAGGATGTGGAAGCGAATCAACAACGCTTCGCCACGCTTGATCTTTCAAAGAGCAATTCGGTGTAGGGGCGAGGTCCTCTCGCCCCGTGCATGGGCGGGGAAATCCCGCCCCTACGCATCATGCAACATCAACCTGTACTTTACAAAGAGATTATACACTCGTTGCAACCTCGTCGCGGAGGGCGCTATGTGGATGGGACACTCGGCGCGGGCGGTCACGCTCGCGGAATTTTGGAGGCATCTGCGCCAGATGGGCAACTGTTGGGTCTCGACGTAGACCCGCAGGCGTTAGCGATCGCTCGTAAGACCTTGGCTCCTTACGAACATCGCATCCATCTGGCGCAAGCCTCCTACACGACTCTCGCCGCGCAGTTGACGAATCTCAAATGGGATTCGGTGGACGGCATCGTTCTCGACCTCGGCGCATCGTCCATGCAGTTCGATACGCCCGAGCGCGGCTTCTCGTTTCAACACGATGCTCCGCTCGACATGCGATTTGGACCAAGCGCGTTGCAGACTGCGGCAGACATCGTCAACACGTATTCCGAAAGCGAACTTGCGGATGTGCTGTACGAATACGGCGAAGAACGCGACTCTCGTAAACTCGCGCGAGCCATCGTGAAAGCCAGACCGCTTCATACGACGGGACAGCTGGTCGCAGTCATCGAAGCAGTTTCCCCCCGTCGAGGAAATCGTCTCCACCCCGCGACGAAAACTTTCCAAGCGCTGAGGATCGCGGTGAACGACGAGTTGGCGTCGGTGGCGAAAACGCTTCCGCAAGCCGTAACCAGCCTCCACGTCGGAGGCAGACTCGCAGTGATCTCCTTCCACTCGCTGGAAGATCGAATCGTCAAAGATTTTTTTAGAGAACAAAGCAAAGACCTGGTCAATCCGCCTTACGAAAAATTGTACGAAGTGGAACGCAAGGCGACGATCAAAGAGGTAAACCGAAAACCGATCCTGCCCTCGGAAGAAGAAACGAAAAACAATCCGAGAGCGCGCAGTGCGAAACTTCGCATTGCCGAAAAAATATGATGTAGGGGCGGGGTCTTCCCGTCCACCGACCAATTCGCCCAAATATAAAGGTCGTTATGCAAGCAACACAGATCATCCATGCCTACAAACAAGCCCCCTGGCGCGTGCAACGCCAGTACGTGGGCGCATTTTTGCTTTTCGTCATCGCCGCTTCGATGATCGCCGCGTTGTACCTGAGTGTGACCGCCCGCGCCGCAGTGACCGGGCGCGAGATCCAAGAATTGCGGATCGTGATCACCGGCACTCAGCGCGTCAACGCGGACCTCGAAACGCAGATCGCGGATCTCACTTCCACCGTTGTGATGGAACAACGCGCGCTTCAACTAGGGTATCGCCCGGTGAAGCCCGGCGAATTGGACTATCTCGCGGTGCCCGGCTTTATCGCTCCCGAACCCGGCATTTTGCTCGACGCGCAGGATTCTGCCTCGTTCCAACGGATCATTCCCTCGGAATATACCCAATCGCTGATCGAATGGCTCGATGAGCGCATCCGTTTTGGAGGCATGCAGTAACATGCGCCAGCAGTATGCCCTTCGCTCGTTGTTCCTTGCCTTTTGTTTCGCTCTGGTCGGGCTGGGAGTCATCGCGCAAATGATCCGCATTCAAAACAGCGAACAGGCTTCCATCTTCCTCTCGCAAGGCGATCTATACGCCGGCGAGTTTCACACGTTCTATCCCGAACGCGGCGAGATCTATGACCGCAACGGTCACTTGCTCGCCGGTAATCGGACAGTCTACGAGGTGGGCGTGAGTCTCTCCGACGTGAAGGACCCCGAGTCGGTTGCGTACATCCTCGGCACCTATCTCGGTTTGACCTATGAAGACGTGCTGAACAAGATCACGGACTCTCCGAAAACCTGGCAATACGTGGTCATTCAAGATTATGTGGACGCCGGCGTTGCCGATTCTCTTCAACAACTCATCCAACAAATGAAAGATGTGGGCGACAACCGCTTGAGCGGAATTGCCTTCAAACCCCACTTTCAACGCAGTTACCCCGAAAGTTCGCTCGCCTCGAACGTGCTGGGATTTGTCACCCGCGACGGACGCGGCTACTTTGGCATCGAGGAAAAATACAATGACTTGCTCGCCGGCAACCCAGTGCAGGTGTGGGTGCCAAGCGACCCGAACAAAGCCACCGAGATTCCGCGCGTGCCGAATGGAACGACCCTCGTCCTGACCATCAACCGCGACCTGCAAGCGCGCGTCGAATCGATCTTGGATAACGCGCTCCTCGAATACGGCGCGCGGAACGGCGTCATCGTGGTGATGAATCCGCGGAACGGCGAACTCCTTGCCATGGCGAGCACTCCGCGCATGGATCTCAACAACTACAGCGCTTATTTCTCGCTTTACGATAACGGCAGTCAATACAATCCGTCCATTGGCACGGCGTACGAACCGGGCTCAGTGTTGAAGATCCTCACCATGGCTGCCGCCATCGACGCCGGGACGGTCACGCCCCAAACCACCTACGTAGACACCGGCGCGATTCAAGTCGGCGGCATCACCATCCGCAATTGGAACCGCGACGCGTGGGGTCAACAGGATATGACCGGCTGCCTTCAACATTCCTTGAATGTGTGCATGGCTTGGATCTCCACTCAAATGGGACCGCAGGCTTTTTACGGTTACATGGAACGCTTCGGGCTGGGTCACCGCACCGGCGTAGACCTCGCCGACGAAGCGATGGGCAGGCTCAAAACCCCCGGTGATTCGGATTGGTACAACGTTGACCTTGGAACGAACGCCTTCGGTCAGGGAGTCACCGTCACGCCTCTGCAAATGCTCATGGCAACCTCAGCCTTTGCCAACGATGGAAAGATGGTCACGCCACATGCGCTGTACTCGATGATCCGCGATGGAAACCAATACAACGTGCCTTCGCAATACGGCGGCTCGCCCATCTCCGCGCAAACCGCGCACACTTTGAATCAAATGCTGGCAAACTCCCTGGACGATGAAGCCTCCAGCGCGTTGTTGCCCGGCTATCGCTTGGCTGGCAAAACCGGCACTGCGCAGATCCCCACCGAATATGGCTACGATCCTTCCAGAACCAACGCCTCCTTCATCGGTTGGGGACCGGTGGACGATCCGCAATTTATGATCTACGTTTGGCTTCAACAACCTACCACTTCCACTTGGAGTTCCGACACCGCCGCGCCTGTTTTTTCTAAAGTGGCTGAGCAAACCGTCATCCTGCTCAACATCCCGCCTGATAACATTCGCTTATCCCTTTCATCGAGATAATATGTTGACCATCGCCGACGCAATCGAAGCCCTCACGAATATTCGTCCCTCCGTCTCCACGGTCATCACCGAGGCGGCGATCGATTCGCGCCACGCGATCCCCGGCTCGTTATTCGTCGCCATCCCCGGCGAGAAAGTGGACGGACACAATTACATTGCGGAGGCTTTCAAGCGGGGGGCGTCTTTTGCTTTAACCCAGCGGGATGCGGACACAAACGCCTCATTCCGGACCTTCGACCTGCGCTCGCTTTCCTCGACCGAGTCCATCACCGAAGCCGACCTCGCTGTGCCGGTCTGCTTCCGCGTGGACAACACCGTCACCGCCTTGCAACAGATCGCGCGCTTCTGGCGCCGCAAACTAAATGTGCGCGTCATCGGCGTGACTGGGAGCGTGGGCAAATCTACCACCAAAGAAATGGCGGCTGAAGTGCTTTCCACCCGCTATCGCACGTTGAAAAGCCCCGGCAACTTGAACAATGAGATTGGTTTGCCGCTGACGCTGTTGAAACTCAGCGCGGGTCACCAACGCGCCGTGATGGAAATGGGATTCTACGTCCCCGGCGAGATCGCGTTACTGTGCGACATCGCGCTCCCGCAAGTGGGCGTGGTGACGAATGTTGGCACCGTCCATGCCGAACGCGCCGGGTCGCAGGAAGCCATCGCGCGCGGCAAAGCGGAATTGGTTCAGGCGTTGCCCCCGGCTCCCGAGGGCGTGGCAATCCTCAACTTCGATGATGCGTGGGTCCGCCAGATGGAAGAGAAGACGAAGGCGCGAGTCTTCTTCTATGGCTTGTCGCAAGAGGCGCATCTGTGGGCAGATCAGGTGGAAGGCTTGGGCTTGGAGGGAATCCGTTTTCGGATTCACTATCAAGGCGAAACTTTGCATGTGAAGATCCCGTTGATCGGGCGTCACTCGGTGCACACCGCGTTACGCGCCGCGGCGGTTGGGCTGGCGGAGGGGATGAACTGGCAGGAAATTCTCGAAGGCTTGAGCCAGGGTCACACGCAATTGCGGCTCGCGGCTGTGCGTAGTGAAAGCGGCGCGCTTCTTTTAGATGATACCTACAACGCTTCGCCGGAATCGATGCTTGCCGCGTTGAACCTGCTCGATGAACTCGATGGAAGAAAGATCGCCGTGTTGGGCGATATGCTCGAACTCGGTCCGTATGAACGCGGCGGACACGAGATGGTCGGCTTGCGCGCGGCGCAGGTGACGGATGTGTTGCTCACGCTGGGCGAGCGCGCGCGCATCATCGCCGAAGCCGCGCGCCGAGCTGGCATGAAAAAATCTTCGGTGCTGGAGTTCGATGAACTTGAACCGGTGGTCGAATGGTTGAACTCGAATCTTTTGCCGGAGGATGTTGTGTTGATCAAAGGTTCGCACGGCTTGCGCATGGATCGCATCACCAATGTGTTGGAGGCGCGTTCATGAAGCATACCGCGCTGGTCTTGGGGTTGGCGATGTTCTCGTTCGTGATGACCGTGATCTGGGGCGCGCCGTTCCTGCGCGTCTTGCGGCATTTCAAGGTTGGCAAGATCATCCGCGTGGAGGAGCCGGACAAGCACCGCATCAAAATGGGGACGCCCACCATGGGCGGCGTGATGTTCATCCTGCCGGTGTTATTGCTCACGGTCTTGCTCAACGCGGCGGCGTTGATCGGCTTGGATGTGACCGGGCGTTCGGTGCTTGTTCCGCTGATCGTGATGGTTTGTTTTGGCGTGTTAGGCGCGCTGGACGATTGGGAAGGCATTCGCGGAAAACGCCGCGGCGACGGGATGCGCATCCGCACAAAATTTCTGGCGCAGATCGTTCTTGCGGTTGGCACGGCGATTGTGTTGAAGTATTTGCTCCTCGTGCCGGATATATTCCTGCCCGGGTATCGCAACGAGATCGTCTTGGGCTGGTGGTACGTTCCCATCGCGGCATTCGTGATTGTGAGCGAATCGAACGCGGTCAACTTCACCGACGGGCTGGATGGTCTCGCAGGGCTGATCTCTGCCACCGCCTTCGCCGCGTTCGGCGGTGTGGCGCTCGTCAACGGGCAGGTGTACCTTGCGCAGTTCTGTTTTATCGTGGTCGGCGCGTTGTTCGGTTTTCTGTGGTTCAACGTGCATCCCGCCGAGTTGATCATGGGCGACACCGGCTCGATGGCGCTTGGCGCGACGTTAGCCGTCGTGGCGTTGATGACCGGTCAATGGCCCTTGTTGCTCGTGATCGCAATTATCCCGCTCAGCGAAGCGTTGAGCGTGTTGATCCAGATCGTGTATTTCAAAGCCACCGGCGGCAAGCGTTTCTTCAAGATGGCTCCCATCCACTTGCATTTTGAATTGCTTGGCTGGAGCGAGACGCAGATCGTGCAGAGATTTTGGTTGATCGGCCTGCTTGCCGGCATGATCGGCATGGGATTGGCGTTGGTGTAAAGAATACTGCGTACTGCGTATTATGTAATACGCAGTACGCAACACGAAATGTTATGAAGACAAACTGGAAAGATACCCGCGTGTTGATACTCGGCGCTGCCCGGCAGGGGCTTGCCCTTGCGCGTTGGTTGTCGCTTCAT
>CAYWCN010000125.1:0-6882 GCA_964456775.1 uncultured Anaerolinea sp.
TTACGCCGAATAAAGATGTGCCACTGTATTTCCTTCGGAAATTTGTTTCCCAAGTAGGGGAGATCGTCGCTATTCTTGTGCCTGTCATTGCCGCGCTGCTCGGCGGCGGGATCGTTGGAGGTTTCTTCGGTCAACTCGGGCAGACCATCAGCGATAAGATCCCCGCGGCGACCGGGAAAATCCTCAACCTGATCCTCACTCCTCTCGCCGGCGCATTGATCGCAGTCCTCATCATGCAAGGGTTGGACTGGTTCTATCAATTCAATAACCCGGCGGTCACGCTGTATTGGCCCGCCGGCATAGGCGCCGCCATTGGGTTAGTGTTGGCGATCATGGCGTCGCCCAAACAGCCACTGCCGATTGGCTTCGTCATTTACACCATCATCCGCACGATCTTGAACGGTACTCGTTCTGTCGAAGCATTGGTCATGGCGATCGTGTTCGTCGCCTGGGTGGGACTCGGACCGTTCGCCGGCGCGCTCGCGCTGGGCTTGCATACGGTGGCATCGCTTGCCAAGTTATATTCCGAACAAGTGGAAAGCATCCTGCCCGGTCCGCTGGAGGCGATCCAAGCCACCGGCGCGAACAGACTGCAGACCATCGTCTTCGCCGTTGTGCCGCAGATCATCCCGCCGTACATTTCCTACACCATGTATCGCTGGGACATCAACGTCCGTATGTCCACGATCATCGGTTTCGTCGGCGGCGGCGGCATCGGGTTTGTCCTTCAACAGAATATCAACCTGCTGAACTACCGCGCCGCCAGCGTCAACATGCTTGCCATCGCCATCGTTGTCGCCAGCATGGACTACATCTCCTCGGTGTTGCGCGAAAAGTACGTCTAACACGCAACGTAGATCGCATTCAATTCCAAAAGCCCTCGCAATTCGCGGGGGCTTTTGTGTTGAAATTGAAATGATATAATCTTTTCATCATGGAATCCGGCGCGCTTCTCATCAAACGGTATCAACTGCTCGAACAACTCGGCACAGGCGGGATGTCGAACGTGTATCGCGCGCGCGACCTGATGCTCGAGCGTTACGTTGCGATCAAGGTCTTGCACGAGAACTATTCCAAAGACCCGGCGTTTCAAGAACGCTTCAAAATGGAAGCGCGCGCCGCGGCGAACCTCTCGCATCCGAACATTGTCACCGTCCACGACTTTGGTTTTGACTTTGGACAATTGTTCATCGTCATGGAATATCTGCCCGGCAAAGATTTGAAAACCATCCTCCGCCAGCGCGGCAGGTTCACCGTCGAAGAAGCGATCCCACTGATCGTCCAAGCCTGCGCGGGCATCGGGTATGCCCACCGCGCGGGACTCGTCCACTGCGACGTCAAACCCCACAATATGATCGTTACGCCGGATAGCCGCCTCAAAGTGACCGACTTCGGCATCGCGCGCGCGTTGTCCACCATTCTGCCTGACGAACGCGCCGATGTGGTCTGGGGCTCGCCGCAATATTTTTCACCCGAACAAGCCGTGGGCGAGCCGCCCTCGCCCGCCTCCGACGTGTACTCGTTGGGCGTCGTTCTGTACGAAGTCCTCACTGGCGCGTTGCCATTCAACGCGCCCACCAGCGAAGAACTCGCGCGCATGCACCTCGAAGACCAGCCCATCCCCATCAGCGAATATATCCCCGATGTGCCGCCCGCGCTCGAAGAGATTGTCATGAAAGTTCTGTCGAAGGAGCCGTCGGCTCGTTATCGCACCGCCGACCAACTCGGACGCGTCCTGCTCAAATTCGGGACTCAACGCGAGACTCCCCCGGCTCCCGCGTTGCATCTGACTCCCGAAGCCGTGACAACGTACCAGCAACCTGAGCCACCTCCCTCCTTCATCGAGCCGTTTCAAGCGACGCCTCAGCCTGCTTACACACCCTCAGCCTCTCCCGCATCTGCCGCCTCCTCCGAAATTGACTGGGCGACCATCGGGCTTGGTCTGCTCGCCCTCGTCACCGTCGGCGGGTTGATTCCTTTTTGGATCTACATTTACTTCGTATATAACCCGCGCTAGTGTGCTCCCGCCGCCGTCCCCGGCGGCGAGGACGCCGCCGAGAGCACAGTGAAACTAATCCTCGCTCCCTCCATCCTCTCCGCCGACTTCACCCGCCTGGGCGAAGAACTTGCCGCGTGCGAATCTGCCAACGCCGATTGGATCCACATTGACGTGATGGACGGTCACTTCGTCCCCAACATCACGATGGGACCGTTCATCGTCGAAGCATGCAGGCGCGTGACGAAACTTCCGCTCGATGTTCATCTCATGATCGAAAAACCCGAACGTCATTTGGAGTCGTTTGCCAAAGCGGGCGCGGACAATATCACCGTCCACATTGAGGCTTGCCCGCATATTCATCGCACGATCCAACACATCCACTCGCTGGGATGCACCGCCGGCGTCGCGTTGAACCCCGGCACTCCTTCGGCGGCGATAGATGCCGTCGCGGGCGATGCAGACCTAATTTTGGTGATGAGCGTGAACCCCGGCTACTCCGGTCAGAAATTTATTTCATCCACTATGGCGAAGGTGAAAGAGATCCGCAAAAAATTGGACGCGTTGAAATCCTCCGCGCATATCGAAGTGGACGGCGGCATTGACGTGGAGACTCTGCCCAAAATGAAGAAGGCCGGCGCGGATGTCTTCGTCGCCGCGACGGCAGTCTTCAAACACCCGAAGGGGACGAAGGCGGGGATTAAAGCCTTACAAGATCAAATACGAAATACGTAGTACGCAGTACTTCGTATTTCGTACTGCGTATTGCATATTAAACAAAAAATCACGGCGTATTGCCGTGACTTTTGTTGTAGGGCGAAACCCTTACGCGACCGACTTGCCCATCGCCTTGATGCACTTGGTGCATAACACCTTGCGAACCACGCGACCCTTCTCCATCACGATGGTCTTCTGGAGGTTGGGTTTGAACGTGCGGTTGGTGGCGCGTTGAGAGAATGAGCGATTATGCCCAAAGGTGGTGGACTTGCCGCAGTTTGCACACTTAGCCATGACGTACTGTTTCCTTTCCTTGCTATAATTCCGATATCTCTGCCCTTTTGAAGGCACGGCATTTTACCACGTGACTTAATGGCAGGCAAGATGTTAAAATAGAAACACCCCCCGTCATTGCGAGCCACGAAGTGGCGAAGCAATCCCCATCAACATTTTGGAGATTGCTTCGTCGCAAGAAACGCTCCTCGCAATGACGAGAATGAGGAGCTATGGGCGAAGATACGACAACCTTGGGAGGCATCCACATCTCCCCGAACGCGGTGGCGACCATCGCCTGCCAAGCCACACTCGAATCGTATGGCGTGGTGGGGCTGTCGGCGCGCAACCTCGCGGACGGATTGATGAAATCCATCACGCGCGACCCTTCGCGCGGCATCACCGTCCGCTACAACGGCGAAGAACTGGATATTGAGATCCACATCATCATCGAATATGGCACGCGCATCAGCAGTGTGGCGGAAAGCGTGGCGAACACCGTCCGCTTTCATGTGGAGAAGGCGCTCGGCTTGAAAGTGAATTCTGTGAACGTCCACGTGGCGGGACTGCGCGTGAGTAACACCGACTAAGAGGAGACAATTTGCCGAAAGGCAGTCCGCTAATCTCCGCAAATCCACGCGAATGTTTTTCAATTCACGAAGATTAGCGCGGAGTAGCGGATAGGAGAATCATTTATGACTTTGGATACCGAGCGCGTCGAAAACTTGCGTAAAAAGACCATCAATGGACAGTCCATGAAGCGGCTGGTGGAGGCGGGCATGATCTGGCTGCGCGTCAACCAGCAGACCGTCAACGCGCTGAACGTGTTCCCCGTCCCCGACGGCGACACCGGCACGAACATGACGCTGACCATGCAATCGGCGTGGAACGAGATCAAAGACTCCGGTCATCGCAAGATCGGCGAGATGGCGGCGGGAGTGGCAAAAGGCGCGTTGATGGGCGCGCGCGGCAACTCGGGCGTCATCCTTTCGCAAATTTGGCGCGGGTTCGCGCGCGCGGTGCATGAGCGCGAAACATTGGACGGCGAGTCGCTCGCCAAAGGATTCGCCGAAGCGCGCGATACCGCCTACAAAGGCGTCGTCAAGCCGGTGGAGGGGACGATCTTAACCGTCATACGCGGAGTGGCTGACGCAACCGAAGCAGCCCTCCAGTCGACGAGCGACGCGATCACCATCCTCGAAGTGGCGGTGAGAGCGGCAGACGAAGCCGTCCAGCGGACTCCCGATCTCCTGCCTCTTCTGAAACAAGCCGGTGTCGTCGATTCGGGCGGCAAAGGTTTGTTTTTTATTTTGGAGGGAATGCTGCGCCATGTGTACGGCGAGTCGCTCGAGGCGCCGTTGATGAGCGTGCAACCGATCTCGGCGATGAATTTGCAGGGCGCGCTCGAAGAAGTGGAAGAGGGCCAAGATTACGAAGTGGTCGTGGATTTTATGCCGCCCACGAATTTCGATCTGCAACAATTTTACGGGCGGCTCGAAGAGATGGGCACGTCTATTCAAGTGGGCGAGGGCGAGGGCATGTATCGCATGCACATCCACGTGCCGCTCGAAAAAAGATACGAGCCCATTGATTACATCATGGGGCTTGGCACGATCACCAAAGTGGCGATGGAAAATTTGCTCGCGCAAATGGACGATATTCAAAAAAGCAAATCGAGCGCGATCTCGTTCGCGCCGGTCGAGCGGGGGCAGATCGCGGTGGTGGTCGTTTCGCCGGGCGACGGCTTGAGCCGCATCTTCGCCAGCCTCGGCGCGGCGGCGGTCGTCAAAGGCGGGCAAACGATGAACCCTTCCACGCAGGACATTTTGAAATCGTTCGAAGACCTGCCCACCGACAAAGTGATCATCCTGCCGAATAACAAGAACATCGTCATGGCGGCGAATCAAGCCAAGGATGTGACGGTGAAGAAGGTCGCGGTGGTGCCGACTCGTTCTGTTCCGCAGGGACTCACGGCGATGCTCTCGCTTCAACCCGACGGGGAGGTTGATTCGGTCGCGGAGAAAATGATCAAAGCCCTAGCCGCCGTGCAAACCGGCGACATCACCGTCGCGGTGCGCAATGTGGAGATTGACGGCGTGAACGTGAAAGAGGGTCAAGTCATCGCGTTGCTCGACGGCAAATTGGTCGCTTCGTCAAATTCGGTGGAAGAAGCCGTCTCGCTCTTCCTCGAAAAAGCGAATGCGGCAGAGCATGAACTCATCACATTTTATTCCGGGCAAGATATGCCTCGCGCCGAAGCCAACCGCATCGCCGATGTGATGCGCGAGAAATATAGCGAGCAGGACATCGAAGTGCAAGAGGGCGGGCAGGAACATTATCAGTTTATTATTTCTGTCGAGTAACATTGCTCGTCATTGCGAGCGAAGCGAAGCAATCTCCGTAACAATCAGGCTTTGCTAGACGTGTTGGAGATTGCTTCGTCGGGCGAAGCCCTCCTCGCAATGACGTAATTTTTTTCTATCTTTGCGTTCTTCGCGGTTCGAAAAAATAAATGCCATCCACTTCTAACTTTCAAAAATACAACATCGCCGCAGTGATTCCCTGCTATCGCGTGGAGCGGGAGATTCAAGCGGTGTTGCATGGACTCCCGAAATACATCCAGCACATCATCGTCGTGGACGATGCCTCGCCTGATTCAACATCGGAGATCGTCGCGGCGGCTGCCAAAAAAGATAAACGTATCACATTGATCCGCCATGAATCGAATCAGGGTGTGGGCGGCGCGATGGTGACGGGATTCCGGAAAGCCCTCGAGCTCGGCGCGGAGATCGTCGTCAAAGTGGACGGCGACGGGCAAATGGATACCACTCGCCTGCCCGAATTGATCGCGCCGTTGATCCAAGGTCAGGCGGATTACACAAAGGGGAATCGCTTCCGCGATTTTCAATCCCTGCAACAGATGCCGTTGATCCGCCGCATCGGGAACATGGGACTGGGCTTCCTCTCCAAAGCCGCGACGGGCTACTGGAATCTCTTCGACCCGACGAATGGATTTGTCGTCATCCGTTCCGAAGTTTTGTCGCAACTCCCGTTGAAGGGGATTGATAAGAGCTATTATTTTGAAACTTCGATGCTGGCGAATCTGTACCTGCTCGGCGCGGTGGTGAAAGATGTCCCCATGCCCGCGCGTTACCGGAGCGAGGTCTCGAACATGCTCATCCATCGCATCCTGTTTCAATTCCCGTTCAAATTATTCCGCACGCTCGTCAAGCGCGTCATTCTCAAGAACTTCATCTACGATTTCACGATGGGAAGCGTGTATGTTCTGGTCGGAACTCCGCTCTTTCTTTTTGGTTTGATCTTCGGTATCGTCAAGTGGATCCAATACGCGAGTCTCAACATCCCCGCGCCCACAGGGACGGTGATGCTCCCGACGCTTTCGGTCCTGCTGGGGATTCAATTCTTGCTCGCGGCAATCGAGAACGATCTGCGGTCTACGCCGAAAGAGCCGTTGTCGCCTCCGTTGGTGTAGCCGACGTTCTTAGAAATCACCTGTTGTGAAACCGTGAGCGTTGATGTTGTACGACAGAATTGAGACAGCCATGAAGTTACAGGTAACTCGATAAACCCAATTTATTTTGACAAAAGAGTTTTATGAAAATTGATCCCAACTCTTATCTAAGTCCGCTGTTAATCATTGGATTCATTGTTTTTGGGATGATAATTGGAGTTGTGTTTGGGTTCGGTTTTGTGGCTTTGGATGAGGCAGGCGCATTTACTGGGGCATCATGGGAGTTGATGGAAAGCCCATTCCGATTCGAACATATAGCCGATGCTACTACTCAAAAAATTTGGGCGATCACAGAAGAAAATAAGTATTATTGTTCTAGCGACCCGACAGTTTTAAGAAAGAGGTAAGAATCGGCAGAGGAAAT
>CAYWCN010000126.1:0-6708 GCA_964456775.1 uncultured Anaerolinea sp.
ATGTTCACAATGAGAGAGTTGTTGAGAATGGCGAGCCGCACGTTCGCCATCGGCATCGAACAATTACCCGCCGTGTTGTGCGACGCTGGGACGGTGGCATATTTGTTGTTACGCGTGTCCGATTATTTG
The DNA here is from genome assembly GCA_964456775.1 of uncultured Anaerolinea sp. Lineage (GTDB taxonomy): Bacteria > Chloroflexota > Anaerolineae > Anaerolineales > Villigracilaceae > Defluviilinea. The sequence goes on from CAYWCN010000126.1 coordinate 130, forward strand.
GAGGACAACGAGGAGATGCCAGCGGAGAAAAAGATCGAACTGCTCGACCTGTGGGCAGACGTGTTGAACGGCTCGGCAAACGTGAGCGATCTCACGAGTCGGATTCAAGATGCCGACACATCGAACCCCGACGCGGTGGTGGCGCAACACGCGGAGGATATTCTGGCGCGGCTGGCGTTACTGCCGAAAGAAGTGCGCGAGATCATCACGCCGCATGTGATTCACAGCACGCAGGGCATGGCGCGTTGGGTGGCGCGCGGACCGCAAGTGAACGACGAAGCCGACATGGACGATTACATGTTCGAGGTGGCGGGGCGCGTGGGCTATTTGCTGACGCACCTGTTCGCATGGTATTCGTTGTTCATCCGTTTCCGCATCAAGGAATTGCTCCCGCTCGCGCGCGAATTCGGGCTGGCTCTGCAAACCGTCAATGTGATTCGCGGCTTGAGGAAAGACTACGAGCGCGGCTGGGTCTACATCCCGAAAAAGTTTTTGGAGGCGGTGAATTTATCGGCGAATGAGTTGTTCCTGCCGGAGAACCGCGCCGAGGCGATCAAAGTGTTGGACATGCTCGCCGACAAAGCCGAACGTCACTTGCACGCCGCGCTGACGTGCGTCAAGACCTTGCCGCGGTGGCAACATCGCATCCGCCTTGCGTGCATCTTCCCGCTCATGTTCGCCATCCGCACGCTCGCCATCAGCCGCCGCAACACCGACGTGTTCAACTCGGAGGCAAAAATGTCGCGCGAGGAAGTGAAACGCATCGTCCGCGACGCCACGCTCTGGGGCTGGTCAAACCGCTGGCTGGATCGGTATTCGAGGGAGTTGAATGTGGTGGCGAAGGAGTAAGTGGTAAATAGTAATTGGTAATTAGGGGTTTCGGAACATTTCACCGCAAAGCCGCAAAGCCGCGAAGAGCGCGAAGAAAACCTTATTAAACTTGGCGGACTTAGCGTGCTTCGCGGTTATAAAGAACGCTCATGTTCAAGGTGTGTTCAACAAAGAAGACATAATAAATTCTATGTCATTCTGAGCCGCGCTCGCCTGCCCCGATGTAATTTCGGGGTGCTCTTTGCGGCGAAGAATCTCCACGATAATCTTAGAGACCCTTCGCTATCGCTCAGGGTGACATGGATTGTGAGTAGGGGCTAAGGTTTGGGGGTTATAATCCACGTCATGAAACGGATCGGCTTACTCCTGATTTTTCTCGGCGCGTTGATGAGCGTCTTCCAGCCTGCGCGCGCGCAAAGCGACGAGCCGCTCGCGCTGGTGATGACCGCTGACGGGCCCATCATGCCGCCGATGTACGAGTACATCAAACGCGGGGTTGAAACGGCAGAGCGAAGGAACGCCGAAGTCCTCATCATCCAACTCAACACGCCGGGCGGAAGCATCCTCACGATGCTGGAGATCATCAAAGAGATTCGCGCGAGCGATGTGCCTGTGGTGGTGTACGTCGCGCCGCGGAACGCGATCGCGGGGAGCGCGGGCGCGATGATCACCATGTCGGGTCATGCCTCGGCAATGGCGCCTGAAACTTCCATCGGCGCGTCCAGCCCGATCAGCAGTTCGGGCGAAGACCTCCCAACGACCGAAGAAAAAAAAGCGATGGAGATCACCAAAGCCGCCATCCGTCCGTTCGTGGAGCCGCGCGGAAAAGACGCGCTCGCGCTCGCCGAATCAATGATTGACGAAGCGAAAGCCGCCACCGCGAACGAAGCCCTCGAAGTCCATCTCATTGACTTCGTTGCGGACGACATTGACGACCTGCTCGAATCGCTCAACGGCTTCACCGTGCAAATGAGCGACGGGCCGCGCGTGTTGAACACAGAAAACGCGAATGTCCAACCGCTCAATATGAGTTTCATCGAACAATTCCTGATGTTGCTCACTGACCCGAACATCGCCTTCCTTTTAATAGCCATCGGCGTGCAAGCCGTGCTCATCGAAATCTCCAGCCCGGGCGGATGGGTGGCGGGATTTATCGGCGTGGTGTGCCTCACGCTGGCGACATACGGCGTGGGCGTGCTGCCTGTCAATTGGTTCGGATTTATTTTCATGGCAACCGCGTTCGTCTTATTCATCCTCGATATCAAAGCGCCGACTCACGGCGCGTTAACCGCGGCAGGAGTCGCGTCGTTCATCGTCGGCGCGTTGGTGCTGTTCAATTCGCCGGGCACGCCGCAATTCCAACGCGTGTCTGTCCCATTGGTGATCGCCACCGGTCTTTTGCTGGGATTATTTTTCTTCGGCATCCTCGTGTTCGCGTTACGCGCGCTGCGCGTGCCGGTCAGCGTGGGGGTAGAGTCGCTTGAAGGAAAAATAGGAACAGTTCGAAGTTGGGATGAAGCGGGCGGGCAAGTCCAGTTAGAGTCTGAACTGTGGAGCGCGTCCTCCGTGAACGAATCTGAACAAATCAGTAAGGGCGATAAAGTGGAAGTCGTCGAAGTGAGCGGAATCCGATTGAAAGTGAGAAAGAAGTAGAGGCGGACGGCGTCCGCCCGCTTCAAACCGACCTTATGTCTGTTACACCAACTCGAGACCGAATCATCCCCCCCAGCGACTTGCGCCCTCTGCGCCGCCCCGAATGGATCAAGGTGCGCGCGCCTGCGGGTGAAAATTACGAACGCATTCAAACATTGATGCGCTCGAAATCACTGCATACCGTATGCGAAGAAGCGATGTGCCCGAACCTCGGCGAATGTTGGGGAAGCGGCACTGCCACGTTTTTGATGCTCGGCGACGTGTGCACGCGCACCTGCGGATTCTGCGACATCAAACACGGCAAGCCGACATTGATGGACTGGGGCGAAGCCGAACGCGTGGCGCAAGCCGTGAAGTCTATGGAGTTGAAACATGCGGTCATCACATCGGTGAACCGCGATGAGAGACGGGACGGTGGCTCTCCAATTTTCGCAATGGTGATTCGTCGCATTCGTGAAATTTTGCCAGGCTGTTCAATTGAAGTGTTGATCCCCGATTTCAAAGGCTCGCTCGAAGCGTTGAAGATCGTCATGGACGCGCGACCTGAAATTTTGAATCACAATGTTGAAACCGTGCCGCGCATGTTCAAGCAAGTGCAACCGCAGGATAATTACGATTGGGCGGCGGCGACTCTTTCCAATGCAAAAAAACTTGACCCCGATGTGTTGACTAAATCGGGAATCATGGTCGGTCTCGGCGAAGAGATGGACGAGATCAAAGCCGTGATGCGCGATCAACGCTCATGGGGCGTGGACATTTTGACCATCGGTCAATACTTGCAACCGAGCAAGAAACACATGCCAATTTCGAGATATTACACGATGGAAGAATTCGCCGAACTACGCGAGTACGGCTACTCGATCGGATTCAAATGGGTCGAGTCGAATCCGCTGGTGAGGTCGTCGTATCATGCGGCGGAGCAGGTGAGGGCGTTGAGCGTGGTGCATCGGAAGTTGTATGGAGAGCAGAGAGTGGAGAATTAGAGGATTAGAGAATTGGAGATTGGAGATTGAGACTCCCGCTGGCGAATGGTCGGCGGGAGTTTTTGGTTTGTGGGTTTGAATTGAGCGTATAATTTGGAGATAGGTAGTCATGCAGAGAATTTGTTGTGTAACCATTCCCTATGGCGTTTTATACGACGAAAAGCTAGATTAAGACATAATTGGCTCGCTTACACACTGAAAAAGGAAGGGTTTGTAATGAAAAAAATTATCATCGCCATTTTGTCGTTTTGCATCCTGCTTTTGTCAGGTTGTTCAAATTTACCCTTTTTGCAGTTTTCGACTGCAACCCCCACATTCACTTTAACACCATCTTTAACATCTACAAAAACTCCTACATCTACCATCACGCCTCGACCAATTGTGACAATTGAAACATATTCAAATCTATTCCCTTTGAGAAAGCCTGTATTGTCTTTATCAGACGAACAGATAAAACAGGTTCGAGAATGTGATGTTGAGAAATTAGCGACGGAAAGGTATCCTGAGACAAACAAGTCTGACGATTTGATTTATTTACTTACTCCCGAAAGTTCTTGCGACTGGGCAAGTTTGGCGTATGCATATGCTGTCCGCTTGAAAGAAGATGAAAAGATGCCAGACATTGCCAAAAACGCATTCGGTAAAGCCATAGCAGATAATATCGGTTTTGCACTTTCAACACCACTTTTTTACAGGTATTACTACGACAACTTCACCATTGTTGAGTCTCCAGACATCTTTGAGCAAGATATTGTAAAAGCCCAGATTGTATACAAGTGGGGCGGGATGGGAGATCAAGTTGAATACACTATTGATATTAAGCAAGCCGATACTGACCCAATAGTGACTTTAAAAAATTACACACCTTCTTCGCTGAAAGAAAGTGCAAAGAAAAAGGTTAGCAAGGATATGGTGCAGGTAATTGGGAAATCTTTGATTAATTTAATACCAATTGATTCCCAATTCTCTCTAACAACTTGCTATGATAACTACCCCGATTGGACTACAACACTTACTTTAAAGGATGGCACTGCGATTGAACTAAAAACGAATGGGTCAAATATGCTTTATATTGGAGGTCCATGGCAAGTAAACATTGACGGACAAAATTATATTCAATTCTCGATTGAATTTATCAAAGCGATTGACACCATAATTCAAGAGATTGGATTGCCTTATGGTCAACCAATGGCTATGACTTGTGGTGCAAGAGATGTATTCGAGCAGGCATACCCGTAGTTCAAAAAGCCAGTCCACACAAGTCGCACAGGCACTGGAGATTCCGCCGCACTATTTCCAGCTTCAGTTTTTTCTGCTCCCAAACGGAATCCACGCATGCCCTACCACCGCTAACGCCAGCCATTGGAAGGCTTATCCCTCAAGAACTACAAATCGAATGGAACAGAAAATGAAAGACTTTGACCCCGCCAAAAGTTTTGGTGCAGATACAGCCGCAACATACGACGATGATAAGCGCGGAGACGAAGAATCTGCGGCTTCTTTCCTTGCGGAATTTGCAAAGGACGGCGCGGCGCTCGAATTTGCAATTGGCACGGGGCGTATCGCTCTTCCGCTAACGGCAAAAGGCATCCGAGTGGATGGCATAGAATTGTCGCCTCACATGGTTGAAAAACTTCATGCCAAACCAGAGGGAAGGAATATCAATGCGATCATCGGTGATATGTCCAGCGCGACAACCGATCATCAATATCCGCTTGTCTATCTGGTCTACAACACGATATTTAATCTCCTGACTGCCGATGACCAAATCCATTGCTTTGAAAATGCCGCGCGTCACCTCACGAAAGATGGTGTTTTCGTGGTTGAAACAGCCCTGCCCCATGCCTGGATTTCTCCCGACAAACCAGAGTACGTTCATGCCGAGTATGTTGGCAAAGAGACAGTCGGTCTTGACGTTGCCCGTTATGATCCAGTCACACAGTTGCTGGAAGAGAATCACATTCAATTCACCCCGCAGGGAATCAGTATGTCGCCGATTGTGTGCCGCTTGATCACTCCCGGCGAAATGGACTTGATGGCTCGCATCGCAGGGATGCGTCTCATACAAAGATTTGCGAACTGGGAGCGAAGTACATTTGACGCGAATAGCAAACTGCATGTATCAGTCTACGGTTTGCACTAGAACCGCCCAGCGTAGCGTTCGTCACTGGCGCGAGCCGTTGATCCATTCTTCTTATCAAGTACGGAAGCAATGCAAACATGAGATCCAAACATCTCCCCATTGAAGAAATTCTGACGATACTGAAAGAAACCCCGCCGCGTTTGGCAAAACTTACCGCGGGGCTGACGTCGGCGCAATTACATAATCCTCCCAGTGTCGGTGAATGGTCTGCCAACGAGGTGCTTGCTCATTTACGCGCATGTAGTGATGTGTGGGGCGGCTACTACATTATGACAGTCCTTGCAGAAAGCAACCCAACGATCAAGGCAATGAATCCGCGCACATGGATAAAATCCACCGATTATCTCGAACAGGAATTTCAACCGTCATTGCGCGCCTTTACGAAGGAGCGGAAGAAACTCATGTCGGTGTTGGAACCGTTGCGAGCAAAGGACTGGAACCGTACGAATACACTCATCGGAGCGGGAAAACGTCTCCATCAAACGTTAATCTCCCACGCGGACGGGCTTGCCCGCCATGAACGCTCGCACCTCAAACAGATCGAACGCACCCTCAACACCTTGCGAGGTAATTCGTAAGTGCACAAATGATCTTGCCAAAGAAGCGCGACCCTAGATTCATCACCGTCCGTCGCGGCGGGACTCTCACAGACTCGGATCATCATCTGCTTGCGGTTTGGGCGGCGGATTGCGCAGGGCATGTGTTGCATCTGTTCGAGGAAATACGACCCAATGATGATCGTCCGCGCCGCGCTATCGAAGCGACTCGCGCGTGGGCACGCGGTGAGATCACGATGTCACAGTCCCGCGCGGCGGGAGGTCATGCCATGGCGGCGGCAAGGAAGTTGCGTGGAGCCGCGCGTTTCGCCGCATTTTCTGCGGGACAGGCGGCAGTGACGGCTCACGTCGCGGCACATGAACTTGGAGCGGCGGCGTACGCGATCAAAGCCGCGATGGCGGCGGCAGTTGA
>CAYWCN010000127.1:0-6448 GCA_964456775.1 uncultured Anaerolinea sp.
GCATACTCTTTCGGGAACGACTCTTTCAACAACGCCTTGAACTTCGCATTATCTTCCGTGCCATCGGCAAACTCGATGCCCGCATAAATATCCTCCGTGTTCTCGCGGAAGATGACCATGTCCACTTTTTCGGGGGTCTTCACAGGCGAAGGCACGCCGTTGAAATAGCGCACAGGTCGCAGGCACACGTACAGGTCGAGCAGTTTGCGGAGCGCGACGTTCAACGAGCGGATGCCGCCTCCAATCGGGGTCGTGAGCGGTCCTTTAATCCCAACCAAAAATTCGGTGAACGCCTCCACCGTTTCATCGGGCAACCAACTCTGGAACATCTTGTACGACTTCTCGCCCGCGTACACTTCCATCCAATGGATTTTGCGCGAGCCGCCGTACGCTTTCTCCACCGCCGCGTCGAGCACACGCGCCGACGCGCGCCAAATATCGCGCCCTGTGCCGTCGCCCTCCACGAACGGGATGATCGGATTGTCGGGAACGTTTAACTTCCCATTTTGAATTGAAATCTTTGCCCCACTCGCGGGGACTTTAACATGTTGATACGCCATCGTTCTTATCTCCTTGCGAAAATTATGGCGGGATTATACACCGCCTCTTGACAGATTCCCCCGCCCGCATAGAATCACGCCGACATGACAAATCGCTTCATCCTCGACCTTCGACCTGATTCAGTTTCCTCCAACTTTTCATCCCCCTTCAAAAGAGAGCCATCATCGGCTCTCTTTTTTTATACATCCGTCCTGAGCGGAGTGAGGAGCGTTCGTTGCGACGAACGCAGTCGAAGGACACTCTGCTCAGGACGAAGGAAAATTATGCAAGAAGCGCAGACGAAGCGCAACTTGGAACTTGACACCTGAAACTTGAAACCTGAAAGATGCTCAAACTCCCTGGCTTAATTGACCCTCACGTCCACGTGCGCGAACCTGGGCAGACCCACAAAGAAGACTGGGACTCTGCCACCCAAGCCGCGCTCGCTGGCGGCGTGACGATGATCCTCGCCATGCCCAACACCAAGCCGCCCATCTTCGACGAAGCGACTCTGAATCTCGCGCTGACTGCCGCCCAACAAAAAGCCCGTTGCGACTACGCCCAATTCCTCGGCGCAGGACCCGACAACGCCGACATCGTCGCATCCCTCGCGCCCAAAGCCGCAGGCTTGAAAATGTACCTCGACTCGACCTTCGGCGAACTCCGCCTTGATGATATGACTCTATGGCAGCCGCATTTTGAAAAATTTCCAAAAGACTTCCCCATCGTCCTGCACTCCGAATCCCGAACCATGGCGGCAGGGATTCTCTTCGCCGCCATCTACGACCGTCCCGTTCACATCGCGCACGTTTCATTGAAGGAGGAAATTCTCCTCATCAAAGCCGCCAAAGAAAAAGGAATCAAAGTGACGTGTGAGGTGTGTCCGCATCATTTGTTTCTAACAAAACCCTCTCGCGCTGAGCGGAGCGGTAGCGAAGTCGAAGCGGGGGGTCGCGCTGAAGTCCGCCCACGCCTCGCCATAAAAGAAGATGCCGAAGCCCTCTGGCAAAACATGGATGTGATTGACTGCTTCGCCACCGACCACGCCCCTCACACCCTCGAAGAAAAAGATTCCGAAAATCCTCCGCCTGGATTCCCTGGGCTGGAAACGTTGCTTCCTTTGTTGCTCACGGCTGTTGACGATGGACGATTGACGATGGACGATATTATCCAGAGATCGGTAATAAATCCGCGCAGAATCTTCCACCTCCCAGAACAACCCGAAACATGGATCGAAGTGGATGAGTCAGCCGAATACGAGATCAAAGCCGCGAATCAATTCACCCGCTGTGGCTGGACTCCGTTCGAGGGGTGGAAGGTCAAGGGCAAAGTGAGGAAAGTTGTTTTGCGTGGTAAAACTGCTCTTGAAGACGGGAAAATATTGGCTGAACAAGGTTATGGACGGAATGTGAGGCAATGATGCAAAACTTCACCGACGTGAAACTAGAAATATTCATCCCACAAGACCATGCCATGAAACTCGCCGACGCGCTTTCAGAGATCGGAGTAGGCGTGATCGGGAACTACGACCACTGCGTTGCGTTGACTCCCGTGCGCGGATTTTTTCGCCCCATGGAAGGAGCAAATCCATTCGATGGGACAGTCGGTCAGATCAGCGAAGTGGCGGAGTATAAAATGGAAGTCAATTGCAAACGCGAGTTGGTGGAGGAGGCGATCAAAGTGATAAAGAGCGTGCATCCTTACGAAGAGCCGTTGATCAATGTGATTCCGCTGGCGAGTCATCTTTTTGGATGAGTGAGGTTGGAATGAAAGATGAAAGTATGCAATCAGCAGTTGAAAATTTCAAGAACATTTGCCGAAGCGAGTTCGGTTATCTTATTACAGATTTTGGATTTCGTGAGATTGATTATCCACTCAGCGAATTTGAAAATGAATTCAAAATTCGCTTTGTCAGGCACGATTTTACTGTGATAGTGGAAGGCATACACTATGGCACAGCCGCAACTGTGGTTTTACAAGACTTGAAGGGGCAAAGAATCTTTCCAAGACTTCTAAACCCAGATTTTCAGCCCAACCCAAGTAAAAAAGTGAGATACAAGACGACCAGTCAATCGGAAGATATAAAAGAGGAAGCGCGTTTGTTACATCAGTATGGCATGGACCTGCTAAAAGGTGATCTTTCTGTATTTGAGCGTGCTCTTGAAAAGAGAAAGACAGCACGGGCTGAATACGAAGGTCGCAGGAAATTCGGCGTTGCAGTTCAAGAAGCCGTTGAAGCATTTAAAAATCAGGATTGGTTGAATGTCGTAAAATCACTGGAGCCTTATGAAGAGAGAATATCACCCAAACTAGCAAAGAAACTAAAAGCTGCTAAAGAAAATCTTGATAAGGACTTACATGGATAGAAAGTGGAAAATGCCCAACGAAACCGAACCAGCCTCCCCGTCGAAAGAAGCGTGGTTTTTAGTCTGCTAGTCTCTAATCTCCAGTCTCCAATCTCTAATTACAAATTACAAATTACCAATTACTAAAAGGAGCCCCATGCCAACAAATTCATCCTCCCCTCACTTGCCGTTCGGCGAAAATAAAACTGCCGCGTGGTATGGCAAAGACATTGTGTCGGTCAAACAGTTCAAGCGCGAAGATTTGGAATACGTCTTCGGCGTGGCGCACGAGATGCGCGGAATGGTCGAGCGCGTTGGAACGTTTGATTTGCTGAAAGGAAAAATTTTAGCGAACCTGTTTTACGAACCGTCCACGCGCACGTCGTCGTCGTTCACTGCCGCGATGGAGCGGCTCGGCGGCTCGGTCATCCCGATCAACGAAGTGAAATATTCGTCGGTGACGAAAGGCGAAACGTTGACCGATACCGTGCGCACGCTCGAATGTTATGCCGATGTGATCGTGTTGCGACATCCCGAAACGGGGTCGGCGGCGATCGCGGCGAAGGCGATGAAAAAACCGCTCATCAACGCGGGCGACGGAACGGGCGAACATCCCACACAGGCGTTGCTCGACGCGTTCACGATCAGGGAAGAACTCAAGCAATTCGATGGTCTCACCGTCACCATGCTCGGCGATCTGAAATACGGACGCACCGTCCATTCACTGGCGCGATTGCTGTCGTTGTTCGATGTGAAGTTGAATTACGTCTCGCCCGATATTTTGAAGATGCCGAAAGAAGTGATGGACGAAGTGAACGAGAAAGGCATTTCGCAAAAAGAATTTTCATCGCTCGAAAACGTTTTGCCCGAAACCGATGTGTTGTACGTCACGCGCGTGCAAAAAGAAAGATTTGAAGACTCCGCCGATTATGAAAAGGTCAAAGGCGCGTACGTGATCGATCCCGCCATCATGCAAGCCGCGAAACAAAAGATGATCGTGATGCACCCGCTCCCGCGCGTCACCGAGATCAGCATGGACTTCGACGATGATCCCCGCGCCGCATACTTCCGCCAGATGGAATATGGTTTGTATGTGAGAATGGCGCTGTTGGCGATGGTGTTGGGAAAGGCGTAAAATAATTAACCGCGAAGAGCGCAAAGCCCGCTAAGAAAACCTTTTAAAAATCTTTGCGTTCTTCGCGTGCTTAGCGGTAAAAGGAATTTCATGGAAACTTTTTTTTCTTTTTTGGAAAAGCGCGTGGATGATTGCTCGTCATTGCTCTGTGTGGGACTTGACCCGCACGTTAGCGAGTTGACTTCTCCCACCGCCGCTTCAGCCCTCGACTTCTGCCTGACTCTCATTAAGGCGACCGCTCCCTACGCCGCGGCATTCAAACCCAACGCCGCGTTCTTCGAAGTCTTCGGCGCCGAAGGCTGGACCGCGCTCAAGCAGGTCATCGAAGCGATTGACGAAGAATCAAAGCGACTCGGTTCGATGATCCCCGTCGTCCTCGATGCCAAACGCGGCGACATCGCCTCCACTGCCGAGGCATACGCCAAGTCCACGTTTGAAACGCTCGGCGCGCATTGCGTCACGTTGAGTCCGTATCTTGGCAAGGACTCGATTGATCCCTTTTTGAATTATCCAGAACGAGGCGTGTTTTTGTTGTGCAAAACATCTAATGCGGGGAGTGGGGATTTGCAAGATATATCCGTTGTAGGGGCGGACGGCCGTCCGCCCCTACCTTTATATGAACACGTCGCCCACCTCGCCCAATCATGGAACACCAACAACAACATCGGACTCGTCGTCGGCGCGACTCATGTGGACGCGCTGAAACGCGTCCGTGCCGCGGCGCCTGATCTGTGGTTCCTTGCGCCTGGCGTCGGCGCTCAAGGCGGAGAACTTGAAGCCGCGCTCAAAGCGGGTCTTCGCAAAGACGGCAAAGGGATGTTGATCCCCATCTCGCGCGGAATCTCGCGCGCAAAGAATCCGAAGTTGGCGGCGGCGGAAATCCGAGATGAAATGTTGAATATCAGAAATTATTTGAACCGCTAAGAACGCTAAGATCGCGAAGGAAAACAAAAGAATTTCTTTGCGCTCTTGGCGTGCCTCGCGGTTAAAGGTTTTACTCATGACCAAACTTACTGCATCCCAACAATCCCTCGCCGATGGCCTCCTCTCCGCAGGCTGTATCAAATTTGGTGAGTTCACGCTCAAGTCGGGACTCACGAGTCCCATTTACATTGACCTGCGGAGGATCATCACCCATCCCAAACTTCTCGCGGAGATTGCCCAAGCCTACCTGCCAATCCTCTCAATTCTCGAATTCTCCAGAATCGCAGGCTTACCCTACGCGGCGATCCCCATTGCAACTGCCATCTCCCTCGCGGGAAACTATCCCATGATCTACCCGCGCAAGGAAGCCAAATCCTATGGCACGAAAGCGGAGATCGAAGGAGAGTATCACGCAGGCGAGACGGTCGTTATCATTGACGATCTCGCCACCACAGGTGGAAGTAAATTCGAAGCCATCGAAAAACTGACAGGCGCAGGCTTGATCGTAAAAGATGTCGTTGTGCTGATTGACCGTCAATCGGGCGCGAAAGAGTCGCTGGCGGGGGCGGGATATTCCCTGCACGCGGTGCTGACGATCGGTCAATTGTTGGAGTATTGGGAAGAGACGGGGAAGGTGGAGAAGAGTAAAATCGAGGCGACGAGGAAGTTTTTGAAAGACTCATAATGACTTATTTCAAAGATTTATCCCCCTATTCTTACTACGGAAATGAAGAATCGCTCAATATTGGCTGGCTGAGTGCGATAGAAGGTTTTGATATTGGCGATACAACAATTGAGTTTCGAGAAAAACTTTTTAGATTTTGCCTAGATGAAAATATTGTAAAAACCATGCGGGGATTCCATGAATGTGAACTTTGTGGGTTTTCATTCGATGAATGGAGCAGGGATCACCCTGCCTACGGTGATAATGCAAATTGGATGAGCATTGGAAATGGGGAGATACGTATTATAGGAAAAGGCGTGATTTATGCGGTACCCGCTTTGATTTATCATTATGTTGTAGAGCATCATTATATGCCGCCTCAGGAATTTATTGATGCAGTATTGACTGGCCCTCAACCCGGTTCTTTAGAATACAACACTTTATTGCAAAAGTATAAGAGAAGATGAGCTATGCCCAACAAACACACCTTCACAGCCACCATTTTGAATGCGGGCGGAGGCGGCGCGTTCGTGGAAGTTCCGTTCGATGTGGAGAAAGCCTTCGGAGCGAAAAAGCCCAAAGTCAAAGCCACGTTTGATGGAGTGCTGTATCGCGGCATTTTGGCGCGCATGGGAACGGAACATCACATCCTGATCATTCTCAAATCCATCCGCGAGCAGATCGGCAAGTCGTTTGGCGATAAGGTGAGAATCACGGTTGAGTTGGATGCCGAGCCGCGCATCATTGAAGTCCCCAAAGATCTGATGAGAGAATTGAAACAGAATTAGGACTTACGCAGTTGAAAGAGAGTGAGTAAACTGAGGGAATGAACCCTCCGAA
>CAYWCN010000128.1:0-6420 GCA_964456775.1 uncultured Anaerolinea sp.
TGCCGATGATCTGTGCGTCAATTTCGAGCGCTTTGCCGATGATCTTTTCGGCGGGCTGGTCAACGCCCAAGTCGGTGACTTCAAATCCCGACGCGGAAAGCATCGTGCCGACGAGAGTCTTTCCGATCTCGTGAATGTCGCCTTCGACAGTGGCGAGGACAACGCGTCCCATCACTTCACGGGCTTCACCGAGTTTGAGCAGTTCGGGTTCAAGCACTGCGACCGCGGCTTTCATTGCCTCGCCCGCCATCACCAACTCAGGCAGGAAGGCTTCGCCCGCGCCGAATTGATCGCCGATATAGTTGACGCCGACGACGAATCCCTTTGTGATCGTGTCGAGCGGGTGCATGTTCAACTCGATGGATTTTTTTGCAAGTTCGATGGCGATTTCCTTTTCACCCTCGATGATGGACTGCGCCATTTGTTTATAAAGTTCTTCCGACATGAATTGACTCCTTGAATGATTTCTAAAAACTGTTTACCGCTAAGAACGCGAAGATCGCTAAGATTTAATTACTTTTTCGCGCACTTGGCAGTTGAATTGCTGCTCGCATAAATTCAAAAAACTGTTTACCGCGAAGCTCGCTAAGATCGCTAAGAAAAATCTTTTTTCTCCTTCGCGCGCTTTGCGCTCTTGGCGGTTAAATTATTTTCGTAACAACGACAAAACTTGTTCCTCTTTTTCGCGCAACAACTCGGCAGGGACGGGATGCTCGAGATATTTCTCCAGCCACTTGCCTGACTCCATCACGTGTTCAACGGAGTGCAGCGCGGCTTTCAACCCGTCGCGTTTTTTGAGGGCGTTGACGATCAGCGTATGCTCGTCGTGCATGTCGCTCATGCTGCCCGCCAAAATTTCAGGTTTGCGGAAGATCGCTTCGTACAAGATCCAATCGGGGAAGGCGTTGGCAACGACGCCGTACAACTTGATGAGCAACTCGTTCTTCGTGATGTCTGCGATGGCGGAATGGAATTCTCGACTCAACTTCCGCGCTACGGACATTTCCTTCAGCGAGTTGTGTTTTTTCGACTCGGCAATCGTTCGTTCCAGACGGGCGACCTGCTCAGGCGTTATATTTTTCGCCGCCTCCTGGGCGATGACCACTTCGAGCATGAGCCGTAAGCCGTACGCTTCGACCACGTCCTTCATCACGATCTCGCGCACACGGACGCCGCGATACGGCACACGTTCCGCCAGCCCCGACGACACGAGCAGATCGAGTCCCTCGCGGACGGGAGTCATGCTCACGCCGAGTTGAGTCGCGATCTCGTCCTGCCTCAACCACTCGCCAGGCTTGTACTTGCCCGAGACGATCTTGTCGTGCAGGACGTCGAAGATGTCCTCTTTGAGCGGGCGTTTCTGGATGAACTCGTTTTCTTCGATAACGGGGGAACGGCTAGCCATCTGCCTCCTTCAGGAAGTGGGTGAGCAGATTATAAATTATATATAATCCTGTGTACAGGAAGTTTTGAGAGGATGGAGTTACAGAGATGTTTGGGGGTTGATGGTGGTGGGCGTGTTCTTATTTTGTCTTCTTTGCCATTAAAGCCTGTAGTTCCCCGCGAATCTTTTCCAGTATATTTTCGTTCACCCGCCCAAAAGTTTTGACAACAATTGATGCTGCGATTGTGTAAATTTTATCGGCGCGGACTTTGCCAGGGTGGTTGAGTGTGCCCTTTTCTAAATCGCCTGAAGTGATGGTGAAACTGTACTCAGCCTCTACGAGGTTGGAGGTCATCGCCACGACGACAAGGTCTGTTGTCTTTTTGTTGTAGGCATTGTTGGATATGACGATGACAGGTCGCCGCTTTTGGGAGGATAGGTCAGTGAATGGAATTGGAACCAGCAGAATGTCCCCTTGCTCAGGCATTGTTCCAATCCTCATCATCGAATGAATTATCCCAAAACGCGAGACTGCTTTCCGCCGCGCCAAGCAAATCGCCGAACGATTCCCCTGCTTCTACGATGAAAACGGTCACATGCGCGCCAGCGGGGAACGGGACGGTCAATTCGACCTGTCCGTTTTCGGCGACTTCAACATCATATTTGAGAGCGGTTTGTGCTGAGGCGTTCATAATAGCAACTCCAGTTTTGCCAGGTTCCAAGAGATTGTTTCTTCTTGAATTGTCTTTGCTTGTTTCATTTCTTTGGCATCTTCGAGGTCTTCGAACATTGAGACGAGCTTTTTCAAAATCTCTGCGATTGTCATGTTTCACCTCGCAACTCGATTATACAGCCAAATTATTCCTTCAACATCCACGCCAGCGGACTGGCTAATAACACCAAGCCTGTGGTCATCATCAACACGGTGGGGAAGCCGTAGTTTTCAGCCAGCGGACCTGTGAGCAACAGCCCCAACGCGCCTGCGGAGAAGATGAAGCCGAGGATGAGTCCCGATGCGAGAGCCATGCCGCCTGAGATGACTCGCTGGGCAAGCACGACCATGATGCTGTGTACCGCGCCTGTGAATGCGCCCGCGAGCGGAATCAACGCGTACAGCCACGGCGACCATCCGATCTGGCTGATGATGAAGGTGGGGAATGCCGCGAGGAACAACGCGGTCGCCGCGACTTTGCGTTTTGTGTATTTGTCGCCGAGGTGCCCGCCGATGACGTTGCCCAACGCCGAGCCGCCCATGTACAAGCCCGCGATGTTGCCATACGTGACCGCGCTTTGACCCAAGTCCTTGATGTATTTTGGCACGAACGCCATCATGTTCGATTGCGCCCATGATTGTAAAGTCGCTACTGCGGCGAGGATGAGGATGAATCCGATGCTCGCTTGCAAACGGATTCTGCCATCGTCATGTTTTGGTTTGGGATGCGGATGGTTATGCCGCAGTTGATACGCGAGCGAAACGCCGATCGGAATTGAAACGATGGGGATGATCACAAGCCAATGTAATCCGAGTCGAGCAAGGATCAAGCCTGTGAGAATCGGACCGAGGAAATGCCCGAGCTGACCTGCCATGAAGAATAACGATGTGGAGGTGGTGTCGCGTCCCTTGAGGAGAAGGCGTCCCTGTAGAGTCGCTTGGGCTGTGCCAACAGGATGAAAGGCGGAAGAACCGAGCGCGGCGATGATCAGGCAGATGAGTCCGCCCGCCCCCGTCACATAGATCGCGCCAGTAAAAAATATCGTCATCCACAACACGCCGCCCGCCGCAAGCCAGCGCGGACCGACGCGGTCGGACATCCAGCCGAAGAAGGGTTGCGTGATGGATGCTGTCCAGATGTAGATCGTGGTGATGAGCGCGATCTGCGATTCGCTCAAGCCGAGATACGTGAGCAGGACGGGGCGCGCGCTGTTGAACACATCTACGATGAGGTGGCTGAGCGCGACGGAGGAGAAGAGGGAGTCGAGGAGGAGAGACATATAGTTTCACATGTCGTTGCGAGGAGGAGCGAAGCGACGACGAAGCAATCTTCTTGCTTCATGCAAACAGACGTTAGTATATCAACATGAGATTGCTTCGTCGCTCCCGCTGGTCGCTCCTCGCAACGACATTTTATTGCTGATACAGATGATGTTGTTCGATATATTCGTACACAGACGATGGAAGATAATAACGAACCGATCTCCCCTCTGCGATGCGACTGCGGATCTCGCGCGAGGCGATCTCTAACAACGGCGCGTCCACATAATGGACCTTCGAGCGGATGCCAGGCAATTCGCGTTCGAGTTCATCGAGGCTTGTTTTTTCGTGCGGACGGCGCATCACGCCGATCCAGTGACAGGCATAGACGATCTCTTTCGGTTGATGCCATGTAGGTAAATCGCGCAGTGAATCTCCGCCGATGATGGGAACAATTTCGGCTTGCGGATTTTGTTCAGCGATCAATTTGATCGTGTCAGATGTGTACTGCGGACCTGGGCGATCCACTTCGACACGCGAAAGTTCAAACGATGGATTATCCGCGATTGCAAGTTTTACCATCGCAAGACGATGTTCTGTCGGTGTGATGAGTTGATCTAATTTGTGCGGCGGCTCGGGCGTGAGAATCCATAACAGCCGATCCAATTCCAATTGCGATTGCGCTTCTGAAGCGAGGATCAAATGTCCAAGATGAGGCGGATCAAACGTCCCGCCGAAGAGACCGATGCGTTGCGGCATGTCGGAAGTATATCCGATTCGTGAATCGCGCGGGTTCTGCTGATCAAGTCTGTTAATCAATATCCCCAAAAATTAATCAGGGCGAGGTTCCTGCCTCGCCCTGATTATCATGTATCAACCGATCATTTGAATTTGAATCGCGCTACCGGCGAACTGGTTCCATCATTGAAGGTCACATACACGGTTTGGCATGTGTTGACGCTTGATGGCAAGGTCTGCCAGTTGTATTGCCAGTATCCGTTCCCGAGGTAGGTTAACCCGCTGGAGGAAACGTAAAACTCGATTGCATCCGTCGGCTTGCCTGCGAACGTTGAACAATTGACGGTAGTCACGACCAAGCCGGTGAAACTGGATGCGCTGGTGATCGGTTGCCCATTTGCATCCGTTAACCTCCACTTGAGCGGAATGATCTTGCCTGGCTTGGCGCGGTTTACCCAGTTGTGCATATCTACTGGGTGATGGAACCCTATGAATTTATATGTGGCTGTGAACGTGAAGCAGTTGGATGCGCCGACGTTGTTCCAGGAATCTGTGGCGCGCACACATACCGTATTCAGCCCGGGCGTCACGGCTTGGTAGTAGGCTTTCACAAATTCATTCGGCTCGTCAAAGGTTCCATCGCCTGCAGTCATGGGGAACCACCCAGTATTGTTCACATTGTATTCGGCGCTCGCAATATTGTTATTGCCCGTTGTGGTGTCGTCTGCAATTGCCTCGATCCACAACCATCCATTGACGTAAACGCTGGATGGGTGGGCATAGGCAGTAGTGATCACAGGACCGTCACAATCGGTTTGTCCGGTCGGCTGGAATCCGGTGTTGGGAGATGTGTCGGTGCCGTTACAGAGCCACGGGGTAAAGTCAACATCGCCGCTTACCACGTCGCCGCTTCCGCTTGGCGCGGGACCGTCTGGGCTGTTCCACCAATTGAGTTCCGCGTTCACGGGGATCGCATCGGTGTTGAGCAACCCGTAATCGGAGTTACCGGTGATGCTGTTCAAGTCGACGACAACGCTCGTGAAAACAGAGGTTGTACAGCCCGAGGTGCATTGATAGATATCGAAGCCGGTGCCAAAGTTGATCACCTTGTTATTCAATGCCGTGAGATCGATATCCAACGCTCCATAGCCGGCATACGCGCCAATTCCGATGCTCGCGCTTGAACCGTCGCCGGTGAGTTCGTTGTTCAGCAAGTCCACATCCTGCGTGGTGGAGGATAATGTGGACACAGAGTTGACCGACATCAAGGGCGCTGAAACTGCCGCATCCTCAAATGGAGATGGGTTCAGTCCGGGCGGCGGCGCGTCGATGACGAAGCCATACAGATATGGCGAACCGGTACCTGCCGTCGAAACGTTCAGCACGTTCGCCTCATGCACGCCGGAGCCTTCGAGGTGATAAACGCCCGTTTGATTCTCGCTCAGTGTGTTTCCAAATGTGTCTGCATCTGAACCGAAGATTAACACGCCAGCGGATGTGTAAGAGCCCGGCGAGTAGGAATGATCAGAAATGGTATTCCCGTTGATATCGGCTGTTGCGCCACTGCTAACTTGCACACCGTTCTGCGCGATGATCGTCGAGGGACCCGCTCCTGTGATGATGTTATTCGTCACTGTGGCAGACGAGCCGATGTTGCTGATGGTGATACCGTTCTTCTGATAGCCGGAGATCACATTGTCTTTGATGTCGGCTGTGCCGCTCGTGCTGAGCGAAGCCCGCCCAACTTGGATACCCACGCCGTTTTGGCATCCGCTGAATGGGTTGTCTCGGATATCCAATATCCGGTTATCGTGGATGTTCGCGTACGCGTCGTCGCGCACGAAGATGCCAATATTGATCGTTCCGCATCCGCCCGGACCCGGACCTGTTACCGTGAACCCGCTCATATCCACACTGACGCCGGCTCCCGCGACCTTCACGATGTTCGAGTCGGGATCGGACGCGATGGGGATCGTAGCGGGCGCTTTGATGAAGGTGGATGCCGCGCCGGATTCGCCCAACAACGTGAGCGACTTTCCGACCGCCACTTGTTCTTCATACGTTCCCGCTTTGACGAGAACTGTATCGCCCGCGGATGCCACGTCCACACTTCCCTGAATGTCTACGCCGATGCGGCGCACATCAAAGGAATACGAACCGCTGGTGTAGTTGTACTGGCGCACATTGAACGGAGGATACGCGCCGACCAACACGACTGTCGCTTTGTTGAAGGCGTTATCGTTCCAGTAGGCAGTCCAATCGAACTGGCTGACATCTACCGCGCCGCGCACTCGAATGTGACCGGAGCGCACGTCGGGTCCAATGA
>CAYWCN010000129.1:0-6359 GCA_964456775.1 uncultured Anaerolinea sp.
TTATCCTTTCCTGTTTCTTTATGCTCCTATTTATGAAACTGTCGGGTGACTAGGTAACTTTATGAAACCCTCCCCCTCCCTCAAATCCATCCTCGCGGAATTCTTTCCTCTGCATGGTGGTTTCGATACGCCCCTCAAAGAGCATTCGGGGCTACGCTTCGATAAACTCAGCGCGGCGCTCAACCACCGTGTTTGAATAAATTATGAAACCCTCCCCCTCCCTCAAATCCATCCTCGCGGAATTTTTCCCTCTGCACCGCACCCTCGCCTCTGATGACCATGACAAGACGTTGGAGATCGTCGGCTCGTATATGCCCGATTTATCGGACTACACCATCGAGACTTACGCGCCGCTGACTCCAGTCTGGACGTGGAAAGTGCCTGAGCGATACGTTGTCCATGAGGCATATCTCGAAACCGAAGACGGCGAGCGTATTGTGGACTTCAAGGACAATCCGCTTCATATCGTTTCATATTCGTTGTCCGTTGATAAAGTGTTGACGTTTGAAGAACTCCAGCCGCATTTGTATTTCAACGAGAAGCGTCCGCACACCGTGCCGTGGATCTTCAAATACTACGAACGTGATTGGGGATTCTGTCTACCGAAGAACACGTTCGACAAACTCCCACGCGACAAGAAGTATCACGCGGTCATCAAATCTGAATTCATCACCGACCCCAAGCAGGGATTCAAAGTTGCCACAGCAGTCGTCCATCCGCAGGGCGGAGCGAATCCCTTGGCGGGCGAGTTCCTTGTGCAGGCGCACACCTGTCACCCTATGCAAGCGAATGACGACGGCGCGGGCGTAGTCAGCGCGATCGAGTTGGCGCGGCGGCTGGCGGAGAATCCGCTTCCCGCTGGCTCGATGAGCGTCCGCTTTTGGTTTGGACCCGAGACCATCGGCACGATCGCGTGGCTCGCGCACAATGAGTCGCTTATCCCAACTCTGCGCGGCGGAATTTTCATAGAGATGACAGGGAATAAAAATAAAATTGCGTGGCATCATACGAGACAACACACACATCTTTTAGATCGAGTTACGAGTTACGTGTTACGAGATACGGATCACGAGGCGCGAGAATTTGCGGCGGCTCCCGCCAATGATGAACGCGTCATCAACGGACCTGGAGTCAACGTGCCGTGCATTTCGCTCAACCGTTTCCCGTACGATGAGTATCACACTACCGACGACAATCTCGACATCATCCACGAAGACATGCTCATCGGCGCGGCGCGAACCGCCGAAGACATCATCCGCATCTACGCCAGCAATTACATTCCGAAGCGCACGTTTCGCGGTCCCGTGTTTCTCAGCGGTCACGGTCTCTGGGTGGATTGGCGCGATAACTGGGCGCTCAACCGCGCCATCGAAAAAATTATGATGCGCTTCGAAGGTCAGCACACGATCTTTGATATCGCTGAACAAGTTGAACTCGATTATCAAACTGTATACGAGTACGTTGAAAAATTCCGCGCGAAAGGATTTGTGACTCCGCTTCCTATCCCATCGGAAGGAGAGACATCGTAGGACAAATTGCCAATTTGTCCTACTAGAAACCATGAAACCAAACGTAGTCGCCATCATTCAGGGACGCATGTCCTCCTCGCGTCTGCCTGGGAAGATTCTCGCCGACATCGCGGGTCAACCGATGTTGCAACGCGTCTTCGTTCGGACCTCGCGGTCTGCTTCCGTTTCCCAAACCTTGTTCGCCACGACGACGGACGCGTCCGACGACCCCGTAGCGGAATACTGCGACTTCAGCGGAATCCCGTTTACGCGCGGCAGTCTCTACGATGTGCTTGACCGTTACTATCAAGCCGCCAAATCAGCGAAAGCGGATGTGGTTGTGCGTATCACCGCCGATTGCCCAGTGATTGACCCTGAGTTGATTGATAATGTAGTGAATACGTTATTGGAGACTGGACGCTTCGACAAGCTCAGCGCGGCGGACTGGAGATTTGATTTTGTCTGCAATCGCCTCCCGCCACCGTATCATCGTACCTACCCGATAGGGCTGGATATTGAAGCGTGTACTTTCAAGGCTTTAGAGCAGGCTTGGAAGAAAGCAAAGGAACCCCAACACCGTGAACACGTTATGCCGTATTTTTATGAAGGAGTGAAATTCGAGTCGAAAGTCAAAAGTCGAAGGTCTGACCTGCAACCTGTGACCTTTGACATTGAACAAGGCACTTCCCCGCGCGGATATAATATCGCCCTGCTCCATCACACCACCGACTTCGGCGATTACCGCTGGACAGTGGACACGCCCGAAGATTTGGAGTTCATGCGCCAGGTCTACGCCCACTTCAACGGACGCGACGATTTTTCGTGGAAAGAGGTCTTGGATCTGGTTCACGACAATCCCGAATTGATGAAAGTTAATTCTGGTGTTCAACATAAGACTTTAAAAGATATTGATAAGCGAGCACTGAAGGATAAGAAAGGTTGACTCAATCAAATGAGTAGCGAAAAGTTTTTTATTCAAGAATACCGAGATTTATCTGCTGACGAGGTAGATTTAATCAAATGGATTCTTGCTGAATACAGCCATTTGGAATTATCGGAACAGATTAAAAAAACGAAGGTTGTCTCAAAGTGTAGTTGTGGCTGTCCGACTATTGATTTGCAAGTTGAAGGATACGAACAAAAATCAGAAGGGCTGATGTTGTCTGCCGAAGGATTTTCCTCAGCCAAGATTCCTGTTGGTGTCATTCTGCATGTGAGAAACGGATTGTTGTCTGAACTCGAAGTTTATTCTAAAGATGGAACAAAAGTTTTTGGTTTGCCAGAAGTAGATAAATTGTATCTAGACTGAATTAGAAAAATCCTCGTAATAATGCCCTTCATCACCCTCTTCTCCGCCCCCAAACCCTTTACCGATCCGCACATCGCGATGATTCAGCGCAATGCGATCAAGTCATGGACGCTGTTGCCTGATGTCGAGGTCATTTTGCTTGGTGAAGAGACAGGTCTCGCCGAAGCCGCGAAAGAGTTCGGCGTGAGGCACATCCCCAACGTGGCGCGGAATGAATCGGGCGTGCCGCTGATCTCGTCCATGTTTCAACTCGCCCGCGAAAACTCAAACAGCGACCTGCTCTGCATCGTCAACGCGGATATGATATTGATGGATGATTTCCTCGAAGCCGCGCGTAGGTCACGTTTGCAACGTGACAAATTTGTGTTGCTGAGTCAACGCTGGGATTATGACATTGCGTCGCCGCTTGACTTCGCCGAAGGATGGGAGTCGAGGCTGAGAGAAAGCGTCAGAAAACAGAACCAGCTCCACCGTCCAGCAGGAAGCGATTTTTTCCTCTTCCCAAAATCCTGTTATCAAGATGTCCCGAAATTTACAATCGGTCGCGCGGGCTGGGACAATTGGATGATCTACAAAGCGCGGAAGGAAGGTTGGGCGGTGATTGATTGCACGCCGTCGGTGATGATCGTGCATCAAAATCACGATTACTCGCACCTGCCCGATGGTAAATCGCACCACGCACATCCCGAAACGAACGAGAACATTCGGCTCGCGGGTGGACAGGCGAATGTGCGTTACACGATCTTGGACGCGACGCATCAACTCGCGGATGGTACACTTATCCGCCCGAAGATGACGTCGCTGAGATTGACGCGCAAGTTGGAATTATTTCTTCGCGCAGTATTTTTTTTCCTGCCAGAAAATATGATCGAGAATATCGCCCGCCCGAAACGCTGGCAAAAGCGAATCAACAAGTTCTTCAAATAAGTCATAGGTCAAAAGTCAAAGGTCAAGGGTCGCGCGATTTTCGACATTTGACTTTCGACATCAAACCTGAAACTTGAAACCTGGAACCTGAGACCCAATGCGCAAAGGTCAAAACCCCGCTAAGTTCGTCAAAGATGTCGCCAAGCCCGAACGGATCACAGTGGCTTTGTTGAACTATATCCCCTTCCTGAGCGGATTCTACGCCGAGACGCTCGATGTGTTGAAAGTCTCGCTTGAGTCCATGCGCAAGGACGCGGGTCTGCCGTTCGACTTGATGGTCTTCGACAACGGCTCGTGCGCCGAAGTGCGCGACTTCCTTGTGAAAGAAAAAGAAGAGGGACGAATCCAATATTTGATCCTCTCCGAGAAAAATATGGGCAAGGGCGGCGCATGGAATGTGATGCTGGCTGGCGCGCCTGGCGAGATCATCGCCTACACCGACAGCGACGTGTTGTTCTCCCCAAAATGGCTCTCGCGTTCTGTGGAAATTTTAGAGACTTTTCCGATCGTCGGCATGGTGACGGCGCGTCCGTTTAGAACGCCGCCTGAGTTTTACGAGTCGACTCTCAAGTGGGCGCGCGAAAATGCCAAACTCGAAGAAGGTCAATTCATTCCGTGGGAAACGTTTTTGGAATTCAACTTATCGTTGGGGCAGACGGAAGAAGAGAATAAGAAAGTTTATTCGGAGACTAGAGACTGGAAGATAACTTATCGTCCTGAGCGGAGCGGAGCGCAGTCGAAGGACGTGACTGCGATGGCTGGCGCGAGTCACTGGCAGTTCACCGCGTACAAATCCACGCTTCAGCAATTCCTGCCCTTTGACATGGACAAGCCGATGGGACAAGTTCGCCAGTTGGACAAGCGCATGAACGATGCGGGGTTGTTGCGGCTGATGGTCTCTGATCCGCTGGCGATGAATATGTCCAATACGCTGGGGTATTTGAGAGGGGAGTTGGGGAAAGACAGCAGAAGGCAGAAAGAAGGCTTGGGGAAGCGCGTGTTGGAAGTTGGATTTATCAAGAAGATTTTGTTGGCGGTGTATAACAAGATTTTTAGAATGTATTACGAATAAACTCTATGGTCAATTCATCTACAGATTTTGCGAATAAATTTCTGGAAGAGCTCATTTCTGCCTTTGAAGTCGCAGCAACTAATAATCATTTCAATTGGTATTGCATGCAACATGCAGTTACATTATCTCGGATAATGGGTCGAGAAGATCTAATACCACGAATATCTCTCTTATGGGATGAAGCTACCAAACGGTTTGGAAAATCAGAACAGCCTAAATGGGGCTTGGGCGAAAAAGAACCTCTTGAAAAAGTACTTGGTTTTCTAAAAGAGTATCCCAAAGACACTTTGCCCTTCCTTGTCGGGAAAATAAAAAATGAACCGCACATTGCCTTGTGTTTGGAGGGTAAATATGAAGAAGCATTCAAGTGTGCAGCCAATGACCTTGCGCTCGAAGACATCGCCGCAACACAAGCAGTGCTTGGAGATTTTACTGATGCACAAGAAACCATAAAGAAAATCAAAACAAGAAATAGTGCAAAAGATATGCTTGTGGTTTTTATTGTTGAGAAATATAGAAGAAATGAAATGAAAGATGTATTTACGCTTTTGCAGGAACTAAGAGATAGACAAATAGATTTATGGGAGTATATTCATTTGGCTTTTGGTTTCGCTGGTTATGAGCCGTGGGGTGGATATCCCTATGCGGATTATTAATCATTCAAAAAGAAGTGAAATCAATTCAGTGACAAAACGTATCTTCATCCCCGCAGACCACGGCATGGCAATCCCGCACGGACGTAAACGTCCGTGCTACATTTACAAAGCCGACTGAAAGTCGGCTAGGACGCTTATAGCGTCCTTTGTAGGAATAGCCCGACGGTTCATCGTCGGGCGGGGTCGAAGATGAGATAAAATCTCCCGAAGTCGAATCAGTTCAAATTAAGAAAGAAGCGGATCATCTTCCGACTATCCAACCACGCGACCATCAAATTACATGACTAAAAGAATCTTCATCTCCGCCGATCACGGCATGGCAATTATCTACTTCCTGCAAAGCGACGTTATCCCAACATTGCTCAACGCGGGCGCCGAAGTCATCCTCCTCACCGACGATGCGATTGTCGCACAGCTCGCCTCACGCTTCACGCAACACGGTCTTACATTCGAAAGCCTCCGCCTCCAACAAGCGGACAACTACGCAAAAAAAATCCAGCCCCGCCTCCAATGGCTGCTCGCCTACCTGCGCCGCGTCGGCGGTTCGCGCCGCATCAACACCGAAGCCATGGACAGTCACATCTGGGAAGTCTGGGCAGAGAACTCTTGGAAATTCCGTTTGGCGATCTGGATTCCCTCCGCGCTGATGATTCTCCTCCTGCGGAATTTTTCGTGGGCGCGCAAACTTCTCGTGCGGATTCAAAACCGCTTCACCCCCGCCCCTGGAATTTACTCCGACCTCTTCGACAAATACGGCCCCGACATGGTCATCGCTTCGACTCCAGGCTGGCGCATGGATCGGTATCTCCTGCGCGAATCAGCCAAACACGGCATCCCAAACATGACCGTCATCGTCGGCTGGGACAATTCGTCGTCGTACAACGTCT
>CAYWCN010000130.1:0-6224 GCA_964456775.1 uncultured Anaerolinea sp.
TTCTTGTTTGCAGAAATACATTCTAAAGTCTAATGGAGCGATAGCGAAGGGTCTTTGAGATAATCGTAGAGATTCTTCGCTCCGCTCAGAGTGACATGGATCGGATTTCCTCCATGATATGTGACATATCAAAATAAAAAAGAGCCACGCTTTTGCGTGGCTCTCAATCTATTATCTTCCGTCGTCTACATCTTTCACGCCGTAGCCCGGACCTTCTTTGAAGAAATCGTAATTGGGCTTGATGTCAGCCGTCAGGTCGAGGACTTCGCCAGCCTCAAGTTGGCGGGCGGTATCGAGCGCGATGGGGTTGCCGTGATGGTTCGTCCCTTCGAAATGACCGGTGAGTCCCACGTTGCTGATGTATTCGCCGCCTTTCGCGGTGTACGCGGTCGGCACTTCGTCTTCGGGGAAGATCGCAAGATACGGGCATTCAGGGACGCACGCGCCGCAGTCAATGCAGGTATCGGGGTCAATGTAGATCCAGGGCCATTTATCGAGTGGGAAGCCCGGCAACATGCACTCCACGGGGCACACGTCAATACAACCGCGATCTCGAACACACAAACTGGTGATGATATGAGTCATGAAACTCTCCTATGAGAAAGTTATTTAGTCAGAGTTGCCTGATTATATCTGGCTTGGCGTACTCTGCAAGATAAAAAAGTTACTTCGCCGCAAATTTCGCGGCGACCGCATCCCAGTTGACCACGTTCCACCACGCGGCGACGTAATCGGCGCGGCGGCTTTGGTAATTCAAATAATACGCGTGTTCCCACACGTCAATGCCGAGGATGGGAGTCGCGCCGTCGGAAAGCGGATTATCTTGATTCGCCGTCGAGACCACCGCGAGCCCGCTTCCTTTTTTGACGAGCCATGCCCAGCCTGATCCGAAGCGCGTGGCGGCGGATTTGGCGAACTCTTCTTTGAACGCGTCAAACGACCCGAAGGCTGATTCGACCGCTTTCGCCAACTCGCCCTTCGGCGCTCCGCCGGCGTTCGGTCCCATCACTTCCCAGAACAAATTGTGATTGAACGTCCCGCCGCCGTGATTGCGGACCACTCCGCGCACAGCCTCGGGGATGGCGTTCAGGTCGCTCAACATCGCCACGAGCGATTTGCCCGCGAGTTCGGGAGTCTTCTCCACCGCGCCGTTTAGGTTGGTGATGTAAGCCTGATGATGTTTCGTGTGATGGATCTCCATTGTGCGCGCGTCGATGTGAGGTTCGAGCGCGTCGTAGGCGTATGCCAGTTTTGGAAGTTCGAATGCCATGATCGTCTCCTTGTTGGAATTTTTTGTAGTGACGATTTCAATCGTCAAAAAACGACTGAAGTCGTTACTACGTGTTGGATTTAGTACAAAGAAATTGTAGCCCTGTGGAGGAAGCGTGTCAAGAAAGATATTCGATTTCCCCTTGCGTCGAAGTTTGCTCCTCGGTTATCCTTGCCGCATGAACAAAAACAGACTGGAAGCCTTCAGCGATGGCGTGATCGCCATCATCATCACGATCATGGTGTTGGAATTGAAAGTTCCGCACGAACCGACCTTTTCCGCGTTGAGCGAACTCGCTCCCGTGTTTCTCAGTTACGTGTTGAGTTTCATCTACGTCGGCATATACTGGAATAACCATCATCATCTGTGGCAGATGGGCAAACAGGTGAACGGACGAATCCTGTGGGCGAATTTGCACCTGCTCTTCTGGCTGTCGTTGATTCCCTTTGCAACCGCATGGAGTGGCGAAACGAGTTTTGCGACACTGCCGATGGCAGCGTACGGATTCGTCTTGTGGATGGCAGGCTTCGCATATTACATCCTCGTCCATGAGATGATCTCGCATCACGGGAAAGAATCCACTCTCGCATCCGCGATTGGCAACGATTTCAAAGGTGTCATTTCGTTAGTGGGATACACAGTCGCTATCATTGTTGCGTTCTTCAATCCGTTGATCTCCTTGGGGTTGTATGCGGCTGTCGCCATGCACTGGTTCATTCCCGACCGTCGAATTGAAAAAACAATAGGGCATTGATGTCATGCCGCTCGCGTTGACCGACAAAGATCGCGCCATACTGCGCGGAGATGAAGGAGCCGCCTCGAAGATGGCGATGAATATCATCGTCCGCATGGCGGAAGTTTCAGGCGCGAACGAATTGCTCGACATCACTGGCGCGCACATAGATAGCACCGTCTACATCGGCGACGCGGGGCTGGAGTTTGCCGAACGGCTGGCAAGCCTCGGCGCGAAAGTTGCCGTGCCGACCAGCCTCAACGTGAGCGGACTCGACGAGCATCATTGGCAGGAGTGGGCGGTCCCGCCGGGGTGGGCGAGGCAGGCTCAACGTCAGATGGAAGCGTATCGAAGCATGGGCACGACTCCCACGTGGACGTGCGCTCCATATCAGACAGAGGCGTCGCGCCCGAAGTTCGGTCAGCAAATTGCGTGGGGCGAGTCGAATGCGATCGTGTTTGCAAACTCGGTGATCGGCGCGCGGACCGAACGCTACCCAGATTTGTTTGACATTTGTTGCGCCATCACGGGACGCGCGCCCGCGATCGGGTTGCATCTCACGGAAAATCGCGCGGGCGAATTGTTGTTGCAATTGCGAGACGTTCCCGCCGCGCTTCAACACAGCGATGATTTTTATCCCGTGCTTGGACATTTCATCGGCAAGATTGCGCGGGATCGAATCCCGGTCATCGACGGGCTGGCTGTTTCGCCCGCGGAGGATCAACTCAAAGCGTTGGGCGCCGCGTCTGCGTCGTCGGGCGGAGTTGCGTTGTTTCATGTGGTCGGCGTCACGCCCGAAGCGCCGACGTTGGACTCGGCGTTTCAAAATAAATCTCCGCATGAAACGATTGATGTGACGATGAATTTGTTGCGTGACGCGCGCGCCGAACTCACTCACACCGACAGCGATGAGTTGGACATGGTCGTGTTGGGAAGCCCGCATTTTTCGCTGGCGGAGTTCAAACGACTCGCGCCATTGATCGCTGGGAAACAAAAACATCCGCGTGTGAAATTTTTAGTCACCTCCAGCCGCGCCATGACTCAACTCGCAAAGCAAGCGGGCTATTTGGATTCGCTTCAATCCTTCGGCGCGCAATTGACCGTGGACACGTGCATCCTTACCACGCCGATGCTTCCGCCAGAAATCAGACGCCTGATGACCAACTCGGCGAAGTTCGCATATTACACGCCAGGCTTGCTCGGCAGAAAAATTGCGTTCGGAAGTTTGAAAGATTGCGTAGACTCTGCCGTCGAAGGCAAAATCGTTCGGGATGAATCGTTATGGACAAGTTGACGATTTCAGGCAAGCCGTTCATCGCAGGCTCGGCAAAGGGAATCGCGCTCGTCAGTAGTGAGCCGCTCTCGTTTTGGGGCGGTTATGATTGGAAGACGGGCGAGATCATTGACCGCAGGCATCCGCTTTCGGGACAGATTGCAAAGGACAGAATACTTGCCATCCCATTCACGCGCGGATCGTCTACAACGACGGCGGTTTTGCTCGAAGCGATCCGCGCGGGGACCT
This sequence comes from uncultured Anaerolinea sp., assembly GCA_964456775.1. Classification (GTDB taxonomy): domain Bacteria; phylum Chloroflexota; class Anaerolineae; order Anaerolineales; family Villigracilaceae; genus Defluviilinea. The sequence continues at coordinate 3,526 of CAYWCN010000130.1, forward strand.
CACCTGCGGGCATCATCACCACCGCCACCGATTTTTTCTTCGCGCTCGCCTCTGTGGTTGCGGACGAGATGTACGCGAGTCCAATTCCGCTGGTGGCGATTTCACCCGAAGATTTCGCGCGGTTGAAGACGGGTGATGAGGTTGAGATTGAAAACGAAATTATTTTTGTAACGAGGTAGGGGCGAAGCATTGCTTCGCCCCTACGCAAAAGGATAATTCAAATGCTCAACTTCAACTCCGCCCTAAAATTCACCCCTCCCTCCGATTGGCTCAAAATCACCGCCATTGACGCGCACACGGGCGGCGAGCCGTTCCGCGTGATCGTGGATGGATTCCCTGAATTGAAAGGCGACACGATTCTCGAAAAGCGGCGATATGCGAAGGAGAAGTACGACCACCTCCGCACTGCGTTGATGTGGGAACCGCGCGGTCACGCTGATATGTACGGATGCATCCTCACGCCTCCCGTCACGCAAGGCGCGGACTTTGGAATCCTGTTCATCCACAACGAGGGGTTCAGCACCATGTGCGGACATGGAATCATCGGCATCGCAACCGTAGTGCTGGAAACGGGGATGATGCAAATGGTCTCGCCAATCACCGAAATTAAAATTGACAGCCCAGCGGGTCGAATCACTGCGTTTGCTCATATCGAAAATAAACACGTGAAAAATGTTTCGTTCCTAAACGTGCCGTCGTTTGTTTCTGAATTGGACGCGGTGATTGATGTGCCAGAGCTGGGAAAAGTCCGCTATGACCTTGCATTCGGCGGGGCGTTCTATGCATACGTCAACGCGAAGGATGTCGGCGTGACTTGCTCGCCGCAAGAGTATCTTCCGTTGATCGAAAAGGGGATGACGATCAAGCGAGCGGTGATGCAATCCAAACAGATCGTTCATCCGTTTGAAAAAGACTTGGGATTCTTATACGGCACAATTTTTGTGGATGAGCCGCAAGACCCCGCGTCGCACAGTCGCAACGTGTGCATCTTCGCCGATGGGGAGGTGGATCGCAGTCCCACAGGCACAGGCGTCAGCGGGCGACTCGCCATCCATCACGCGCGCGGCGAGGTTCAGTTGAACGAGTCCATTGTGATCGAGAGTATCATTGGAAGCAAATTCACGGGCAGGGTCGTCGAAGAGGCGACGTTCGGTCCCCATGCCGCGATCATCCCCGAGGTCCGAGGTGAAGCGCATATCGTCGGCAGGAACGAGTTGTGGGTCGATCCGAATGATCCGTTCAGCAGTGGATTTATTCTGCGATAGGAACGTCCCGCAGGTTTTCGTGATAAATCTTGTCCGTTGGTTAAACCTGCGGGACGGTTGAAGGATTCTATGAAACTCCACCCACACATTTATCTCGATGAACGAAACATCCCATACGAAGCGCGCAGTTTTTCTCCTGACACTGAAAAGGGCGCGGCGAATGTGGCGCGCGCGCTTGGCTTCTCTGAACGGCAGGCGGTGAAGACGCTGATCTTTCAAGTGGACACGGGCGAGCGCGTGTTGGTGATGCTCGGCGGCGACCAGAACGCGATCTCTGGAAATTTGAAAAAGGCGATTGGCTCGCGCAATATTCGGATGGCTGAGCCTGACGCGGTGAAAGAGACGACGGGTTACGTGATCGGTTCGATTCCCGCGTTCGGCTGGCAACCCAGCGGATTCCGCTCCTTCCTCGAAGCGACTCTGCTGGACGAACCTATCCTCGGCACGGGCGCGGGTCAATGGGGTGAGGAGATCATGATCACGCCGCAGAATTTGGTGAAGGCGAGCAGCGCCATCGTGGTGAATTTGACGGAGAGGGAGAGGCCAGTATTTGGGTGAGTTGTTCGAAGTTGTATTTGAGACAATTCTGATTCGGTATCTGCCAGAAATATCAATTCTCTAGTTGCCCGCAACTTTTATCATTGAGCTTCGTAATTGAGGCATGCGATTAAATTACAGGAGGCTCTATGACTTTAGCAGATGTTATCCAAACAAGTAACCTGACACGTCAATTCCACAAAGTAACAGCGGTAGATCATGTCACGTTGCAAGTTCCGCAGGGAAGTATTTATGGGTTTCTGGGTCCAAATGGAGCGGGAAAAACTACAACGATTCGTTTGCTCTTGCGTTTAATTCGTCCCAATGAAGGCACAGTCCGTATTTTTGGGCTTTCGTTAGCGCAACAACGGCAGGCTATCCTTCGGAAAGTGGGGGCGTTCGTGGAACTGCCGTCGCTGTATCCTCATCTGACAGGTTACGAAAACCTTGACATCACAAGACGATTGCTTGGCGCAGACCGTCAGAAAATTAACGACGTTCTCAAAATAGTCCATTTGGAAAAAGATTCAAAAAGATTGGCGCGGGGCTATTCCCTGGGAATGCGTCAACGGTTGGCTTTAGCGCTTGCGCTTTTAGGCGACCCAGAACTTCTTATCCTCGATGAACCGACCAACGGATTAGACCCAGCAGGGATTCAAGAAATACGAGCATTGATCAAGCATTTGGCAACCGAGCGGGGGATCACGGTCTTCATATCCAGCCATTTACTCAATGAGGTCGAACAAATTGCCACCCATGTTGGGATCGTGCTTAAAGGCAAGTTGATCTTTCAAGGCACGTTGAAAGAACTCCAGGCAGAAAGCGAAGCGTCTATCCAAATAAAAACTAGTCACCCGACAGTTTCATAAATAGGAGCATAAAGAAACAGGAAAGGAT
>CAYWCN010000131.1:0-6182 GCA_964456775.1 uncultured Anaerolinea sp.
CCAAGCCTGCCGACCGCTTCGACAAGGTGCGCCACCCCGCGCCGATCCTCTCGCTCGCCAACGCGTTCGGCGCGGACGACGCGCGCGCATGGTTGGAACGAGTCAAACGGATTGACGATCGCGTCGAGAAGGCAAAGTTCGTGGTCGAGCCAAAGATTGACGGCTTGTCTGTTGTCTTGCATTATCGAGATGGAGTCCTCGTGCAAGGCGCGACGCGTGGCGATGGCGAAGTGGGGGAGGATATTACGCAAAATTTGCGGACGATACGTTCCATTCCGTTGAAGATTCCCGTGCAGAAAAGTAAGCAGTCATCAGTAATCAGTGTGCCGAAGTATTTGGTGATTCGCGGCGAGGCATTTATGCCTGTGAAAGAATTTGAGGCGTTGAATCGAAAATTGGAGGAAGCGGGCGAGAAGACGTATCAAAATCCGCGCAACACGGCGGCGGGATCGCTGCGGCAACTTGATTCGGAATTGACGGCGTCACGTCCGCTCACGATTTTGGTGTATCAAATTGTTCACGCGGAAGGCGGAAAGGTTCCAACCAGCCAATGGGAGATTTTGGAATATCTCAAAGCGCTGGGATTCCCCGTCACTGACATTGCAAAACGTTTCGATGATTTTGAAAAAGCGATTGCTTACACCGAATCATGGGAAAAGAAACGGGATGACTTGTCTTATGAAACCGATGGCATGGTCATCAAAATTGACGATCTGACCCTCGCGGCGGAACTTGGCTTCGTGGGCAAAGATCCGCGCGGGGCGATCGCGTTCAAGTTCCCTGCGCGTGAGGTGACGACGACTCTCAATGACATCGGCGTGGCGGTGGGTCGCACAGGCGTGTTGACTCCGTACGCAGTGCTTGAAGCAGTGGAGATCGGCGGCGTGATCGTCGAACGCGCCACGTTGCATAATTTCGATTACATCGCGGAGAAAGATATCCGCGTGGGTGATCGGGTGTTGGTAAAACGCGCGGGCGAGGTGATTCCGTATGTGATCGGTCCCGTTGTGGATGCACGCAAGGGCAAGGAGAAAAAGTACAAGCCGCCAACGAAGTGTCCCGCGTGTGGGCAGGATGTGGAGCATTTCGAGGGCGAGGTGGCGTGGTATTGTGTCAATGCCGCGTGCCCCGCGCAGTTGGTGCGCAACATCGAGCATTACGTCTCGCGCGGCGCGATGGATATTGAAGGATTGGGAATCAAGATCGTGGAGCAACTCATCGAGTCGGGATTGGTCAAGGACGTGGCGGATCTGTATTCGCTCAAGCGAGATCAATTGCTTGCGCTCGAAGGTTTCAAAGATAAAAAGACCGACAACTTGTTGACCGCGATTCAGAATTCGAAGAGTCAGTCGCTGGCGAGGTTGATCGCCGCGCTTGGAATCCACGGCGTCGGCGAGGTGATGGCTGGGGATCTGGCGGCAATTTTCCCTGAGTTGGAGGCGTTGTCCAAATCCAGCGCGGAGGAGTTGCAACAGATCGAAGGCTTGGGTCCGAACATCGCCGAGTCCATTGTGGATTGGTTCGCGCGTTCGTCGAATCAGAAGTTGTTGAAGAAGTTGAAAGCGGTGGGGATGTGGCCGAAAGGTGGAAAGTCGAAAGTGGAAAGTCGGGCGTCAGATGTATTTGGCGGGTTGACTTTTGTTGTGACAGGGACGTTGCCCACGTTTTCGCGCGACGATGCGAAGGCGTTCATCGAGTCGCATGGCGGCAAGGTGACCGACAGCGTCAGCAAGAAGACGAGTTATTTGGTGCTGGGCGAAAACCCAGGGTCGAAGTTCGATAAGGCGAAGTCGCTGGGTGTGAAGATCGTCGGTGAAGCAGAATTGAAGAAGTTGGCGAAATAATCATGGATTCCTTTTCGGTCAGTGGACCAGATACGATTTTCGATTGGATCGCCTTGCGAGATGAATTTCGCACCAAACTTGACCTGTTGGAACTGAAACCATTGACGATCATGTATGGTCTATCCAAAACGGTCGGACATCAAGATGATGATTTTGCAAATCGAGTTGAGGAGTATCTATCGAAATCCAAAGATCCGATTCGAATGCGCTTTGACCTGGCTTATTGCCTTGGTAGTACATTTTATGATTACTATGAGCCATGGGAGTTTGAAAATCGCAAACCCGAAGAGCCTGGCTACGTCGGGCCCATGGTAGATGGGTTTCATGATTCCTTGCTTGCGTGGGTATGCGGCGGCTTATCTGCGTATTCAGATGATCCAGAGGTGATAGACAGCGCGTTCGTTCTCATTTCACGAACTGGTAATTACGATACCTTTCTGACTGAGGAGGATGTTCCACTGATAGAGTCTGCCGCGCGAAAAGAGATTTCGCTCAAGACCAGTCCGGGCGGTAGGGAATTGATGCAAATATTCCGAGATTACTTTAAGCAACAATCTGGCGGTTCCTCGGCGCAGAATGATCAGGAAGAGGGATGATAAATTTCAAAGTTGATCCCTTGAAGAAGTACTTGTAGGGCGAGTTTTTTGCATTTTTACAACTAAATCTAGCAATCCCATCGCGTCTTCCAGTTTGCGCTTCGTCTACGCTCTTCCCAAATCATGTTTCGTCCTGAGCAGAGTGAGGAGCGTTCGCTGCGACGAACGAAGACGAAGGACGCTCCGCTCAGCGCGAAGATCTATTGCTAGGTTAATTTATTAATCTGCAATTATCCCACCATTGGTGCCTGACCTACGGTTGATTTTGCAAGAGGTCTGTCAGATCCTGCAGGAACAAACTATGACCAACAAAACACTCAACTGGGGACTTCTCTCCACGGCGCGGATTAACCGCGCGTTGATCCCGCCGTTGCAAGTTTCGAAGCGGAATCATTTGTTGGCTGTGGCTTCTCGTTCGCAGGAGAATGCCGACGCTTACGCCAAAGAGAAAAAGATCCCGCGCGCGTATGGTTCGTATGAGGCGTTGCTCGCCGATCCTGATATTGATGTGATCTACAACCCGTTGCCGAATCACCTCCATGCCGAGTGGACGGTCAAAGCGGTGGAGGCGGGCAAGCACGTGTTGTGTGAAAAGCCGCTCGCATTGAGCGTGGACGAAGTGGATACAATTCAACACGCCGCGCGCAAACATGGACGCGTCGTAGCGGAAGCATATATGTACCGCCACCATCCGCAGACGTTGAAAGTGCGAGACATTGTGCGGAGCGGTTCGATCGGCGCGTTGAAGTTGATTCGCGGCTCGTTTACTTTCATGCTGACGCGCGAAAACGATGTGCGCCTGAATCCCGAATGGGGCGGCGGGAGCATTTGGGATGTCGGAGGTTATCCGATCAGTTACACGCGAAGCGTCGTCGGGGAGGAACCGGTTGAAGTATTTGGGTGGCAGGTTGAGGGTCCGACAGGAATCGACGAGTCGTTCGTCGGGCAGATGCGGTTCGAGGGCGGAGTCCATGCGCAATTTGACTCGAGTTTCGTCATCCCTTTCCACGCGTTCATGGAGATCGTTGGGGACGAAGGGACGTTGAATATCCCGCGCCCGTTCAAACCTGGCGTGAACGAAAAGATCTATTTGACGCGGGATGAGAAAACAGAAACGATCACTATCAAAGGGCAGGAGTTATATCTTGGCGAGGTGGAGGATATGGCGGATGCGATCTTATTGGGCAAAGATTCGCTGATCTCGTTGAACGACAGCCGCGCCAATGTGACGGTGATCCGCGCGCTCATCGACTCGGCGCGGAGCCGAGTACCGATCAAGCCAGACTTCAGAGACTTTTAAAACTTTCGCACTCTCTGGTACACTTGTATCATTCTTTGTTTGGAGGATTCTCATGGATTTGCACACCGCCGACGACGCCGTAGCTCGTCGAATCAAGGCGCTCACTGAACGCGTTGCTCTTATCAAAGCCAACGATCTCTATTTTTACAACCAACCTGTGGAAGAAATACTCGGCGACTCGAAAGTGCGCGTGCGCGGACGCGTGATGGGCATGTACGCTTCCTACGGCTACTTGGGCTTGCTCAACCACCCGCGCATCAACGAAGCCGCGAAAAAGGCGGTGGACAAATTCGGCACAGGCACGAACGGTGTCCGCTCGCTGGCTGGCACTTTGACCATCCACACCGAGCTCGAAGAGACGATTGCCAATTTCAAACATGCCGAAGCGGCGGTCACATATTCTTCGGGCTATGCCACCAACCTGACAGTTGTCTCCACGATGATGGGCCGCGGCGATTACGTTTTTTCGGATAAATTGAATCACGCCTCCATCGTGGACGGATGTTTGATGTCTGGCGCGGAGTTCCGCCGTTTTCGCCACAACGACATGGAACACCTCGAAGGCTTATTGAAAAATGCGCCAAGCGACGTTGCCAAACTTGTCATCGCCGATTCGGTCTTCAGCATGGATGGCGACATCATTGACCTTCCGAAAACTGTCGAACTCTGTAAAAAATACAATGCCTGGTTGATGATCGACGAGGCGCATTCGCTTGGCGTGCTTGGCGAAAAAGGCACGGGCATCGAAGAGCACTTCAATTTGTACGGAGGCATTGACATCAAGATGGGCACGCTCAGCAAGACTATCCCCTCAGTGGGCGGATACGTCGCCGCGAACAAAGACATCGTCACCTATCTGCGTCACGCCAGCCGTGCGTACATTTTCTCCGCCGCGCTGCCGCCCGCGCAAGCCGCCGCCGCGAACGAGGCGTTCAAAGTCATCCTCGATGAACCGTGGCGCATCGAACGACTGAATGAAAACACCAAACAATTCATCGGCGGACTCAAAAGCATCGGCTTCGACACAATGCTCACCGAGACGGCGATCGTCCCTGTGTTGTGCGGTACCGATGAATTGGCGTTCGCCATAACGCGCGAAGCCCAGCACAACGATGTGTTCGTTCTCCCGGTCGTTTCGCCCGCGGTGCCGGAAGGGTTGGCGAGGTTGAGAGCAACCGTCACTGCCGCGCATGAACCGAGCGAGATCGAGCGCGCGATGGATGTCATCGGCGAAGCAGGGAAGAAATTGGGGATCGTCAAATAGAGTCAAATTAGACCCGCCAAAAGGGTGGATCCTCCTGATAAAAGCACATATGAAAAGAAAATCTCTTGTGAGAACATAGAACAGGAGACACTTTCTTATGTCAAGTAAAAATGGGTCACAAAGATGGGCCAACTCCCAAGAGAGGAACATCATGCCTTTTGAATTGCTCAAATCCGTCACCCTCATGCAGGGACGCACATTCCGCATCCGCCGCGATTTTTTGAAAACGCCAGACGGACACGAAACGCATTTCGAGATCGTCGAACACGGCGGCTCGGTCATCATCGTTCCGGTGGATGAAGAGGGGAACGTCTGGTTCGTGCGGCAATATCGCCATGCAACGGGAAAGGACTTGCTGGAATTGCCCGCCGGCACGCGCGATGGGGATGAACCTTTCGAAGATTGTGCCGCGCGCGAGATCCGCGAAGAGACGGGCATGCAGGCGGGACAGTTGGTCCAAATTGGAGAGTTTTATCTCGCCCCCGGCTACTCCACCGAATTCATGGGCATCTTCCTCGCCACCGACCTCAAATACAATCCGCTTGCCCCCGATGCGGACGAGATCCTGCACGTGGAAAAATTCCCCGTGAAGCAAGCCATCGAAATGGCGGAGCGCGGCGACGTGCCAGACGCCAAGTCTCTGGCGGCATTACTGCTGGCGCGTCCGCATTTGGAGAAGTATTTTGGGTAAAATTCACCTGACTGTTGAATGCCTTCTCAATAAATGTGACGCGGACTTGATGGTGGATGTGGCGCGCAAAAAGTGGTTGCAGGTATAGTTTGATTTGGATGAGATATCCACTCTATGATGAATTCAAATTGATGTAAACAAAATATGCCTTATATCAATCGATTCCTCTATAGATACGAACATAATTTAACAGAATACTATGCAAATAAATAAAATTACAATATTCTTATTGATATTATTTGTTAGTGCTTGTGCGAATTCAAGTAGTACATCGTGTTTAGGTTTGTTAGGTAATATTCCGCCTGAAAGAGTCAATGCTGAATTGCAAATATCGGCACCTGACCATATTAACGACTTTAGTTTCGATACCCCTATTTTTGTAACGGCAGATAACACTACACGGGAAACAATGAGTATCTCCCCCGATAAGGATCTAAGAGCGTGTCTGAAAACTCAAATCTGGGTCAATCTGCGTAACATCAGTCTG
>CAYWCN010000132.1:0-6062 GCA_964456775.1 uncultured Anaerolinea sp.
CACGCGTCCTTTTTTCTCGTGCCACTCCTGCCCGCCCAAACGATCCAACGCGGGCGCCGCGCCCTCCGCGCCTACATAACGCGTCAACCGATCCGCTTGATGCACAGGCACGAACAACTGCCCGCCGCCGTCATATTCCACCGCGAGAAATTCGCGCGCGTGATTATCCAACTCGCGCTGAACCAATCCGCCAAAACGCCCGACGCCGTGATCAATATGCACCACATAATCGCCCACGTTCAAATCGGCATACACCGATTCGGGAGTCTCGGCAACAGGTCGCTGGCGCGTGCGGGGTTGAGGGCGTTCCCAACCAAACACCTCCGAGTCTGTGATGAGGTGGAGTGATTGGTAATTGGTAATTGGTAATTGCGAAGAGAGAATTGGAGAATTAGAGGATTGGAGATTGAGGACGAATCCCTCAGATAAAGATGACTCGATAAAGAGCGGCGGTTCGGACTCAGGGTCGGGCTGGTTCGCCTCTCCCCAAAGCTCCTCCAACCTTTTAGCCTGCCGCGAAACGACGATGACGGATTCTTTTTTCGACAGTAATCCCGAAACATATTCAACGAAATTCTTTAATCGCCCCCCAAACCTTTCATCATGACCAAAGCGAGAAGCCACCGACTCCTCAAAGTCTCTAGTCTCCAGTCTCTGCTCGCCAGCCTCTTCTCTTGCAGAGTAGCCCAACTCTAACAACCCACCCTGCACCCCATCATACAGCTCCGACCACGGAACATATGGCAACGGAAAATCAGCGAACAACGTTTCTTCCGCGATACTCTCCTGCCTGAACTTGACCGCCTGCGCCTCCACCTCCTCCGCCATCGATTCGATGATGGACAGATCGTCAATCAACACAATCGCTTTTGGTGGGAGGTAATCAAGCAACGTCGCGGGTTGTTTGTGAAGCAACGGAATATGGAATTCGGATATATTATCTTCCCGTTCAATCCGCAGTTGCACTGCGGATTGTTGCCCGTCCTCTTGTTCCGTCAGCAGTTCAACTGCTGACGGATCGTGACGAACCAAATATTCCCGCGCGGGTGTGACGAGCACTGAATCTAATTTTTCGATCGTGCGCTGTGACGCGGGATCAAATTTGCGAATCGTTTCGATCTCGTCGCCGAAGAAATCTAAGCGGACGGGCATCGTTTCGGCGGTTGCCCAGATGTCGAGAATCCCTCCCCTGCTGGAGAATTGTCCAGGCTCAAGCACGGTGTTGACGCGTTGATAGCCGATCTCTGCCCAACTCCGTAAAAGTGAATCGGGTTGAATCGTTTGATTGACCGATAGCTTTTTACACGCCTTGAGGAAGTCGCGCCGCGGCATGGTGCGCGTCATCAACGAGCGGACGGAGGTGATGACGACTGGAGGTAATTCGGGTTTTTGAGTAAATGGTAAGTGGTAAGTGGAAAGTGTTGTCAGCGTTTGCAGGCGGTCGCGGCGGGTGGTCACGCCCCACGCAGCTTGTTCATAGAACAATGGATTCGGTTCCGCAAAATGAAAGCGCGGCGACTTGACCCAAAATCCCAACTCATCGAACAACGACAACGCATGGTCGGCGCGGTCGGTGATGAAGAGGATCGGTTGCCCAATATCCTCAAGCAACGCCGCAAGCATAGGCAGGCGCGCGGCGCGAGGAAGTCCCAGCCCAGCGATGTGTTTTCCCGCTTTGAGTTGGGACAGGAGGTTTTGATATTGAGGGAGAGAACGGATGGTGTTGAGGATGGAGAGCATTTTGTAGGGGCGGCGTCCTGCCGCCCATTTTTGTTAGATGATTGAGATTGGGCGGGGAGACCCCGCCCCTACGGTTCAATCTCTTGCATCACCATTAAATTTATTCATCGCGGCGGTTAAGCCGTTGGTTACAAATTCGAGCGCGGCGTCGGCAGCGCGGTCGAGGAGTTCGGAGAGGGATTTCAAGTCATCGCGCGAGAAATTTTGCAGGACGTAATCGGCGGGGTCCATGCGACCAGGCGGGCGACCGATACCGAGTCTCATGCGCGGAATGTCTTTCGTGCCGAGTTTCTCCAAAATGGACGATAAGCCGCGCTGACCGCCAGGTCCGCCCGAGGCGCGGATGCGGATCGTGCCGAAGGGTAGATCGAGATCATCGGAGAGGATCATCAGGTTCTCGTTGGGAATTTTGTAGAAGTGAGCCAGTCCCTGCACCGATTGACCTGAGAGATTCATGTACGTCTGCGGCTTGGCGAGGATGAGTTTGTGATCTTCGTACTTTGAATCCATCACGATGGCTTTCGATTGGACTTTCATGCCGCGAGCATTGAGTCGCACCGCGAGACGGTCAATTGCCATGAAGCCAAAGTTGTGACGTGTGTTGGCGTATTCACGTCCTGGGTTGCCGAGTCCGATGAGGAGGAAGGGGTCTGTCATGTGTCAAGTTCCAAGTTTCATGTTTCAAGTTTCAAGTATTGCGGAGGCGGAGGAGGATGAGGGAAAAGATAAATAGGGCTACGATAACGATTGCTCCGCGACCTAGGCTGGTGAGAATGGTGGATTGAGTCAATGAGGCGGGATTCGGCGGCAATGGTGTCGGCGTGGGGCGCGGGACTTCGGTGGGAGTTGGCGAGGCGGCGAGGAGGAATGGGGTGGGGATTTGTACTCCGATGGATGATTCGGGTGTGGAAGTCACAACGGGCGTTGGAGTTAAGATTGGCGCGTCGTTTTGGATGGTGATGGGAACAGTCGCTTCTTGGAATGTGCCGTCAGTGATGACAACGCGCAAACGTAGGATGTAGTCGCCGTCGGTGATGGAGGCGGTATTCCAGAGGTAGAGAGGCGAATCAAGCGCGGGCTGAGATAACGCGGCTAGGGGGAACCAGCTATCGGCGTCGTCAGAAGCGTATTTGAAGTCCAGTTGAGCCGAGAAGAAGTTCGGAATATCCGTCGAGCCGACGATGGTTATTTCTCCATGCAAAATTTCTCCTGACGCGGGAGAGGTGATCGCTACGGGCGGCGAATCCTGCGCGGCGAGGAGGAGCAAAACGAAGGGGAGAATGAAGCGGATTTTCATCTGTCGAACGTTCAAGTTTAACACGAAGGGAAATGAGGGTCAACGAATCGATGTCGTTGCGAGCCCGAGCGGTAGCGAGTGGCGAAGCAATCTCCTCGCCGTGTTGGGGATTGCTTCGTCGCGAAGAGCAAGAGCGCTCCTCGCAATGACATGAAATTTGAAGTATGGTAAACTTTGGCAGATAATTTTAGGAGAATCGTTATGACAAAATCACGCTCCGACCAGATGGTTGAACGCCTGCGCAATATGCAAGCCGCCGCGCCCGACATTGAGGCTTCGGCGGTTGTTTCTGTGGACGGGTTGATCATGGCGTCTGCCCTGCAACAAGGCGTGGAGGAAGATCGCGTGTCGGCGATGTCGGCGGCGATGCTTTCACTCGGCGAGCGAATCTCTACCGAACTCGGACGCGCGGGCTTGGAGCAGGTGTACATCAAAGGCGACGAGGGCGCGATCGTGCTGACGTCCATCGGCGATGAAGCGGTTCTCACCGCGATGGCGCGGCAGGATGCCAAACTCGGCATGATCTTCCTCGAAATGCGACGCGCCGCAGAAGACCTCGTGAAGCTGGTCGGATGAAATCGAAGAACTGCCAGAACACACAAGATTTGCAATCCCCGACGGGGAGGGCTGAAACGCCCTCCCCGTTTCTTTTAATGGTGTCGTTGCGAGTCTTCGAGAAGCAATCTCCTGTTCAAGGTAAACAGTTGGAGACTAGAGATTAGAGACTAGAGATTAGAGACTGGAGATTCGAGAATTAGAGAATTGGAGAATTCGATGACTACAAAATATTTATTTTTCACTGGCGGGGTTGTTTCTTCGGTGGGCAAAGGCGTGACGGCGGCGGCAACTGGACTCTTGCTCAAAGAGCGCGGATTCAAAGTGGCGGTGCAGAAATTGGATCCGTATATCAACGTGGACCCTGGCACGATGAGTCCATACCAACATGGAGAAGTATACGTCCTCGACGACGGCGCAGAAACGGACCTCGACCTGGGTCACTACGAACGATTCATTGACATCCGCCTCAGCCGTTCTTCCAACTTCACCAGCGGACAGGTCTATGCAGAGATCATCAGCAAAGAACGGCGCGGCGATTTCCTCGGCGGGACGATCCAAGTCATTCCGCACATCACGAATGAGATCAAGCGACGGGTCGCGTCCATTGGCAAAGAGACGAATGCAGACGTTGTGCTGGTCGAAGTCGGCGGCACGGTTGGGGATATCGAGTCGCAACCGTTTCTCGAAGTGCTGAGGCAACTCCGCAATGAGGTCGGGCGCGAGAACGTGTTCTTCATCCATGTGACGTGGCTTCCGTACATCAAAGCGACGGGCGAGATCAAAACCAAGCCCACGCAACACTCCGTAGCGGCATTGCGCTCGATCGGTATTTCGCCGAACATGATCATCGCGCGTTCTGATTATCCCGTAGACAAAGACATTTGCGACAAGATCGCGCTGTTCTGCGACGTGGAAAAAGAAGCCGTCGTGCCGATGATCACGAGCGATGTGCTGTATGAGGTCCCGCTATTGTTGGAGAAAGCAGGCGTCAGCGATTATCTCGTTGAGAAGTTGAATATGAAGTCCACGCGCAGGGTGGACATGAAGCCATGGGAAAAACTTGTGGAGCGCGTGCGAAAACCAAAACAAACGGTGAAAGTTGCCTTGGTTGGAAAGTATGTTGAACTGCAAGACGCGTACATGTCGGTGCGCGAGGCGTTGAAACATGCCGCGCTCGCCAACGACGTGGAAGTTGAGATCGGCTGGGTGCACGCGGCTGACCTTGAAAAAGACAAGGGCTGGGATGTGGTGCAAAACGCGGACGGGATCCTCGTCCCTGGCGGGTTTGGCTCGCGCGGCATCGAAGGGAAAATTTTAGCGGCGCGGTATGCGCGCGAGAAGAAAGTTCCGTATCTCGGTCTGTGTTTGGGGATGCAAGTGATGTGCATTGACTTCGCGCGCGGCGTGTTGAATCACGAAGATGCGAATTCATCTGAATTTGATCGCGGCTCAGAATATCCCGTCATTGACTTGATGCTCGACCAACGCGCGATCACCGACATGGGCGGCACGATGCGACTCGGTTTGTATCCATGCGAATTGCAGGAAGGCTCGAAAGCCGCCAAAGCATACGGCGAGAAAAAAGTGGAGGAACGTCATCGCCATCGTTTTGAGTTCAACAACAATTACAAAAAGGATTTTGAAAAAGGAGGCATGGTCTTCTCTGGCATGTCACCCGACGGCAAACTGGTTGAGATCGTCGAGATCGAGGATCATCCCTTCATGGTGGCGAGTCAGTTCCACCCTGAGTTCTTGTCGCGCCCGATGAAGCCGCATCCACTGTTTGTGGGGTTCATGAAGGCGGCGAGGGATGGGAGGAAGTGAAAGAAGTGAGCAGTGAGAAGTAAGCAGTTATCAGTGAACAGAGAGTAGTGATAAAAAAAGGACTCCTGCGAAATGCAGAAGTCCTTTTGGTTTGAGCTTATTTTCGTTTTTTTGTGGATTTCTTTTTGGGCGTAGATTTCACCGAACGGGTCTTTGGAGCCGACACCGCCGCCGTCGCAGGGACGAGCGCATCGGCTTGATACGCGCTGCGCAGTTGCACAGGCTCGGAGCGTTGGCGCATCCGCAGGTTCAGCGTTTCCACCATCACAGAGAAGCCCATGGCGAAGTAGATATATCCCTTCGGGATGTGCACGCCAAGACTTTCGACGACCAGCGTGAAGCCGATCAACAACAAGAAACTGAGCGCAAGCATCTTGATCGTGGGATGTCCCTCGACAAAATTACTGAGAGGGGCGGCGAGGAAGATCATCACTAAAGCGGCGATGATGACAGCCGCGATCATGATCGGCAACTCATCCACCATGCCGACGGCGGTGATGACTGAATCGAGTGAGAAGACGATATCCAATAACATGATCTGAACGATCACGCTCCAAAACGAGGCATGGACTTTCGCAGAGGCATGTCCTTCAGAGCCTTCCAGTTTCTCGTGAATTTCGCGCGTGGCTTTCCAGATCAAGAA
>CAYWCN010000133.1:0-5942 GCA_964456775.1 uncultured Anaerolinea sp.
CAAGCGCGGATGCTCGCGCCCGACGGTCATTGCAAAACCTTCGACGCCAGCGCGGACGGTTACGTGCGCGGCGAAGGTTGCGGCGTGATCGTGTTGAAACGCTTGTCCGATGCGATGCGCGACGGCGACAACATCCTCGCATTGATTCGCGGCTCGGCGGTGAATCAAGATGGAAGAAGCAACGGTCTCACCGCCCCGAACGGACTCGCCCAACAAGATGTGATTCGTACCGCGTTGAATCAAGCGGGCGTTTCTCCGAATCAAATCGGATACGTCGAAGCGCACGGCACAGGGACTCCGCTTGGCGACCCAATCGAAATGGCGTCGCTGAACGCGGTGTTGAACGACGATTCGAATCAACGCGTGATCGTTGGCTCGGTCAAGACGAACATCGGTCACCTCGAATCGGCGGCGGGAATCGCGGGACTCATCAAAGTTGTCCTTGCCATGCAGAACGAATCCATCCCGCCGCATCTTCATTTAAAGGAAATCAATCCATATCTTTCTCTCGAAGGCTCGCGCATCGAGATTGGAACCTACCTCCGCCCGTGGAAGCGACGGGATATACCGCCCTTCGCAGGCGTCAGTTCCTTCGGCTTCGGCGGCACAAACGCGCACATTGTTTTGTCTGATGCACACCATGTCACCCTGAGCGCCAGCGAAGGGTCTCCTCTCGCTGGTCGAGATTCTCAAAACGTCATCGAACGCCCACGCCACTTGCTGACTCTCTCAGCCAAATCCGAAAGCTCTCTTCAAGAACTCACCCAATCTCTCAGCGACGCAATACGCAATACGAAATACGAAGTACGAGACCTTGCCTTCACCTCCAACACCACCCGCGCCCGCTTCGAGCATCGCCTGGCAATTCAAGCGGATACTATCGAAGAACTGAAAATCGGATTGGAGTCTTTTGTCTCTTCCAACGTGGAGCGGGATGGAATCCCGCCTGCCCAAAATACGGCGGGATATCATCCCGCCCCACGCATAGATATTGGTCATGCAAAAATCGGCGCGCAACCGAAGATCGCCTTCCTCTTCACAGGGCAGGGATCGCAATACGCGGGCATGGGCAAGGGACTGTACGAATCCCAGCCAACATTCCGCGCCACGCTGGATGAATGTGCAAAGATACTTGATCCGATCCTCGGTCGTTCACTGCTAGAGATCATCTTTGCCGACAAAAACGATTCGACCATCCACCAAACGCAATACACCCAGCCCGCGCTCTTCGCTTTTGAATATGCGTTGACGAAACTGTGGCTCTCGTGGGGAATCCAACCTCACGCCGTGATGGGACACAGCGTCGGCGAATACGTCGCGGCGTGCATCGCGGGTGTATTCACGCTCGAAGATGGGTTGCGTCTCATCGCCGAACGCGCGCGCCTGATGGGCTCGCTTCCCCAAAACGGGACGATGGTCGCGGTCTTTGCGGATGCAACCAAAATCGCCGACGCGTTGAAGCCATATCAAGACAAAGTCTCCATCGCCGCCTCGAACGGACCTGATAACACCGTCATCTCAGGCGAAAAATCCGCTGTGCAAAATGTCGTGGACGAATTGACCAAACTCGGCATCTCCTCCAAGCCGCTTGTCGTTTCGCACGCCTTCCATTCTCCGCTAATGGATTCCATTCTGGACGAATTCGAATCTTTCGCCAGTCAAACCCAATTCTCTAATTCTCAAATCCTCCTCATCTCTAACCTCACTGGCGAGATCGTTCCTCAAATCACCGCCAACTACTGGCGCAACCACATCCGCTCCGAAGTGAAATTCTCCGCAGGGATGCAGTCGCTTGCCAAATTGGGAATTGACGCGTTCATCGAGATCGGTCCAAGCCCCGTGTTGTTGGGGATGGGAAAAAGATGTTTGCCTGAATCCAAGTCCGCATGGTTGCCATCACTGAGACAAAATCAGGACGAATGGCAAACCATCCTCGACAGCCTCGGCAAACTCTACGTCCAAGGCGCGGAGGTTGATTGGCGTGGATTCGATTCGGGTTATTCGCGCAACAAAGTCGCGTTGCCGAACTATCCGTTTGATCGTCAACGATATTGGTTGGAACCCGTAGAGGCGACCCGCCAAGGTCAAACAAGGAAGACGTCAGAGGAGAGCCTCACGCAAAACGTTACGAGCGATGGCATTGACGGGTCGCCCCTACCTTTGCGTTCGAATGGAAAGCTAAAGCTGCAAGAAAAAGTTGTCGAAAGAAAAAATGGGAAAATAGCAAAGAATCCCCCTCTCCCACCGGGAGAGGGGCTAGGGGTGAGGGCTGGACTCAACTCATCACACACAAAATCAGAAATCGAAACCTTCATCCAACACCAAACCGCGCGCATCCTCGGCATGGACGCCTCGCGCCTGAATCTGAATCAACCTCTTGACACGCTCGGACTCGATTCGCTCATGGCAATGGAACTGAAAAATTCCCTCGAGTCCAAACTCGGCGCGCAAATTTCGGTGGCGAGTCTGTTGCAAGGTCCCACAATCGCAAGCCTCGCGGCGGAGGCGCTCGCAAGTTTAGAGTCAACTCGAACGGCGGATGACGCGCCGTTCATCATCGCGCAAAATCCGCCGCGTGAGAGTCCGCTTTCGGTGGGTCAGCAGGCGTTGTGGTTTCTGCATCAACTCATGCCCGGCGAACTTTCGTTCAACGTGGCGGGCGCGATTCGCATTCGCGGCGATCTCGATACGCGCGCATTGCAACTCGCGTTCGATCAACTTGTCGCGCGGCACGAATCGCTGCGCAGCACGTTCCATGTTGCGAACGGCGAGCCGCTTCAACGCGCGCATGATTCGATGAATGGGATTTTCCGCATTGTGGATTCATCCGCGCTGGAGGCTGACACACTGCGCGAGCGACTCGCACAAGACGCGCGCGCTTCATTCGACCTTGAGGCTGGTCCAGTCATCCGAGCCGTTCTCCACCGTACGCGGGATGCGTCTCACATCCTTTTGCTGGCAATGGATCACATCGTCACAGACTTTTGGTCCATGACGATTCTGGCGCGCGAGTTGTTGATGTTATATGAAGCGAATAAAAATAATTCGCAGCTTGAATTGCCCGCGCTTTCCGCGCGTTACTCCGATTACGTGACTTGGGAAGCGACCATGCTCGCAAGCGCGCGAGGCGAGAAGCATTGGGAATATTGGCGTGACGCGTTGGGGAATCAACTCCCCGCGTTGAACCTGCCCACTGACCGTCCGCGCGCGCCAATGCAAACCTATCGCGGCGACTCGGAACATCTCTTTATGGATGCGGATCTGTACGAAAAGTTGAAATCGCTCGCGCAGGAAAACGGCGCGACGATGTTCATGACCCTGCTCGCGGCGTTCCAAACTTTGTTGCACCGTTATTCGAATCAAGAGGAATTCTTGGTTGGATCGGTCACCGCGGGACGAAGTCATGCCGAGTTGTCGAATCTCGTCGGCTACTTCATCAATCCCATCGCGTTACGCGCGGACTTTTCAGGGAATCCATCGTTCAATGAAATCCTCCAGCGCGTCAAACAGACCGCGCTCGGCGCGTTCGAGCATCAAGAGTATCCGCCCGCGTTGCTGGCGAAGCGACTCGGCATCCAGCGCGATTCGTCCCGCCCGCCGCTGTTCGAGACGATGTTCATCCTGCAAAAAGCGCACGAAGCGGACGTACAGATGCTCAGCCCGTTCGCGCTCGGACTCGACGGCGCGCGCATGGAGGCGAGCGGACTCGAATTGGAATCCATCGCGCTCGGCGGCGAACCCGCCCAATTCGATATGACCATGATGATGTCCGAGTTGGGCGATGGTCTTGCCGCCGCGCTTCAATACAACGTGGACTTGTTCGACGCCGAAACTATTCGGCAGATGCTGAAACATTTCCATTCGTTGTTGCAAGAGATCGCTGATGATTCAACAAAGCCTGTTTCAACATTTTCGCTGTTGGACGAATTGGAAAAACAAAAAATCATCGTTGACTGGAATCAAACACAAGCCGATTATCCGCGCGATCTTTGTATTCATGAATTGATCGAAGCGCAGGCAAAGAAGACGCCCGATGCTATCGCGGTTGAATTCGATCACCGTCCCGAAGGTTTGGGGGGCGCTACTCAACGGCTTGAGGAAAACCTTCGGGACGTTTCATACAAAGAGTTGAACAAACGCGCGGACGAGGTTGCAAAGATTCTTGTCGCGCAAGGCGTCAAGCCGGGGACTCTCGTCGGCTTGTTCGTGAGCCGCTCCGTGGAAATGCTCGTCGGTCTGCTCGGCGTGTTGAAGGCGGGAGGCGCATATTTGCCGCTTGATCCATCCTTCCCATCGGAACGTCTCGCGTTCATGCTGGAGGATTCAAACGCTTCGATCGTTTTGACGTTGAAATCGCTTCTGCCTGAAATGCCGAAGACGGACGCGCAAGTCATTTGCCTCGATGCTCTCGAAGAAGTGAAAAGCAAGCGCGGTAAAAAATCGAAAGCCAAGCCCGATGATCTTGCTTACATCATCTACACCTCCGGCTCGACGGGCAAGCCGAAGGGCGTGCAGATCCATCATCAAGCGGTAGTTAACTTCCTCTGTTCAATGCAAAAGGATTTGGGAATGGACGCGGACGACTCACTGCTCGCAGTGACGACGCTTTCGTTCGACATTGCCGTTCTCGAATTGTTGTTGCCGCTCACCGTCGGCGCGAAGGTTGTAATCGCAAATTCCGAAGTCGTTGCGGATGGCGCATTGTTAGCACAGTCGCTAGAAGATTCCAACATCACGTTCATGCAAGCCACGCCCGCGAGTTGGCGTCTTCTGCTCGAAGCGGGTTGGACAGGCAAGTCCGATCTGAAAATCCTCTGCGGCGGCGAAGCGTTGACGAACGACCTTGCCGAAAAACTCCTCGCGCGCGGCGCGGGGTTGTGGAATGTGTACGGTCCCACCGAGACGACGATCTGGTCAACGATCTATAAAGTAGATTCGATTCAAGAGGGCATCTCGAACACCGTTTCCATTGGCAGACCGATTGCTAACACACAGATGTACATTTTGGATTCGACTCTCCAACCTGTCCCCGTCGGCGTGATCGGCGATCTGTACATCGGCGGCGACGGCGTCAGCCGCGGTTACTTGAATCGCCCCGAGTTGACGGCGGAGAGATTTATTCCTCATCCCGCTTCGACTTCGTGGCGCGAACATCACGCGCCACTCCGCTCAGCGCGGAAGAAAAATGTAGTTTACAAAACCGGCGACCTCGCGCGTTATCTCGCGGATGGGAACATCGAATTCTTCGGTCGAAGTGACCAGCAAGTGAAGGTGCGCGGCTATCGCATCGAGACGGGCGAGATCGAAGTTGCGCTGGCGAGTCATCCGTCGGTGAAGCAGGCGGTCGTCGTCGCGTGGAGGGAGAGGTCGTCGGAGGCGAGTTTGGTCGCCTACGTGGTACCAGCTGTCCCTGGGGAAGAAGCGGAGCACGTCCTTCTCAGAGATTATTTACGCGCGAAACTTCCAGAGTACATGATTCCATCCGTGTTCGTGAATCTTGAGTCACTGCCATTAACTCCGAACGGAAAAGTGGATCGCAAAGCGTTGCCCGCGCCGACCCAGTCGCGTGCGGACCTGCGTGCGCAATACGTTGCGCCGCGCACGCCGTTGGAAGCGGAACTCGCCGAAGTGTGCGCGCAGGTGTTGGGCTTGAATGCCGAGCAAGTTGGCGTGCACGATAATTTTTTTGACCTTGGCGGACATTCGCTGTTGGGAACGCGGCTCGTGTTTTTGTTGCGCGAAAAATATGGATTGCAAGCCGCCGACCTGCCGTTGCGCGCGTTGTTTGAACATCCGACCGTGGCGAATTTGGCGCAGACCATCGAGCGCGCGCGTCGCGGCGAACGCATGACGCGGACGCGCAGTGATTTCATCCAGCGCGGGCAGTTGAGTTTGGACGCGTTGAACGCGGAAGCGAAACTCGACGCGGACATCAGCGCGGG
>CAYWCN010000134.1:0-5598 GCA_964456775.1 uncultured Anaerolinea sp.
ATCAAAAGGAGTCTGCAATGACCGCGAAGAAGGAACGAGTGGTGGTCACTGGGATGGGCATTGCCAGTCCGCTCGGTTGCAATCTAACAGAATTTTGGGAGGGATTGGTTGCGGGCAGATCCGGCGTGCGGTCATTAGAGGGTGGGATCTTTTCCGGCATGCACACGAAGATCGGCGCGGTGGTTTGGGATTACGACGAAAACAAATATTTCGACATCAAAGAAATAAAACGAATGAGCCGTTCGTCTCAACTCGGGCTGGTCGCGGCGGAGCAAGCCATTGTCCATGCAAAACTCGAAAATGGAAACGTGAACCCCGAGGAGATCGGCGTGATGGTGGGCAGTTCCATCGGAGGGTTCAGCGCGGCAGACCCCTACTTTATGCACTTTTATGAAACCGACCGCCTCAGCCCATACACGATTCCGGTCTCGATGAATATCGGACCCGGCTCCAACATTTCGATCAAGCATGGCTTTCAAGGTCCGCTCGTCAACGTGGATGCGGCATGTTCCACCGCCGCGCACACCATCGGCAACGCGTTCAACATGATCCGCAACGGAAGTTTGCAAGTGGCGATCACCGGCGCGGCGGATACTCCGTTCTCGCCCGGCGTCGTCGAAGCGTGGATGGCTCTTCGCGCAGTCACCACACGCGACGATAACCCAGCGGAAGCCTGCCGTCCCTTCAGCGCCGACCGGGATGGAATGGTTTTGGGAGAGGGAGCAGGCATCCTTGTGATCGAAGCGGAAAGTCACGCATTGAAGCGCGGCATCCCCATCCTTGCCGAACTCAAAGGCTACGGCGCGTCGGCTGATAGTCATCATCTGACTCAACCTTCCCAAAAAGGACCCGCCCTCGCCATGCGCCGCGCATTGGACGATGCAAGCCTGACCATCGCAGATGTGGATTACATCAACGCGCACGCCACAGGGACGGAATGGAACGACAAGAACGAAACGAACGCCATCAAGGAAGTGTTCGGCGAGCGCGCGTATTCGATCCCCGTTGTGGGCAACAAAGCCGCCTTCGGTCATTCGATTGCGGGGAGCGGCGCGTTGGAACTCATCGGCTGTATTCTTTCACTGCGCGATCAAGTGGTGCCGCCGACAATCAATTACAAAGTCCCCGACCCTGATTGTGACCTGGATTATGTGACAGAAGGCAAACGAGAACTTCCGTTGAAAAACATCATGAGCAACTCATTTGCATTCGGCGGAAGCAACGCCGTGTTGATCGTGGGGAAATACGAAGCTGCGAGTTGAATCCCATCCATGCAAAATAGGAATCGCATTGCCGCGCTGGTCTTCCTGCTGACGACCAGTTTTTATATTTTCACGCTTTCGCCCTCGCTGGCGTGGGGCGACGGCGTTAAACTGCAAACCGAAGCCATCACAGGAGAATCGTTCGTGCTGGCAGAGATGCCCGCAGAAAATTTTTCGTCGGACCCTTATCCTTTTTCAAAGGTCGGCGTGGCGGCGTGGGATCATCCCCTCTACATCATGCTGGGCTACCTGCTGGTCCACGCGCTTCCATTCGTCAATTCATTGTGGCTGGTCAACCTCGTCTCCGCGATTTTTGGAGCCGCAAGCGTCACCGCGGTCTTCATCATCGCCTGCCGGCTGACTTCATCAACCATCGCCGCCTGCTACGCCGCGTTCGCGCTAGCGGTGGCGCATACGTTTTGGTGGCACTCCACCACGCCCGAAGTGTATTCGTTGTTCATCTTTCTGCTCCTCGTCAGTTATGCGCTGTTCGATGAATATGAAAAGAGCAACCAAAGGAAATTCCTGATCGGCGGCGCGTTCTTTTTGGGGCTGGCGGCATCCAACCACATCCTCGCGTTTTTGGCGCTGCCCGCCTTTGGGCTTTACATGTTTCTTTCAAAACAATATCCGCGTTTCGAAATCAAAGACCTGAAGCGGTCGGCTTCTGCCGCGCTTGGGTTTCTGTTTGGTTTTTCACTGTACGTCATTCAATTCATCCGCGTCTCCGCGAGTCTATCCCTCAACGAAACTGCGGGACCAGCCGTCGGCTCGACCTTCCTCAGCCGCCTCGACTTTTTTTCACCGACCATTTTGGGCAGCAGTCTGCTAACTTATGCCGCTTTCCTCACGTTTCAATTCGGTCCGATCGGCATCATGCTAGGACTCCTCGGCATTCGCAGAGTCTTCGTCAACAGCGAACATGCCTCGCGCAAAGTCTTTGCTTTTTTTATCGTGTTCATGCTTTTCGGGGTCTTATATCGAGTGACCGACCAATTCGCTTTTTTTCTGACATCGTATGTGTTCTTTGCGATATTGATGGCGACCGGCGCGAGTCATTTGCTCGCGGCGCTGCGGACCAACTCGCGCTTCATTCTGACCTTCATCCTGTTTCTAACCATTCTGCTGACCCCGCCCTTTTACCGACTCGTCCCACAACTGGCTCGGCAAAACGGCATAGGCGACTCGCTGCTCGGCATCCCACAGATCGGGACCGGTCTGCGCGACGGGTTTGCCTACTACATTGACCCTAACAAGCGCGGCGACTTCAACGCCTACGATTTCGGGCATGAAACCATAACAAGCCTCAAGCCAAATGCGGTCGTCATCGCCGAGTGGTACGCAGACACAGATGAATACTTCATCCTGCGTTACTTCCACAACGTGGAAGGGCTGCGCCCGGATGTCACCATCCTTGGCTGGCCCACCGACGATCCGTTTTCTTTCGATTCCCAACTGGTGTTGAACACAGTCGAAGATTCGCTCCCTGAGCGTCCCGTTTATCTCGCCTCGCTGAGCGAGAAATTCTATTCCGCCTCGACGCTGATCGAAACATATTGCGTCGTCCCTGAAAATAATCTATACCGGTTGTACGAAAAGAGCGACACAACCCTGCCATGTCTGAGTTTGGACTCGATCACTGATTAAGAATAGTTCGATGATCATTCGGAGTTCATCCCCGCCATGCGCGCCGGCATCACCAGCCCCAACATCGAATTTCCAGGTCATTGCCTTCTACCGCCAATGCGGCGGCGTAGTTTAATTCAACCTCCAACGAGCGCAATGACCAACGCGCGGATTCGTTTGTAGCGGGTCGCGTGGCGCGGAGGATGGCTGGCTCGTTTGGAGAAAGCGAAACATCGAACAAATCCAATGGCATGGATAAGCCCAGTCCCTGCGCTTTGATGTACGCCTCTTTGCGCGTCCAGCAATGGAAGAAGCCGGGCGTCCGTTGTTCGAGCGGCAGAGCCATCAATTCAGACACTTCACGCGGAGAAAAATTTCGGCGGGCGAGGCTTTCCAGTTCGATATCTTCACGGATACGTTCAACATCAACGCCGACTTTTCGCCCGCGCGCGACGGCGATCAATGCGAAATCACCGGAGTGGGAAAGATTGAATTCAATGTTATTCGAACGACTGAAGTCGTTACTACGGGCTAACAATGGTTTTCCATATTCATTTGCAGAAAATATTAATTCGCTCGGTTCGCATGGCAGGTAACGCGACAAAATATCCCGCAGACTCGCATGGGCAACGATGTAGCGGTCGCGGTCTGTGTCAAAATGAAAACGCGAAGCGCGTTGACGTTCCTCCGCTGAGAGAGACTCTTCACTCGGGGTTGTTGAACCGAGGCGGACGCGCCACACGTCCACGTGATGAGGCTGTAGATTCGAGGTATCGGACGGAGGAGACCAAGCGCTCATGATCCCGCCGCCATGACGCGCATCACATCGTCTCTGCATGTATTGATGAAAAAATGATCGCCGGGAAAGTACCGCGATTCAAAACGAGAGGCGGTTTGAACAGCCCAACCTTCGAGCCGTTCGCGGCTGACGCGCTCATCAGCGAGTCCGCCGAATGCGGTGATGGGAATATCGAGCGGCTCGCTCGAATCGAAGCGATAGGTTTCAACCGCTTCAAAGTCCGCGCGCAGGGTGGGCAGGAGAATGTTCAACACCTCCGCTTGGTTCAAGATCTCAGCGGGGATGCCATTGAATTTTTTCAACGCGCTCAAAAACTCATCATCGGGCAATGCGTGGATCGGCGGATTCGGTTCAGGGATTTGCGGCGCGGCGCAAGCGGAGATAAAAAGCCGGGTAGGGCGAGGCAAGCCGAAACGTCGGAGTGAGCGCGCCAGTTCGAAGGCGACCAGTCCCCCCATGCTGTGACCGTACAACGCGAAGGGTTTATCCATCAATGGTCGAATCGCCTGCAAACTATGTTCGACGATTGCGTCAATCTTCTTGATCGGCGGCTCGTTGAATCGCGATCCCCTGCCCGGATAGTGGGCGATGTATGTTTCAATGTTATTCGCCGACCACTTGCTGAACGCGGCGGGACCGCCTCCCGCATAGGGAAAAATAAACAGCCGACTCTCTGCCAAGGGATTGGGTTGCGGACAAACGAACCATTTCGCCGAGGTCACGTTGTTTTTGATTTTTCTTTTTCGAGAAACCCGCGCGGGATGAAATAATTCAAATATGCAGAGAACAAAGTTTCGTTCACCGGATGACAAACGATGCCGCTCCCGCTCAGGCGTGTGAGGGTGTTGGTGAGGTCGAACTCCGGCATGAAGACCTGCGACTCATCCACTTCTTCGAGCAACGGGAGATACGGCGCCCATTCATCGGAGGGCATGTGTGGAATTTGGCTGAACAGTTCCTCGCGCCACTCGTCGAACGAAACGGTCCGGGCTTGGAGTCCCTGCGAGGCGAGCCAGCCAGCCAGATGTTTGAAGTGAAGCGGGTCGGGGTTGTCGAGATGGTAAATGCCGCTGAGGTTTTTCTCATCCTTTGAGAGTTGCACGATCGCCGCGCTGACAAAATCGACCGGCACGATGTTGACCATCACATCCAAATTCGGAACACTGCCGAGCAACACGCAGGCGCGCGTCATGCTGGAGATGAGGTTGTCGGTATTCCACGCGCCCGTGACGCTGTGACCCGACACGAGACCCGGGCGATAGATCGCGCATGGAATGCCGCGCGCCATCGCCTGCGTGATGAGTTTTTCCGCGACCCATTTGCTTTGGGCATACCCGCCGAACGGCGCGCCGACCTCATCGAGATTCGCGTCTTCGCGGAAGACACGCCCATCGTTGACGCCGCCCGAATACAAAATCGAAAGCGTGGACACGTGATGCACAGGCTTCAACTTCGCGCGGCTTGCCAGACGCAAAATTTCCTGCGTCCCCAAAACATTCGACGCTTTGTGCGCGTGATACGGGTAGACAAAGTTCACCATCGCGCCGTTGTGAACGATCACATCAATTTGATTCGCAAGTTCATCGAAAGTTTCATCGCTCAGCCCAAGCCTCGGAGAACCGAGATCGCCCAGCACAGGCTGGATGCGATGCGCAAGCGATTCATCCCACAATTGATACGAATCTAGATTGCGCTTCAATCGTTTCAATCCCTGCTCG
Source organism: uncultured Anaerolinea sp. (assembly GCA_964456775.1). Taxonomy (GTDB): domain Bacteria; phylum Chloroflexota; class Anaerolineae; order Anaerolineales; family Villigracilaceae; genus Defluviilinea. The sequence continues at coordinate 5,406 of CAYWCN010000134.1, forward strand.
ATGTCATCGGCGCGCAACAAACAATACACTTCCGCCGAGGTCGTCGCGAGCAATTCTTTCAGCAGGAACGCGCCGACGAATCCCGTCGCGCCTGTCAGCAGAATCTTTTTCGGTTCGGCTTGTTCATAGACGAGATCACCCGCGCTGATGTCCGCGTCGAGTTTCGCTTCCGCGTTCAACGCGTCCAAACTCA
>CAYWCN010000135.1:0-5578 GCA_964456775.1 uncultured Anaerolinea sp.
TTTGCGAACGCCGATTCTGCCGCCATCACCAATTTTTCAAGCGTGAGATTCGACAGGTCGAGTTTCGGTTCAACCTTTGGCGGCGGGGCGATTCGCAGGTACGTCCGCAAGTTTTCGTCTTGGCGTCCATGCAACCAGCCGCCGATCTCTTTGAAACGTTTGTATAACTTCAACTGGTCAACGAGCGACTGCCCCGCGTCTTCTTCGCCTGCTTCGCGCGCGGACGGTCTTGGCAGTAACGCTTCCGATTTTATTTGCAACAACTTTGCCGCGATCACCAAGAACGCGGAGATCTCGTCCGCGTTCAACTCTTCTGTGCCGTTGATGTACGCGAGATATTGATCCGTCACCAGCGCGAGCGAAACGGCGGTGATGTCCAACTCGGCGCGCTCGATCAAGTCGAGCAACAGGTCGAGCGGTCCCTCATACACGGGAGTTTGGACGGTGTAATTCAATTGTCGTCCGAGCAGGTTTTCCATGGGGTGATTATATCTGATTCAAAACGTCCCGCAGGTTTCTTTGACTCGTTGTGATTCGTTCGCGCAAACCTGCGGGACGGTATAATCAAAGCATGTCAAAACTATCCCATCTCGATGAACACGGCAACGCGAAGATGGTGGATGTGAGTCACAAGCCCGACACCGAACGGATCGCCGTCGCGCGCGGCGAAGTGCGCATGAAAAAAGAAACGCTGGATTTGATCCGTGCGGGGCAGATGAAGAAAGGGGATGTGCTCACCGTGGCACAAATTGCAGGCATCACCGCTTCAAAACGGACCTCCGACCTGATTCCGCTTTGTCATCCTCTCTCACTCTCGAAAGTGGACGTAGACCTCACGCTGGATGATTCGCTCCCAGGCGTGATCATCACTGCCATCGTGAAAACTGTCGGCAAAACAGGCGTGGAGATGGAAGCGCTGACCGCCGTCTCGGTTGCCGCGTTGACAGTCTACGATATGGCAAAAGCCGCCGAGAAAACGATGCGCATCCAAAACATCCGCTTGGTTGAAAAGCATGGCGGACAATCTGGCGATGTGGTGAATGAGTAGGGGCGGCGTCCTGCCGCCCTGGGCAGAGAGACCCTGCCCGTACAGGAAAAAATCATGAAATTAGATGCGATAAACCTTCAAAATAAATTATCGAAATTCTCCGAGCATTGGTCGCCAAAGATCATCGCGCAGATGAACGATTATCAATTCAAAGTTGTGAAAGTGTTGGGAGAGTTCGACTGGCACGACCACCCCGAAACGGACGAAACATTTCTGGTGTTGAAAGGCACGCTTGATATTCATTTCCGCGCGGGGCATGTGGCGTTGAATGAAGGTGAAATGTATGTCGTTCCCAAAGGTGTGGAGCATAAACCAGTCGCCAATGAAGAATGTCATATTTTGTTGATCGAGCCTGCGGGTACAGTTAACACAGGCAACGTTGTCTCTGATAAGACCGCGCCGAACGATGTTTGGATTTAAAGACGTAACGCGACCCTTCGATAAACTCAGGACAAGCATTCATGTCGCGTTTGTGTAAGGTGAACAAAAAACAATGAACCACGTGAAATTACTTTTCTTCGCCACCATCCGCGAACGGATGGGAACAAAATCTCTCGATTTAGATTTGCCAACTGATCTAACGATCCATGGATTGAAAGATAGGCTTTCGTTGGAATACCCGAAAGTGAAAGAGTCCATGAAAAGCGTGTTGGTTACTATCAACCGCGAGTACGCGTTCGACGAGGCGGTTATCCCGTCAAATGCGGAGATCGGTTTGTTTCCGCCTGTGTCGGGCGGGTAGGGGCGAGGTTCTCTCGCCCTGTTTGTTTGAATCCAACCATTGGGCGGGGAAACCCCGCCCCTACGTATATTATGAATTTCCCAACGATCTTTTCCATCACCGAAGACGAAATTGACTTGAACGACCTGCTCGCGCGAATTACGCTCACGTCTACGGGCGCGGCGGCGATATTTACAGGTATGGTGCGCGGCGAGACCAAACGCGGCGACGAACACCAAACGGAATATCTCGAGTATGAAGCGTATATCCCGATGGCGGAAGAGAAGATGAAACAGGTAGCGGATGAGATCCGCGCGAGGTGGGATGCGATCGAGGGAATCGCCATCGTTCAGCGCATTGGCAAGCTCTATCCGAAAACCCCGACTGTGTTGATCGCTTGCACAGCCGCGCATCGCGATACGGGAGTCTTTGAAGCCGCGCGGTATGGGATTGACCGACTCAAAGAGATCGTGCCGATTTGGAAAAAGGAAGTGAGTCCCAGTGGCGAGTTTTGGGTGGAAGGGGAGTACATTCCGAAGGCGGGGGAATAGGCTTCCGAGGGAGAGGCAGGCGTCCCTGCGTGTGACGCGTTGAGGTTTCCAGTGTTATCATCAGTGTTGTTATCCAATTTATCGAAGTGAGGCATGATGGAAAAAGTCGTTATCACAGGGATGGGCACGGTTAGCCCGCTGGGATTGAGCGTCGAGGAATCGTGGCAGAGCGCCATCAACGGGGTTTCGGGCGTGGGTCCCATCACGTTGTTCGATTCGACGCCGCACAATGTGCATTTTGCCGCCGAGGTCAAAAATTTCAAGCCAGAAAATTATTTGGACGTGAAGGAGGCGCGACGCCGCGACCGTTTTGAGTTGCTTGGGGCGGCGGCGGCAAAAGAGGCGTTGCAGGATTCTGGACTGGAGATCAACGAGGGGAACGCGGGGCGGATCGGCGTGTTGATCTCTTCGGCAATCGGGGGAATCACTTCGCTTGAAGAGGCGGTAATCACGAATCAAAAAGATGGCCCGCGCCGTATCAGCCCGTTTTTGATTCCGATGTTGATGTCGAACGGCGCGTCGGGGCTGACCGCCATTGATTATGGAATCAAGGGGCCCGCGATGTCTGTCGCTTCCGCGTGCGCTTCTGGCTCGGATGGGATTGGCGTGGCGTTCATGATGCTCAAGGCGGGGATGATTGACGCGGCGCTGGCGGGCGCGTCAGAGGCGACGATCTGCTCTGTGGGTGTCGGCGCGTTTGACCGCATCGGCGCGATGTCGCGGCGCGACGGCGATTACTCGATGACGCCTCAACCGTTCGACAAGAACCGCGATGGCTTGGTGATGGGCGAAGGCGCGGCGGTGCTGGTGCTGGAAACGGAATCGCGCGCGAAGAAACGCGGCGCGACGATCTATGCCGAACTCGCTGGATATGGCGCGACGGCGGACGCGTATCACATCACTGCGCCGCATGAAAAAGGGGAGGGCGGAGCCGCCGCCATCCGCATGGCTCTCGAGTCGGCGGGCGCGAACGCGGACGAGGTGGGCTACATCAACGCGCACGGGACAGGCACGCCGCTCAACGATAAATCGGAGACGATGGTGGTCAAAGGCGCGTTTGGTGAGTTGGCGTATAACATTCCGATCTCGTCCACCAAGTCTATGACTGGGCACATGCTCGGCGCGACCGGCGCGTTGGAGGCGATCTTTTGCACGCGGGCGGTGAGCGAGGGAATCCTTCCTCCGACTATTCACTACGAGACACCCGATCCCGATTGTGATCTGGATTACATCCCGAATAAGGCGCGCGAGAAGAAAATCACACTCGCCATCAGCAATGCGTTTGGGTTCGGGGGGCATAACGCGGTGCTGGCAGTTCGGAAGTATTCGTAGCAGAAAAAAAATTAACCGCGAAGACCGCTAAGAGCACAAAGGTTTTAAAGAATTTCTTAGCAGGAAACCATTAACCGCGAGGACCGCTAAGAGCGCAAAGATTTAAAGGTTTTCTTAGCGTTCTTCGCGTCCTTAGCGGTTCAAAAAGGTTCAAAAAACTGGCTTGTCCAACCTGAAAAGGCGTGCTATAATCCGCCGTCGCTCAAAAAACTACAGCAAGGAAAAAGAGAATGTCTCAGCAGATACTCAAGGCTCTCGAAGCCAAAAAGAATGATAATGTGCCGGACGTGCAGTCTGGCGATACGGTCAGTGTGCATGTGAAGATCAAGGAAGGCGACCGCGAACGCGTTCAGGAATTCAAAGGCACGGTCATCCGCACGAGAAAAGGCGGAACCGAGCAATCCATCACGGTGCGGCGCGTGGCGTCCAACGGCGTTGGCGTGGAGCGCACGTTCCTGCTCCGCTCGCCCCGCCTCGATAAAGTGGTGGTCGAACGCCACAATCAGGTGCGGCGCGCGCAGTTGTACTTCATGCGCGGGCGCACGGGCAAATCCGCCCGCCTCAAGCAGAAGTTCGATAATTAGCGAAAGCAGACCTCACAGGTTTTCAAATCCTGTGAGGTCTTTTACAATAGGGGATATGAAACCACTCATCGGCATCACCACCCATCTCTCGGATAACGAATACGGACAAACGCGCATCGTCTTGCAACAGGCATACGTCTCAGCCATTCAACAGGCGGGAGGCGTGCCTGTGTTGATTCCCTCGCTTATCGCGAATGATGGTTGGGATGCGCTGTATGCCCGCCTCGATGGGATTCTCTTCTCCGGCGGAGGCGACATCGCCCTCGACCATTTCGCCGGTGACGCGCACGTTCGCATCGCGGACGTGGAGCCTGACCGCGACTCCGTCGAGTTGAAACTAGCCCGAGCCGCCGTGGACGATGGTAAACCGTTCCTCGGCATTTGTCGCGGATGCCAGTTGGTCAACGTCGCCCTCGGCGGGACGTTGTACACGCACCTGCCGGACCAATTCCCCAACGCGCTCGATCATTCGTATCCCGGCAACATGCGGCACGAGTTGGTGCATCAAGTAAAAATTGAGGAAGGCACGCGCTTCGCCGATGTGCTTGGCGAACCCATCGTGCGAGTCAACAGCCATCACCACCAGGGACTCAAAGACATCGCTCCTTCGCTCCGTGTGGCAGGTCACGCACCCGATGGACTCGTCGAAGCAGTCGAATTGCCCGACCATCCGTTTGGGCTTGCTGTGCAATGGCATCCCGAATGGTTGACGGATCAGGTATCAACGAGAAATTTGTTTCGGAAATTTGTCGAAGCGGCGGAATGAATTGCTATCTGTGCCCTAACATCTGTGAAAATGATTCTGTTGGGGAAATAATGTGTGCTACGCGAAGTTGATTGATTCAACGGTTTGCGTTAGTGGCGGCGGGCGAGCGCGGAAGATAACTATTCTGAGGACTGTTGGAGTTTGTGCGCCGCATACATCGAACGCGCTTCTCCATTCACAGGAATATTTTTCTGTTGACACCAGTCAATCAATTCTTCGATGTTCACGTCAACTTTTACGATATTTAGCCCCTGTCGCCGAAGTTCTTTTATAACCCTTTTAGCTTCTAGTGTCCACTCCTCGTATGTTTCTTCTAGATTATCTTTGTCCACCGATACGGCTAGTAATCTTTCCCATTGATCTGGCTTATACCACGCAACGCCTACTTGCGTATGGGGCTTTGCATGTGATTCGCGTTTGCTCATCGTTTACTCTGATTCTGCATTTATGTTCGAACGGTTTGCGTTACCCGCGTGTGGGCGGGCGTGGATAAAACTTCGAGAGCAGGATTCTGTTCGGGTGTAGAAAAATGCTCGAAAATGCCGCAGAATCCCCACCGTCCAGTGCGCGCTGTGT
>CAYWCN010000136.1:0-5524 GCA_964456775.1 uncultured Anaerolinea sp.
GTTATCCTTTCCTGTTTCTTTATGCTCCTATTTATGAAACTGTCGGGTGACTAGTGCAATATCATTGTTATTTATGCCTATATTTTTCACCCCCACTACAAGAATTTTTCCGTCCGTTTGCAATGCTACTCCAGCAGCATAATCATATCCAGCACCCAGATTGGTCAGCAACTTTCCATCCTGATCAAAGCTTGCGTCCAAAGTGCCGTCTGGGTTGTAACGGGCGATGGCGAATTGAGAATCACTGTTAGCCGGAACCGAAGAACCAACCACTACGATTTTTAGATCACTTTGTATAACAATTGCCCCGGCAACATCACTTTCACCGAAGTCAGTTGTTAATAACCCATCCATATCAAAACTCAAATCAAGCGAACCATCTTCGTTGTAACGAGCAAGAAAAAAGTCATCATAACCGCCATTTCTAAAACCTCCTGCAACCAAAATTTTTCCGTCCGGTTGTATGGCAACAGCGTTTGCCCCATCGTTAAAAATCCCGATTGGAGTGGTCACCAAACCATCTCCATCAAAAGTAACATCCAAACTTCCCGCTGAATCTAACGCCGCGCTTGTAAACCCCTGCCTCTCCCCTTTTTTGGGATACGTTGTTGCAGTAATTTTTTTTGTGCGTATTTGCCCAATTCCACTCATTCTCGCGGAAACAGGAATCACTCCATACACCCCAATAACAAGTGCCACAACCAGCGCTATCCGAACATGTGTAGAAAAACTTTGTTTTTCGAACATCTCATTCTCCTCGGGAGATTTTCCTCCCTGTTCGATTTTAAACAGGCAATATTTGATTTGCCCTGCATTTGCTCAAATTATAATGCGCTCAACACCAAAGGCAAGACGCCGGTTGTCACAATTTTGTTACAGGGCGGGCGGTCATTAAGAAAAGAGAGCCAGGCATCGCTTCTGCCCGACTCTGTGTCTCTACGTATCCGCCTCTCCTTCACGGCTTCTCCAACCCATGCTGGTTCAAGAAATTCTCATTCGCCAAAATTTCTTCCGTGCCTCCATCTGCCACAATGAGACCTTCGTCCATCACGATGGTGCGCGGAAATAATTCCTGCACTAACCGCATATCATGCGTGGAGACTAACATCGTGATCGGCAGATCGCGCAGTAAATTGATCAACGTCCGCCGCGCGCGCGGATCGAGTCCCGCCGAGGGTTCGTCGAGGATCAAAATGCTTGGGTTCATCGAAAGGACAGTGGCGATCGCGATTCGTTTTTTCTCGCCGACGCTCAAATGATGCGACAAGCGGTCGCGATACGATGCCATCCGAACCGATTCGAGCGCGCTGTCCACGCGGCGAAGCACTTCCTCTTCGGGCAGTCCCATGTGGAGCGGACCGAACGCAACATCCTCGAACACGGTCGGCGAAAAAAGTTGGTCATCGGGATTCTGAAAGACGAGACCAACCATCGCGCGGATGACAGGCAGATTGTCGCGGGTGAGGCGTTTGTCCCCAATCTCGATGTCGCCGCGTCCGGTCAAAATCCCATTGAGTTGCAGCATCAACGTGGACTTCCCCGCGCCGTTCGGTCCCACCAGCGCGACCTTGTCGCCTTTGCATAACTTAAAAGAAACACCGCGCAATGCCGCATGTCCATCGGGATAGGCGAATTGCAAGTCTCGCACGGAAACAATATCGGTCACGGCATTCTCCCGGCAACTTGCATGATGATAAGACAAACGAACGATAGCAGACCGATCAACCAATCGCTCGCGTGGAAACGATGCGGATGGATGGTCATCAACTCGCCCTTGTATCCGCGCGAGAGCATCGCGTTGTAGACGCGGTCACTGCGTTCATAACTCCGTAAAAATAATTGACCTGCCATATTCCCGGTGACGCGCGCCCGCCACAGCACGCTTCTTCCTCCCCTTCCGCCTGCCCCGCCAGCGGAACGCGCTTCACGCGCCCGGAGCAGCCGCATCACTTCATCGGTGAGGACAAAGAGATAGCGATAGAGAAATGAAATGATGACGGTCAGGATGGTCGGCACGCGCAGATGATTAAGCGCATGGACGATCTTCGGGAATTCCGTCACTGCCACGAGCAGGATCGCCATCTGCACCGACAGCCACGAGCGGATGACAATGCTCACGAAGCGCAACAAGCCCGCGTCGGTGATCGTGAAATGCCACATCAGAAATTGAAACGATGTCACTGGTTTACCCGGTATGGAAAACAACACCGTGATCGCCGCAAGCGCGAACGGCAGAGCAATGAACGAGCGGCGGAAAGTGAATCCAAGCCCAAGCCCCGAATAGGAATTTGCAACTAACACAAACGCCCACGCCAGCACGAACGCCGCCCACGCGCTGTCGGGGAGCAGCGCGTTCGAGAGGATGAATCCAATCGTCACCACGACCTTGATGCGAGGATCGAGATCGTGGATGAAACTATGTCCGTGGTGATAACGGTCAAAGGCGTCGGAATGCATGGCGATACTTCGGCAAGCTCAGTACAAGTTTACGATTGATGTTCGCTCGCGCGAGTTTTCTTTTGCAGCGACTTGCCGGCGAGAATCGAAAGTCCCAGCACAACCAACGCGCCCAAGATTCCCGCCGCGATCTTGGATAATGATGCGTTCGCAAAGAATGGGACGGAATATCCCGCCAGCGGACCGGAGCCTGCCTTTGCGGTTTGAATGAAGCCCAAATTTTCAGCCACGCGATTGAGTCCATCTGGGTGTATGGATGCCATCGGAGAAAGCAAAACGACCGCGAGAGAGATCAACACGCCGGCAATCACCCATCCGCGCCCGCCCTGCGCCGAAGCGGAACTTTCATCCAGTAGATCGGGGCGGGTTTGGAAGATGAACGCCAACGCGCCGACCGTGATCAACGACTCGCCAACGCCGATCAAAGCATGGACTCCCAGCATGGCGGGGATAACAACTTGCAATTGCGAGGTTCCGCTCAACCAAAGTTGTAATGAAGTAAGCAGCGCGCCCGCCATCACAGAAAGCCACGCGGCAACGCCGGCGACCGCCAACTTTGTCCCGCGCGAACGGTTCATCACGCCGCGATACAAACCATAACCAATGGCGGCAGTGATCAACCCCATGTTCAAGATATTCGCGCCCATCACGAGCAATCCGCCGTCTTGGAAAAGTAACGCTTGCACGGCAATCACGGCGGTCATCGCCAGCATCCCCGCCCATGGACCGAGAACGATCGCCGCAAGCGCGCCGCCGAGCAAATGTCCCGACGTGCCGCCAGCCACCGGGAAGTTCAACATTTGCGCGGCGAAGATGAACGCCGCCATGATACCCATCAACGGAACTTGTTTTTCGCCAAGCGACTTATTCGTCCGCGATACGGCTACTGCCAGAGTAGCGGCCGTGATCGCCCAGCAGATCAGCGAAACAACCAGGGACAAGAATCCATCAGGGATATGAAGCGCTGCAGGTGAGTAGTGCATGTTAATCTCCTCTTTTATGATTTCTGACACTCCGGGCAGATCCCGAAGAAAGTCACATGACTATCAATACGTTTGTACCCGCTGGTTGATTCCATTTTGCTATACAGGCTTTCGAGCAGTTGATGATCCACTTCGATCTCGTCTCCGCATATACGGCAAACAATGTGATGATGCTCATCCTTTGCCAGTTCATATCGCAGATGTCCGCTGCTGGATTGCGAGAGGCGCGCCAACCCGTTCTTCGCGAGAAAACCCAAAGTCCGGTACACGGTCGGCTCGGTCAGGCGCGGAAGATCCATTTTTGCCAGCTTATACACATCGCGGGGAGAAAGGTGCTTCCCTGAATGGCGCAAAACGTGCAGGATCGCCATACGCTGTGGAGTGACCCGGTAGCCGCGTGAACGAAGTTGGGGAACATAATCTGAAGCGCAAGACATGGATATTCCTTATACTTTGTCTGAAACACTCCGGAACGCGGACTGAAAGTCCGCAATCCGAAATTTGAACCAACTCTTATTGCAAGTTTTTACAATAACTTTAGTTTATAGTATGCCCAGCCTCAAGAAATCTTACACTTGTGTCCGAATTCAACCGGGGAGCAATATTTGTCTATCGGACTTGATTTTCGCTCTCAATTGTGCTATCTATGAGAAAAAATTCCGAGGATATCGAATGCACCGAGAACGAGTCTCCGAGAACGTCTATTGGTTTCAAAGCGAAGTGTACGCGCAAGTGACGGCGGGAATTATCGCGGGTCCGCAATGGGCTGTGGCGATTGACACGCTGGCATTGCCCGATGAAACGCTGAGCATCCGCGAATTCATTGAGCATGAGTTGAACGTGCCGATCCGCTACGTCATCAACACGCACTACCACGCCGACCATTCGTGGGGAAATTGTTTCTTCCCCGGCGCCACTATTATTTCGCACACGCGCTGCCGCGAATTGCTCGAAGAACGCGGCATCCCTTCGCTCGAACAAGCAAAGAAGCAAAACCCCGCGTTGAAACAAGTGAAGATCGTGTTGCCTCACATGACCTTTTCCGAAGGCGAGATCACCCTGCGCGTGGGGAAAAAGAACCTCATCATTTCGACGACCCCCGGTCACAGTGACGATGGCATTGCCGTGCTTGTGGAAGAAGACCGCATCCTATTCGCCGGGGACGCCTTTATGCCCCTGCCCTACATCGTGGATGGCAGTCTCGACGACATCTCCGCTTCGATCAAGCGCATCGGGCGCATGGGCTTGGAAAACATCGTGCAGGGACACGGCGACGTGATCCTGCGCGGCGAGATCGACGCGGCAGTGCGCGACAATCTCGCTTACCTCGCCGCGATCCGTAAAGCCGTCAAAGCGGCTTCCAAGCGGAAGAACGCCGAAGAATTGATCGAGCAGATCAGCATTGAAGATTGCGGCAAGAGCCGCGTCTTCCTCGGCGGTCTGGCAGAGACCCTCCACCGCAGGAACGTGCAGGCGTTACTCCAACAAATGAATTAGCTGGATTCATCCCGCGCCGCGCCGCCGGTTCGGGATGAATTCACCTCGCGCTTTCCGATCACCCCGCTGTTCGTCAACTCATCCAACTCACTTTGGGAAAATATTTCGCCCAGGATTTCGCGCGTGTGTTCGCCCAACCCCGGTGCGGGACGCGCTTCGCCGCTTCCATACACAAAGGGAGAGTTGAGTCCAACTGGTCGGCCTTTTTCTTCCCTTACGAATCCTCGCGCCCTCACCTGCGGATGCGTGATCGCCTCTTCAAATGAAAGGACAGGCTCCACGCATCCATCGCTCTCAGAAAACGCCTCAAGCCATTCGGCAAGAGTCCGCCCTTTGAACACTGCCGCCACGGCTGAACCAATTGTCCTGTCGAATTGACGCGGGAGGAGGTCGTTGCGTCCGGTCACTTTGCAGAAGTCGCTCCAAAAAGTGGGCTCCAGGGCGCCTAGTGAAATAAATTTCCCATCGGATGTTTCATAGACGTTGTAGCAAGCCAGCCCGCCCTGAAGCGGAAGCGTGCCGCCGGCGATTCGGATGCCGTTGAAATATGCCGCTCCCGCCATCGGAATCATCCACGAGAGGATGCC
>CAYWCN010000137.1:0-4993 GCA_964456775.1 uncultured Anaerolinea sp.
ACGCGATGCGCGGCAACGCGAAGATCGAAATTCTCACCGACACCGATCTGCTCGAAGTGCAGGGAAGCAACTCGCTCGAAGCGATTGTCATCAAAAACACGAAAACGAATGAAACGCAAACATGCAACGCCTCGGCGTTGTTCGTGTTCATCGGCGTGCGCCCGCAAAGCCAACTCGTTGCGGATTTAACTCTACGCAGCGACAAAGGATACATTTACACAGGTCCCGATTTGATGAAGGATAAAAAGCCGCCTCCAAACTGGACCCTCGAACGGGATCCGTTTCTTTTGGAAACCTCCACGCCTGGAATTTTCGCGGCAGGCGATGTGCGCTACGGAACAAATCACCGCGTCGCCTCCGCGGTTGGCGAGGGCGCGATCGCGTACGCGTTGATGAAGGAGTATTTGAAGTCGTTGTAGACAGGTATACAAGGAAACAGGTAAGCAAGTAGACATGGTGGTTTCGATACGACCTGCGTGTTCGTCGCAGGTCGTATCGAAACTACCAGTAACCTGCAAATATCTGTTTTTTGAAAACTGATGGTTTCGATACGGGCTTCGGCTATCGCCTCAGCCCTACTCAACCACCAATGTAGAATAAAAAAGCCCCTGATTTCACAGGGGCGCAAGCTGGTTATTTCGATTTCTGTCGTTCTTTTACAATCTGTTTGCCGATTTCCCGCACACTTTTCTTTGGCAGCCATTTTCGGCGGTCACGCGTGTAATCGCCGCGCCCTGTTTCATACTGCTGGATAAAGCGAATCGTTCCAGCAGGACCCAACTCGCGGAGCAAGGCTTCGAAGCCAAGAGTTCTGATTTCATTGAGAGTCAAATAAGTGGTCGTCATTTCAAAACCTCTTCCAGCCATTTTACTGGATTTTCCACAACAAAGGAGAGCAAATTTTTCGTGCGGTTGGCAATTTTCAGGATTTCATCGTCTGTGGTCAGGAAAACGTTAACCTTGCCAAACTCAGCAGAAGCAAGGTGGATAGCATCATATGAATCGAAACCTGCCTCGTCAAGCGCCTCAGCGCGTTGTAAAATTTTGTCGGTTGTTTCTACTACCTCGTGTGCTAACGATGCAAATGACAAAGCCCGTTGTCGGCTTTCCAAATCAGGATTTTGCTTGATTTCATACAGAAGGATTTCACTACCAACCCAATCCCATTCACCTTGGGATAGTTTCTCCAAAACAAGGGCAATCGCCTCCGTTTCAAGGCGAACGCGCGGTTGGCTCTGATCATCAAACAGTCGGCTCAAACAACAGGCGTCAAGGTAAATTTTCATTACAATTTGAGTATAGCATATCCATGAACCTCTCCGACCTCCGCAAATCACCCCTCTTCGAAGGCTTGACCGACCAGGAGTTGCAACAACTCATGGAGGATGCCAAGCCCGTCTCTTTGCGCGCGGGGGAGTTTTTGATGAAGCAGGGAGATGTCGGCGACGCGGCATTCGTGGTGGTGAGCGGAGAGTTTGAGGTCAGCAAACAATCAGGGCAGTCGCTCATCAAAATTGACGTGCGGAATCCAGGCGATGTGTTGGGCGAGATGGCGTTGCTCTCGCGTTCGCCGCGCTCGGCAAGCGTCGTCGCGATCACCGATTGTGAAGTGTTGCGAATTGCGCCTGACGCCTTTGAAAATTTACTATCCACGAGTTCGACGGCGGCGTTGGCAGTTTTGCATTGGGTGATGAACCGTCTCAGCCAGAACGATGCCTTGCTCCATCAACAAGAACGGATGGCGGCTCTAGGCACGCTGAGCGCGGGACTGGCGCACGAGTTGAACAATCCCGCCGCCGCGGCGCAACGGAGCGCGGCTGAGTTGCAGAAGACGCTCGTGAGGTGGCGGATGTTGACTCACGAGATCGAATCGGTCGCGTTCAAAGAGAATCAAACGGACTGGTTGAATGGATTCATGAGCGAGTCTACGCGGCGATTCGAGTCGCGGGTCAAACTTGAGGCGTTGGAAAAAATTGATTTGGTGGATCAGCTTCAGGCGTGGTTGGAAGCGAGCGGGATCGAGTCCGCGTGGGAGCTTGCGCCCGCGATGGTCAGCTTTGGGTGGAATGTCGAGTCGCTTGAAGCGTTGAAGTCATCTTCATTTTTTAACTTATCAATTCAATGGCTGGGCGCGAGTTGTTTGTTGATGGACTTGCTTGCCGAAGTGCAGCATACAACCGAGCGCGTGTCTGCGATCGTGCGCGCGATGAAATCATATTCGTATCTCGATCAGGCGCCGCTGTTGGAAGTGGACGTGCACGAGGGACTCGAAAACACGCTGGTCATCATGCAACACAAATTGAAAAAAGGTGTGACGGTGAAGCGCGAGTACGCGCCGAACCTGCCGCGCATCGAAGCGTATGCGAGCGAGTTAAATCAAGTGTGGACGAATATCATTGATAACGCGGTAGACGCGATGGATGGAAGCGGCGAAATTGTTTTGCGAACGCGCGTGGAAGATAATCGCGTCGTCGTCGAAATTATTGATAATGGCGCGGTCATCCCTGATGACATTCAGGAGCGAATCTTCGAGCCGTTCTTCACGACCAAACCGCCAGGGAGCGGAACGGGACTCGGCTTGCACATCTCGCACGACATCATCGCGAATCATCATCGCGGGCAGTTGCTGGTGAAGTCGAAGCCAGGTGAGACGGTGTTCAAGGCTGTGTTGCCGATTAAAATTTCATAAAAAACTTCGCTGGTTGAGTAGGGCTGAGGCGATAGCCGAAGCCCGTATCGAAACCAGCAGTTTTCAAGTTATTTTTTGTTCACATCTAGCGCGGTGGTCTCGATACGACACTTGCTTCGCTCGTGTCTACTCGACCACCGAGGCATAAATGAAAAGGAGAATTAAACAATGAACAGCGAAAAAGAAATGAAAGAGATCCTTTTATCGGTAAAGACCGTTGCGGCGGTGGGATTGTCCTCGAACCCCGCAAAGGAAAGTTTTGGAATCGTGCAGTATCTCAAAGATCAGGGATATAAAATTATTCCCGTGAATCCATCCGCAAGCGAGATCATGGGCGAGAAGGCGTATCCCGATCTATCGTCCATACCCGATCAAGTGGACGTGGTGCAAGTCTTCCGCAAGCCTGAGGATGTTCCGCCTGTTGTGGATGAAGCTATCAAAATTGGCGCAAAAGTGGTGTGGATGCAGGAGGGCGTTGTTAATGAAGAAGCCGCACAAAAGGCGCAGGACGCGGGATTACAGGTCGTGATGGACGCATGTATGCGCGCGATGCACCGTCAATTGATCGGACCGAAACCGATGAAGTTATAAACGGTAGGGGCGGACGGCCGTCCGCCCTTACCGTTATTTATAAAAGATCAACCGTATCGCGCGCGGATCGCGCCCAAACGCAAGACGTTTCGCCCAAGTACTGGGAATCCCACGCAAATCACGCACGTCCACGCAAGCGCATGATTTTATTTGCCAACCTGCCGAGTTCAACACGCGTTCAATTTGATTCGCGCCTGAATTCAATTCATAGCCTGCTGAGCCGAGCGCGTCCGCGTTGAGGTGGAGAGCCGTTGTCGCGCACGGACGAGTCACGCGCGAGAGTCCGTTCAGCAAACACGCATCGTCATTCAACAAACTTTCGATCAAACTTCCCCACGGGAAGTTGATGCTGACGTGTGAAGCCAGTCCGCTCAACTCGCGCGGCAAGGATTGCGCGTTGGCGATGACGAACAACGTGTTCGGCAAACCCCTCCGCGAATAGGCGTGCAAATTCTCGCGGCATGAATCCACGCCGATAAAAAATATTTTCTTATTTTGTTCCGCGCTCTTGCAGACGAATCGCCCGTCGCCTGTGCCGAGATCGAGCGAGATATTTTCAAAACCTGCGATCCGTTGATGCAATTCGATCGCGTCCATTTCACGGGACTGCCTGCCCTGAATCGTTTCCATGAGGAACCTCCATTCTGTCGTGTGAGATAAAAGGGACAGAATGGAGCAGGCGGTCCACGCGCAAGGTGCGTTTCGTCTACGACGCTTACAGAGTCTCCGCTCAACGCGAAAATGCGCCATCGTCAGGCGCCGTCGAGATCGTCGGGTGCAGGTTTTTTACGAGTTAGTGGGAATACAAAACAAGCCCAGCGGGCTGTTGAAACAAAGCTTCTTGTTTCGAGTACAACTTAACAGGGTGGTCGGGTGAAGTTCCTGTTCATGTTCAATATTCTAGCACTACCATTTGAGATGCGACATTAGAGATTGGTTTGAAAATTCAAGTTGTCATTTTGAAAATGGTCAACAAGATGGTGAAATCTGCCGCCATGTGACCCAGCACAGGCGCGAGCAAGCCGCCATCGTCCACGCGAGCGATTTGCCTCCAGAACCAGCCCGCCAATGCAAGGGCAGCCACCGCAAAGAGAATCCAAACGATGTGAACTTTGTGAATCAGAATCAACGCGTGGAAGCCCGAATACACAAAGTCAGCGAAATGTACATTCCTTGCGTCGCTCCCCAGATATCCGCGCCAAAAATATTCTTCGATGAACGGATTGACCAACGCAAAATAAGCGATGAAAGGAATCCATGTTTGAAAATTCAACCCCAGCGCTTCGACTTGCGCGGGGAGGTCGCTCGCAATGTCGAAAACATTCCACAGGAAAAATAGCGCAAAGCCGCTACTCCCGCAAACCAAGAGACTCAACACGATCAATTTTTTATTTGAATTTTTGAAAAGTATGGAAAGAGGGATGTTCGGTCGAGCGATCAATAACGAGCCGATGATTGCCGCGTGAAATCCGAGCAACGCCGCCCATGCGCTGTGAAATACGAACAACCCCAGCCCCACCGCGAGATACGCCAGCGACGGCGCGATCCATTTCATGAAATTTGTGTGACGATCGTGTTCTTCGCCCCAGCGGACATTAAAGCGGATGAAATATCGTCAGCCTTTTCCGCCTCCGCGAGCGCGATCATGTTCCCGCCGCGTCCTCCCCCGCTTAGTTTTGCCCCAGCCGCCCCAGCCTTTCGCGCCGCCTCGAC
>CAYWCN010000138.1:0-4905 GCA_964456775.1 uncultured Anaerolinea sp.
GTCCTCCCCCGCTTAGTTTTGCCCCAGCCGCCCCAGCCTTTCGCGCCGCCTCGACCAACGAGTCCAATTCGGGCGAGGAGACGGTCATCTTTTGGAGCAGTTTGTGATTTTGATTCATCAACCCGCCAAGCAGTCTCCAGTCTCCAGTCTCGATTCTTTCTTTTGCGGCTTTTGCAACATCACCCACCTCATCAAACACACCCTCCCACTTCATCTTATCCGCCTCCCAAAGTTTTCTCACATCCGCAACGGACTCTTTCGTCGGCGCGGAGATGCCCGTGTCAGCGATAACGATCGTGAATGGTCTGCCGACTTTGAGGGTTTCGATGGTGTTGACGCCACCCTCACCCCTAGCCCCTCTCCCTGAGGGAGAGGGGGATGCTTTCACAAAATACACAGGCTTGGCATACGTGACAACCGTGTTGTCAATGCCCGAGGGAGTGCCGTGATGAAGTTTTTCGATATCATATGCGAAGGCGTTGACTTCTTCAGCGGTCATCGGATAATTCAAGTGAGACGATAACGCGCGGACGAGGGCAACTGTCACTGCCGCGCCCGAGCCAAGTCCAGAGGCGACGGGGATGGTGGAAGTGATGGAAATATTGAGGTTGGGAAAGGGAGCAACGCGAGAGAGGAAGAGAAAGTTGTGAACAACAGAAGCAATCGGATGGTCGGAGGGGAGCGAGTTAAGGTCGGCATGGAGGTGGATGCCGGGGGCGTGAATCAGGATGCCCGTCGAATCCGAATCGAGAATCTCCACACCCGCATGAACTTGGGTAACGGGGATCGCCAGCGCGGGACGTCCGTACACAACGGCGTGTTCACCAAATAAAATGATCTTGCCGGGGGCAGAGGCTTTCACGAGAAATAAAAAATCACCAACACAGTGAGCATCCACAACGCGACCGTGATCTGCAATGGGCGGTCTTTGAGTGCCACTTCATCCGGCGCGCCTGCCGCGTGACCAGTTTGAATGAGTTGCAAATAACGGAAGATGCCGTAGACCACGAAGGGAATCGTCAACATCATACTGTGATTCGCCGGGAGATTCTCCGCGAAGAAAGTATACAGCGCATACGTGACGATGGTCATGCCCGAAACGATGGTGATGAACTGGTCGAGAAGCGGAAGGGTGTAACCGTCTAGCACTTTGCGATGCGAGCCTGCGCCTTGTTCAAGCAGACTCATCTCGGCGCGTCGTTTGCCGAAGCCGAGATACAACGAGAACAACGTGGTGATGACGTAGAGCCACGGAGAGAATCGTTCGACCGTGATCAACGTCACGCCCGCGCCCACACGCAGGACAAAACCCGTCGAAACGAACAGCACATCGAGGATCGGCACATGTTTAAGCCAGCGCGAGTAAATGATGTTAATGATGAGATACGCCGCAAGATAAACGGAGAACAACGGCGCGAGCAAATATCCCAACGACAACGAGATCAACGCGAGCGCGAGCGCCGCGCCCCACGCCGCGCCGATCGGCAATTTGCCCGACGCGATAGGGCGATATTTTTTCTCCGGGTGTTTTCGATCCGCTTCCACATCCGCAATATCGTTGATGAGATAGACCGCGCTGGAGATCAAACAGAATAAAAAGAATCCTGCGAGCGTTCGCAAAAACGGTTCGCGCAAGAACAACTGCTTGTCGAAGATGAGCGCAAAGAACACAAAGCCGTTCTTCGTCCATTGGCGCAGGCGCATGGTTTTGAGCAAAGCCTTGAGCATGGGCATATTTTACTCGACTATGAAGTATGTAATGCGCAGTAATGCGTACTGCGTGCTGCGTATTGCGTATAATGTGATTATGCCAAAAGTTCGTTTGGATGTTTTACTGGTCGAGCGCGGACTTGCCGAATCGCGCGCCAAGGCGCAAGCCATCATCATGGCGGGACAAGTGCGAATCGCGGATCAGGTCGCATGGAAACCTGGGGCATCCGTGGACAGCGAAACTAAACTGACAGTTGATTCGGGTCCGCGCTTCGTCTCACGCGGCGGCGAAAAATTAGATGGCGCGCTGGAAGCATTCAACATTGACGTGAGAGATTTTGTCTGCGCGGATGTCGGCGCGTCCACCGGCGGATTCACGGACTGCCTGCTCCAATGCGGCGCGGCGAAAGTCTACGCGATTGATGTGGGCAAAGGCATCTTGCACTGGAAACTCCGCAACGATCCGCGCGTGGTTGTGATGGAGGAGACCAATGCACGGTATGTCGAGTCATTGCCTGAGCGGGTTGACCTCGTGACGATAGACGCTTCGTTTATTTCGTTGAAGATTTTGTTGCCGGTGGTGAAGAGGTGGATTTCTCCCTCACCCCTAGCCCCTCTCCCGCTGGGAGAGGGGAATGTCATTGCCTTGATCAAACCCCAATTTGAAGCCGGGAAAAAGGATGTCTCGCGCGGCGATGGCGTGATCCGCGACCCGGAGATTCACAAGCAAGTGCTTCTTGATGTCTTGAATTTCGCCCAAAACGAAGGCTTCGGCATCCGCGGGCTGATCAAGAGTCCGCTGTTGGGACCGAAGGGGAATGTCGAGTTTCTGGCGTGGATGGATTTGAACAATGACAACAGCACGTCACCAGAGTAACTGATAAAAGAAGTTGTATAATGGACTCACGATGGTCCTCGTAAACGTCCCTACCATTGACAAGCGCAAGCGCGTTCCACAAGAAGCCATTGACCAGGTGGTTCAGCAGATCGTGGAAACGTTCAAGCCGCAGAAAATTATTCTCTTCGGTTCGTACGCGCGCGGGAATCCACGCCCCGAAAGCGACGTAGATATGCTGGTCGTGATGGATACGCCGATAAAAGAAGTACAACAAGCCATTCAAATTTGCCAGCAGATCGAATATCGCTTCGGGCTGGATTTGATCGTCCACACCCCAAAATATCTGGCAGAGCGAATGAAAATGGGCGATTGGTTTCTGCGAGATGTTATAAAAGAGGGCAAGGTTCTATATGAAGCCCGCAACGGCTGAATGGGTCAAAAAAGCCGAAGGGGATTACCTCACAGCCGGACGCGAATCGCGCGCTCGCAAGTCTCCAAATTATGATGCCGTCTGTTTTCATTCCCAGCAATGTGCTGAGAAGTATCTCAAAGCCGTGTTGCAGGAAAACGACAAACATATTCCAAAGATTCACAATTTAGTCGAATTGATGCTGCTCTGCGAAGAAATTGACAGCAGTTTTGAAATGCTGCGCGCCGACTTGGTTACGATGGAACGTTATGCAGTGCGCGGGCGCTACCCCGGCGAGACGGCAGAAAAGGAAGATGCTCGATCTGCCTACGCCGCGGCAGGGACAGTAAGAAAGTTCATGAGACAAAAGTTGGGGTTGAAGTAGTTTTGTGGAAGGACAGCGAGACGATCTCTCGTCAAAATCCCGAGGAGATTCGCTGTTCATCAGGAGAAAACCATGGCAAAGAATTACATTCAGGGACTGATGGGGCAAAACGAAAAGATCGTGCTGGTGGCGCGCCAGCATTGGTTCGTCCTGTTCAGCAACATCCTTCTGGAGATCATATTGACATTGGTGTTGCTCGCGGGAGTCATTGCCGCGACGACTTTCTATCCCCTCGCCGCGATCGGATTTGTTCTCGTGCTGATTCCTCTGGCTGGGATGGCGCGCGACATTCTCATTTGGTACAACCGTGATTACATCGTCACAAACCGACGCGTGATCCAGATCTCGGGCGTGCTAAACAAAAACGTTGTCGATTCCTCCATCGAAAAAGTAAATGATGTGAAAATGAGCCAATCCTTCTTCGGGAGGTTGTTCGATTTCGGCGACATCGAAATCCTGACGGCGAGCGAATTAGGGGTGAATCTCTTTCAACGGATAAGCAACCCCGTGAGATTCAAAACCGCGATGCTGAACGCTAAAGAAAAACTCGGCTTTGACGAGGTCAACGTGGACCGCAAACGCGAAGAGGACATCCCATCCATGATCGCGAAACTGGATGAGTTGCGCAAAAAGGGAATCGTTTCGGAAGAGGAGTTCCAGAAGAAGAAGGCGGAATTGCTGGCGAAGATGTAGTTTTTATATTGAGGGGAACGCTAAGTTTTTGGCGTGACAATCTCGTATTTCGGCTGAACCATTAGTCGAATTGTAGTCGAATCTTAGTCAAATGAAATACGCGTTTTGGCACAATGAAAAGATTTCTCATCAAAAATCCTTCAAAGATTTGCCGTGCCTTTGCTCATAATATCAATTTCTCTGTGCTCTCTTCATCTCTTTGGCTACATAATTCGGTTATACTTCCCCCGCTTATGACCGACCACATCCGTAATTTCTGTATCATCGCCCATGTTGACCATGGCAAATCCACGCTTGCCGACCGCTTGTTGCAACTGACGGGCGCGATCTCGGAACGCGAGATGACCGAGCAAGTGCTGGACACGATGGACATCGAACGCGAAAAAGGCGTCACCATCAAAGCCTCCGCGGTGCGCATGTATTACACCGCGAAAGACAATCAAAAGTACGAGATCAATTTGATTGACACGCCAGGTCACGTGGACTTCGGTTACGAAGTCAGCCGCGCACTCAAGGCGTGTGAAGGCGCGGTGCTTGTCGTGGATGCCACACAGGGCATCGAAGCGCAGACGCTGGCGAATCTCTATCAGGCGCTGGATGCCGACCTCACGATCATCCCCGTCATCAACAAAATTGACCTGTCCTCCGCCCGCCCGGACGAGGTGGCTGAAGATGTGGGAAGCCTGCTGGGCGTCGCGCCTGAATCGGTTCTGCGCGTCTCGGCGAAAGAGGGCGTGAACGTGGATCAAATCCTCGAGGCGATCGTCACGCGCGTGCCGCCTCCGAAAGATTTGGACGACGAGCCGTTGCGCGCACTCGTCTTCGATTCGCATTACGATTCGTACAAGGGCGTCGTCGCGTACATCCGCG
>CAYWCN010000139.1:0-4816 GCA_964456775.1 uncultured Anaerolinea sp.
GTATTGGATCGAAGTGCAACCGAATCAAAATCGTCTGTCGTTGAACGCCGCGCCGCTGAGCGTTGCATCGCTGGTCGAAAAAAATATCTGGCATGAGAAACGCTCTGTTGTGTTGACGTCCGCTACGTTGACCACGCACGGCGAGTTTCAATATCTGCGTAACACCCTCGGCGCCGCCGAAGCCGAAGAGATGCAACTCGGCTCGCCGTACGATTACGAAAGCGCGGCATTGCTCTACATCGCCAACGACATCCCCGAACCGAATCAAAACGGATACGAGCAGATGCTCAACAAAACGCTCATCGCCACCGCCAAATCCACGGGCGGACGGATGCTCGTGCTGTTCACATCCTACGCCGCGTTGAAGAAGACCGCGCGCGAGATCACGGCTCCGTTGGCGCGTGAGGATATTTACGTCTACGAACAAGGCGACGGCGCGTCGCCCAACGCGTTGCTTGAATCGTTCAAAGCCACTGAACGCGCCGTGTTGCTGGGAACCAAATCTTTCTGGGAAGGCGTGGACGTGCCAGGCGAGTCGCTTTCGGTTGTGGTGATCGCCAAACTTCCCTTCGACGTTCCCACCGATCCGTTGATCGCGGCACGCTCCGAAATGTACGAGGACTCGTTCAATCAATACTATCTGCCTGAAGCGATTCTGAAATTTCGACAAGGCTTTGGTCGTTTGATCCGCACCGCGTCAGATAGAGGCGTGGTCGCTATTTTGGATCGCCGCGTGTTGACCAAGCAATACGGCAGGATGTTCCTGGAGTCACTCCCTCCCTGCACCGCGCGGCAGGGACCCGCGTCCAATTTGCCGAGGGAGGCGGGGAGTTGGTTGGGGATGTAGAATCGAGTAAAATATCTTCATGGCAGTCACATTGACCATCCAACCCCTTCCCCTTCCGCTCACCCTCAACAAGGATGGCGTAGCGCGGGTCGGAGGGACGCGGGTTACGCTGGATACGATCGTTCGAGCCTTTGCAAGGGGGGCAACTGCGGAGGAAATCGCGCAACAGTATCCGTCGCTTGCACTTTCGGATGTGTACGCGACGATCAGTTATTATCTGCAAAACCGCGATGAAGTGGAGACCTACCTCAAAAAGCGGACAAAACAGGCGCAAGCGGTAAAACTGGAAAATCTTAAACGATTTGACCAATCGGGTATCCGCGAGAGATTGTTGGCACGTAAAAATAAATAGCCATGCTCCGCTTCGTCTCTGATGAAAATTTCAACAACGACATTGTGCGCGGCTTGCTTCGCCGAAATCCCAATTTGGATATTGTCCGCATACAAGATGTTGGATTACGAGGAGAGGAAGACCCTGTCATTTTAGAATGGGCGGCAAACGAAAAGCGGGTTTTACTAACTCACGATGCCGCGACCATGACAAACTTCGCTTATGAACGTGTGCGCGCGGGATTGCCTATGCCAGGGGTCATCGAAGTCCCCGACGATTTGCCGATTGGAACCTCGATTGAAGATATTTTGTTGATAGCAGAATTCAGCAACACAAACGAATTGGAAAATCGCATTGTTTACCTCCCGTTGTAAGAGACAGTCATCTTGAAGATGATCGTCACGTTTCAAGAAGAGAAAATTAATATACGAGTGAGGCTTGTGTGAATTTTCTGAACAAACTTTTTGGAGCAAAGGCTAAAACACATTCCATCGAGGATGATGATGTTGACATTGTAATCCTCCCAGGACCAGGAAGATTCTCTCTTGAGGTTGTAGGAGAATCGTATTATCAAGAAAATTTAGAAGCTATATGCGGGCCAAGAAAGGAAAGGGGCGAAAACAGGGTTGTTGAGGTAACTCTTATCCTTGATAACAATAACCCCTATGACAATAAGGCGGTCCGCGTAGAGGTCGAAGGCAAGAAAGTCGGACATTTGAGTCGAGAAGTTGCAAGAAAATATCGTGATGCAATTAAACAAGGAGGGCATCCAAACGCAATAGGTAAATGTCAAGCAAAAATTAAAGGCGGGTGGGAAAGAAAGAATGGCGAACGCGGTAACTATGGAATTTGGTTAGACATTCCAGTTGAATACGTGTAATCCAATACACATCAATTTGTTCCGTCACACCTAATAATTTGTTCCATTCCTTCGTCCATCCTTTCCACCAAATCATCCACCCCAAACACCTTCTCATAAAGTCCCAACAACGCCTCCGCTTTTGACCGAAACTCCGCATCCGTGTGAGCCAGCCCGTTCGCTTCTTCCAACTCCGTCACCAAGCGTTGGCGAAAATTGGACTCCGCCGAATCAGGCAACAGCGCCTCAACATCACGGATCATTTCCTTTGCCTGCTCGATGACCGTCAACGCGTTAGGCAAGGACGTATTTTCCGCGATCACTTCCTTGAGCAAATTGCACTTATAACTTCGGCACACATGCGGGTAATGCGGCGAATCGTAGACCGTGCACTGTCCCTGCCAGAGCGGGCACGGTTGGCTAAATCCGCGCTCGTTGGGATTCGACCGAAAGACATTCAGTCCCAGCGACTCGGCGGGGTCCAATTCGGAAGGTCGCAGTTTTGCCCAAATGAATAAATGACCCGTGCAACACAGTCCGCACGATTTGCATAATAAGTTTGCTTGCGATTCGTTTATGTCAGCCACGTGAGAATCATATCGTGTTATGAAGAAACTGGCAATTCGGCAGGCTGAGTATAATCAACACAAAATCGAACAACACATGGATATCCCCCTCCTCTTCTCCACACGCATCATCCGCTTGTTTTGCTACGGATTTCTCTCCGTCATCCTCGCGTTGTATCTCGCCGAAGCGGGCTTCACCGAAACGCAGATCGGATTGCTATTCACGCTCACTCTCATCGGTGATGCGGTCATTTCGTTGTGGCTGACCACATCCGCAGACAGGTTCGGCAGAAAGCGGACATTGCTCATCGGCGCGATCTTGATGTTGAGCGCGGGCATCGGCTTCGTGCTGACAAAAAACTTCGCCCTGCTCGCCCTCGCCGCGATCATCGGAGTCATCAGCCCAAGCGGTAGCGACATCGGTCCCTTTTTATCGGTGGAGCAGGCAAGCCTCACGCAATTGATCTCGAACGAAAAGCGCACGCACTTCTTCGCGTGGTACAACCTCGTCGGCTCGTTCGCCACCGCCACAGGCGCGCTGACAGGCGGATGGCTGGCACAATCCCTGCAACTCAGCGGCTGGACATCGCTCGAATCCTATCGCATCGTTTTAGTTGGCTACGCCCTCGGCGGCTTCATCCTCCTCCTCTTATTTCTCAACCTCTCGCCCTCCATCGAAGCCAACTCTCTATACGAAGTACGCAGTACGCAATCTACCCTAGGTCTCCACCGTTCCCGCAACGTCGTCTTCAAACTCTCCGCCCTCTTCGCCCTCGACGCGTTCGCAGGCGGCTTGATCGTGCAAAGTATGTTCGCTTATTGGTTCTTCGTCCGCTTCGGCGTGGACGCGGGCACGCTCGGCAGTATCTTCTTCGGCGCGAATATTCTCGCAGGTATATCTGCCCTGCTTGCGATTCGTCTCGCAAATAAATTCGGTCTCATCAACACGATGGTCTTCACGCACATCCCCTCGAACATTCTGTTGATCCTGATTCCCCTCATGCCGACTCTCCCCCTCGCCATCGGACTCCTTCTCCTCCGCTTCAGTATTTCTCAGATGGACGTGCCGACGCGCCAATCCTACACGATGGCTGTTGTCGCCCCCGACGAGCGATCCGCCGCTTCGGGCGTCACTGCTATCGCGCGTTCGGTGGGCGCGTCCGTTTCACCTCTGCTTACGGGATTCTTTTTCGGCATCCCTGCGTTGTTGAGCCTCCCATTCTTTTTGGCGGGCGGACTGAAGATCATCTACGACCTATTGCTCTTCCGCGAGTTTCGGGCTGTGAAGCCGCCTGAAGAAAACTGAATCAACCGTCCCTGCGAATGAACCGTTATAATTCGCGTCGAGTAAGTGATCAGTTTGACACATCCTTCTTTTGGAGAAAACATGACCGTAGAAAATTATTTGGCAGAGGCGGGAGCGTTCGCCACATTGGCTGGTTTGCTCGCAGGCTTCGGCTTGACCGCTGTGATCCAATTCCTTGTGACAGAAAATAAAAGTAAACTCGTCACCGCATGTATCATCGTATTTTCGATTTCAACCGTATTGTTCACGTACTCGTTGATCGTCTCGATATTGTCATTCGCCGCCACAGCAGAGTTGAATGAAATCCGTGCCGAATTGGACAGCCTCAGCATCGGCGGATTCTTGATGTTAGTCACTGCGATCTTCGTGTTCCTCGGCGGCATCGGGCTCTCAGGCTGGATCCGCTCGAAAGCCGCAGGGATCACAACCTCCGCCTTCGCCGTCATCACAATGTGTTTGACCGCATCCGCATTGTGGTCTATCTTGTCGTTGTTTATGTAGGAAGCACGAATCAAAAAAGACATCCTTTTGAGGATGTCTTTTTTGATTCACTACTTCTTTACTTGATCTTGAACATCTGCATCAACTTCATTGCCAGGTTCAAGTCGCCGCCGAGTTTCAACTTTCCCTGCATGAAGGCTTGCATCCCATCGAGTTCGCCCGTGAAGAGTTTGACATAATCTTCCGAGTCGGCGGTGAGGGTCATCGTCGCCTTGTCGGAGGGAGCGCCTTGCGCCACGTCGCACTTTCCATCCGCGATCTTCGCGTTCCAGTCGCCTGCTTCCGCGCCTGTGAATTTGAAGTGGATGGTGGCGTTCACGCCCTGCGCTTTTTCAGGCAGGAACGCGCCAGGCATTTTTTCCATGAGTTGTGATACTGTGAGGGGCATTTTGTTTAGTCTCCTAGT
>CAYWCN010000140.1:0-4753 GCA_964456775.1 uncultured Anaerolinea sp.
CAATCCTTACGAATTTCTGAACCCGCATGTCAATCCAATTGAGAGTGGAGTATGATTCGGCGCAATGACCGCGAAAACGATCCTTGTCGTCGAAGATGAAGCCAGCATCGCCGAGGTGGTGACGTTGTACCTCAAACGCGCGGACTACAACGTGCAAGTCGCGTCGGATGGGCGCAAGGCGATGAACCTCTTCGAGCGCGGGCAAATGGACTTCGTGATCCTCGACATTATGCTCCCCGAAGTGGACGGTCTTGCGCTGACCCGCTGGCTGCGCGACCGCTCCGATGTGCCGATCATCATGCTGACAGCGCGGCGCGAGGAAGCGGACCGCATCGCGGGGCTTGAACTGGGCGCGGACGATTACGTGGTCAAGCCGTTCAGCCCGCAGGAGTTGGTGAGCAGAGTCCGGGCGGTGATGAGGCGTCTAGGGCGCGAACAGGCTGAACCGGGGAATGAACGCAGTTTGTCGTTCGAAAAAATATCCATTGACCCGAAAAGTCGCGTGGTGAAAGTCAACGAAGAGGAAGTCGAATTGACCGCGAAGGAATTCGACATGTTGTATTTGTTGGCGCGGCATCCGAAGCAAGTGTTTACGCGCGAACAATTGTTGGAGCGCGTGTGGGGCGGCTCGCAATACATTGACCCGGGCACAGTGACGGTGCATGTGCGCCGCCTGCGCGAGAAGATCGAAGAGGACGCGTCGAAGCCCGCGCGGTTGCTGACCGTGTGGGGCGTTGGTTATAAATTCGAACCGTGAGTTTTTGATGCGTAGGGGCGAGGTTCTCTCGCCCCGTGTTAATGATGCAACAAATAGGGCGGGGAGACCCCGCCCCTACAAAACAATTTTATGAAATCAACATTATCCCGCACACCCATGCCCGCACGATTCTTGATCGGCGTTGTCATCATCCTTGCGGTCTCGCTGGGAATTTTTACCTTGGTGATGTCGCCGCCATTAAGAGACCTCGGGTTGATGGCATTGTATCTCGGACTCACCGCGTTGGTTTCGGCATTGGTGGGATACGTTGCCTATCGCATGGGTTGGATCAACTTCTCGCCCGCGTTGCGTTGGACATTGCTCGGCGGGTATGCGCTCGCAAGCATTCTTACATTTTTCAATGTGTGGTTCTCGGCGCAGATGATGTTCGCAAGCGAACACGATCTCTTGCTTGCCATTGTTTTGCTTGTGTTCGCGGGCGGCATGGCAATGGTGTTGGGATATTTTCTTTCGAGCACGGTCACCGAACGCATCCAACAACTGAAGAACGCGGCAGAGGAACTGGCAGAGGGGAATTTGAAAACGCGCGTCGCCGTCCACGGGCGGGATGAGGTGGCGTCGTTGGCTGTCACGTTCAACCAAATGGCGGAGCAGTTGCAAGCCGCGGACAATAAACAACGCGAGCTCGAAAGCCTGCGCCGCGATTTGATCGCGTGGGTGAGCCATGACTTGCAAACGCCGCTGACTTCGATGCGCGCGATTCTCGAAGCGTTATCGGATGGCGTTGTGGAAGACCCTGAAACCGTCAAACGATATTTGCATACCGCGCAACGCGACGTGCGTTCGTTGTCGTCGTTAATTGACGATCTCTTTCAGATGGCGCAACTCGACGCGGGCGGGTTTCCGTTGAATCAAGCGAACGCATCGTTGAGCGACCTTGTTTCGGATACGCTCGAAAGTTTTACGCAATTAGCAAAGAAACAAGATGTGACGCTCGAGGGCAACGTAGATTCGGACGTAGACCCCGTCCGCATGGACACGCAAGCCATCGGGCGCGTGTTGAATAATTTGATCGGCAACGCCTTGCGTCACACGCCCGCGAATGGACGAGTCAGTGTGTGGGTGCGGCGGAACAAACGCATCGAAGTGACCGTGAGCGACACGGGCGAGGGCATCCGCGCGGAGGATATTCCGCATGTGTTCGAGAGTTTTTATCGCGGTGAAAAATCGCGGAACCGCATCACAGGCGGCGCGGGCTTGGGTCTCGCGATCGCGCGCGGAATTGTGCAAGCGCATGGCGGGGAGATCAACGTGGCGAGCGAAATCGGGAAAGGCACGCAGTTTACGTTTTACTTGCCGTAGTGACGACTGACCCACAGGGCGCATTCGCAGAGTCGTCACTACGTTTTTCTGCGGGACGGTTTTGGGAATCTTTAGGGTGTATTCATCTTGATGTAATCTTCTCGTAAGGAAAATTATTTACAATCACGGCGTCAAGGATAGTGAACCGTGAAGCAGATTCTTTTCGGGTTGATAACTCTCGTTCTTCTTGGATGCGCGTCACAGACTGCGACTCAACCTCCAGCGGATTCTTCTATGCAAAAACAACTCGCCGCACTTCCAGACCTCGGACTGGCTCCCGAATTGACGAACGACACATGGCTGAATGTGGATTCGCCTCTCCGCCTCGCGGACTTGCGCGGTAAAGTTGTCTTGCTCGAAATGTGGACGTTCGGTTGCATTAACTGTCAACACGTGATGCCATCGCTCAAAGAATGGCACAGCGAGTATGCCGATCAAGGACTTGTCATCATTGGCAACCATTATCCCGAATTCGATTACGAAGCCGATCTCGCCAATTTACAAGACGCCATTTCGCGTTTCGGGATCGAATACGCGGTGACGCAGGATAACGACGGCGCAACATGGCGCGCGTATAAAAATAGTTACTGGCCCGCGTTGTATTTGATCGACAAGCAAGGTCGCATCCGTTATGTGCATATCGGCGAGGGGCGCTATGCCGAGACGGAGGAAAATATCAAGGCGTTGTTGGGAGAAACGTATTAATTATCGCGTAGGGGCAGACGGCCGTCTGCCCCTGCAAATAATATAATGAGGTAAACCATGAACAAATTCAAATCTGTCCCTGTCAAATCATCCGAGATCACGCCGTATTCAACGTATCTTTCGCGGCGCGATTTTCTCAAAGCGGCGGGACTCCTGACCGGGTCCGCGCTGTTGGCGGCGTGCGCGCCGAAGGTGACTGGACCAGCCTTCCCGACGGCAGAAGCGACCTTCACATCCGAGTTCGATGAATTGGGCGATCCCGCCAATTCGTTCGACGATATTACCAATTACAATAACTTTTACGAGTTCACCACCGACAAGGAAGGCGTCGCCCGGCTCTCAAAGGGATTCGTCACCAGCCCGTGGACGGTTGAAGTGTACGGCATGGTGAAAAATCCAACGACTTACGGCATCGAAGACCTGTTGAGCAAGTTCACGCAGGAGGAGCGCATCTATCGTTTGCGCTGTGTGGAAGCGTGGAGCATGGTCATCCCGTGGACGGGTTTTACGCTGGCGAGTCTGTTGAAAGAAGTGGAGCCGACTTCGGACGCGAAGTATGTCCGTTTTGAAACGGTCTATCGCCCCAAAGAGATGCCGGGGCAAAACAGTCCGTTTTACCCGTGGCCCTATCAGGAAGGTCTGCGGCTTGACGAAGCGATGAACGACCTGACGATCCTTGCGACGGGTTTGTACGGTCAGCCGATGCCGAACCCAGACGGCGCTCCGATTCGACTCGTGGTGCCATGGAAATATGGATTCAAATCCATCAAGTCTATTGTGAAGATCGAACTCGTGGCTGAACAACCGGCAACATTGTGGAACACGGTCGGCGCGAACGAATATGGTTTTTACTCGAACGTGAATCCAGAGCGTCCGCATCCGCGCTGGTCGCAGGCGACAGAACGGCGCATCGGCGAATTGAGTCGCCGCCCGACGTTGATGTTCAACGGCTACGCCGAGCAGGTCGCGTATCTGTATGAAGGTATGGACCTGATCGAGAATTATTAGATCAAAAAGACCTCACAGGTCTTAAAGACCTGTGAGGTCTAACAAACGATGAAACTCTTCCAACGCTACACCCCTCTGCAGATCGCCATGCACCTTTACGCATGGTCTGCTTTGGTATTCCTTCTGTTCGACGCCGCTACAGGGAATCTTTCAGCGAACCCGATCCAGAAACTCGAACAACGCACGGGACGCCACGCCATCACATTGTTGATCCTTTCGCTCGCGTGCACGCCGCTCAACACCCTGTTCCGCTGGAGCGAACTGCTCAAACGCCGCCGCGCGTTGGGTCTGTACGCGTTCATGTACGCGACCATCCACGTCATTATCTTTGTGAATCTCGATTATGGTTTTGCATGGAGTCTCATCATTCAAACCATCATCGAAAAGCCATACATCCTCCTCGGCTTGTTGGGCTTCCTGATGTTAATCCCGTTGGCGATGACCTCCTTCGATGAATGGAAACGGCGCCTCGGCAAAAATTGGAAACGCCTGCACAAGACGATCTATTTCATCGTGCCGATCCTGCTCCTGCATTACGCGCTGGGCAAAAAGGGAGACTTCTTCGTCCTGCAAGGCGACATCATCCGCCCATTGATCTATTCCATCATCGCTGGGATTTTGCTCATCATGCGGATTCCTCCCGTGCGGAGATTCCTCGCGTCGCTTCCCAGCCGCATCCTGCTCCGCCTGCGGAGGCGGGGTACGCCGCCCGAAACGGTTTCTCCTTAATTTTTTACACCGCTAAGCGCGCAAAGGGCGCGAAGGTTTAAATTCTTCTTGGCGTTCTTCGCGCTCTTTGCGGTTAAAGGTTTTAGAATATTCCCTTCAAGAACAACAACAGACCCACGATCGCCAGCGGCACACCGACGATCGCGCCGACGATGGTGAGACTCACCAGCACGCCCACGATCATCAGCACGATGCCGAGGATCATCGCCACGAGTCTGCCGGTCAATTCGA
>CAYWCN010000141.1:0-4046 GCA_964456775.1 uncultured Anaerolinea sp.
GGGAGTGGTTAGGTCCCGGTGGGCTTCCTGGTCTTCAAAACCTGTGGCGGGACGCGTTGCGTGCCGCGGTGGGTTCGACTCCCATCCACTCTCGCCTATTTATGAATGGATGTAGGGGCGACCCGCCATGCACATCACGGATCATGGATTGCCCTGACGGGTCGCCCCTACACACACAACAAGGAAACTCATGTCCCTCCCCGAAATCGAAATCCTCACCTCCCACGTAGCCAAAATCTTCCGCATTGACGACGTCACCGCAGGCGACCCGCGCGAATGGATCGTCCGTTATCGCGGGCATCTGCTCGGCGAAGACACCGTCGCCGCGTACGATCAACTCGCCGACGCGGTTCGCGGCTTCAACCTCACTCCGCTGTTCAGAAAAGGTGAGGACGACAGACAAGTCATTTTTCTTGTGCAAAGCCTTCCAACGCCACGGACGAATACGCGGGTGCATATCAACATCATCCTTTTTATTCTCACGATCGTCAGCATGTTGCTCACGGGGGTTGAAATCCCTCCGAGCGCCGTGCCAGCGGATGGTTCGTTTCCTTTTCAATATTTGCTCCTCCACATTCTTACAGGCTGGCCCTTCGCGTTGAGCATGATGGGCATCCTGTTCGCGCACGAAATGGGACATTACATCGCTTGCCGAATTTATAAAGTCCCTGCCACGTTGCCGTATTTTTTGCCTGCGCCGATGATCAGTCCGCTGGGGACGTTTGGCGCGTTCATCGCCATGCGCGGCATCCCGAAGAACAAACGCGTGCTGTTTGACGTGGGCGTGGCAGGACCGATCGCGGGATTGATCGTCGCGCTTCCTGTTCTGTTCATTGGATTGTCGCTTTCAAATTTGGGTCCAATTCAACACGCGCCAGCAGGGATGTCTGGTTTCCTCGAGGGGAATTCGATCTTCTATCTGTTTTCCAAGTTCTTGGTCTTCGGTCAATTGTTGCCCGCGCCCGTCAGCACCGGCGGATTATCGCACGCCGTGTATTGGCTTCAATATTTTTTCTCAGGTTCGCCCATTCCCTTCGGCGGCATGGACGTGCAACTTCATTCCGTCGCGCTCGCGGGCTGGGCGGGACTGCTCGTCACTGCGTTGAATCTCATCCCGGTTGGGACGCTGGATGGCGGTCACGTAGCGTACGGCTTGTTCGGCGATAAAGCGCGGAAGATTTTTCCCTTCGCCATCGGTGCGTTGATCGCGTTGAGCATTCTCCCTGTCTTGTTGACGTTTTCGCTCGGATCGTTCAACTTTAGCTGGCTTCTGTGGGTGTTCATCTTATACTGGCTGGGCAACGTCCGCGCCACGCCGCTGGACGACATCACTGAACTCGACTCCCGCCGTCGCGCGTTGGGATTCGCGATGCTCATCGTTTTCGTTTTGCTCTTCACCCCGATCCCGATGATGGCGTATTGATGACTCCCAACCCCGAAGGGATGACATAGCGACCAAGGTATGTCATCCCTTCGGGATTTGAAATTTTCATATCGTCATCTATAATCATGCGACCCCTTCGGGGTCGTTGACGCTATAATCTAATTAATGTGAGTTTCAATGCCAATCAGAAAATTCCTCACCGTATTTTTGTTATTCGTTTTCATTATTTCCGCTTGCACGCCGACCACAACCGATTCGAA
Organism: uncultured Anaerolinea sp.; assembly: GCA_964456775.1. Lineage (GTDB taxonomy): Bacteria > Chloroflexota > Anaerolineae > Anaerolineales > Villigracilaceae > Defluviilinea. The sequence continues at coordinate 1,645 of CAYWCN010000141.1, forward strand.
TACGCAAACGCCTCGTCCCAGCGCGACGCCAAATGTCGAAGATGCGAAAACGCCGACGCCTGCGGCGAGTCAGCTTGGCGTCGAGAAAGAAGCGTTGCGCGGGAAGCAGGTCAATGTCTGGCATCCGTGGTTCGGCGCCGAGGCGAGTCTGTTCGAGTCGCAAGTCGAAAAATTTAATTCGACGAATGAGTGGGGCATCGTCGTCAACGCGGAGTCAAAAGATAATTACAACGAAATTTTTTCGCAGACCTCCGCCGCGCTGGAAGAGTCGAGCAATCCGCAGATTGTCATCGCCTTGCCCGAGCACGCGCTCGCGTGGGGCGACGATGTGCTCGATCTGAATCCGTACGCGCATGATGTGGAATTTGGAATGAGCGCGCTCGACATGTCGGATTTTGCGAACGTGATCTGGCGGCAGGATGAAGTGGATGGAAAACGATTCGGCGCGCCCGCGCAACGGACGGCGCGCTTCATTCTCTATAATTCAACCTGGGCGCGCCAACTTGGGTTTGACTCGCCGCCTCAAAATTCCTCCGAGTTTGAATCGCAAGCCTGCGCCGCGCACGTCGTGCTCACAAAAGATTCCGATACCGCTAACGATTCGCTCGGCGGCTGGTTGATCGACGCGGATGCGCACACCGCGCTGTCGTGGATGTTCGCGTTCAACGGCGGCGCGCAAGAGGCAGATGGTTATCGTTTTCTCGCGCCCGGCAACATTGACGCGTTCAAATATTTGAAATCACTGCAACAAAAAAGTTGCGCGTGGGTCGCGTCGCCCGATCTTTCTGTGTATGATCGTTTCGCGGCGCGGCAGGCATTGTTCGTCACCGCAAGCCTCGAAGAATTCCCGAATCTCTCGCGCGCGTTTTCCGCCGCGAGCAACACCGACGAATGGATCGCCCTCCCATTCCCCGGCGCGGATCGCAACGCGCTCGTCGTCTACGGCTCGTCGTTCATCGTGTTCAATTCAGACGACGCGACTCAACTCGCCTCGTGGCTGTTCATCCGCTGGATGCTTTCGGTGGAGACTCAAGCGGATTGGGTACGAAGCGCGGGACTCTTCCCGCTTCGTTCCTCGACGGTGGACCTGCTCGCCAATTATTCAGCCGATCATCCCCAGTGGGCAGAGGCGGTGACGTATCTATCGAGCGGAGAAGCCACGCCGCAACTTTCATCATGGCGGCTCGTACGAGTCATGTTGGAAGATGGTTTCCGTGATATGTTTGACACCATCCGCCACCCCGATCTGACAGAGGGGCAGGTACCGGTGATCTTGACTCAGATGGATCAGACGGCGGAAGAGTTGTCGAAATGATCCGCGCTCCCGAAAATCATCGGGACGATGTGAGCGGAGTGACGAGCGATAGCGAGGAACGTAGTCGAAGCGTGCATGACCATAAGCCTCGTCCTTCGACTGCGGACTTCGCAACGAACGCTCAGTCCTCCGCTCAGGACGAAAGGTAAATAAGATGTCTCAATCACAATATCGCGCGCGGCAGGTCGCCGCGAAGACACATGAAGTCGTTGAATACGACCACGATGATTCAAAACCCGGTAAACCGTTGTACATCATGGTCCCCGGCGGACTCGTCGCGTTGGGCGCGTTAGGCACGATCGTCCTTGTTGCGTATCTCACCTGGATTGAAACACAGCTCGATCAAAACACAGGTTTGATCTTGATCGGCTTGCTCTTTCCGTTTTATGTGGGCGGCGTGTTCCTGTTCAGTTATGGCTATGAGTTGTACAACATCCCGCGCGCGATTCGGTTGACCGCCATCATCGTCTTTCTGACTGTGGCGGCGGTGGTCATCGTCGCTGTTCTGGCGCTGGTGTTGTTCGGCGGAGGAAAAATTCCAAGCGGCTCCTCAGGCGGAAAGTCCAAAGGCAGATCGGGCGGTTCATCAAAAGTAATGCCGTCTAGCGGAGCGCCGAAAGTGGCGGCAAAAAATATCGCGTCCACTCCTTCTGTAAACACTCCACACGGTATGGGCTTGGGCAATGTCGTTATACTCGGCGGTGGCGGGACTCGCACACGCGAGGTGACAAAAGAAGTTGTGAAAGAAGTGGAAGTGCCAGTTGCGCCAAGGTCGGTCACTTGCCCAAATTGCGGACGCGCCTATGTGCCTGCCGATGAAAAATATATTTGTCCCAGTTGCGGCGCGCCGACTCCGCAAGAGTTGATCGAGGAGTCGGAGAAGCCGAGGGATAGAGAGTAATTGGTGTATGGAGACTAGAGATTAGAGACTGGTGTCTGGCGCGGAGAATTAGGGGATTGGAGAATTGAGACTTGAAATTGTTTGTGTCATCGGGCTCGTAATGAAATTTTGTGCTGTGGTAAAATCTCGTCCGCACGCGGGAGTCGCCAAGTGGTAAGGCATCAGCCTTCCAAGCTGATATTCGTG
>CAYWCN010000142.1:0-3895 GCA_964456775.1 uncultured Anaerolinea sp.
TTCGATTGTGTTGTAGTTCATGTGCCTATTATGGCACACTTATGCAAGAGGTCTAATGAATCTTTTCAGCAATTGCTTTGGCTTGGGCTTTAGAATAGCAAGAATTCAAAATGACACACTGTAAATTTTCGTATAAAGTTGAGAATAAACTTTTGAGAGCATTAACTGATACCACTGAGGATTTTCCATAATCATCATAAAGGACTATTTCGGAATTGAGATTTCCATGCCCACTGAAATGTACTATTTCAGGTTTGTATCTTAATAGTAATTCTTGCAAGTCGCTTATCTTAACCGCCCGATGTTGGGCAAAGTTGAAATGTTCTCTAAGTTTCGCCATACGCAACGACTGGTCAATTGCTCTGGCTTCTTCGTCTAAGCGAAGCATATTGGTTGGGTCTGCGGCTAAGAAAAGAATTGTAATCATTTGAATTACCTTATTGTGTTGGGTCTCTTTTTCTTTGATTTATTGATTGCCTTGTTGCCTAGTAACTCTGGAGCAAGTTTCTCAATCAATTCTGTTTCATCTGGCAAACTATGACCCTTGATAGTAATTGTCACATCACCTTTGGTGAGAGTTAATTCGCGCCCTTGATTACGAGCAAAAAAGGATGCAATCGCTTGGTAGGTAACGCTGAAAACGCCAGCAGACGCAAGAGATATAATTATTTCCGCTGGTGTTCCAGAGCCATGACTTCCCCTAAATGGTGACCAATCTGGCTCTGGTGGCGGAACTTGATAATAAACCGTGCTTTTTGCTTCTTGGATACTTCGAGTCAATTCAGAAACAAATTGCGGCTCTAAGCCTTGATAACGCATGAAATCAGCCATTTGTTCATTTGACTCTGGTAGACTGTTACTGATTTTTAGAAGGTCACTCATTTTGCTTTTTATTCCTTCCATTTTGCACGGACGAGCTAACTCCTTATGTGCAGAATTATACGCCCGATAACCACACCTCCCCAAACTCCGGTACAATTCACCCCATGACCCAAAACCCCTCCCGCTGGTTCGACACTGTCCGCGAAATGACGGAAACGCTGGTTTCGATTCCCAGCGTCAGCCCAGATGCGGGGGCGGAGAATCGTTGTGCGGAGAAAATCCACGAGATGCTCGCGGTTGATTCTCTCTCGCCGATTTTCTGGGATACAACCGACGGGCGGAAAAATATCGCGTTTTTGTTGAAGAGCGACAACCCGAACAACACGGGCGCGACGATCGTGTTGATGAGTCACTTCGACACGGTTGGCGTGGAAGACTTCGCCCGCTTTGGCGATTCGAATCTTGCTTTTCAGCCCAATGAGTTGGCAAAGGTCATGCAAGCGACTCTCGAACAAAAAGATTCGCTGACCTCTTCGGAGCAATCCGCGTTGACTGCGTTGCACAGCGGCGAGTGGATGTTCGGTCGCGGCTCGGTGGATATGAAATCGGGCATCGCGGTTAATATTGCGATCATGCGCGAGTTTGCGCGCAAACAGCAGAATGGCAAAAGATTGATTGACGGACTCGCGGGCAACCTGCTCTTCCTCTCCTGTCCCGACGAAGAGACCGAATCGGCGGGCATCCTTTCGGCGGTTCCCGAACTGCTCAAACTCCGCGAACAAGAAAACCTGAAGTATCTCGGCGTGATCAACACCGATTACACCGCGCCGCGCGACGCGGACGAAAACAAGCGCTACATGTACTCCGGCACAGTTGGGAAATTGCTCCCGTCGTTTTACATCCTCGGCGTGCGGACTCACGTCGGCGAAATTTTTCGCGGGATAGACGCTTCGCACCTCGCGGGCGAGTTGGTCAGCCGCGTCAACCTTAATCCCGCCTGGATCGACTCATGGAGCGGCGTCCTCGGCGGCGATGAGATCACCGAAGTTGCGCCTCCGCCCGTCGCGTTGCACATGCGCGACCTCAAACCCTCGTACAACGTGGAGACGGCTGGCGAAGCCTTCGTCTACGTCAACTGGCTGACGCTGACTCTCACACCCGAAGAAGCGATGAACAAGATGAAGGACACGGCTCATGCCGCGCTTGAGGCTGTCCGCGCGCGACGCGGCGAGTCTTTTCGCCGTTTCGAATCGCTGGGCGGGCAGGCGCAAACTCCCCCCGCGTGGACTCCGTCTGTGCTTGATTATGAATCGTTGTTCGAGTTGGCAAAGAAAGGATGGGACAATGAAAAACACGAAACCACATTCTCTGATTGGCTCAAATCGAAAGTGGATGAATTTAGATCAATTGCAGAGGATGGACGTCAACTCAGCCGCATGATCGTCGCGGAATTGACGAAGAGCGCTCAGGTCAACGGTCCCGCGATCGTCGCGTTTTTTTCGCCGCCGTATTATCCGTCGGTGATGCCGCAGGAGAATCAAATCACACGCGCGATGAATGCCGCGCTGGCGAAGCAGGTTGACCATCGGATTCAGAAGCGTGGTTTTTATCCGTATATTTCAGACCTGAGTTATGTCCAGTTGGAATCGAATGTGCAGATCGAATCGCTTTCAAGGAACATCCCGCTGTTCGGGTTGAGGGATTCGGCGGGGGAATTGGTTTCCTCGCTCGATGAAAAAAAGTTGGAGGAGATCCGCGCGTTGGATTGCGCGGTCGTCAATATCGGTCCGTTTGGGAGCGACGCGCATGGGTTGTACGAGAGAGTCCACATGCCGTATTCGTTCGAGATCGCGCCTGAATTGATTTTTCAAACTATCGCGAATGCTTTAAAATAGAAGGTATATGAACTGGACTTACGCTTATCAATCGCGCATCGTCAGCGCGCAAGACGCCGTGCGGACGATCAAATCGGGCGACCGCATTTTTCTCACTGGGAATGTGTCGGTGCCGCAAACGCTTCTCTCTGCGTTGGTGGACTATGCCCCGAACCTCGCCGACGTGGAGATTTGCCAGGCGCTGAGCGTGGGACCCGCCGATTATGTGAAGCCTGAAATGGCGGGTCATTTGCGCGTGAACTCGATGTTCATCAGCGAGAACATTCGCAAGGCGGTGCACGAAGCCCGCGCCGATTTCACGCCTGTGCTGTTGTCTGAATTTCCTCTGTTGTTCAAGCGCGGCGTGCTTCCGCTGGATGTGGCGCTCGTCCATGTGTCGCCGCCCGATGAGCATGGCTTTTGCAGTTTCGGCGTGGAAGTTGGGTTGACCAAAACGCCCGCCGAATCGGCAAAGCTCATCATCGCCGAAGTCAACCAGCAGATGCCGCGCACGCTTGGCGATTCGTTCATTCACGTCAGCCGATTGGATCGGATCGTCCCGGTGGATTATCCCATCCGCGAGTTGTCGTTGAGCGAGGGCAGCGCGAGCGATGTGATCGAAAAGATCGCGCGTTACGTCGCCAACTTGATCCCCGACGGCGCGACGATGCAAATGGGCATCGGCGCGATTCCCGACACCGTGTTGACGCATCTCCTCCATAAAAAAGACCTGGGCGTGCATAGCGAAATGTTTTCAGACGGCATCATCAGGCTCGTGGAAGCGGGCGTGTTGACCAACGCGCGCAAGACGTTGCACGCCGGTAAGATCGTTGCGGGTTTCATGATCGGCACGCATAATTTGTACAATTGGGTGAATAACAATCCGATGGTGGAAATGCACCCGATCGAATATGTGAACGATCCGTTCGTGATCGCGCAAAACGACCGCATGGTGGCGGTCAACTCGGCGATCGAGATAGACCTCACGGGTCAGGTTTGCGCGGACAGCATCGGACCGAAGTTGTACAGCGGCGTAGGCGGTCAGTTGGATTTCATCTACGGCGCGTCGCGCTCGGAGGGCGGGGTTCCCATCATTGCTTTGCCGAGCACCACCACGCTGAAAGATGGCACGCTCGTCAGCCGCATCGCCGGGATGTTGAAACAAGGCGCGGGCGTGGTGACCAGCCGCAATCACGTCC
>CAYWCN010000143.1:0-3860 GCA_964456775.1 uncultured Anaerolinea sp.
GACAGACTCACTGCCAGCCAAATCGCGATAGACAAGGTCAATGAGCCGAATTCAGGTGTGGACGTGAAGTACAACGTGATCGTGGATGCGTTTGAAGGTAAAGATTCCAAACTCAAAACGATCAAGTATCATTTCAAAGATAGTGACAAAACCGAAGAGATTCATCCCGCCGCGGCGTTTGTCTTCATCGGTCAAACTCCGAACACGGGATTTTTGAAGGATTATGTCGAGTTAGATAAATGGGGATTTGTGCTGACAGGACACGACCTCACGCATGATGATCACGCCAACCACGCGCCGCTTCCATTCGAGACGAATGTGTCGGGACTCTTTGTCGCTGGCGATGCGCGGCATGGGAGCACCAAGCAAGTCGCTTCGGCGGTTGGCGAAGGCGCGGCGGCTTCGATTTCGATTCGAGAATTCTTGAGGCGGAGCGAATAACCCGCGTCATTGCGAGGAGGGCTTTGCCCGACGAAGCAATCTCCCTCACCGTGTTGGGGATTGCTTCGTCAGCCCTTCGGGCTTCCTCGCAATGACGGATCAAGGTCAACCCTCTGCCACTTCCTCACCGAATTCACAAAAAATATCTTCTCGCATTTTCCAATTTCATCCAATCGAATAATTCTCTCTTCCACTTGACCTGTTTCAATTAAATATTCGCGGAATGCGCCTGCGAGCAAGCCGCATGAGATCGGTGGCGTGTAGAGTTTGCCATCCATCTCAACGACGAGGTTGCCGATGGTGAATTCGGTCAGTTCGTCGCGTTCGTTGAAGAGGAGGACGTCGTCATATTCGGGAAAATCTTTTTTCGCGTTTTCGTAGACGTCGCGGTGAGTGGTCTTGTGAAAGAGAAACAAGTTGTTTGAATTCACGGGTTGCTTTGCAAACGCGACTTTCAGCGCACTGGATGCTCCAGCCGCCGTCCTCGGCGGCGGGGACGCCGCCTCGAGCATGGAAGGTTGAAAAGGTTTTGCTTCGTGACCCAAGTTTCCGTTTTTATCGAGAAGGAGCCTCACGCGTTGGGGGGAAGTGAACTCAGATGAAATTTCATTTAGATATGCTTCGAGAATTTCTTTTGGAAGTGGTGGTCTCGATACGTCCCGCGGTGCTTCGACTTCCACTTCGCCTTCGCTCAGTGTCCGCTCAGCACGCGCGGGACTACTCGACCACCAAAGTTTGGATGAAATGGAAAAACCAAAATACTCTGCCGAATCCAATAACCGCGCGATATGTTTGTCGCGCAAAAAGAATCCTTCTTCGGGAGTCCACAGCATGGTTTCGAGTAACGAGAATTGCGGCACCGACTCGGTCAGCACGCGGGCTTTGAGCAATGCCTCGGCGTATTCGTCGCCGCTTTCCGAATCCCAGACGATGCCGCCGCCGACGCCGTATTCTGCGGTTCGAGTTTCGCGGTCGATCAATGCGGTTCGTATGGCGACATTGAATTTCGCCTTGCGATTTGGCGCGATATAGCCAATGCTCCCCGTGTAAATGTTTCGCCGCGTGGTTTCGAGTTCAGAGATGATCCGCATCGTGCTGACTTTCGGCGCGCCCGTAATTGACGCGCATGGAAATAGCGCGGTGAAAATTTTCGTGATTGATACATCTGTCTCTGCTTGCACGGTGGATGTCATTTGCCATAGCGTGGGATATTTTTCTGTGGCGAACAGATTAGGGACGTGAACGCTTCCCGTTTTTGCAATACGACCCAAATCGTTGCGGATCATATCCACGATCATGACGTTCTCCGCGCGATTCTTTTCCGAGTCTTTCAGCCATTGAGCCTGCTCCACATCTTCGAGCGTGGTGCGCCCCCGATGAGTCGTCCCTTTCATTGGGCGGCAGGTGACTGTGTCGCCGTCGAGTTGAAAAAATAATTCAGGCGAAGCGGATGCGATGACGAAACGACCCGTGTCTATGTACGCGGCGTGGTTGTGTTGACTTTGCGCGAGATGGAGGAAGAAATTCCACGCATCGGCGTTGAAGTCCGTTTGGAGGCGCATCGTGTAATTGACTTGATATGTGCGCCCGTCCGCGATGTGATTTTTGATTTGTTCGATGGCGGAGTTGTACGTCTCGCGGGAGACGGTGGGGGACCAGGTCAAGGCTGGTTTGGGCGAGGCAGGCTGAGGCAGGGAGAAGAGGCGAGGCTGAGGGTAGAGTCCAAACCACAGGAGTGGAAATCCAGAGAAAGAAGAATGCGCTTGATGCGCCGCATCAAAAGCGGGCGCGGATTCGTAACTGAGGAATCCTGCCGCGTGGAATCCGTCGTTGACCGCGTCTTCGATCTCGCGGAAGGCGGGTAGCACGTCGTGCAATTGATCGGCGGAAATTATGCGTTGTGGATTCGCGAAGTGAAGCCACGAGTCGCCGTCGCGTAAAACGATCTCATCCGTTTGTATCATCGCGTGAATTGTACTCGTTGCGGATGATAAAATTGACGAAAAGGAGATGACCATGAAACACAAAAAGATTTTTCTTGCGCTGGCGATCTTGATGTTGGCGTCGCTTGCTTGCAACGCGCTGAGCGGGGGAGGCGGAGGCGGCGACGCGCCTGTTCCGCCCAGTGGAGGCGATTCGCCTGCGACAGCCGCGCCGCAAGATAACTCGGGTGGGAACGCGGATACATCGGCTTCGGGATTCCCGATCACGGCCGACGCGTACAATGTGGTTGACGTAGGCGATGGAAATGTGTTGTATTACTCGAAACTACCGCAAGAGGAGATTTTGAAGTTCTATCGCGATGAGTATGTTTCGCGCGGATACACCGAGCGCGCCCTGCTCACCTCGATTTCAGACGGCGTGTTCAGCATCGTGTTTGATGGCGACCCGAGCGGCAAGGCGGTTGTCATTCAAAGCGTTGATTTGGGTGACGGGAGCCGCACCGTTGCGATCAGTTTGACGGATGTGTAGTCGTTGATGGGGCAGTTCAACTGCCCCATCAACCTTTAGCCATGTTGGGTCGGCAGTTGAACTGCCGACCCAACCATTTTGCCAATATTTGATTCAAACGATGAAAAATAAATTTTCCCGCTGGCTTCCCGCCTTGCTGACGATGGCGGTCATCTTTTGGTTTTCCTCCCAGCCCTCAAATGAATTACCGAACTTCGGCTTGATGGATCGGATCATCAAAAAGTCGGGACACGTATTCGAGTATGCCGTGCTGGCGTTTTGGGTTTGGTACGCGCTGGACTTTCGGAGAGATCGACGCTGGCTGGTCTGGTTGATCGCAATCCTCTATGCCGCGACGGATGAATATCATCAATCGTTTGTGCGTGGACGATTCTCGTCTGAGTGGGATGTGATTGTTTTCGATAATGCGGGTGCGTTGATCAGTTTGTGGGTTGCGCAACGTTACAAATACATTTTGGATAAAACGTCCCGAAGGTTTCCATGAAAAACTTTGTTGAGCATCCAAAACCTTCGGGACGGTCTTTAAACAAAACGACCAGAGCATTTCTCCTGATCGTCCTCGTTGACCAATCTCCAGTCTCCAATCTCTAGTCTCTTTTTTCACTCAAACTCCAATTCCAACTCCTCGTCATCTTTCCAATCGTCGGTGCGATTGATCTCGATGTCGCTGAACAAGCCTTCCTGATGCGCGTCGATGCGATAGCGTTTGATGAGTTCGAGCATCGCCAAAAACGTGACGACGATCTCCAGCCGCGACGCGCCGTCAGTGACCAATGCCCTAAACGTCGAGCGTTGCACATCTTTCATGATCTTCGCGATCATGTCAATTTTTTCGCGGATGGTCACACGCGGCGGCGCGATAACCGTCCCCAGCGGTTCTTTCGCCCTGCCTTTTGCGAACGCCGATTCTGCCGCCATCACCAATTTTTCAAGCGTGAGATTCGACA
>CAYWCN010000144.1:0-3849 GCA_964456775.1 uncultured Anaerolinea sp.
ACTATCAGGAAAACGCTTCCACTCTCAAAGCCTTATCTGTGGATGGTGTTGCTCCCACCGCTGAGACTGCTGAATCAGGCGAGTACCCAATCTCGCGCCCGTTGTTCATCTACTCGGACAAAACGATCATGCAAGAGAAGCCGCAGGTCGCCGCGTTCATCTACTTCTACATCACAACTGTTGCGGACGAAATTCTCGACGTCGGTTACTTCCCCGTCAGTGACGACAAGACGCAGGAAAACCTCGATGCGTGGGAATCCGCGGTCAGCGAGTAAATAACGCACCATTCTGCTCTCGCAGGGTCTGTGACCCTGCGAGATACGGCGGTCACAGACCGCCTCGGAGCGTAACTGCGTAAGGTGAGTACATAAGAACGATCAGAAATGTTCGAGCAGATATTCTCCTTCTCTTTCAGGGAAGGAGAATATCGGTTTGTAATTTGTCTATCAGGAGTTCATGTGGCTGTAAATGAATGGAAAACGAAAAAACCGAATCTGCGCCGTAGACCGCGCCCAGGTGAAATGCTCATTCAAGGCTTGCTTTTCTTGAGCGGTTTTTTCTCGATCTTCACCACGATCGGTATCGTTTATGAATTAGGCAAAGAAGCCCTGCTCTTCTTCCAGATGCCAGAAGTGAATATTCTGCAAACCCTCACAAGCGTGGAATGGAAACCGCACGTGGGAAAATTTGGCATCTGGCCCCTGGTCACTTCCACGTTGATGACAACCATGATCGCCATGTCCATTGCCATTCCACTCGGGCTGGGTGTCGCGATCTATTTGAGTGAATATGCCGTGCCGAAAACACGCAGCACGCTGAAACCAATATTGGAAGTGCTGGCAGGCATTCCCACCATCGTGTACGGATACTTTGCGCTGATGTTCATGACGCCGTTACTCCGAACTATTTTTGGCAGTGACGTTGTGCAGATCTACAATACGGCATCGGCTGGCTTGGTGATGGGGATTTTGATCCTGCCCCTCATCACATCCATGACGGAGGATGCGCTCGGAGCCGTTCCCCGCGCTTTGCGTGAAGCCGCCTATGGCATGGGCGCGACGAAGTTGGAAGTCGCGCTCCAGATCGTGTTACCAGCCGCACTGTCTGGAATTGCCGCGGCGATCATCATCGGCATCTCGCGCGCCATCGGCGAGACGATGATCGTAGCCGTCGCGGCGGGCGCGGGTCCGAATTTTACGTTCAACCCGTTTGAAGGGGCAGAGACGGTCACAGGGCACATCGTCCGCATCTCGGGCGGCGATCTGGCATACGACTCGATCGATTACAACAGCATCTTTTTCCTCGGTCTGTTGCTGTTCGTCATCACCCTCACACTCAATATCATCAGTCAACGCATTGTGCGGCGCTTCAGGGAGGTGTACGAATGAAATCCCTCACCCCTAACCCTCCCCTTCGTGGTGCTTCGCGATCTCCCACAAGGAGAGGAGAAAAACCCGCTTACAACGTCAACATCGAAAGACGGAATCGCACAGGCAATGTGTGGCGTTGGATCTTCCGCGCCTCTACCATTGTCGGCATCATCGCGTTGGTTGCGTTGATCCTGAATATTATGAATGGCGCGTTTGGGTATGTGGCATTGGAAGCAAAGATAGACCCTGCTACATTGACCGCGAACGGCATTCCGTTGGAAGAACAAAGCAAAGAACAACTTGTCGCGTTGTTGCGATCCAAATTATCCAAAGGCGCGTTCAACAAATTGGATAACGAAACATCCTTTGAAAAACGCTCGCACGCAAATGTGCTTCAAGTCGTCAACGAACGCATTGTCAAGTATGAAGTTGTGCAAGTGTGGAATTTGTGGTCATCCCTGACGAAAGCCGATGAGATTCGATCCATCGTTGCAACAGATTTTCCAAATGCCGAACTGAAATTCATCTCATGGCTCACCACAGATTTCGTCACACGCCCGCAATCGAGTGAAGCGATCACCACAGGCGTCCGCACCGCCATCCTCGGCTCGTTGTGGACGATCCTCTTCACGATCCTCTTTGCGTTTCCGATCGGGGTTGGCGCGGCGATCTATCTCGAAGAATACGCGACCGATAACTGGCTCAACCGCGCGATCCGAACCAACATCAACAATCTCGCGGGCGTGCCGTCCATCGTCTATGGGATCCTTGGGCTTGCGATCTTCGTGCGGACTCTCGAACCCCTCACCAGCGGAAAACTCTTTGGGATGGTGGACCCAACCACAGCGAACGGAAGAACCGTGCTCGCCGCGGGGCTGACCCTCGGTCTGCTCGTGCTTCCGATCATCATTATCAACGCCCAGGAAGCGATCCGCGCGGTGCCTCAATCCCTGCGCAAAGCGAGTTACGGACTCGGCGCAACAAAATGGCAGACGATCTGGTCGCATGTGTTGCCCAACGCGATGCCTGGCATTTTGACGGGCACGATCCTCGCGATCTCACGCGCCATCGGCGAGACCGCTCCGCTGGTGGTTGTCGGCGCGTCGACTGCGATCAGTTTCGATCCCGAATCGCCGTTCTCAAAATTTACAACCCTCCCTATTCAAATCTATCAATGGACTGCCCGCCCGCAAGCGGAGTTCCGCAGTGTTGCCGCGGCGACCATCCTCGTTCTGCTGATCATGCTCCTCAGCCTTAACGCATCGGCGGTCATTCTACGAAATCGTTTCAGCAGGAAATACTAAAATGATACAACCATCAACAGAAACAGAACGATCACCATTCGTACTCGAAACCAAAAACCTGGGAATTTTTTACGGAGATTTCCGCGCTGTGACGAGTGTGAACATTCCCATCGAACGGCACAAGATCACCGCCATCATCGGTCCATCGGGGTGCGGCAAAAGCACATTACTGCGCGCCTTCAACCGCATGAACGAACTCTCTACGGGCACGCGCATCGAAGGCGAGGTCTTGTTTGAAGGGGAGAATTTGTATAACCCAGCGGTGGACCCAGTCGAGGTCCGTTATCGAATCGGCATGGTCTTCCAGAAACCGAATCCGTTCCCGAAATCCATTTACGAAAATATCGCCTGGGGTGCGCGCATCCATGGCTACAAAGGCAAGATGGAAGAGTTGGTCGAATCCTGTTTGCGGCAAGCCGCGTTGTGGGACGAAGTGAAGGATAAGTTGACTCAATCGGGCTTGGCGCTTTCAGGCGGGCAACAACAACGCTTGTGCATTGCGCGCGCGCTGGCTGTCCAACCCGAAGTCATTTTGATGGACGAACCCGCCTCCGCGCTCGACCCGATCGCCACGCTAAAGATCGAAGAGTTGATGCAAGAGTTGAAAAAGAATTACACCATCGTCATCGTGACCCACAACATGCAGCAAGCCGCCCGCGCCTCCGATCATACCGCCATGATGATGATCAATGACGAGCGCTCAGGCACGGTGATCGAGTTCAACGAGACGCAAAAGATATTCACGAATCCGAAAGACAAACGCACCGAAGACTATGTGACGGGCAGGTTCGGATAAAAATCAGGTTTATAATATCCCACACGATGATCCAACGAGGCTGTTATGCTTAGAAAAACTTTTGAAGGCGAAATCCAACAACTTAAAGACGATGTCTTATTGCTTGGCAGTATGGTGGAGCAAGCCATCCTCGATTCGGTCGAGGCGTTGAAGAAGCGCGACGTCAAGGCGTCGGAAAGAATTTTTGCCGAAGATGCGGCGATCAACAAAAAACGGTTCGAAATCGAAAACAAATTGATGGTCCTCATCGCCACGCAACAGCCGATGGCGCACGATCTGCGGCTGTTGGCATCCACGATGGAGATCATTTCCGAGTTGGAGCGCATGGGCGATTACGCCAAAGGGATTGCCAACATCAACATCCGCATGGGTGATGCGC
>CAYWCN010000145.1:0-3796 GCA_964456775.1 uncultured Anaerolinea sp.
GACAACTCATAGCCGATGATGTGATCGTGCGGTTTCATCTCGAGTCGCAAGGGTCCCTTGAACGGGGCGCAACTCAGCAAGTGGAAAGGCTTTCCTGGTGTTAGCCCAACCTCTGCGATGTAGCGAAGTTTATCCAGATCGTGCGTGCGGACGCGGCTGACAACGCAATCGGAGCCAGACGGCACATTTGACAACGGTTCATCCTTGACCTGCGGCATGACTCCCTCTTTGGATGGAATCGGCTCCCCATGCGGACAACGCGAAGGATAACCTGCTAATTCATCCATTCGATCTTCAAGTTCATCGTTCACGCCGCGCTCGAACACATCCGAAAGCTCGTGGGCAGACGCCCAGTCGTATTTCATCACTTTGACGAGGAAGACTTCGGTGAGGCGATGACGCCGCAGGGAGGGCATGGCGATCCGCTCGCCTTCCGCTGTCAGTTTGACGCCTCTATAGGGTTCGTGGACCAGATGTCCACTTTTGTTGAGGCGTTTGACCATCGTCGAGATGGCTTGGGCGGAGGCATCCACATGAGAACTGAGAAGCGCCAACGAGACCTGGTCATGGTCTTGTTGCAGGCGGTAAATTTCAGCGGCATAGCGCCGCATGGCAGGGCTGACGGTCATTGAACTCCAGTTACCAGACCTCACAGGTCTTCAAGACCTGTGAGGTCTTCTTGAAATTATCAACCAGGTTGAAAACTGGTTGCAATTGGATATAACGCAATTTTATTACAAATATCTAGATTATTCAGATTTTGGTCATTATACTTCGCGTCGCTTCGACAAGATAAGACACTTTTAAAGTGGGCGTCCACCACACTGTATCGCCCACACAAAGGAATAGAACATGTCCTACACGATCAATGAAAGTATGAACTCCTTGTATGTTCTGCACTTCTACGAAGACTTAACTCTTGAAAAGATAAAAAAGCTGTTTGCCGATGTAGATAAATTGCTAACCCGCAGTGGGAAGTTTGGCGTAATAACGATCTATAAAGTAACGGACGATCATGGGGCAGATGAAGATTTCGAGAAGGACTTTGACGGGAACCTGGATGAATTGGACGATCACGAGCATGACGATGACCATGGTCATGCACATAAACATGAGCCTGGCGTCGCTAGAACCTTTAAATCATGGATCGTTGAGAAGCGAGAGCGCTTTGGGCAAGATTGCGTGGGCTTTGCGATGGTCAGCGCGGACAGCAAGTTTGTGTCCTTCTATAAGCCGTTAGCCAACAAGATCATCAGCCGTATGTATAACTGCCCTGGCGCATTGTTCGGTAACGAAGAAGAGGCTTTGGCTTGGGTGAAAGATAGAATGCCGCAACCAACGGAATGAGTTGTGCCGTTCGGTTTGCTTCTATTGTGTTTCAAAGCATGTACAGCCTCAGTAATACCTAGATATGCTTGGGAATCTTCAACTTGGTTGAAAACTGGTTTCATACGGATTTATTCCGAAGTTTATACGCGTGACTAGATTTGAACCAATTTGACCTTTATACTCCAGCAAATTAATCAACGGAGAATACGAATGTTTCAAACTGCAACCCCTCTCAGCCCAGACCTGACTCAAGATGAGCGAGCCGACGCCATCCGCGAAGCTTATAATGAAGACCGCTCACAGATGACGCTCATGCTCGCGCATAAATTGCGCGTGCCCGAAGTGGACATTCTGCGCGCGCTCGAAGGCGACACCGCCCGCGAACTGGATGGCTCGCGCTGGGAAGAGATCATCCGCGCGTTCGAGCCGCTCGGCGAAGTGACCGTGATCGTCTCGAACGGCGCGACGACCATTGAAGTGTTCGGTCAGTTCGGAAAGTTTTTCAACAAAGACGGCTTCCTGAACATCCGCACCGACTCGCTCGACATGCACATCCGCGGCTGGGAGTTGGCTGACGTGTTCGCCTTCCGCAAACCGAGTCATCTCGATAAACACGAATCGCTTTCGATCCAATTCTTCGATAAGCGCGGAACTGCGGCGTTCAAAGTGTTCCTCAACTTCGGCGGCAACGATCCCTCGGCTGAATTGCGCGAGTCGTACAACACATTGATCGAAAAGTTTGCGAAGTAAGCGTGTAAAGTAAACAAGTAAACAGGTAGACACGTAGACACGGAAAATCCTGTCTACGTGTTTTCTTGTGTGCGATGGTCGAGTAGTCCTGAGCGAAGCGTAGCGAAGACGAAGGACATATCGAGACCACGTGCGAAAAATTAAGAGATAATCAACTGGAAGAAAATCTATGTTCCTCAAACGCCTCCAACTTGCTCTCATCCATACCGCTGTCGCGATGACTTTAGTTCCCTTAATGGGCACTCTCAATCGCGTGATGATCTTCGAATTCGGGCTTTCGAAAACGACCTTCACTTTGCTAGCCATATTCCCTTACCTGTTTTCACCCATTCAAGTTGCCATCGGCTCATTTGCAGATCGCCACCCGATTTTTGGTTATCGGCGAACGCCGCATATATTGCTTGGTTTGCTTTTATGCGCGGCTGGATTAAGCCTCTCCCCTTATATGGTTTCAACCATTCAAATCAACTTTAGTCTTGGCATCTTAGTGGGATTGCTTTCATTTTTTCTCTGGGGGATGGGCTATCATTTCTCTGCAGTTTCCTATTTTACACTTGCATCTGAAATATCAGGCGAAAAGGGACGTGGTACTACAATCGCGATCATGTTTTTTACTATGGTTCTGGGAATTATCACCGCGTCTCAAACTGTTAGTCACATGGCTACAGAGGCAACCTTCAAGGAGTTATCTGTCGCATTTTGGATGATTTCTGGGTCAGCCTTAGCATTGGGATTACTTGGGCTCATCAAACTTGAACCTCGTTCTAACAGTTCCTCCTCATCTCCACTGTCCAAAACGCATACATTGCGGGAAATGTATACAGAAATCACTTCCAACTCCGTGGCGCGTATATTTTTCATTTACCTTCTCTTGTTGTTAGCAGCCATTCTCGGTCAAGATGTGTTGCTTGAACCGTTTGGCGCGCAAGCCTTCGGCATGAGTATTTCCGAAACATCTCGAATTGTCTCTTACAGTCAATTATTGACACTAATTGCCTTTTTTGTAGCAGGCTTTATGGAAGGACGCGTGGCGAAAAAGAAAATTGCCCAGATGGGAAATATTTTTGCGATACTAGGTCTTGTGCTGATTGTAGCGAGCGGGATCGCGCGAAATCTAGGAATATTTTATCTAGGTATTATGATGCTAGGTTTTGGCACAGGAATTGCTACGGTTGCGAATTTGTCTTTAATGTATAACTTGACCGTCCCTGAAAAAGTTGGTTTATACATCGGCGCGTGGGGCTTCTCGAATGGACTCTCGCGCCTCACGGGTCTGCTGATGGCGGGAGTTGTTGCCGATGTGGCAACGCGGATCACAGGTCACGAGTTGAGCGGGTATCTCGTCGTGTTCGGCATCGAAGCGTTGATGTTACTCGTCGCCGCGATCATGCTCTCGCGCATTGACGTCGGCGCGTTCAAACAACAAGCGCACGATCCATCGTTTGTGGATAAAGTCGCTGTTGCGGCAGAATAGAATCAAATCGTGCGGTGTATAATCGCCGCATGATCCTCGATCTTCCCCTCATTCTCGAAACTCGCAAAAATCACGCGCTCGAACACGCCACTCTTCATCTGCTCGCGCGCAAATATAAAAACCAATCCATGGCGGGACATTCCAACCCGACAGGATTTTTTCTGCTCGGCGACGTTCTCACCGACGATGTGATCGCCTGCGCGAACGAAGCGCACACGCGACTCAACGCGGGCGAAAGCGGAC
>CAYWCN010000146.1:0-3774 GCA_964456775.1 uncultured Anaerolinea sp.
TATAATCCCGCCACAAATTTCAAAGGAGTACTTCATGCGAAAAATTTTCCTGCTGGCGCTCGTTGCCATCTCGTTCCTCCTCGCCTCATGCGGGCAATCGAATAGCGACGCGCCCGCAAAAGCCGTCGAAGATTATCTCAACGCGCTCGTCGCAAAAGATGCGGATCGTCTGCCCACGCTCGTCTGCGGCGATTGGGAGGACGACGCGCTCATCGAACTCGACTCGTTCCAAGCCGTCACTGCGAGTCTCGAAAATGTTTCCTGCGCGCAAACGGGCACCGACGGCGACACCGCGCTCGTGCTTTGCACCGGCAACATCGTCGCTTCCTATAATAATGAAGACCAGCGGCTCGATCTCGCAGTGCGCACATATCAAGTAGTCGAAGAAGGCGGCGATTGGCTCGTATGCGGCACGCGTTAAAGAAACTTTTCTCGACCGAAAATATCTGGGCGTTCGTCCTCTTCCTCATCGTGATCGCGTTGATCATTTTCACATCCGATTCAAGTCCCGTTTGGATCTATCAAGGATTCTAGATGGGACTGACCCAGATTCTCGCTTCGATCCTGACCGCCTTGCTGGTCGGCGCGTGGATGCGTGGTACAAGCCGCATCCTTTCTCTCCTCGCCCTCAGCGTTCTCGCCGCCTTCTGGTTTCAACCCGCCGTCCCCCTCCGCTCGTTTGATTTTTGGATTCCCTCGCTTTCCATCTTCCTCGTTGTAATCGTTTGGTTCATCACATCAACTGCTGGCGCGTGGAAGTCTCGTCACAACCTCATCGGACTTGCCGTCATTGCGGGCGTTGTTCTTCTTGTCGGGCTCACGCGCTATATTTTCCCTGACCCAGTCCTCACCACAACAACCCCGCCGAGACTCATTCTCGTCGTTGGTTTTATTGTTCTCGCCTCGATAGCGATCACAGCTTTTACGACTCTCTCGCGCCGCATCGCCCTCACGTTATCGTTCACGATCATTGTATTGCTCGCAATTCTCGTAATTCTCAAATCTCCGACCCTCTCTTTGCAACTGAGCATCTTCCTCCGCGAATTGACAGGTCGTCCCACAGACACCGCTTCCGCGTTGGATTTCCGCTGGCTTGGGTTTTCGTATATCTCCTTTCGTTTAGTCCATGTCTTGCGCGATAAACAAACGGGACGATTGCCCGAACTTTCCCTGCCTGAATTTGCTACGTATATTGTTTTCTTCCCCTCGCTCTCCGCCGGTCCCATTGACCGCGCCGAACGCTTCGCAAGCGACCTCCGAAAAGAATTCCACCTCACACAAGATGAAACCTTGCTCGCAGGTCAACGGATCGTCATCGGCTTGTTCAAGAAATTCGTCCTCGCCGACGCGCTGGCATTGATCGCATTGAACGACACGCTCGCCGTCCAAGTCCGCACCACGGGTTGGATGTGGATCGTCCTCTACGCTTACACACTCCAGATCTACTTCGACTTCAGTGGCTACACCGACATCGCCATTGGCATCGCGAGGCTGGTAGGAATCAAACTCCCCGAAAACTTTACCTCGCCATACACCAAACCCAACATCACGCAATTCTGGAACTCATGGCACATCACGTTGACGCAATGGATCCGCTCGTACTTTTTCAATCCCTTCAACCGCTGGATTCGCGGCTACCGATCCATCCCCGCATGGACGATGCTCCTGCTCGGTCAACTTGCCACCATGTTCCTCATCGGCTTGTGGCATGGCATCACGCTCAACTTCATCCTCTGGGGCGTGTGGCACGGACTCGGACTCTTCATCCAAAACCGTTGGAGTGACTTCGCAAAGACGCGCATTGTCGTTTCCAATCCACGCTCGCAATCCCTTTTGCGATTCGGCGGCGTTCTGCTCACCTTCCACTTCGCCGCCCTCGGCTGGGTCTTCTTCGCGCTAAGCACGCCTGCATTATCATTTGGCGTACTAATGAAACTATTCGGATTGACCTAACCATCCACTGATAACTGATAACTAATCACTGATCACTTGCTCTTTTGCCAACTTGCTCTTATGCCTACCCCTCGCCTCTTCCCCGTTTTACTCAAAGCAACCTTGCTGCTTGTAATATTTAATTTCTTGTTCATCCTCACCAGCGGATTTCCTCTCGGAAAACTCTCCCTCTACAACAAAGTCTTCCCCGGGCGCGAACGGTTTCCCTTCGGCGAAAACCAGCGCGGATACAATCTCAGCCTCTTCAACCTCGACGCCATGTTCGCGGCTCATGTTCTGGTCGGCACACCCAAAGCGGACGATGAATTCCGCGTCATCCTCATCGGCGACTCGTCTGTGTGGGGCACGTTGCTCACGCCCGAAGAAAATCTCGCGGGGCAATTGAACTCGCAAAACATTTCAGCGTGCAATAAAAATGTCCATGCGTACAATCTCGGTTATCCGTATATCTCGCTCCTGCAAGAGTTGATGATCCTCGATGAGGCATTGAAGTATCAGCCCGACATGATCGTCTGGCTCACTACGCTCGAATCATTTCCGAAAGAAAAACAATTCGGCGCGCCGCTCGTGGCGAACAGCCCTGAACGAGTCAAACAACTTATTGCTAAATACCAATTGCCCCTCGACCCAAATGATCCAGAGTTGAATCATTCAACAACATGGGATCAAACTTTTACACAACAAAGAAAAGACCTCGCAAACCTCATCCGCTTGCAACTGTACGGAGTCCCATGGTCCGCGACGGGCATTGACCAGTTTTATCCAGAAAATTACGAACGCGCGCAAACCGATTTCGAAGCCGACGATTCGTTTTACGACATCAAGCAGAGCAAACCGTTGCGCGAACAACTCTCGCTCGACATCCTCGACGCGGGCTTGCATGCCACCAACATTCCCATCGTCCTCGTCAACGAACCCATCCTCGTCAGCAACGGCACAAACAGCGACATCCGTTATAATTTTTTCTATCCGCGCTGGGCATACGATGAGTATCGCGCGATGCTGAGCGAATACACGGCGCAACAAAACATCCCGTATCTCGACCTGTGGAACCTCGTCCCAATGGATGAGTTCACCAACAGCGGCGTGCATCTCACGCCGTTCGGCGAATCCTTGCTCGCTGAACAAGTTGGCGATGCGATAAAAATTTTTTGTGAATAGGAATATGAAAAAGATCAATTTTCTTTTGACGATAACGATCCTGCTTGCCGCTTGCTCAAATGGAAGCGCGCCAACGCAGATCAATTCTGTGACCGACGAACCGATTCAGACCTCCATTGCAACTGGTTCAACTGCGGAGGCTGTCACCGCCTCCCCGACGACTCCCGCCTCCACTGCCACGCCCAAGCCGCCCCTTGAAAAAGACGCGTGGATGCAAATGCCGGTCGTCCCCGTCGGCGTGAGCGACGTCATGCGCGAAGTCTACCAACGCGGAATCGAGTCGGGCAACGATCCCACGCATTTTTCCATCATCGGCGATTGCCAAAATGTGTCATCGTATTTTCTGTCTGTATTCGATCAGCCCGGTGAATTCAGTTTGGGCAGCGAGTATGCATATTTACAGCCGACGATTGATTATTATCAAGGCTCTTACTCGCGCGTCAGCCTCGCCGTGAAGGGAGGCTTCAACGCCGCGGCAGTTCTCTCGCCCCTGCGCGCCGATCCGAAATCGTGCAACGCGGGAGAGTCGCCGCTCGATTGCGAATTGCGGACATGGCGTCCATCCATTGTGTTCGTGAGCATGGAAACGTGGTGGTCGCACAAGCCCGCCGAGGAATACGACAAGTACATGCGCAAAGTGTTGGACCGCATCATCGAGTT
>CAYWCN010000147.1:0-3744 GCA_964456775.1 uncultured Anaerolinea sp.
GTGGAGATCATCTTGACGGGAGACGCTTCGCGGATTCAGCCTCTGCTTGATTCTAACCATGCGGCGACTCTACCCATCCGCGTTGTGCACGCGCCCGAGACGTTGACCATGAAAGATAAAGGCGAGGACCTCGTAATGAAAGCGCGTCATAAAGAAGCGCAGAATTCGATGGCGGTCGGTTATGACCTCGTGAAAAAAGGCGAAGCGGACGCGTTCGTGACGGCGGGCAACACCGGCGCGGCAATGGTCACGGCGTTGTTCAGGCTCGGCAGGATCAAAGGCGTGGACAGGCCCGCGCTGGCGGGACCAATTCCCACGGCGAATGGAATCTTGATCCTTCTCGATCTCGGCGCGAATCCCGATTGCAAGCCGGAGAATCTCGTGCAATTCGGGATCATGGGAAGCGTCTACTCAGAGCGCGTGCGCGGCGTGAAAAATCCGCGCGTGGGCTTGGTCTCGAACGGCGAAGAGGCGGGCAAAGGGAGTGAACTCATCAAGGCGGCGTATCCATTGCTGGTGGATTCAAAATTGAATTTTGTCGGGAACATCGAAGGGAAAGAACTCTTCGGCGGTCATGCGGATGTGGCGGTAGCCGACGGTTTCACTGGAAATGTTTTACTCAAATCTTCTGAGGCGGTCGCCAAACTTCTCGTGGACAAGATTCGCGAGTCGATCAAAGGCGGAGGTCCGCTGACGTTGTTGGGCGGCGCGTTGATCCGTCCTGCAATGGGCAAAGTCCGCAAGTTGCTCGACCCTGCGGAAGAAGGCGCGGCTCCCCTACTCGGTGTGAACGGGCTGGCTTTTATCGGTCACGGGAGGTCGGATGCGTTCGCCATCAAGAACTCGATCCGCGTGGCGAAAGAAGCGGCAGAGTCAAAGGTGTTGGATGCGATACGAAGTGCGATCGAAGAGAGTTTGAAGAAATAGGATTTGTTCCCCTGCGTCGAGGAGACCCTTCGCTCAGGGTGACATGGTGAAAAATGAAAATCATCAGAAACGATAAGTTGATCAAGAGGAACGGAAGAATCGGCGGCTGGGCTATCCTTGCGGCTGTGCTTATTTTGGGCGGCGGGTTTGTGATCAATGCCAACAATCTATCGGGCGAAGATATTCGGATCTTTTATCTTACACTTGGCTCGTTCATCGTTGGTTTTATCCTCGTTCAAGTCGGTTTATATTTCGTGAACCGATACGGCGGTAATCCGCGCATGGACGAAAGGCTGGACACTGCATTGAAAGGCTTGCCCGGCGAGTTTTCCATGTATCATTTTGCTTCGCCCTCTCCGCATCTACTCGTTGGGCCTGCGGGAATTTGGGCGCTGATCCCCTATCGCTTGCGCGGCACGATCGAGTTCTCGAAAGATCGTTGGCGCGTTCGCAACGGCGGATTCTTGCAGGCGTACATGAGCCTTTTCGGCCAGGAGGGAATCGGACGTCCCGACCTCGATGCGGAGAATGAGATCGGCAAGGTCAAAAAATTTCTGGCGAAACATTTTGAGGAAAACCAAGTCCCTGAAGTGAACGCGGTGTTGGTCTTCACGAACGAACAAGCCGAGGTTCAAGCCGAGGGCGCACCTTTGTCTGCGGTAAAAACGGATCAACTCAAAAGTTTTATTCGGCAAAAGGCAAAAGAGAAGCCGATCTCTCCAACCCAACTCGCGGCAGTGAAAGCCGCGTTGCCTGAGTGATTGCGTAGGGGCGGACGGCCGTCCGCCCCTACTTCATTTATGATACACTTGTTCTATGAATTCAATCGTAGCCATAGACATCGAAACGACGGGATTAAACGACGAGCGCGACGCGATCATCGAGATCGGGGCGGTGAAGTTCAAAGGGCATCGCGTCGAAGCCGAGTGGACATCGGTCATCAACCCTGGCAGGCACATCCCTGAATTTATCACGGGGCTGACGGGCATCAGCGACGCGGAGACGCGCAACGCGCCGAAACTACGCGACATCATCCACGATCTGGAGGCGTTCGTCGGCGACGCGCCTGTAGTGGGACATAACATCCGCTTCGATCTGGGATTCATCCAAAAGCAGGCGGGGATATTGAATTACAACGAAGTCATTGACACGTATGAGATCGCGGCAGTGGTCATGCCGACCGCGAGCCGATACAATCTTGGATCGCTTGGCAAACAATTGGGAATCTTATTGCCCGCCACCCATCGCGCACTCGACGATGCCAAAGTGACGATGGCGGCGTTCAACAAATTATTCGAGATGGCGCGTGAACTTCCGCGCGAGTTAGTGGATGAGATCGTCCGTCTCAGCGAGCCCGTTGAATGGGATGCGCGTTGGGTGTTCCAACAAATTTTGGGGGCGCAAGCGAAAGAGGGGATCAAAGCGAAGAAAATATCGAAGAAAAAGAATCAGGCTGAATGGGCGGATGACTCGAAGTTTCCGCCGTTGGATAATCCCGAAGAGCCGAGTCCGCTCAACACCGAGGAAGTCGCATCCGTGCTCGAGTATGGCGGACCGTTCTCGCAGTATTTCGATTCGTTCGAGCAGAGACCCGAACAAGTGGCGATGATGCGCTCGGTGGCAGATGCGCTTTCGTATGGAAATCATTTGATGGTCGAAGCAGGAACGGGCGTTGGAAAAAGTTTTGCGTATCTCGTGCCTGCCGCGTTGTTCTCATTGCAAAACAATACGCGCGTGGTTGTTTCAACGAACACGATCAACTTGCAAGACCAACTCATTCAACGCGACCTGCCGAATTTGAGTCAGGCGTTGGATCTTGATTTTCGTTTTTCGGTGTTGAAGGGACGCTCGAATTATCTTTGCCCGCGCAAAGTGGAGAACATGCGTCACTCGTATCCGCGCAATGCGGATGAGATGCGCGTGCTGGCGAAAGTGTTGGTATGGCAATTAAATAATTCGAGCGGAGATCGAAGCGAATTAAATCTCACGGGACCGACCGAGCGCGAGGTGTGGAATCGAATGTCGGCGGAGGACGACGCGTGCACGACCGAAACGTGCATCAAACGCATGGGCGGCGCGTGTCCGTTCCATCGCGTGAAGACCGCGTCGCAATCCGCGCATGTGCTCGTCGTCAATCACGCGCTGTTGTTATCGGATGTCGCCACGGGAAGCAAAGTCTTGCCCGAGTATTCGCACCTCATCATTGACGAGGGTCATCATTTGGAATCGGCGACGACGAACGCGATGTCGTTCCGATTGAATCAATATGACATGGATCGCATGATGAAAGAGGTCGGCGGATCGAACGCGGGCGTGCTCGGAAAACTTCTCGGCGAGACGAACACCACGCTTCGCCCCTCGGACTTCGGCCTGCTTCAGAAAAAAGTGACTCACGCCACCGATATGGCTTTTCGCATCGAGCAGATGAACCGCGAGTTCTTCAATGTGTTGAGCGAGTTCGCACGACTGCAACGCGAGGGACAGCCGCCATCAAATTACGCATGGCAGGCGCGCGTGTTACCCGCCACGCGGACGTTGCCGTTTTGGGATGAAGTAGAAATGGCATGGGACGCGACAGGCGAGACGTTGCGAAATTTGCTGACCGCGTTGACGCAAATTTACAAAGCCGCCGCGGATTTATACGCCGAGGGACACGACAATCTCGAAGACGTGATGGGCGACATCAGCAACGTGACGCGCAGACTGACCGAAGCCGAAGCGAATATTTCGGGCATGATCAGCAAACCGATCCAAGGCATGGTGTATTGGATCGAAGTGCAACCGAATCAAAATCGTCTGTCGTTGAACGCCGCGCCG
>CAYWCN010000148.1:0-3554 GCA_964456775.1 uncultured Anaerolinea sp.
ACTTGGGAAACAAATTTCCGAAGGAAATACAGTGGCACATCTTTATTCGGCGTAAGGTACGCGCCGATCTGGAGAAGAAGATTTCCCAAAAACAGAGCGGAAACGATCACCAAGACAGTCGCCGCGAATGTGTAGAGCAGGTTCATGAAGCGATCTTTGAATCGCGATCCTGTCTCTTTATCCTGCTTGGCTAGAAGCCATCTGATGAACAAGAATCCCAAGAACGGCACGATGATCGTTCCTGCCAGAGTCGGGAGAAACAAATTAAAGAGGGGGGACAACAAATTTGAGAAAAGTTGATTTGTCTTGATACCCAGCCACATGCCCAGGGGCCATCCGACCAGTGAAAGGGCAATATTGCTGAGCGGGCTTTTCACGTCTGACATTAAGTTGCGGGCGGCAAAGAAACTGACCGGGATAGACAATAAAGTTCCGAACGTGGTAGCCAGCAACGCCATGAATACCGTTTCGACGATCTTTGCCCATGTCACCTTGGCTTCTGAGGAAAGCATTGGAGCCCCAACACGCACTCGTCCCGTAGCACGGATGGCTTGCGGATCTTCCTTCACTTGACGGTTGGGAATATTCACTTCGACCCGGAAATTACCTTGCGCGTCAGCCTGGAAATTGCCCATTTGAATGGGAACCCCATCTGGGGCTTCGGCGCTGAATCCGATGAAGTTGATCGGACCCGATGAATTTTCCTGGAAGTTATATCCTTCCACTACAACGGTCTCACCGGGTTCGGCGCACCCAACGCTGGTGAGAATATACGCCCCTGAGCGGTCCGGCTTGGGAGGCTCAACGCCTCCCTCGGGACATCCCAAATAAAATGGCTCCTCAACATTTACCGATTCAAAGTTGTAATCGAAAACTTTAGGGTGCGCCAATGCCCTGAGTATCCTCGTCAGCGAAGCCATGCGTCTTTCGGAACGAGTCTCTTCAAAGTTGACATTGGTCACAGAGAAACCATAAGCAAAAACAACAAGGACTACGAGTGTTGCCAGCCCAACAGCGATCGATCTCATCGGAGAGGATGTTTTTTTCATGGTTACTCCTTTACCCCACCCGTTCCGCATCTTTGCCGTAGATCTCGCGGAATTTTTCGTCGTTGATCTGGTTAGGCGGACCGTCGAACATCAACATCCCCGCATTGAGGGCGATCGCGCGGTCTGCGTATCGGTGCACCAGGTCTAGAAAATGCAGACTGCAAAGAACGGTGACGCCGTCTTCCTTATTGATCTTTTCAAGATATTGCATAATGGAATGAGCCAGAACGGGATCGAGACTGGCGACGGGTTCGTCCGCCAGGATCATGGACGGTCCCTGCATCATGGCGCGGGCTATTCCTACGCGCTGTTGTTGCCCGCCGCTGAGCTCATCGGCGCGCTTATATGCCTGATTCTTTATGCTGACTCGATCCAACTGATCGAGAGCCATTTCGATATCGCTCTTCGGGAAGCGGTTTAGCGCGCTCAACACGGGATTCACATAGCCCAGCCTCCCCGCCAGAACATTCGTGATGACCTTTGAACGGGAAACGAGATTAAAATGCTGAAAGACCATGCCGATCTTGCGGCGGATGAGGCGCATCTCATTCTGGCTGGCGGCGGTGACGTCTTGTCCATCCAAGATGATCTGTCCGCCCGTGGGTTCGATCAACCGGTTGATACAGCGCAGGAGCGTAGACTTGCCGGAGCCGCTCAAACCGATCACGGCTAGAAATTCGCCCTGCTCCACATTGAAACTGACATTGTTAAGGGCTTGCACGCCGCCGTCATACACCTTGGTGAGGTTCTTGACTTCTAACATGATGAATTTCACCTTTCCTGTATTCTGTCTAAAAAATAACGTAAGAAAGATATGAATGTGGAAACGAATAATGCCTATATTAAAATCTTGCCCCAGGGATTTCTCTGGGGCAAGATTTTGTAAAGCGTCTAATACTACTTACCGAGGTTCTCGAGAGTGATGCCTTGCTGGGCAACCAGAATGCGGACACCGTCGAAGTTCTCATCGGCGATGGGACCGACTGCCGTCCAACTGTAGAAGTTCTCATTGCAGAGAGATTGAGCGCAGGCTTCGTTGTCGAGTGAGACGAACGCGGTCATTGCGTCAATAATGGACTTCTGCAAATCTGCCGGGAAATCGGGAGAGAAGGACATCGTGTCATTCGGAATTTCCTTGGAGAGCGCCAGGATGCGAACCTTTTGGATAATATCGGGGGCATCTTTGATCACAGCCGCGCGAGCATCCAAAACACGGTAATCTCCGCACCACAGTTCTCCATCCGCGTTCGCGGCGCAGGAAGCAACGAGATCATCCGGAACGTCGGGAGCATCGCCCATAGCCCACTTGCCATTGTTAATCAACGGAGGGCTGAAATAGGCGGTGGCAACATCGGCTTGCCCATTGTAAACGGCAAGCACAGACTGCGGGTGACCGCCCGCTTCGATGGTTTCACCGGTCGTGATACCCAAGTCGCCGAAGATGGAGGCTGGGTACAGGTAACCCGAGGTGGAACCAGCATCCGGGTAAGCCCACTTGGCGCCAGCCAGATCTTCGAGAGTCTGATATTTGCTGTCGCGGGCAACATAGAAGCCGGTCCAGTAGACGTTCCAGCCACGGCGTTCGGAAGCCAATCCGGGTTGAACGCCGCACAATTGATTGGCGATCACGTAACCCAGAGCGGGGATGAAGCCGATGGTGTCTGTCGGAGAAGCGCACATTTCCTCAATAGTAGCAGCGTATGAGGTCGGCACGCTCACTTCGAAGGTCAAGCCAGTGGCTTCGTTCAACGCCTGAGCGATCAAGTCGCCGCTCGAGATCATGAAGTCCACATCCACGGAAGGAACGAACAACACCTTGATCGGGTGTTCCGCGGAGCCAATCGCCGGCTCAGGTGTTGCTGAAGGCGGCACAGCGGTCGGCGGCACGGCGGTCGGCGGCACGGCAGTGGGCGCCTCGGTGGCGACCGGGGTGGCGGGAGCGCAGGCGGAGATCGTCAGCGCAAAGACCACCATCACAGCGAGAAACAGATAAATCTTCTTCATATTTCTTCTCCTCTTGAAAAGTGTAGGTTTTGGGAACTCATTTCCCAGCCACCTGATGATACAACCGAACAACGATTAATACAAGAGACATTTTAATTAAAAGATTTTTATGTCAGACAAATTACAACATCGGACTGCCGTAAGGCGGCATTTTGCAGATTAAGAATTAAACCGAGCGATCCCTTCAGCCACGGATACTTCGACGCTCCTTTCAGTCGCAGTGCAAGTTTCACGAATTGTCATTGGTTTTTAATTAATTCGCGTAACTCTGTGAAATCTGTGGCTAGGTTTTGTCGTTTCTGCGTCAGGTTTATTGCCCGATTGATTTGAAAAAGTACAATACGATAAACAAATTTTCGTTACTCTGAATAGGAAGAGTTAAAAACGAAGAACCTGCTTCCGCGGGGGAAGCAGGTTCAAGGTCGGTGATGAAGCGTTTGCCTTACTTGAGTTCGTACGTCACGTTGACCGTCACCGTGAAGGTCAATTGACCGGGGTTGA
>CAYWCN010000149.1:0-3552 GCA_964456775.1 uncultured Anaerolinea sp.
TCGAATTTTTCAGGCTCCATGTAGGAACTCGCCGAGGGACCGCAAATGTAATGCGTCGCGCCGACTTGTTTCAACACGTTGATCACACGGTCAGTCTTTTGTCCTTCGATTCCAGATAATTCAGAGGAGCGGATGAATCTTGTAGAGGCGAATCCCAATTCACGCGCCAGGCGCATCGAGGTCTCGATGGTGAAATCGGCGAGGAATTCGTCGCGGCGTTGGTAAAGCTCATTAAGCAGAGGCAGATATCCCTTGAAGTGAGGCGACTTGGAGTAGGAGATCGTCAACGACTTGAGATGACTCTTCGCCCAAGGTTTCGACCAGTCAATGCGCACATCCTTGATAAGAACGCCCTGTGTGACTCCTTTCGAATGGACGGGAATCGTGAGCCATTGTTTTCCCTGATGCGTTTTGATCAGGTTGCGATTGCGCCAGCCATGTTTGTCGTATTGAATATCATCATAAAAGATGAACAAGTCTGCGCGGCGGATCTGGTCGAAGTAACCGCGCCATGGAATGTAGGATGGTTGCAAAATGACGACGTTCATTTGCCCGCCAATTCAGAAATGATATACGCGGGACGATCCATACTGCGGTCGAACATGCGCGCGAGGTATTCGCCGAAGATGCCCAGCGCGAATAATTGGGCGCCGCTGAACAACGCGATGATGGAGGCAAGAAATGGAAAGCCGGGGATGCCGCCTTCCATAAACGAAATGATGACCACATAAAGGAACACACCCATCCCAAATATAGTCATCATAAAACCGATCCAACTTGCGAGCCGCAATGGAGTAGTGCTGTAACCTGTGAGGATCAACAACGCGGCTCTCACCAGCGCGGAAAAATTGTAGTTCGAGCGTTCTTCGGGTTTTTCGATCTCAACAGGGACCGAGGTGAAACGCGACGTGCCCCATGAAAGCAACACGTCAATGATCAACGTGGGGCTTTGAAAATTCTCGAAGGCGTTTCGCAATTCTGTGCGAAAAGCGCGGAACGCGGAAATATTTTTCACCGACGGGACGCCCATCACACGCGCCAAAATATTTTTGATGTTCGCGGTCAGCGCGTTACGCAAGAATCCTTGCGGCAATTTTTTCGGCGCGCCATAGACCACGTCGAATCCGTTTTCGAGTTGTTTCAACAAAACGGGAATCTCTTCGGGCGGATGTTGCAAATCCTGATCCATCGTGATCGTGATCTCATATTGCGCCGCGCGCGCGCCGCATAGCGTGGCGTTGTGCTGTCCATAATTTCGCATCAGGCGGATACCCCTCACCCACTTGTATTTGCGCGCGAGTTTTTGAATCACAGTCCAACTGTTATCGGGACTGCCATCGTTCACGAGCAACACTTCATATTTTTTTGAAAAGGCGGGAAGAGATTTCGCCAATCGTTCGACAAGCGACTCGATCAACGCTTCGCCGCGATAGACTGGGACGACAATGGAAATATTCATCGGGACGCTATTCTACCATCCGCCTCACAAGCGGACCTCGTGCCTGTCCGCCAAAATGGACAGGGCGCGCGCCGCTTCGGCTTTTTTCTGCTCCCCGTCCCAGCCGAGGATGTCGCCCAGCGTATGCGTGAGTTCGAGGATCATCTCGCGCGTCAACCTTCCCAGCATGGCAAGCATGGATCGCCTCAACAGAAAATCGTCGAGGTGAATGATCTTTTCGTGCTGGACGAGATACGCGATTTCGCGGAACGAATATTCGGGCAGTGACTCGAGGGCAGAGTCTGTGCCGCTGTTAATGTAGGTGGCGATGGCTTCGGCGCGGGTGCCGTAACGCTCAAATAAGATTTTCAATCGTTCTTGCGAAACACCCGTCCACGCGAAGAGACTTCCCATTTGCCGATTTGGCTCCAGAACATCGCGCTCATAACCGCGCCCGCCGCCGATGGGCATGGAGCGCGTATCGCGTTTGCGATTGAGACCAAGATACGCGAGGGCTTTGTCCGTCGCTTGTTCGCCGAACGCGCGGAAGGATGTCCACTTGCCGCCGACGAGGGAGAAGACCGGGAAGGTGAGGTTGGTCCAGTCGCCGCTCAACACTTCAATGCTGTGATCGCGCGAAATTTGGCTGACCGTTTTCGCGGTGGAGCGCGGGAGCGGGCGAACGCCGGAGTAGCGATAAACGATGCGCTGGCGAGTCAGGTCGAGATCCGGGAAGACGCGTTTCGTCATCCGCAAAAAATAATCCACTTCGTCATCCGTGCATCGCGCTTCTTCGGGATTCTCGATGGGAATATCCGATGTGCCGATGAGGACTTTATCGAACAGCGGAAAGATCAGCACGATGCGACCGTCGTCGTTCTCGAAGAAAAATTCGTGATCGCCGATCGCGGCGCGGAGTTCGGGATGATCCACCACGATGTGCGAACCTTTTGCGCCGCCGATGAAATTTGTGGATACGCCGAGTTTTTTGTTGGTCGAGTCGATCCACGCGCCCGCCGCGTTGATGACGAGTTTCGGATGAACGTCGTAGGTTTCATCGGTGAGTTCGTCGCGCAGGATGATCGTGTTCTCTGCGCCGCCCACCATGCTGAGGTAATTGAGCGCGCGCGCGTTTACGTTTTCGGCTTCGGCGTCGAGGATCAATTCGATGCCAAGGCGTTCGGGGTTGGTGATCGCGCCGTCGTAATACACCGCCGTGTTGACGATCTCTGGGTTGATCTGATTCCATTTGGCAAGCGATCTCTTGCGCGAGAAAAATTTGTGACGCGGAACTGTATTTTGTTTACCGGTGAACGCATCGTAGAACATCAAACCGATCTTGATGACGAGCGAGCCGCGTTCGCTGGGTTTATCGAGCCAGCCGAAAAATTTTAGCGGCGCGTTGAGCAAGCCAGAAAATCTTTTAAAAATGGGAATGGCTGTCGGCAGAGGCTTGACGATGTGCGGCGCGTTCTGCAACATGAGGTTGCGCTCGCGCACGGCTTCACGCACGAGACGGAACTCCCCGTTTTCAAGATAACGAATCCCGCCGTGCGCCATGTGTGAAGAGGCAGACGACGCGCCCGAACAAAAATCGCCGCGTTCGACGAGCAGAACATCCACGCCGTTGATGGCGAGGTCGCGGAACGCGCCAATGCCGTTGATCCCTCCGCCGATGATGAGGATGGAGATATTTGGGTTCTTTTTGAGAGTTGTGAGTGTTTCAGAACGATTCATAGTGAGATAATATTGCGTACTACGTAGTACGAAGTACGCAGTCGTTATTCAACCCAATCAAACGCGCGTGTCACCGCTTTCTTCCAACCCGAGTATAACGTCTTTCGTCCTTTCGAGTCCATTGAGGGATTCCATTGTTTATCGCGTCCCCAATTATTTTTCAACTCGTTGAAATCCTTCCAAAAGCCGACAGCGAGTCCTGCCGCGTATGCCGCGCCAAGCGACGTGGTCTCCGCGACTTTCGGTCGCACCACAGGGACGTTCAAAATATCCGATTGAAATTGCATGAGCAATTCGTTGAACACCATGCCGCCGTCCACTTTGAGCGCGGACAACTTCACGCCCGAATCTTTTTCCATCGCGTCCAACACTTCGCG
>CAYWCN010000150.1:0-3466 GCA_964456775.1 uncultured Anaerolinea sp.
TTCGATGAAGTCGAGAAGGCGCATCCCGAAGTCCACAACATGTTGTTGCAGATCATGGAAGAGGGTCACCTCTCCGATGCGAAGGGCCGCAAAGTGGACTTCCGCAACGCGATCATTGTGATGACCTCCAACATCGGCGCGGATGTGATCAAAAAACAATCGTCGCTCGGCTTTGCGCTCAAACGCGATGAAGTGACCGAAGAGCGACTCTCGTACGAAGACATGCGCAAGAAGTTGAACGAATCATTGAAGCGCGCATTCCGCCCTGAGTTCATCAACCGCCTCGACGCAACCGTCATCTTCCGCGCGCTCAACAAGGAAGATATCCAGCAGATCGTCTCGCTCGAATTGGATAAAGTTGCCGAGCGCCTCAAGGAACATGACCTCATCCTGACCGCCACAGCCGAAGCCCTCGCTTCCCTCGCGGACCTTGGGTATGATACCGAATTCGGAGCCCGTCCCCTCCGCCGCGTGATCCAGCAGAAGGTGGAAGATCCGCTATCGGATAAGTTGCTGAGCGGCGAATTCCAACACGGCGATTCGATTCTGGTGACAATGAATCCCGATGGAGAGATCGCGCTCGAACAACAGGAAGTTCCCGCCGAAATTGAGGAAGAGCCGGTGGTGTAAAGAAGAGAGAATTAGAGGAATAGAGAATTGAGAGCGGAGACTGTCGTCTCCGCTCTTTTTTACTCCGTAACCCTTTCGTAATAAGTTTTTATCCCAACGCGTTGTCTAATAGGCAGATCAAGAAAAAGGAGAAATTATCATGAATACAAATTTTCAAACTGCAACGCTGGCTGGGGGATGTTTCTGGTGTCTCGAAGCCGTTTTCGATGAGGTGAAGGGAGTTGAGGGCGTTGAATCGGGCTACGCGGGCGGACGAAGCGTGAATCCGTCTTATCGCGAAGTCTGCAACGGGGATACGGGACACGCGGAAGTCGTGCAGGTACGCTTTGACCCGAACATCGTCTCATACCGCGACGTGTTGAATGTGTTCTTCGCCATCCACGATCCAACCACGATGAATCGTCAGGGCAACGACATCGGCACGCAATATCGCTCCGCCATTTTCTATCACGATGACGAACAGAAGAAAGTTGCCGAGGAACTCATCAAGGAATTGAACGCGCAGAAAATCTGGGACAAGCCCATCGTCACCGAAGTGTCAAAATTGGACAAGTTCTACATGGCCGAGGATTATCATCAGGAATACTTCGCGCGGAATCCATACCAGCCGTATTGTCAGGTGGTCGTCGCGCCGAAGGTGTCGAAGTTCCGCAAGTATCATTTGGAGATGTTGAAGAAGCAGACCGCGTAATCGAATCAAAAAATATGATTACCTCCAAACTTAAGGACTCAGCCACGGATTACACGGATTCTCACAGATTTTAATTTTCTTGTTCCGAATTAGGAAAGACGAAAGCCGACCAAATTGAAGATGGTCGGCTTTTTTCGCGTAAATTCGTGAAATCCGTGGCTAAAAGCTCGAAAGATTATATTCGGGGTGAGTCATGTTTTCGAACGCACGAATTATTTTTTTGGATCGTTTCGCGTTTGTTTTTGTCTTGCCTTTTCCATTTCAGTAAACACGTCATCCAGCGTCATATCGGCAAAGAGGATTTTACGCTCTTCCACATAATTCCCGTAACCGACCGTAAACTGGTTGACAAATCGAACGGTATTCACAATACCGATCTCCTTATAAAGAACGCGTAAGGCTTCTTTCGTAACTTCCGCTAATGGGAGAGTGTCTGCTAACATTTTATAACTCCTTCGCCAGATCAACAGGGGAAACAACTTTAATCCGCAGTTTCTGGATCTGCAAAGCCTTCCTCAACAATTCGTCATCGCATGTGCAAAAATAATCCACGCGCGCTTCCTCTGCGGAAGCCAGATGAACGGCATCCATAAAGGGTATTCCAAACGCTACGAACTCTCTGGAACGATTCTCGATATTTACGCTCATACTCACAAACTTCTTTGCTTTCGAAATCACTTCCAGAGCATATTCTTTGCGGATGGAGTTCGAGTTTCGTTGTATCTCAAAGAACAAGACTTCGGCTGAGACCAGGTCAACCTTATTCGCTTCAACCAGAGATAAAATACCCAAAACCGCATCCGCTTCGAGTGTGATCCGAAGGTGCGATTTGGTATCTAGTGGACGTTGTATACTGCAAGTGTCCAGATAGATTACAGGATTCATCTACTCAAATTATAGCATGTTCCAAACTTGGCGCGCCGAAGGTGTCGAAGTTCCGCAAGTATCATTTGGAGATGCTGAAGAAGCAGACCGCGTAACGAGTAGAGACCTCACAGGTCTACTAGACCTGTGAGGTCTATTATTTATTTTCCGCGCTGCCGAACATAAACAAGGACTGCTCCAAGCCCAATGAACGCCGTGCCGCAAGATGGGAAGCTAAATCCACTTGGCGCTTCACTTTCAGCCTGCAAGTTGACGACTCCGCTTTTCGGCGTTGGTGTCCAAGCAAGCGTGTTTCCATTCACTTGATCCGCGTTATTTGAAATCGGCGCGCCGGGCAGAACGATTGACCAGGTGATCTCCGTCAGCGCGGCAAAACTCGAACCCTCCGAAAGAGTGTCAATATCCACATCGTAGTAAAACTTCCCGTCGCTGATCTCGAGGCGGTTGATCGTAAGCCCCTTTTGTTGCTCGTAAAGCGTACGAAGTTCGTCTAAATTCTTGAACTGAGTCGTTGTCACGCACCAGGTCTCGTCGCCGCGTTGTTCCTCGGTCACTGAAACATTCTCAGGTGTTTCAGCAGTGTTGCAGAAATCCTGCGAGTTGTTGAATTGTTTTTCCAAAGTAGCGCGTTCCTCGGCTGAAAAACCCACGCCTGTTTGTAACTCGCCGGAGCCGTTCGAGTTAATGGTTGTGGTTACATCCAGTTTGTGGCAGCCTGCCAGTACCAGCATCACCAGAATCCACGCGATTTTTTTGAGGGAAGAATTTTTCATTGGAACCTTCCTTTCAAGACCATATTCTGCAACACTGAGCATTGACGGGAAGTTCTCCCCCAAAAGTTTGTTATACTTGCCGTCGCTTATGAACGAAACTCGAACTCCCAATTTTTTCGTCCGCGACATCCCCATCTACGGGGACACGCTTCTCGCGCCTATGGACGGCTATTCCGACTGGCCCTTCCGTTCGATCTGCCGCGCGCTCGGTTCGGCGATGAGTTATACCGAGTTCGTAAAAGTGGAGAAGATCCTCAGCCGCTCGAAGGAACCTGCCAAGCGGTTGTACTATGAGGAAGCCGAGCGACCTGTCACATTTCAAATTTACGGCGACGACCCAGACTTGATCCTCAAAGCCGCGCTAATCGTGGAAAAGTGGAAGCCCGACATCATTGACATCAACATGGGATGCCCCGCCAAGTCCATTGCGGATCGCGGCGCGGGCGTGGGCATGATGCCGAGTCCGTTGCGGATCGCGCGGACGTTC
>CAYWCN010000151.1:0-3132 GCA_964456775.1 uncultured Anaerolinea sp.
CGAAGAATCAGACAAGAAAAAGTAAGCGACAGGCTCCCGATCGGGAGCCTGAATTATTTATGCTACACACCGTCCCGCAGGTTTATATCGAGGTTCTAACTTTCTCCTCAAACCTGCGGGACGTTCTATTCACTCTAGATCAACTTTCGCTCTCAGCATTGCCGTCAACAATTTGACGGAATTTTGCACATCGTTGTAATCCACCATTTCAGAAGGCGAATGGACATAACGAACAGGGATGGACAAACAGCCCGCAGGCACACCCGCGCGCGCGAGTTGCATGGCGCGTGCGTCGGTGGACCCCACCAACAAGACCTCGCGTTGATACGGCAGTTTATTTTTCTCTGCTGTGTCGATCATCCACTTCACAATGCGCGGATCGGCGATCATGCCTGGGTCTTGAATCTTCACACACGGACCTTTGCCCAACTTCATTTCCATTTTGAGCGCGTTGGGGGTATCCGCCGTGGGGGTGACATCAATCGCAATCCCCAGATCGGGGTCAATGCCGAACGCGGAGGTCGTCGCGCCGCGCACGCCGACTTCCTCTTGTGTGGTGAACACGAAATACACATCATGCGGCGTGGACTTTAACGAACGTAGTGTTTCAATCGCAACCAGCACGCCCACGCGGTCGTCCATGGATTTCGCAACGAGACGATTCCCCAACTCAACGAACGAACGGTCAAACGCGGCGACATCGCCGACCTTCACGGGACAATCCTTCTTGCTCGTCGCGCCAACATCAATATAGACTTTATCCAACGCGGGCGCTTCATGCACTTTTTCGAGACGATCATACCCAATGACGCCTGTTACGCCATTCAAAAAGCGGACTCGCCCTCCCAGCACATAACGCCCGAACACCCCGCCAATTGACGAGAACCGCACGAAGCCGTTCTCGTCAATGTGACTCACCATCAGTCCGATCTCGTCCATGTGGGCGGCGATCATGATTTTCTTTGTATCTTTGGTGAATTTCGACGGGCGTTTACGCGCGATGAGATTGCCGAGCGCGTCCACTTTGATCTCGTCGGCGAGCGGTTTCACTTCCGCGCGCACCAACTTGCGGACGTTTTCTTCGTAACCTGATGGACCAAATGTTTCGGTGAGTTGTTTGAGGAGAGATTTCATATCAATTCCTTGTGCTGGTCGAGTAGCGACGAGCGGGGTTTGCGAGGGGCATATCGAGACCAGAGATTGGAGACTAGAGACTTGAGACTGGAGACTAGAGACTTGAGACTTGAGACTTGAGACTGGAGATTATTCGAGCGGAACGGATTCGCCGACTTTGAAAACTTTGTCTTTATCACTCGTGATGAGGTGGACAGTTCCCTGCCCCATCACTTTCCATTCGCTGCCAACATGACCGACGAGGGCGGTATTTTCGTCTACGCCGAGCATGTGCTCGCCTTTCTTGAGTTGCTTGCGCAAGGCAAAGATCATTGGCTTGAACACAAGCGGCGTCGCGTCGAAATGCGGAAGGATGAATTGCGCGGGGACGACTCCAAACCCTTCGACGTTTTGAGCCAATCGAAAACTTGGCACGCGCTTCGAGAGGATCATCGCTCCTGCCGAACAGCCCGCGTAGACCGCTCCCCTGCTCCACGCTTTTTGCATGGACGTCCACGCGCGCGAGCCTTGCATGGTTTGAAATAAGTAAAGCGGATTGCCGCCAGAGAAATAAATGAAATCCGCGTTTTCCAATGTCGAATCAAATTGCGGATCGTTCGCCGACTCTTTGTCAATGATGCGCAGAGCCTGCACATCCGCGCCAAGTTTTTGGAAGTGATC
Source organism: uncultured Anaerolinea sp. (assembly GCA_964456775.1). Lineage (GTDB taxonomy): Bacteria > Chloroflexota > Anaerolineae > Anaerolineales > Villigracilaceae > Defluviilinea. Next base: position 1,795 of record CAYWCN010000151.1, read on the forward strand.
CACTCCCATGCGCGACCAGCGGTTGATGCTATCGTCACTTTCTTGTCCTGCGGCAGTGGGAAGACAAACAACGCGCGGCGTCTTTGAGTTGACGCTGGACAGCAAATAGCGATCCACCTCTTCCATCACAGGGAGATATTCGCCAGCGCCGACGAGGGCGATGAGTCCGTTCAACTTTTTATTTTCCCTTTCCAACCAAAGCAGGCGTGATCTTCTTCAACACCGCGTGCAACAAACTCAACGTGTGCTTCCAATCGTCCACGCGCGAGAGGCTGACGGGCGAATGAGTGTAACGATGCGGGACAGAAACGGAAACGGTTGGAATTCCCGCAAGCGCGCGCTGGATCGCGGCGGAGTCGGTTCCGCCTCCGCCAGGCTGGCGCAGTTGATGCGGAATCTTTGCAGACGCCGCAACCGTTTGAAGAAAGCGAACCAGCCGCGGGTCGTGAAGAGTCGAACCGTCTGCAATGTAGATGGCGGGACCGAGTCCGAGTTTGGTGTTGTATGTCGCGTTTTCCGTTCCGTCAAAATGCGGCAGGTCGTTCGCGGGCGTCGAGTCAATTGCAATCGCAAGATCGGGGTTGAAATATTGCGCCGCCACTTTCGCGCCGCGCAGACCGATCTCCTCTTGCACGGTGAACGCCGCGCACAGATCAACATTCGATGGCGCGTGTTTGAACAACTCGATCAACGTCGCAACGCCGATGCGATCATCAATCGCCTTCGACATGATCGAAGGACCCACGCGGCGAAACTTCGTCGCAAAGCTCGCGCGATCGCCAACCTTTGCCTTGCCCGCGAGTCCGAGATCAATGCGAAGCGCGTCGATGGGAACTTTGCGCGTGCGCTCACTCGCCTCCATCAAATGGATGGGCTTGCCGCCGATCACGCCAGGCGCGCGCTCTTTGCCGACAAACACCTGCTTGCCCACAAGATGACGCGGATCAATGCCGCCGACAGATTCAAAACGATAGATGCCTTCGCCTTCATCGGCGACGATCATCAACCCGATTTCGTCCATGTGCGCGTCGAGCATGACTTTCAAACGCTTCTTCCCTCGCCCCAACTTGGTCGCAAGGACGTTGCCTAACGCGTCCACTCGAACATCGTCCGCGTGATCTTGAATCTCATCGAGGACGATCTTGCGCACTTCGCTCTCATCGCCAGAGACTGCGATGACGTTGCAAAGTTTTTCGAGCAGTTTGAGTTGAGGGGTTCCGAAGGTTGGCATTGTTGGTAAGTGGTAAATAGTAATTGGTAATTGGTCGGCGGTAATTACGAATGGCTTTGGTGCATAAATCCAGAGATAGGCAGAATCCGTCGGTCAAACACTGGAGG
>CAYWCN010000152.1:0-3100 GCA_964456775.1 uncultured Anaerolinea sp.
CCGCCGATTGGAGATCAATCGGCGGGTTTGTTTTGCGATATAATGCCGCCACTTATAGAAAGGAGGCACACACAACAATTCAATCGGGAAAGTCAGCGCATGACCCTTCAAATCCATGTCATGCTGAGCGGAGCGAAGCATCTCCTCTCGCTACAAGGATGAAGGGTGACGAGGATAAGGGTTCTCCATCGCGAGGTGGAGTTAATTGATCTCCCTCTCCTTTCAGGAGAGGGTCGGGGTGAGGTCAAAAAAATCGAAAGTTCAGCGGAAGCCCTTCGGGTGAGCCATCGCCCGTTATTCTTTCCCTCCGAAAATAAACCCGTGAAGAACACTGCATGAGCGATCAGGCAGGCAGAGACGCGGGTAATGGCACAATCACGAGGCTGGAGACCAGAGACTGACCAAGTCTCTAATCTCTAATTCTCTAGTCTCTTAATTTCGGAGGACTCCCCTATGTGTGGAATCGTCGGATACATCGGCGCGCGTGATGCGACGCCGATCATCCTCAATGGCTTGAAACGGCTCGAATATCGCGGATATGATTCGGCTGGAGTCGCTGTCATCAGCGGCGACCAGCTCGAAGTCCGAAAAGACGCGGGCAAGTTATCCCAACTAATTGATCTCGTCGAGAAATCCCCCATCGCGGGCGCGCCAGGGATCGGTCACACGCGCTGGGCGACTCACGGCGCGCCGAACGCGCGGAATGCGCATCCGCATCTCGGGCAGACGAAACGCGTCGTCGTTGTGCAGAACGGGATCGTCGAAAATTTTCTCGAACTCAAAGATGAACTGACCGCCGAGGGCGTGGAATTTCAATCGGAGACCGACACCGAAACCATCGTGCATCTCGTAGAGCATTATCTTGCGACGGGGATCGGACTGGTGGAAGCCGCGCGAAAAACGTTCAACCAGATTCGCGGCGCGAATGTGGTGGTGCTGATCTCTGCCGATGAACCCGATAAGATCGTGACCGCGCGTATCGGCAACGCGGGCGGCGTGGTGATCGGCATGGGCGAAGACGAAAATTTTGTCGCCAGCGATACGCCCGCCATCATGGATCACACGCGCAACGTCATCTTTTTGGAATCGCGGCAGATGGCGGTGGTGACGCGCAACACGGTGACCATAGAAACGCTCGACGGCGCAAAAGTAAAACCGCAAGTTCATAATGTTTCGTGGGACCCTGTCGCGGCGGAGAAGGGCGAATATCGCCACTTCATGCAAAAGGAAATCCACGAACAAGTGCGCGCGCTCACCGACACACTCGCGGGTCGCGTGGATTTTGCCAACGGAAAAATCCGTTTGCCCGATTTGAAGTTGACTGAAGAACTCGCAAAGAAAATCGAAAAGATCTACATCACTGCTTGCGGCACTGCGGCGTATGCGGGTTTGGTCGGCAAATATCTCATCGAGAAAATCGCGCGCGTTCCCGTGGAAGTGGTCATCGCGTCGGAGTTTCGATACAGCGACCCGATCTTGAACGACAAGACCGTTGTGCTTGCCATCTCGCAATCGGGCGAAACAGCGGACACGCTCGCCGCAATGGAAGAGGGACGGCGCAAAGGCGCGGTGGTCTGGAGTATCGTCAATGCTATCGGCTCGCAAGCCATGCGCGTGTCGGATGGATTCATCTCGATGCAAACGGGACCTGAGATCGGCGTCGCATCGACGAAAGCCTTCACCGCTCCGCTTGTTGACCAGTACATGCTGGCAATTTTGCTCGCGGACTTGCGCGGCACGATCAACGAGAAGCAACGCAAAGAACTCGTCGCGGATCTGCGACTCGTTCCCGATCTCGTCAGTCGCACGCTTGACCGCGAAAGCGAAATAGAGAAGGTTGCTCAAACCCTAAAAGATATCCGCAATTGTTTGTATCTCGGTCGCGGAATCAACATGCCCATCGCCTACGAAGGCGCGTTGAAGTTGAAAGAGATTTCGTACATCCACGCGGAGGGCTATCCCGCGGGCGAAATGAAACACGGACCTATCGCGTTGATTGACGAGCACATGCCTGTCGTGTGCCTTGCGCCGAAAGACCCGTGGCATGAAAAAATGATCTCGCAGATTCAGCAAGCAAAAGCGCGCGGCGGGATGGTCGTTGCGATCGCCACCGACGGCGACGAATTGATTCACGGAATGGCGGATCATGTCCTGTGGGTGCCCGAATCGCCGTGGATGCTCTCCCCCATCGTGACGGTGATTCCGCTACAATTGCTCGCGTATCACATCGCCGCCCTGCGCGGACTCGATGTTGACCAGCCGAGAAATCTAGCGAAGAGCGTGACTGTGGAATAAAATGAAAGTGACAGTCACCTGCGAGGTGACTGTCACTTAGTTGCGGAGGAAACCATGCGCCCCGATTGGGACTCGTACTTCATGAAGATCGCCTTTGCCGTTTCAGAACGAAGCACCTGTGACCGCGCCTTCGTCGGCTGTGTGCTCGTGACAGACAAGCGCATCCTCACAACAGGCTTCAACGGCTCGCCCAAGGGACAGGGTCACTGCGACGAGATCGGTCACCTTATGGTGGACGGACATTGCGTCCGCACGATCCACGCGGAGACGAACGCCATCATCCAAGCCGCGTTGCATGGAGTCTCCACCAAAGGCGCGACATGCTACGTCACTCATCTTCCGTGTATCAATTGCACGAAAGCGCTCATCAACGCAGGGATTGCGCGCATCGTGTACAGCGTGTCCTATCGAACCGACGAGAACGCGATGAACTTCCTGAACGCGGCAAATATTGAAGTGGTGCAAAAAGAATTCAACGCTGATTAAAAAGTGACTATCACCTTGCAGGTGATAGTCACTTCGTTTACTCACTCGGAATCATCAACCACAACAGCAAGTAGAGCAGAATCCCAGGCACTCCGCCAGGGACGAAGGCGATCAACATCCCCAGTCGGAACCAGAACGAACTGATCCCGAAGAACTCCGCCAACCCGCCGCACACTCCCGCCAACATTCTGTTGTCCCGCGAACGTCGTAATGCTTTCTTTTGATTTGCGATCATTTTTGCTCCTTTTGTTCATAACTTGCGGCATGTCATTAGTATACTGAGGCGGGCACGGCAGATCGAATGTCATTAGGTCTCAGA
>CAYWCN010000153.1:0-2950 GCA_964456775.1 uncultured Anaerolinea sp.
CTCTGAGACCTAATGACATTCGATCTGCCGTGCCCGCCTCAGTATACTAATGACAAGTTGTTACCCATTCACAAACAACGACAGTAATTCCTTCGGCAAACCGGACATCGTCTTCTTGTATTCGATGCGGGTGCGTTTGATAGCGGCTTGCATGGCGTAGTCGAATTTGAAACCTTGCGCAGGCGCGTCGAGGTTCATCCACGCGTGCGAATCGCGCGGGATGAGCGGAAGCACATACGGGCGCAGGCGTTCCACAAAATATAAATATTCCAGCGGCGGATACGTCTTGCCGGAGCGCAGGCTGGGGCTGTGGATCAGGTCGGGGTGAACCGGATCAATTTCACCCGGCGGAGGAGGCGTCTGCCCGTCGAAGCGATCCAGCCAGAGGGTGACGTAGTTCGAATGGGCGTAAAAATCCTGCACGGTGTGAGTCATCCGCCCGAAGGCTTGCCATGCGGATATGGGATCGTTTTTTTGAAGCGACTCAACAACCATGGTGCGTTGCGCCTCGATGTAGGCATAGGTCTTGGCGAAAGCGTTGTTGTCGAAGTGGAATTCATCGTGACCGAACTGACCGGCGAAACGGTCTTGATGAATGTTGGCGTGGGTCATGATCCCCAGCGCGCGAGGGCTGATCGAATCGCCAAGCGATTCAAACATGATCTCGATGTGATATTCGGTGAGCATTTGACCGATTATAAGCGGTTATAATGCCGCCATGAAATTTTACACAACAACCGGCGATGACGGCACAACGGGGTTGCTCGGCGAAGGGCGCGTGAAAAAACACGACGCGCGCGTCGAGGCGATCGGCACATTGGACGAATCCACCGCCGCGCTGGGGTTGGCGCGCGCGCAATGTCTTGATTCGCGTTCCGCGCCGGTCTTGTTGGAAGCGCAGCGCGACCTGTACAAGTTGATGGCGGAAGTGGCGGCAACGCCGGAGAATGCGGAAACATTTCGTTCCATTGATGCGGCGCGGGTGACGTGGCTCGAAGAACAGACCGACGCGCTGAGCGAGATCGTGGAGATGCCGAAGGAATTTATTTTGCCCGGCGATTCGCTCGCGGGGGCGGCGCTGTCGCTGGCGCGGACGATCGTCCGCCGGGCTGAACGGCGCGTGGTCGAACTGCACGACATGCAGGAACTATCGAATCCCGAACTACAACGCTATTTGAATCGCTTGTCGTCGTTATGCTTTGTATTGGAATTGTTGGAAAATAAAGCGGCGGGGCATCGGACGACACTGGCGAAATCGTAAACGCGCAAGGGCGGCGCTTCGACTGCGTTCGCTACGAGCGCTCACTCCGCTCAGCGCGAGAAACAGGTTACTATGACCGGCACATTTCTCAACATCGCAACCGTTCTCGTCGGCGGATTCATCGGCTTGATCTTCGGCGCGCGCATCCCTGAAAAATTGAAAGCGACCGTAGTCGCGGGCATGGGACTTTTCACCGCGGCAATGGGATTGCAAATGTTCATCAGCACGCAAAATCCGCTCATTGTATTGGGCGCGTTATTGATCGGCACATTGCTTGGCGAATGGATGAGGATCGAAGACGGCTTGCACAATTTCGGAAAATTTCTCGAACAGCGGTTTTCAAAAGAGGGCGACGACGGCTCAAATAAATTCGTGCGCGGATTTTTAACCACGTCGCTCTTGTTCTGCGTCGGACCGATGACCATCCTCGGTTCGATCCAGGACGGGCTGACTGGCGACTATAACCTGCTGGCTGTCAAATCGGTGCTGGATGGATTCGCGGCGATGGCATTCGCCTCCACGCTGGGAGTGGGCGTGATGTTCTCCACGATTGTGATCTTCTTGTTTCAAGGCGGAATCAGTCTATTCGCGTCACAATTGAACACCATCGCAACCCCGATCATGATGGACGAGTTGTCCGCAACCGGCGGAGTGATCCTGCTGGGGCTGGCGATCAGTAGTCTGCTGGAAATTAAAAAGATCCGCGTGGGGAATATGCTGCCGGCGCTCTTCGTCGCGCCGGTCATTGTGTGGATTGTGGGGATGTTTTAGACGAGTTTACATCATGTTCATTCAACTCCTCCTCTCCGGTCTCGCCGCGATAGCCGCTGGGACGGTCAACGCGCTCGCGGGCGGCGGGACATTGATCACGTTTCCGATGCTTGTCTTTTTGGGGATTCCGCCGGTCACTGCGAGTGTAACGAACACCGTCGCGCTCTGTCCCGGCTACCTCGGTGGGACTCTCGCTCAGCGCGATGACCTGCGCGGACAGGAAAAACGATTGCGGCTGATCGTCCCTGCAAGCATCGTCGGCGGTGTGCTTGGCGGATATCTCCTTTTACAAACAGGCGAAAAATTATTCAGTCAACTCGTCCCCTATTTGATCCTGCTGGCGTCGGGATTGCTCGCGATCCAGGACCCGGTCCGCGCGTGGTTGATGCGGCGCATGGGAGCAGGTCAAAGCGCGCGGCTCGAATCGCTGACGTGGCTTCCCGTCGGCGTGGCATCCATCTACGGCGGATATTTCGGCGCGGGCTTGAGCGTGATCGTCCTCTCTGCATTGGGATTAACCATCGAAGATTCGCTCACGCGCCTCAACGCGTTGAAGCAAGCGGTCGCGTTCGCGGTCAACGTCGCCGCGGCGGTCTTCTTCCTGTTTTCGGGAAAGGTCGAATGGACTGTAGCAGTTGTCATGGCGGTCGGAGCGTTGATCGGCGGCCTGCTCGGAGGCAAACTCGCGGGCAAAGTCAAACCCTCCACGTTACGCTGGACAGTCGTCATCATCGGCATACTCATTGCCATCGTTTATTTTTTGCGCGGCTAGAAACTATCGATCACTGATGACTTGTCACTGATCACTAATCGCTCTTTCATCTTTCATCTTTCCTCCCTTCGACAAACTCAAGGCAAGCCTTTATAATCCCGCCACAAATTTCAAAGGAGTACTTCATGCGAAAAATTTTCCTGCTG
>CAYWCN010000154.1:0-2719 GCA_964456775.1 uncultured Anaerolinea sp.
CTCTTCCGCGGACTTGAGCCTGCCTGCCCACCATCGAACGACTCAACGCCGCATCCTTAATCTCACACTCCGCTTCGACGATGCTCTCGGTGATCGTGCTGTTCTCGATCTTGCAGTTCGCGCCAATCGAAGCGTGCGGACCAATTTTTGAATCACTGATCTCCGCTGTTTCATCGATTGCAACTGGTTCGATGATCTCAACATTCAAACCTTTGAACTTTCCAACTTTTGAACCTTGTTTCTCCAACAAGACCTTATTCGTATCCAGCGTCGCTTCGATTGTGCCCGCGTCCAGCCAACTGAGTCCGTTATGCGTTCGCACTTGCGCGCCTTTTTCGATCATCACCGAAATGGTATCTGTCAAAAAGAACTCGCCCTTCAAGGTGAGGTTGCGTTCCATTTGTTCTTCGATCGCGGCAAGTAATGCCTCCGCGCTCTTGAACCAGTAGCATCCGATCACGACGAGATTATTATCAAACGTGGATGGTTTTTCAATAAACCGCTTCACCCAACCATCCGCGCCCACCTCCGCCACACCGAAGCGACGTGGGTCGGGGAAGGGAAGTACCCATGCCACGCCGTCCGATTTTTCCTCGTTGAGAAAGGCGAAATCTGTTTCGATGATCGAATCGGAGAACACCACCATCATCGGTCCGCGCATGTATTCGCGTCCCAGCCAGAGCGCGTGCGATTGTCCCTTCATTTCACTCTGCACAATGTAGTGCGCCTTGATTTCAGGATATTTCTCTTTGATGAACGCGGGGATCTGCAACTCGCCGAGATACGGACCAACAATGAAGATGTATTCCACATTGTTGGGGTCGGTCAATGTCTTGAACATATCCATGAGATGTTCAAGCGTGGTTTTGCCTGCCACGCTGACGAGCGGTTTCGGCTTACTCCACGTGTGCGGACGCATCCGCGTTCCCCAGCCTGCCATGGGGATGAAGATCTTCAATGTTTCGGTCAAGGTTGCTCCAAGTTTTATGAAATGTCTCGTTATTTTACCAATACATTGACGATGTCGTTGCGAGCCGCGCTCTTGGTTTTAGCGGCGAAGCAATCCCCCGCGAGAACGATCTCTCCAACACTGCGAGGAGATTGCTTCGGGCATCCTTCGGCTTCCACTTCGCCTTCTCTCAGTTTCCGCTCAGGACGCCCTCGCAACGACATGTTGAAGTTTAGTTATGCCCCAACACAGGATGCGGCTTGTACGGCTCTTCGAGTCGCTTCACCTCATCATCTGTGAGTTGGATGTCAACTGCGGCGATGGCTTGCTCGAGGTGATCCATCTTCGTCGCGCCGATGATGGGAGCTGAGATGTTCGGTTTGTTCAATAGCCACGCGAGCGCGATCTGCGGCACGGTCACGCCGCGTTCTTTTGCCACCTCGCCTGCTCGGTCCACGATAGCGAAATCTTCCTCGCGGAAGTACATGGAATGTCCGAACGTATCGCTCTTTGAGCGCATCGTATCGCCCCAATCTTCCTTGCGGCGGTTGCCCGCGAGAAACCCCCGCGCCAGCGGACTCCACGGGATGAGTCCCACGCCTTGATCCACGCACTGCGGAATCATCTCGCGTTCCTCTTCGCGGTACACAAGGTTGTAGTGATTCTGCATCGAGACGAAACGACTCCAGCCGCGACGTTCGGCTGTGTGCTGTGCCTTTGCAAATTGCCACGCATACATTGATGACGCTCCAATGTAACGCGCCTTCCCCGCGCGGACGACATCGTTCAACGCTTCCATTGTCTCTTCGATGGGAGTCTCGTCATCCCAGCGGTGGATCTGGTACAGGTCAACGTAATCCATTTGCAGGCGTTGGAGCGACTTGTCAATCGAGTCCATGATGTGCTTGCGCGAGAGTCCGCTGTCGTTCACTTCCTTGCTCATCTGGTTGTTCACTTTGGTCGCCACGATCACATGCTCTCGTTGTACGCCGAAATGTTTGAGCAGGTTGCCAGTAACCCTTTCGCTTTCGCCGAGCGAATACACATCGGCTGTGTCGAAGAAGTTGATACCAGCCTCCAGCGCGCGTTTGATGAAGGGTTTGGCTTGCTCTTCAGTGAGTACCCAATCGCGCCATTTGTTTGAGCCGTAGCTCATCATGCCGAGGCACAAGCGCGAAACTTTCATTCCAGTCTTGCCGAGGGTGGTGTATTGCATGGTTTTCTCCTATGCTACCTTCGCCGTCCCCGGCGAAGGATTTGACATGAGCCAATCCCGAACATCTGTAATTTCGATGATCGGTTTTCTTCCGTGATCATAATACCCAGCGGTGGAGTATGGGTAATCTGCTCTATCCTCAACCAGTTTCCAGTCCTTTGCTATGGGATTCTGGTGGATGTATTCCATTTTCTGCCATAAAAAATCTGGTGAAAAAATATTCTTTGCTTGTATATCCTGCCAAATGCTATGCGCGTGTCTTTGGTCGCGTTTCTTTTGTTGAAACAAATTCAACAAATCCTTTTGATTGTCTGCTCGTAATTTTTTCAGGATTTCATGGGCTGTGAATGAACCGAATTGTTGAACAATATTTCCAATTGTATCGGTTATCGGTTTTATGATGGCATGGAGATGAGACGGCATGATTACAAATGCAAATAGCAAAATCCTGTTTTGTTTTTGCATCCAGGCGAGTGAATTCAAAGGGACGCTAATGTATTTAGAGAGTGTCTGAAAACTTGAAAAAATCGGCATGGTTGGGCAAACTTGTGGGA
>CAYWCN010000155.1:0-2328 GCA_964456775.1 uncultured Anaerolinea sp.
TTCGTCGCTGAGAATATACCAACCCGAATCCATCACGCGCTGATACGCCTGATCGAGTTCCTCTCGCAGTTCATCGTACTGCGCTTTCATATCGAGAAAGGGAACGGAAGTTTTCATTTGGAAACCGATTCCAAATACTCGTTGTAGTTGCGGATGTAATCGTCGGCTTTGTACACATCGGAGGCGAAGACGAGAAGAGCCGCGTCGGACGTGAATTTGTACTGGGTCGCCCAAACCATCGGCGGGATGTGAAGCCCGAGGGTTGGTCTGTCCAGCCGAACTTCGGCGCGAACGTTTCCGTCATCCAACACGACAGAACACGCGCCTTTGATGCAAACAAGAAGTTGATGCAATTCCTTGTGAGCATGTTCGCCGCGAACGTCCTTGCTCGGCACATCGTAGATCATAAAAAAACGGCGCGGCTCGAACGGAAGCAGACCGGGAAATTCTGCAAAGGTCAAACTGCCGCGCAGGTCTGTGATCTCGGGCAGGCGAATCAACACCCCGCCTTTCACCGGCAGATCTTGATTCCCGCTCACGGATTGCGCAAGAGTCTCTTCGGTGTGAAAACTTTCGGTCACATAATTTACGATCCGCGCGGGGTTGCCCATAACGATGGAATTAGGCGGGACATCTCGCGTGACGACCGCTCCCGCACCCACCATCGCATTCTGTCCGATCGTGATGCCGGGCAAGATGGTCGCATTCGCGCCAATTGATGCGCCCTTTTGAACAACGATTCTGGAAAATTCCTGCGGATATTTTTTACTACGGGGAAACGGATCATTCGTGAACGTGGCGTTTGGTCCAACGAACACATCATCCTCCAGGCGGATGCCGTCCCACAACTGCACGCCGCATTTGACCGTGACTCGATCCCCAACCACCACGTCATTTTCAATGAAAACGTGGTCACAAATGTTGCAGTCCTCGCCGATCACTGCGCCGGGTAATACATGGGCGAACGCCCACACGCGCGTCGCTTTCCCGATCTGCTTGGACTCGACAATTGAATTCGGATGTGAAAAAAAATCAGCCATTCAATCTCCGCTGTTTTCTGTGTCTGTCTGCTTCGGCTCTTGATAAATCTCGTCAATCACAAATTGAGGTCGCCGGCGGACTTCATCGAGGGTGCGCCACAGGTATTCGCCTAACACGCCAAGCATTGCCATTTGCAAACCCGAGTTGAACGCCAGCGCCACAATGATCGGCACATAGCCTTTGACCTCGATCCCGTAAAAATACCAGTAGAACAAAACATAGCCGCCATAGATGAATGAACCCACCGCCACGAGCAGTCCCAGCGCGGATAGAATGCGGATCGGGAAAAACGAGAACGCGACAAAAGTGTCAATGAAAAGTTTGACCTTCTTCGCAAGCGTCCAACGCGATTTCCCCTTCGCTCTTTGTCTGCGGATGTAGGGAATCATCACCGGTTTGTACCCCAACCAGTAGACGAGGGTCATGATGTTCGTGTTTTTCTCCTGGATGCGATTGAGATCGGCAACTACCTGACGGTCAACTAGGAAGAAGTCAAATCCGCCGTTGGGGTAATCGGCAAGCGCGAACTTTCGAATCAGCGAATAATAAGTATTGGACAACATCTTTTGAACAAGATGCTCCTCCCTGTCTTGTCTAACAGCAAAGACCGCTTTGCTCCCCTTTTCCCAGTAAGAGATCATATCCAGAAATATCTCCGGCGGGTCTTGCAAGTCGGCAGAGATCATGCCGACGCAGTCGCCGGTTGCCACGGTGAACCCAGCCTGAATAGCGGACATCGAACCGAAGTTGCGAGTCAACTTGACGACTTTGATCCTCTCGGGGATCCGGGATTGATAGTCCCGCAGAACGTCAAGCGAGCGATCTCCCGAGCCGTCGTCCACAAAAACAAGTTCGAGAGAATACCCGGGGAGTTTCTCTTCCAAAGAAAGCAGTTGCGGAACGGTGTCAGGCAGGTTGGATTCGTTGAAATAGACGGGGATAACGATGGAAATCTTTTTCATGGCAAGCCAAATCTGGTTCTCATGTTAACACAAAATGCCGCCATCCAGCGCGGCACAATCGTCAATCCACAATCGAAAATCGTCAATCGAAAGTGGGCCCAGTAGGATTCGAACCTACGACCAAGCGATTATGAGTCGCCTGCGCTAACCGCTGCGCCATGGGCCCATCGGGTTGAAAGTACAAGGTTGCAAGTTGAAAGGTTTCAGACGATCCTTGAACCTTCGACTTGCAACCTTTAACCGAACTGAGCGGGAGATGGGATTCGAACCCACGAATATCAGCTTGGAAGGCTGATGCCTTACCACTTGGCGACTCCCGCGTGCG
>CAYWCN010000156.1:0-2169 GCA_964456775.1 uncultured Anaerolinea sp.
ACGCGAAATCGCCGATCGAAGGCGCGGCAGTTGTCGGGTAGGGATGAAGCGAAGCGAGTCGAGTGTAGAAATCTTCGCGCGAGAGTCCGATTCCATCCGCGTATTCTTTTCCATCGAGGATCAAAATGGAAGGGACAACTTCGAGCGCGTGTTCTTCGATGAGGTTATTTGGGAGGTCGCACGTTGAATCGGTGACGATGCCGAGTTTCATGTTATGGGATCGGGGGAATTGTTGCCATAGACCAAGAGGTGAAATACGTGGGACCGTCTTTGGTGTATTGGAACAACGCGATCCATCTGCCGGTTTCGAGCAAGCCCCACACATCCGACCCCGCTGGAGCATACTGAATGATTTTGGCAGAGTCGCCCTCTTTAAATTCAAACTTGCTCAACTCGCTGTCGTTCTTCGGTTCCATGCGCATCGGCTGCGTCACCTTTGCGGTGACCGCCATCGGCAGAATGGGGAACGGCTCGAGGCGATCCATTTGCACCCACACATCGTTGCGCGCCACAAAGGGCCAGTAGACAGAGCCGCTCGGCGGATTCACCCAATATGTTTTTTTTGTTTTCGTGTTCCATGTGACCAGTACGACTTTATGCACCAGATCAGGAAAGTTGAAATAGTTCGTAATGAGCGCCGTACTCGGATTGCTGTAATTTTGAGTATGCACCCGCCCCCATCCATTTTGAATCGCTTCGATGGTAACGATGTTGCCCCCCATCGTCAGGCTTTCCATTTGCGGGAAGCCCGCTCCATTAAATAATGCCGTAGATGGAGCCTTCAAGAAGATCAACTTTTTTTTGTCGTTGTTATTCAGGTCGTCAATATACGTTTCCCATTTGCCATCCATGGGCGTTCGGTGCGTGCCTGTCCCCTCTTTCGGCGCGGGCGAGAGCGGCACAACTTCCGGCGTTTGTTTGAGGTACGCCCAATCGGGTCCAACCGTGCGTGATTTATAGTCGTAGATGGCAAGTTGGTTGTCGTGCTTTACGCGATAATATTGAACGGTTTGGCTCCCGAACGACGGGCTGGGAATCACGAATGTTTGAAACGGCGTAAACGTGGCGTTGGGAGTGAACGTGCTTCTCGGCGTGGCGGTAAACGTGGGTCCAACAGTGGATGGCGGCAGGGCATCCTGCGTTTGAACGGATGCGGCTCCGGCGGTCTGCTGGATGTACAACTGGATGGCGTTCGGGTCCGACTCAGGGACGGCTGGTACGCCAGCGGAGGGCGCGCACGCCAGTACGAGGATCAGCGCGGCGAACCAGACAATGATCTTCCGATACTTCATTCTTCGATGATTTCCTTGACGCGCCCAACCTCTCCGCTCTGCAAACGGACTTTGATCCCATGCGGATGGTTCGGCGATTTTGTGAGGATATCTTTGACGACGCCTTTGGTCAACTTCCCCGTTCGCTGGTCTTGTTTCAAAACGATCATCACGGTCATACCGGGTTTGATGTTCGCGCGAGTGTTTCCGTTCATTTTTTCCACTCGTTCAAAAACACGGTGAAATCAAGTTCCCCGGGCGAGTGACCCAAGTCGGTGAGGATCGCGGCGGCTTCACTGCGATGTTGCGTGCCGTGATTCACCAAATGGACATGACAATGCCACATGATCCTATCGCGGTGCGCGCCTTCGGTGGTTGTGTATTTCAGATGGCTAGCCATATCTTCATCGCTGAGGCGATTGAGATAGGCTCGCATCAATTCTTCCTCTTCGCGGAATTTTTGTTTAAGCGATTCAAAGGTGGGGAAGTCTGTTTCTACCAAATCCTGATCTTCGGTGACGACTTGGGTTTCAAATAACACGCGCCAGATACGTTCTGCATCCACGGTGTGGACTAACGTTCCGCGCAACCCGCCGAAAGGAAACGATGCAGGCGCGGTGAAATGTTCGGGAGTCACGCCCGCGCTCGCGGTGAGAATCTTCTTGTTTGCCCAGTAGTTGTATTCGTAGAGGAAGAGGATGTCGGGGAGGTTCATGGTTGGAAGACCTTTGCCACAGATTGCACGGATTACACAGATTTTTTTCGTGAGAATCCGTGTAATCCGTGGCTGAGAATTAAGGCGTGGGGGTCAGACTCGGTGTGGGCGTGTCGGTAGGAGGGGCGAGGGTGGGGGTTTCGGTGGGAGTCGAAGTGGGCGCGTCGGTTGGGGGGAGCGGGG
>CAYWCN010000157.1:0-2153 GCA_964456775.1 uncultured Anaerolinea sp.
ATAGCAGAAGGTTACAAATTTTCACTTTGCATTTCGGTTATATCGGCTTACAGGAGTGCAATGGGGGGGGGCGAAAACAAGTAAACAGGTAGACAGGTACACACGTAAACAAGTGGTTCTTGTATACGTGTTTCCGTGTCTACTTGTCTACGTAACTCCGTGTCTACCTGTATACATACCTCCGTGCTACACTTGCATCCTCAAATTCAGATGAACAACAACTCAAATCAGCGGCTCCCGATGTGGATCAAATTGCTCTACGGCTCAGGCGACTGGGGCATCTCGAGCATCGGCATGATGCGCTCGATCTTCCTCGCGCTCTACCTCACCGATGTGGTCGGGCTGGAACCGCGTCTGGCTTCCTTCGGCGCGCTGGTCGGCATCGTCTGGGACGCGGTCAACGATCCCATCATCGGCATCCTCAGCGACCGCTTGCAATCACGCTGGGGCAGGCGGCGTCCGTTTTTGCTGTGGTTCGCCATTCCATTCGGTTTGAGTTTCGTCATTCTTTGGTCCGCGCCGAATTGGGAGAATCAGATCGCGTTGTTGATCTATGTGACTCTCTCCTTCATGATCTCCGACACGCTGACGACTCTCGTCTCGGTCCCGTTTCTTTCTCTGACCCCGGAACTGACCCCCGATTACGATGAACGCACCAGCCTGACAAGTTTCCGTTCGTTCTTTCAATTAGCGGGCGCGCTCTCCATGGTCATCGCCGCGCCGACGATCGTGGATATGGTCATCGAGGCTGGCGGCTCGCAACAACAGGGATTTATCGCAGTGGGGGCGTTGTTCGGCGCGGTCGGCGCGATTCCCCTGCTCCTGATCGGACTTCTGCTCCGGGAAACGTCCACGCCTGAACAGCAAGAATCCATGCCCTTTCGAGAAACTTTACGCGCCGCGTGGAAGAACATCCCGTTTCGTTATGCGGTCGGCATCCACATGCTCAACTGGTCGGCAGTGGATATGGTGGCTGTGGTCTTTCCGTACTTTTTGCTTTATTGGGTGGCGAAGGGAGACTTGCTTGCGTCCGTTAAAGTCTTTGGCATTGATCTGGCATACGAGTCGGCTTTCTTCGGCATCCTGATGCTCATCTGCATCTTGTTCGTGCCATTCTGGTTATGGATCTCAAAGATTCGCAACAAACAGCAAGCCTACGCGATCGGCATGATCCTCTGGGTAGTGGTCACTTTTCTGATTTATCTGATTCAACCGGGCGACACACCAGATTTGTTCGCGCTCTCCGCCCTCGCGGGGATCGGCGTCTCAGCCGCGTACACGTTGCCTGATGCGATGTTCGCCGACGTGATCGAATGGGATGAATTGCGGACCGGCAGGCGGCAGGAGGGGATCTTCTACGGCATCCGCACGCTCATCCGCAAGTTGACCGGGGCGCTCGTCCTCTTTTTGACTCTGCAGGCGTTGGGCTGGTCGGGCTATGTTTCCCCTCCTGAGGGCGCGCTCCAATTCACACAAAGCGACTCGGCGTTGCACATGATTCGCTTGTTGGTTTCGCCCTTCGGAGCGATCATGCTTTCAGGGACGATCATCCTCGCGTGGTTATTCCCTCTCTCGCGCGAAAAGCATCATCGCATTCAACGATTGTTAGAAAAGCGAAGAGAACGACTGGCTGAATAGATCACCTTGCGTAATTTGCCGCCGAGTCACAGAGACACTAAGAAATTCTCTTTAAATCTTTCTCTGTGACTCCGCGTCTCAGTGGCTATACTTCATAAAGTCAGGGGGAAATCAAAACGCAAACCCAAAAGCGACCATCATTCCGCACAGCATCACATCGAAGACAACGAGCAATAGCCACATCAACCACTGCGCGTGCGCCTTTTTCTCCAACACCGCATCGGAGGGATTGTTCGGATCGTAGAACACCATCACCTGCGCGCCTTCGGGATATTTCGCGATCACCCGTCCCGCGCCTGTGCCGCCCACTGCCATCCCAGGCGCGATCTTTGCGCCTTGATACATCTGCCCGCCAACTTGATACGAATATTGCACAACAGGATAATTCACAGTTCCACTATCGCCTGAACTCCTGCGTTCCAAATACGAAGCCAGCACCGTCCCCATCGCGGACGACCAACCTTGCACCGCATTCATTTTCCGCTGGGTGAAAAAGATGATCGCAAGGAAGACCA
>CAYWCN010000158.1:0-2132 GCA_964456775.1 uncultured Anaerolinea sp.
AACCGTTAACCCCAAGGAGGTTACCATGTCTGATCGTGATGAATTCGGAGCCTTTCTCGTAGGCTTCATCGTCGGTGGACTCACCGGCGCAGTTGTTGCCCTGCTCTTTGCCCCTCAATCCGGCGAAGAGACCCGCGCGCTGATCAAGGACAAGTCCATTGAACTGCGCGACCGCGCGCAAACTTCAGCCGAAGAAGCGCTCGCCCGCGCCGAAGCCGCCGCCGCCGAAGCCCGCGCCCGCGCCGATGAACTTGCCAAGCAAGTGCGCGAACGCGGCTCAGAAGCCTACAACACCGCGCGCGAACGCGGCAAAGCCATCTACGAAGATGCCCGCGAGCGCGGCAAATCCGCTGTCGACTCGCTTCGCAAAGGCAAAAAGTCCGAAGGCGAAGAAGCCGCCGCGTAGGTTTCACCGAAACAATGAGACGAGGGTTTGGCGCAACCAAGCCCTCGTTTTATTATGAAAGCGCTCCTCCGTCTTTTCTTCAAACTTCTCTATCACGAGTTCGCTTTCACGTACGACCTCGTCGCCGCAACGGTTTCATTCAATCGCTGGAAAGACTGGACGCGGGAGATTCTCCCACTCATCGAAGGGACTCGCATCCTCGAACTCGGTCACGGACCTGGACACTTGCAGCGCCTCTTACGACGGGACGGCTGGTTCGCCGTAGGAATCGACGAGTCGCCTCAGATGGGCCGCCTCGCGCGGCGTAACACAAAAGGTGACGCGAATCTCACGCGCGGACTCGCGCAACAACTTCCATTTGCGAGCGGATCGTTCGACACCATCGTCTCGACCTTTCCAACGGAATACATCTTCGACCCGCGCACATTGGCAGAGGCTAGAAGATGCCTCATGGACAGAGGCAGGCTCATCGTCCTGCCTGTGGCGATGCCGAAGAGCAGAGTCCTCGAATGGTTGTATAAGGTCACAGGCGAGGCTCCCTCCGAATCGGAGGAAATCGTCAAGAAAAAATTGAAGGAACCTTTTGACCGCGCAGGGTTTTCTACCGAAATAAAAATTGTTGAATTAAGATCAAGCCGCTTATTGATCATCATCGCAGAAAAGAGATAAGAGAATGCAAGAAAAAACGAAACGACCATTGCGCTGGACGATCCTCATTTCGATCGCGGGAACGCTGATCCTGTTATTCACTTGCGTGATCGCGGTGGGAAGTTTATTCCTCGACTTTACTGGGAGCAAGGCTCCAGCGATTCTCGAAAACATCGCAAAATGCAGCGGCAGTAAAACATGTTTCACCGCTCAGATCAGTTTTGAAACGAGCGACGGGAACAAAGTTGAATACTTGCCGCTTACACAAAACAGCACGATCTATGAAATTGACCGCGTGAACAAACTTGCAAGCGACACTGGCACAAGTTCCAAATCGGTGGAAGTGCGCTACCTCGAAAGTTTTCCGCGCCTTGCGAAAGTTCATCTGTCATATTATTTGGAATATTGGAGCGTTCTCGTCTGGCTTTTTTGGAGCGTGGTCGTTTCTCTCATTGGCTTGGCATTGAATCGAAATAAGCCATTCGTTTTGAATTTTAGAAAGAAGACGTAGCATGTACGCACCGTCCCACAGGTTTTCTCACAAAAAACGGTTCATTCAATTGAACCCTTCGGCGGGCTCAGGACAGCGCCTGCGGGACGTTCTGTATACGAAAGTTAAGAAAGAAGGATAGCATGTTGAAAGTATTTCGGGAACCTGTGAATAGTCTCACCCACTGGGCGGGCGCGTTGTTCGCGCTCGGAGGGCTGGTCGCGCTGTTGATCATCGGCTGGGACACGCCCGCGAAGATCATCTCGCTCGCAATTTACGGCGTGAGTCTCATCGCCATGTTCTCCGCGAGCGCGACGTATCACATGGTGCGCGTGAAAGATCGCGCCCTGGAAATTTTTCGCAAAGTGGACCACGCCGCCATCTACCTGCTCATCGCAGGGACGTATACGCCGTTTTGCGTCAACGCCTTCGAAGGTTTTTGGAAGTGGGGCATGTTGACCATCATCTGGTCGCTGGCGTTGATCGGGATCATCGTCAAGGTGTTCTACATCCGCGCGCCGCGTTGGTTGAACGCGGGGATTTATCTCGTGATGGGCTGGCTCGCCCTCGCCGCGGCGGGACAAATGC
>CAYWCN010000159.1:0-2081 GCA_964456775.1 uncultured Anaerolinea sp.
CTGCCGAAGATGATGCCAGTTTCGGAGGCGGGATCATACGTGCATGCGGCGGGACCAAGAACGGGGGAGTCGGATGCGATGATCGTTGCGCGCACGCGAAGATTTCCGTTTGAGTCCCGCTTCAGGGCAGGAGGGTCGAGCGATTCCACTTCGATGACCTGACACCCAAAGTGGACAAAATCTTTTTCGGCATTGCTCCACGCATCGGGGGTGACGATCGCAAGCAATTGACCGTCTACGCCGAGGGCAAGGTCAACCTGAGTTAAGCCATCGCCGCCGAGGTCTTTGGCTTCTGCGCCGCTTGCAAGTTTCCCGACATAGCGCCATTGTAATTCGTGGATATTGCTTGCAGGCTTGGCGGCAAAGACAACGAGGTCGCTTTGCTCCACGTTGGGTATGCCGTTCGCGCCGAAGACAAGACAACGAAGAACGAGAAACAGTTCGCCGTTTTGAAAATGAAACGCAGGTTCATTCCACAAACCACAGCGGGCAAGGTCGGGTGAGAGCGTTGACAAATTCAGATCCGCGTTCCATTCCAGCGCGGTTTGATCGGTGGAGAATATGGCGGTTTCGGCGCTGGCAAGTCCTGCGGGTGAGTCGGCTTGCGCCATGACGAGATGAAAACTGTCGAAGGGACGATTTTTGAACGCGCCTTTTTCAGGCAGAAAATAATCGAGGCGGATGCCATACCAGAGGATGCCCGCGTCGGTTTGAACGGGGAGGAGGTTCGCCACTTCGTGGTTGAGATATCCCGCTTCATTATTTGTGGGATTATTCATCGGCAACACACCCCACAACACATCTTGATATTCCCAGGTTTTGCCGCTGTCCTTGCTGGATGCCAGATGAATTTCGACACCAGGGACAGGGCGGTTGCTGTTGATCGCGTACAGATTCGGCGCGGAGTACGCCATCCAGAGAATCCCTGTTGCGGGGTCGCGTCGAATCGTCGGATCGGCATACCCGCGAAACGGGCTTTCTGTCCCGTCTGGCAGAACGGTTGGAGTTTCGCCAATAAATTCGATCTGTGGGCAGTCGGGCAGACCTGCCACGCAATCAAGCAATGTCGGCGAAAGCACGGTTAATGGCGTTTGTGTTTCGGTGGGAGCGGATTGGCTGTTACATGCCAGCCCAGCCAGCAGAATTACGAGGATCGCAAGTGGGATTTTGGCAACGGGTCGCATAGTTTCCTTCTGGTTTTGAAGTGTTCACAAGGAATACAGGCGATGTGCCGATTTTGTTGCAAGAATTTGGAGATTCAACGCGCGTTCGATGAGTTGAGTCAATTCACGTCCGCGTTGCGGGTGTTGGGGTCGTATGCGAGATTTAGAGGGTAGCGAAAATTGCTTTGAAAAGAATAAGCCCAACGTCTTTTGCTAGACGTTGGGCTTTTTAGATCGAGTTTTCTCTCAACCCTTGCGAAGCGCCCCCTTGGGATTGACACTGTCGTTCATCGGTGGGCGTGACCTTGCCTTGAAGATAGTTTAGCACGCGCACAATTAGAACGGAGGAAGCTTGATTCATATAACTCTGAGACATTGGATTAGAGATCGAGCGCATCCACATTGTGCGCGCCAAGCGTGAGCGATATTTCGCCGCCATGATGCAAGTCATGTTTGATGGTGCTCCAAATGATTGATTGACGCGTGAAGCGAGGCGCATCCTCGCCTTGCCCATCTACAAATACATCTTCCAAATCAGCGGGCGTGCAGCGAACAAGAGATATCTGGATCATCCGCCAGGTAGACTCAAGTCCACTGACCAGTTCGGCGGCGCTTCTCAGCGGCGCGCTCGGTACATCCCATTGCTCTAAAGGAGCCAACTCAACCCCTGCTTCGCCCAGAACCATGAAATTGCCGACACGACCGCTAATGATATGGGCAACATTTTCACCGACAGAGCGCAGATGGGGAGCGGCTCGCAGGGCGAGTTCCTCAGATGAAAGCGGCGCAAGAGTTTTGATCAAGAGACTTTGATAGGCATCCCACCCTTTGTAGAACGACAGAAGATTAAGTTGTTGTTCAGTCATAAGACCTCTTGCAAAAGTCAATTTGCGTTGAGTTCAAGGTTGTAAATGGCGG
>CAYWCN010000160.1:0-2072 GCA_964456775.1 uncultured Anaerolinea sp.
CAAGCGGGGAGCGACTCAACCCTCAAGCGGATGCGCCGCAACACCACGACGAGTTCATTCCGTGAGTTAGTCCATTCCGCGCGTGAGATAATTCCAGACGTTGCCATCACAACGGACATCATCGCAGGCTTCCCCGGTGAAACGGATGATGAATTCGCTCACACGCTTGATTTTGTCAACGAGATGAACTTCGCCGGCGGACACGTCTTCACGTACTCGCCGCGTCCCGGCACAGGGGCGGCAAAGATGAAGGGGCAGATCCAGCCCGAAGTCCGCAAGAAGCGGAATCATATCTTGCATGACGCGTTGGAAGAGTCCGCGAAATCCTACCGCGAAAAATTCATCGGGCAGACGATGTCCGTGCTGTGGGAATCCACTTCTGAGATGGGCGAGCGCGGCTGGTTGATGGAAGGGTTCACCGAAAATTATCTGCGCGCGCAAGCGTTTGCCGAATCGCCGCGTTGGAATGAGATTGACCGCGTCGTTTTGACCGATTGCGAATCGAATCAATTGCGAGGCGAAATTTTGAACGAGGAAATGATCCATGACCGCACAACTCATTGACGGAAAAATGATCGCAGGCCAGGTGCGCGAGGAAGTTGCCGCGAACGTGGCAAAGAGACTCGCCGCAGGAAAATCCAAGCCCACGCTTGCCACCGTGCTGGTCGGTGACCGCGTGGATTCGGCAACGTATGTTTCGTCCAAGCAAAAAGGGTGCGCCGAGTTGGGGATGGGTTCGGTCAGCAAGAACTTGCCCGCCGACATTTCACAGGAAGAGTTGGAAAGAATCATCAAGTCGTTGAACGACGATAGATCGGTGCATGGAATTTTGGTGCAACTTCCCCTGCCATCGCATTTGAATGAAGAACGAGTTTTACAATTCATCAGTATCGAAAAAGATGTGGATGGATTCTCGCCCCTCAACATCGGTCGGCTGGCGCAAAAAGGACGCGAACCACTGTTCGTGCCATGCACGCCGTACGGATCAATTTATCTGCTTGAAAAAACAGGCGTGCAGATCGAAGGCGCGAACGCGGTTGTGTTGGGTCGCTCGAACATCGTGGGAATGCCCGCCGCGTTATTGCTGATCGCGCGCAACGCGACCGTGACGGTTTGTCATTCGCGCACGAAAGATCTGCCGTCCGTTGTGCGCAGCGCCGACATCTTGATCGCCGCCATCGGCAAGCCTGAGTTCGTGCGCGGCGAGTGGATCAAGCCCGGCGCGGCGGTCATTGACGTGGGGATCAACTCCAAACCCGACGCGACGAAGAAGAGCGGCTATCGGCTGGTGGGGGATGTCAACTTTGATGAGGCGAAAGAAGTGGCGGGATTTATCACGCCTGTCCCAGGCGGTGTGGGTCCCATGACGATCGCCATGCTCATGCGCAACACCCTCCGCGCGGCTGAAATTCAAGATCCGTAACCCAAAGCCGAATCAGCCCTCCCGTCGGGAGAAGCGGGGTTGTCAGTTTTAACAGGCTTTTGCACTTTTTGTCACAGCCTCAATTTTGATATACTTGCGCCATATGTCCCCCGACAGGATTGGCAGGTACAAGATCAAATCGGAACTCGGGCGGGGCGGGATGGCTACGGTCTATCGCGCTCACGACCCGAGTTTTAATCGCGAGGTGGCGATCAAGGTTCTGCCTCCCGAGATGATGCACAACCTGATCACCCGCTCGCGCTTCAAACGCGAATTGAAATTGATCGCGTCGCTCGAACACCCGGCGATCGTGCCGGTTTACGATGTGGGCGAAGACAACGGTCAGCCCTTTTTTGTCATGCGGTATATGTCCGGTGGCTCGCTCACCGAGATGATCCAAAAGGGCCCGTTCTCGCTTCAAGACGCCGCGTTGATCATCGAAAGGCTTGCCGCCGCGCTCGATCACGCGCACGCGCGCAAGATCATCCACCGCGATATCAAACCCGATAACGTGATGTTCGACGGAAGCCACAACCCGTATCTTTCCGATTTCGGCGTGGCGAAACTGACCGAGTCGGTGGTCTCTGCCACCGGCAACGAAGTCATCGGCACGCCCGCCTACATCAGCCCCGAACAAGCGCGCGGCGAA
>CAYWCN010000161.1:0-2021 GCA_964456775.1 uncultured Anaerolinea sp.
GAGTCGGTTCGCATGTACGTGATGAGACCCGTCGTGCCGCCGTTGCCCACGTCTTGCCCTTCATATAATCCCTGCGCAAGCGCCATCGTGCGTTTGGCGGTAAAGCCGAGTTTGCGCGAAGCCTCTTGTTGCAGGGTCGAGGTTGTGAACGGCGCAGCAGGCTTACGTCGGCGTTCGCCGCGCTTGACCTTCGTCACCGTGTACGCCGCAGTCTCCATATCCACAAGGATCGGCTTGACCGTTTCTTCGTTGGGCAGTTCGGGATCGGCATCGTCAATCTTTGCCAACTTCGCAAGAAAATTGGATTTCAATCCCTCGGGCTGGAACTCGCCATGGATGGACCAGTACTCGACAGGCACGAACGCTTCGATCTCACGTTCTCTCTCGACGATCAGCCTGAGCGCCACCGATTGAACACGTCCCGCCGACAGGCGACCGCGCACCTTTTCC
The DNA here is from genome assembly GCA_964456775.1 of uncultured Anaerolinea sp. Classification (GTDB taxonomy): domain Bacteria; phylum Chloroflexota; class Anaerolineae; order Anaerolineales; family Villigracilaceae; genus Defluviilinea. Next base: position 451 of record CAYWCN010000161.1, read on the forward strand.
CAGAGGATCGGGCTGATGCTGTAGCCGACCAAACGATCCAACACACGACGCGCTTGCTGGGCGTTGACCAAGTCCATGTTGATGTCGCGCGGATGCGAGAACGCTTCTTTGATGGCGGGTTCGGTGATCTCGTGGAAGACGACGCGCTTCGTCCGCGCGGGTTCGATCTCTGCCGACTCGAGCAAATGCCACGAAATGGATTCGCCCTCGCGGTCGGGATCGGTTGCGAGATAAATTTCTTCGGCTTTTTGCGCCAGCTTCTTGAGCTCTTTAACAACTTCTTTTTTCTCGTTTGGCACGCGATACTTCGGCGTGAAGCCATTGTCCACATCCACCGAAAGTTGCGACTTCAACAGATCGCGCACATGCCCCACCGACGCGCGGACCGTGTATCCCTTGCCGAGGAAGCGACCGACGGTCTTTGCCTTCGCGGGCGATTCGACGATGACGAGTTTACCGTCGCGCTTCTCGACCTTTGCCACCTTTTCAGGCTTCGGCGGCGGGACGAGTCCCGCGTGCGCGTCGGTCTTTCCCATACGATATAGTTTTGTTCCACACACGGAGCAAGTTCCAATCGTGACAGGAGACGCCTTCGCGTTGAAACTCGCGACAGGGTCTTTCATCTCACGCTTGGTCTTGCATTTCATACAATAGGCTTCCATACACAACCTTTACACCGTCATTGCGAGGGCGGTGCTCTTCCGCCCGAAGCAATCTCCAACACGTTGACGGAGATTGCTTCGTCGGGCTACGCCCTCCTCGCAATGACGATTATAAATATTTCTCCTGTTTATCTTTCTTCAACTTTTCTACAACATCACGCACGCGCTGTGCCTGATCGGCTTTGCAGACCAATAGCACGTCGCCCGAATCTACCACAATCACGTTATCCATACCAATGGTCACCATCAAGCGTCCGTTATTTGCGCTATACACGAGCGTGTGATGCGAATCAATTTCGATATGTTCGGTGTTGACCGCTACATTCCCATTCGCATCAGGCATCAACACTTCGAATAACGAATCCCACGCGCCGACGTCGCTCCAACCGAGTCCGCCCGCGGGAAGGACAGCAACTTTCTCCGCGTGTTCCATGATCCCGTAGTCAATCGTCTGGCTTTTCAGCGCCGACCAATGCTCTTGTATCACAGCCTCGCGTTTTGGTGTATCCCATGCAGACGAGATCATACTAACAACTTTGAAGAGTTCGGGCATTTGCTTCTCAACTTCGGCGAGAATCACATTTGTTTTCCAAACGAACATGCCGCTGTTCCATGAATGGTCGCCGCTTTGAAGCAACTGTTGCGCGGTGACTTCATCGGGCTTTTCTTTAAATCGCTTCACAGTGTAGACGGGATATTTGTATTCGCCATCCAATGGCTCGCCTTGTTGAATATAACCATATCCAGTGGATGGAAACGTGGGAGTGATTCCCAGCGTGACGAGATACTTTTTTTCCGCCACATCGAACGCCGAACTGATGAGGTACTTGAACAGATCCTTGTTGCGGATATGATGATCCGCTGTTTGGATCGCCATCATCGCTTGCGGATCGCGCTTTTGCAAAACCG
>CAYWCN010000162.1:0-1769 GCA_964456775.1 uncultured Anaerolinea sp.
TGCTTGGCTCGCAAAGTTTGGCGACCGCCTGCGCCAAGTTGTTGAATGAGAACGGATTTACCGGCAAACCCAACAACGGACTCATCGGCGTGTGGGAACGCGCGAACGACCAAGGCGCGTGGGAGATGGGCTTCACTGTTGAGGAAGACCTAGCCAAAGCGTTGAAAGATAAGTCGGTGTATATCATCGGCGCGGACCCGGTGAGCGATGACCCGAAATTGGCGAAGGCTCTCGAAGGCGCGGCGTTCGTGGCGGTGCAAGATGTGATGGAAACCGCAACGACCGAAATTGCGGATGTGGTCTTGCCCGCGCAAGCGTTCACCGAACGCGAAGGGACGCTCACTTCCGGCGAGCGGCGCGTGCAGAGGTTCTATCCCGCCGTGCCGGTGACCGGCGAATCGAAACCCGATTTTGCCATCACATCGCAGATCGCGCGGAACATGGGAGTCATCCTCGAAGGCACGTCCCCTTCGGTGGTGTTCGATCTGCTGGCTGAAACTGTGAAATCGTTCGAAGGATTGGATTACGCCAAACTTGCCGAAGTGCGCGAGCAATTCCCTCTCGTTGGGCGCGGCGATATGTATTACGGCGGCACGACCTACGAAAACAAACACGGCTTGGGCGTCCATCTGTCGGCGGCGGCGATGCGCGGGGAAAAGGTGAGCATCCCGAGGGTCCAGAAAGAAGCGGTTCCACATCCGAAAGATAAAGAATTGCTGGCGGTGCCGGTCAACAAACTTTATCATCGCGGCACGACCGTCATGCCGGCTGAGTTGCTGCATCAGCGGATCGGCGAGGCGAGCGTGAGTTTGCATCCCGATGCGGCGGAGAAACTTGGCGTGCGCGCGGGGCAGACGGTGAACGTCAGTTTCAACGGCGCGAGCGGGCAGGCAGTTGTGAAGTTGGATGACTCGATTGACGAGAACATCGCGCTGGTGCCGCGTTCGATGGGCATTGCGATCCATGAGCCTGTGGCAGTGAAGGTGAAAGCATGATCACGGATTGGACTTTGTGGCTGGAATGGTTCATCAAAGCATTGATTTTGATCGTGATGCTGTTGGTGGGTTTCATTTTGCTCACGTGGTTCGAGCGGCGCGGGTTGGCTCGCATGCAGACCCGTGTGGGACCGAACCGCGCGGGTCCGTTCGGGCTGCTTCAGCCGATCGCCGACGCGCTCAAGTTGATCTTCAAAGAAGAACTTTCGCCCGCCAAAGCGTATAAATTTATTTTCTTCCTCGCGCCGATATTGACCGTGGTGCCTTCCATTATCATCGCGGCGGTCATTCCGCTCGGACGTTCGATCAACTTATTCGGGCGCGAGATCAATTTGTATCTCGCCGATATCAATGTGGGCGTGTTGTATTTCATGTCGGTCGCGTCTATCGCGGTGTATGGGATCGTGCTGGCGGGCTGGTCGTCGAACAGCAAGTATGCGATGCTCGGCGGCCTGCGTTCGACGGCGCAAATGATCTCGTATGAACTTTCGCTTGGTATTTCATTGATCCCCGTGATCTTGCTCGCCAATTCGATGAGCATGGTTGATGTTGTGGAAAAACAACAGGGGCTGTGGTTCGTGTTCCTTCAGCCGGTGGGCGCGGTCATCTTTTGGATCGCGACGCTTGCCGAAGTGAACCGCGCTCCGTTCGATATGCCGGAAGCGGAACAGGAATTGACCGCGGGTTATCACGCCGAATATTCAGGCATGAAGTTCGCGTTGTTCTTCATGGCGGAATATCAGAAGATGATCGTGATCTGCGCGGTGATGGCGG